>NZ_CP009621.1:4796691-5462537 GCF_000973725.1 Pontibacter korlensis | reverse complement strand
CCGCGGGCTAGGGCTGGCCCACAAGGGCATGCTAATGGCCGCCGCGGCCTACAACCTGCAGAAACTCTTGCGCTTCACTCCAAAAACAAGCCAGGCAGCCGTCATGGCCCTGCCCAGGCCGGAGCTGGAAGCATTCTTCAACTTAATTTTGGCTACTCTGAAGAGAAGTGAAATCAGAAATGGGATAGGGACCAGAAGTTACGCTAGAGTTGTGCAACAGCTACCATTGTTGTGTGTTCGTAATTTTTGCTCAGTCTCCTCTTGTTGCACATTTTACTTTCTTCTTGATAGGAAGCACATAATCTAAAGCTTCTTCTCTTGCCACCAAAAAGACCCAGATAGGAATCTATCAACAATTTTAGCTTTGTCAGTTTTTGCTTCTAATGTAGGAGGAATAAGAAGTGTATCAGCACCTCTTATCACTTCCTTCAAGGCGTTATTTTGTACTTTCATTTTACCGAACGTATACTTTAACTTCCCTTTCTTGAAGACAGAATCGATCTCTCCGAAGGAATCAAAATGGCCTTTCCCATAGATAAAGTATCCATAGCCTAAAAAAGAAGTACTGGTACGCGGATTGAAAATTACGTATTCTTCGGAGTTTCTTATTCCAAGAAAGAAAGTGTCTTGGTCAGCTGTAATGTATAAGTTTCTGACTTGGTCTTTGTATTCGTTAGAGATGGTATCAAAGACAAGAACTACCTTCTTATTGGTATAATTCGTTAGTTTAAAGCGTATCGGAAACGCTGCCAACTCTGGCACACCAACACTATCAATCTCTATTTTTACATCTCCTTCTTTAGCGTACAGCAGCTGACCAGGTGTAGGCTTCTTACACGCAAGGGCTGTTAAAACAAGTATAACTAAAGACAGTATTCTGATGCTCATTGTCTTGTAAAGCCTGTTAACATTGAAGCTTTTTCTTCTATATAGTTTTATGACACACAACGTGTTCGTGCATAGTATGGGCCAGGCGTAGCCACAGCCTAAACTATGCATCGTGTTAGGGCTTGTTTTGCTATCTGCATAAAATTTCTATTGCTGCAACTACTCTTCTTTCTTTACTCTTTTCTTATCTGAAGCTCATATGAGGCTCATCCACCACTTGGCATATTGAAGATAAAGCGACTGAATTTATCTTATGGTTTGCTTCCAATGGTCGGATACAGGAGCCTATCCAGTATTTCACTTAGTATAGCATCACTCGGTGGAGGGGCATCCGCATAACGAATAACACCTTCCCTATCGATAATCATGTACCGAGGCACGCTTTTAATATTGTATTTTTTTACCAGACCAGACCCATCTTCATTTTTGAGGAGATAACTGTTAACATTGTTGCCAAGATGTCTGTAGGAAGCTTCCAGCCACTTGTCCGTGTCCTTATCAACGGAGAGATACACCATGGCTAAATCCTGTGGAGAGTACCGCTTCATTATCTCCAAAGATGCTGGAAACTCCCTTAGGCACGGTATACACCAACTTGCCCACAGGTCCACATAAATCACTTTACCCTTATTCTCTGTGATGATGTCTGAAAGGCGCAACTGCTTTTTTTCTGGGGTTATGAAGATGTCATTTATGGCGGCTTCCTTGTAAATGGAGACTTCATTTAGTTGTTTTATCCCCAGAAGCTTGTTCTTATACTTGCTGTCTTCCGATGCCCAGGATTGGTAGTCCTTCACCAGATTGGCTGAACCATTCCCCCGCTTCATCAAGTCTTTCAGTGCAGAATAGCAAACCCACTCCCGCTGCAAACCCTCATACTCACGTTTGGCAATTTCATATTGAACAGCAAAGTCCCCGTACCTACCCTCCCGTGCCGCCAGGAACATGGCATAACCACGCAATGCGGCGACCAGTCGCTCAGATGAACTTTCGGGAAGTCGTTTGGAATCATACAGGATTCTTGCATGAGCTGAAACCGTGTCTTGGTAAAATTGGGGGTAAGGTCGGACAGGCTTCTTAGGATTCTGAAGTACCGCTGGAATAAGAAGAACAGAAAAAACTTTCAGCCTTATCTCCTGCTCCAGATAATTCTTAAACTCCTCCCTAACACCTTGTGCGGCTTTTAGTTCTATTATAAACTTTTCGCTTTCAATCCACAACTTGCGCCACTCATCCAGAAAGTAGTTAAAGTCTGTCTTGCTGCCATAGGCAATCTGGTCGTAAGGTCCCACCAATCTAAAACTGCTCTGGCTTAATCTTTTGGAGAAAGCCAGCTCAGTGCTGTGGTTACCAGTGTAGTCATAGGAATCCTGTGCCTCGTTATAGCTGATGTAGATGGTGTCTCCAGGCATGGCAATCACTCCCGCACTGAGTTTATTTCCAATGGGCGTACTTACCATCACAGGAGAAAAAGAATCAGAGTCAAAAGGTAGAACTACAGTATCCTGAGGCGACAGGAAATGTTCTTTCTGCTCAAGTAGGGAGTTCTTATAGTAAAGGAACACCTTCATCTTCGGACTGGCATTGATAATCGTTGCTTGAGGCGGCTTCGCTTCCAATGGGAACTTCCATAAAAAAGCCGTTACAAGCATCAACAGGAAAGCTTTAGAATTGAACATGCTATTCTCTTCGATTATCGTTATTGAACATTTCAGAGGCTTTAAACTTTAGTCTCACAGGTAGCATAGTCAGAGTAAATGATTCGCCACACTCTCATTTTTGTTAAGCCTTGCTTTTTCATCTAAATTAGCCCTAACGGGCTGGTGCAGCCGATGGGCGAGGCGGAGCCGAGCATGAAGGCTGAACTTTGTGCTTGTTGCACAACCTACTGAAGATAGGCGTAAAAGAGGATAGTACCAAACTGATGTGGGGATGCAGGGCAGGAAAACTTTTGAAGACGAGCGGGAGCTTCGTTTCTCGCTCTCGGCGCACGTGCCGGGGCATAATTTTTACCGGCGGCTCAAGGACAGGCTCGACCTTTCGTTTCTCTACGAGCTGACTCAGCCCTGCTATGGCAGGTGCGGCCAGCAGTCGATTGACCCGGTCGTTTTCTTCAAGCTCTGCCTGGTGGCGCACCTGGAGAACATCGCCTCCGACCGTCGCCTTATCGAGCACTGCAGCCTTAGGCTGGACCTTTTGTACTTCCTTGATTACCAGCTCGACGAGCCGCTGCCCTGGCACTCGACTGTCTCCAGAACCCGCCAGCTCCTGCCCGCCGAGCTCTTTGAAGAGGTCTTCACCCGCGTGCTTTCCCTGTGCGTGGAGGCCGGTATGGTTTCCGGCCACACCCAAGCCGTAGATTCAGCCCTGGTCAAAGCCAACGCCTCCATGGATGCGCTCGAGTTGAAAGTAGCACCGGAAACACTCAATGCGCACCTGCAGCAGGTCCGGGCCATCAGCCGCGGAGACCGCAAGGCGCTCATCAACAGGGCCACAGAAGAGCAACGCACCCTCACGGCCAGCCGAGAGGAGCTGCTCGAGATCCGAGCCCGCAACCGCAAGTGGCGCCTGGAGCAGGACCTGCACCCCGGCGCCCACAACAAGGGCGCCAAGTACACCAGCAATAAGACGCACTACTCCCCGGTGGACCCCGACGCCCGCATCGCCGTAAAGCCGGGCAAGGCCCGCAAGCTCTGCTACCTCTTGCAGCTCTCGGTCGACACGCACCGCCACGTGATCACGCACGTGCAGGCGGATCATGCCGACAAGAAGGACAGCATCTGCCTGCCCGGCGTAGTCAAGCACCTGAACCAGCGGCTGCACCAGCTGGGGCTGGGCTGCACGGCCCTGCTGGCCGACACCGGCTACTGCTCGGGGGAGAACTACGCTTTGCTGGAGCGGGAGGGCATCACGGCCTTCATCCCGCCCCACGGCACCTACGCGGGCGGGCCCGAGGGCTTTACCTACGTGCGGGAGGGCGACTACTGGCTGTGCCCCGAGGGCAAGAAGGCTACCTTCCGCAAGGAGATCGTCAACGCCAAACGCAACAACGTCCGCTCCAGGCTCTACCTGACCACGCGCAAGGACTGCAAGGGCTGCCCCCGCAAAGAGGGCTGCATCGGTAAGCAGCACGAGAAGAAAGTCAACATCACCTCCTTCCGCGAGGAGTACGAGCGGGCCATCACCCGCGTCCAAAGCCGCTGGGGCAGGCACATGAAGCGGCTCCGGCAGGCCACCGTCGAGCCGGTGCTGGGCACGCTGCTCGACTTCCTGGGCATGCGAAGAGTCAACACCCGCGGGCTAGGGCTGGCCCACAAGGGCATGCTAATGGCCGCCGCGGCCTACAACCTGCAGAAGCTCCTGCGCTTTACCCCGAAAACAAGCCAGGCAGCCGTCATGGCCCTGCCCAGGCCGGAGCTGGAAGCATTCTTCAACTTAATTTTGGCTACTCTGAAGAGAAGTGAAATCAGAAATGGGATAGGGACCAGAAGTTACGCTAGAGTTGTGCAACAGCTACCTTTGTTGGGTGAAGGTATTTTATTCTTTGTATCTATCCAGAGAGTTCCAGTATTCGCCCATCCGTCCCCTTTCTTCCATTGCTTTTCTATCTATTCTATCTGGTAATGTGTCAGGTTGCGCATTTGCCACAAAGGCTTTCAGATTTATGAGAGTTGGATACCTTGCAAACACATAATCCCATGCAGCAAAGTAATTGAGCATCCAAATAAGCTCAGGGTCAACTGCATTACTGGCTATTCTTCCATCTAAAATGGTGAATACCTTTATTTCTGCTTGTTTATCAACAGTATCAATACCACTTAAATAATTGGGTTCCGTTTGTGCATACCATTGAATAAAGAGTGCTCTTTTTAATGCTTCAATTTCCATATTAGCCATTTCAGCATATTCCTGATGTACATGCTTATAAGAGTTAAAAACTTCTCTTAATTTCTGGTCATTTTCTTTCGACTGTTTTTGGTTATACAGGTCTGTTACGACAGTGCAAAGGTCTTTTTCTCTTTGAGCTAATTGTTCTAAATTCATATTGTTACTTGCACCCAACTAATGGATATACGTGAACATACGCTTATCTGCACTATGTACGAAGGTGGTCTTGCCTACTCTTTTTTTAGCTTTTAAAGCTGCTAAGGCAGTTTTACGTGTTGTCACCGTAATATTTTGCTATTACAATATAATATATTCTATTCAAAGCACCAGTACTTCCTACTTGATTTTAGACGAGATATACTCAAGAAAGGTCGCATGCCTGGCATAAAACCGCCAAAAGCTTATATCATCATCCAAGTAATGGCTTTAAAACCCTGTATAGGGAGCGATGCCAGTAAAAGGTAACAATATCAATGAGGCAATCTCTGATATTTCAGTGCAATTTTACTATCCGTGTTTATCCGTTTATAAACGAGTATATTCGCGTTATAACACGGCTACGAGCTTTAAAACAAATCTGAATCAAAAACTGAGAACCAGGCACAGTTCTGACTTATATCCCTGTCACTTTCTTTTAGTATAAAAAATAGTGCAATTGCTTGGCAGATACATAGAATACAACAAGCAGGTAGTAGGGAGCGTTAAGTAAACGACCGTTTTTCGGATTGCACAACTCCTGGCATGGCGTGAGCGGGTCGTGCTCTGCCCTCTCTTGTCCTTTCCGCTTCGTTTTTTGGGTTTTGGTCGGCGCGTTTTTGAGTTCCCGGCCATGATTTAGCATTTTGCACTGGGCATGGTGCTATACTGGCGGCGGCCAGCAACCGCCGTCGCTCCGAGGATGCGGGCGAGCGCCTGATGAAGGATATAAACCACAAACTGCGACACAACCGTTTTGTGCTGCAGCGCCACAGCCCCGAGGGCAAGACTACGCTCAGGCGGGAAGTGCTCCAAATGGCCGGCTTCGACTTCCGCCACTTCACGCACCTCTACCGCACCAAGGGCGGCAACACCTACCACTTCTGCTACGACTACGGCTACCTGCTGCTCGAGGACGAGAAGGTGCTTATTGTAAACTGGCAGCCTTACATGGACAGGTGAGCGTGAAACCGAAAGCTGGTAGGAATGGGGCGCGCTTTAACGCAGGACGTCTATGGCATTATGCTGCATGCCCACCCTGCCCACAGGCATGTCCTGGACGCACGGTGCAGTGAGCAGCCTTACAGTACCCCCCTCCCTTGAGAAAATAACGGCAGGGGTGCCCTCACCAGGCTGTAAGGGCGTATACACTACCGGCCCGTTTCTAAGGTTTTAGGTTTAGCTCACAAAGCCTGCCGTGCCCGGGGAGCCACCCTGTCCAGCTCGGAGGCCGGAACAAGCCAGCGGCTCGTCCTGGAGAATATTCTTCTGCCAAGGGAACAAGAGCCTAAAGCTCTACAAAACTACTAAATGACCTAAGGTTCTTAAGTTGGATGAACTTTAAATTGTACAATATGGGTTAATGTGCTAGTTTTGTTTTCTGCTGCTATACAAGTCCACTTTTAATTAAAATTACATGCTGATGCGGCCATGAGTTCTGGCTGTGCCAACAAAGAATCTAATATGAATGAATCGCCAAGGCTCCATGCACTAGACTCTTACCAGATCATGGACACTTTGCCACAGGAAGAGTTTGATGACATCACGGAGCTTGCCTCCATCATTTGCGGGACACCCATCTCCCTGATAACCTTTCTGGACTCAAAGAGGCAGTGGTTTAAGTCAAGAGTGGGGCTGGACATAAGTGAGACGTCCAGGGGGCATGCCTTCTGCCATTATGCCATTCAATTCCCTGATGAGGTAACTATGGTGGAGGATTCTTTCCAGGACGAGCGATTCAGGGACAACCCCCTGGTAACAGGCGACACACGCATGCGGTTCTACGCAGGCGCGCCACTCATTACTCCCGATGGGCACGCGTTGGGCTCGTTGTGCGTAATAGACCATGAGCCACGGACACTGACAAATGAGCAGCAGCGGGCGCTGAGGCTTCTGAGCAAAAGGGTTGTGGAGCGGCTCGAACTTCGCAAGACCAACCTTAAGTCAGAGCAAATGCTAAGGTCAAGCGATCATAAGCTCTTGGCCCTGACCGAGCAGTCACCTAACTTTATAGGCGTCCTGAACGATTCGCTAGCCTTTACCTATGTAAACAAGGGGTATGATGGGGCTAGCAGCGAGGAGTTGGTAGGCAGATCAGCCCTGGATGGTCTGTACAATGAATTCAGGGAGGAGTTTGTTATAGCATGCAAGGAGGTGTTGCAAAGTGGCAACCAAGCAAAACTGAAACTGAAGCTTAAAGCTCAGAGTAACGATGAGAAGTGGGTTTCCTGCCGTCTTTCCCCCCTCAAAAGTGACACTGGCATGCTATCCAGTATCTTGATGACAGGTACCGACATAACCGAGCAACTGAAGACGGAGGCAAGCGAGAAGGAGAGCCGAGCTTACTACGAATCCCTGTTCTTTAGCAACCCAAATGCTGTTGCCAGAATAAGCCTTGACGGCATTCTGGAAGACATCAACGACAGCACTGTTAGAATCTACGGTTATACGAAAGAAGAAGCGGTTGGGCAGCATTTCATGACCTTTGTCGACCCAGCCTTTGCTTTAGACGCAGCCGAGGCTTTCACTAAGACATTGGAGGGGCAGCCGAGTAGCTTTGAGGGAAAGGCGCTGCGCAAGGGGGGCGTCACCATAGATGTTATGGTAACCGTGGTTCCCGTTATAGTGGACGGAGAGGTTAGGAAGCTGCAGATCGTTACAAACGACATCACCGAGGTCAAGCGTGCGCAGAACCTGATAATGGAACAGGCAGAAGCACAGAGCGCTATTTTTGAGAGCGTAAGCGAGGGGTTTCTGGCCCTGGACCGCAATATGTCCATAATATACCTGAACAACGTGTGCGCCTCCTTTCTAAGGAAGAGCAAAGAGGAGTTGCTACACAAGCCCCTCTTTGAACTCTTCCCAAACCTTGAGTCTTCGGCACTGTTCACCAAGTGCCAGGAGGTTAATACGACAGGAACGCACGTGCACTTCCGTGAAACCTTCCCCTTATCCAAGAAAACGCTTGATATCGATGTGTATCAGACGCAACACGGGATAGCCATACACTTCCTGGACGTAACCGATAAGGTCGTAGCGCTTGAGGACTATGGGAGGATGTACTATGTCGCCAGCCGAATCAAGAACAGTGTACTGGTACTGAACAGTGATGAAACTATAGCGTGGGCAAATGAGAGCTTTTTGAATCTCCTGGGTGTAGCACTGAATCAGGCTCAGGGATCCAAGGTCAGCGAGTTATTAGACAACGGCAACGTGAATCTCGGGGCCGTTACCAGCTTTCGGGAGAGGCTTAAAGGAGAGGCTTTTCTTTCCGATGAAATAGAAATTCATACAAGAGAAGGTCAAAGACTCTGGCTACAAGCGGATGTAACTTCCGCACTGGATGAACACGGCATGGTAAAGCAGTACTTTGTCATCCTATCGGACCATACACAGCTGAAAGAGACGAAAGATGAGCTGCGGCAACAGGCCGACCAGCTCTTCCTTCAGAACAAGGATCTGCAGGAGTTTACCTACATTGTTTCCCATAACCTAAGGGCTCCTGTGGCGAACATCCTTGGGGTGACCAGCCTCCTTGGTCGGGTAGACAGGAACTCGGCAGCGTTTGACACCAGTTTGGACTACCTCAGGACGAGTGCAACACAGCTTGACACTGTCCTAAAGGACATGAACGTGATTCTCTCAATCAGGGACAGGAGGGACATAGTTGAAAAGGAGCCGGTGAGTCTTGCAGAGGTGTGGCAACAGGTCTCGGAGGACTTGCGGGAGCCGCTTGCCAAGTGTGGAGCACGGGTAACAGTTGACATACAGGAGGGGCTCTGTGCCAGTGGCCTTAAGGCTCATGTCTACAGCGTTTTTCACAACCTACTGTCCAACGCCGTAAAGTACCGCTCCGGTGAGCGTGCCCTTCATATCAGGCTCAAATGCTTCGGCAGCTCTGACAAGGGGGTGGTAGTCTCCTTCTCTGACAATGGGTCAGGCTTTGACAAGAAAAAAGCAGGTGATAACATCTTTAAGCTATACAAGAGGTTTCACACCAACAAGGAGGGAAGAGGCATTGGCCTGTACCTGGTGAAGACACATGTGGAGGCGATGGGCGGACGCATATATGTCGAAAGCCAGTTGAACGTAGGTACCCGCTTTCTGATCTATTTAAATTAAGATCGCTGCTCATGAGGGTGTAACACAACCTTTAGTGGAGACCACTCTTGTCTCTACCCAGCAGGTATGAAACAGTACAGGAAAGGGGAGCCTGCTAATCGGCGGGGTATCAGTTACAAAGTAAGCTTATGAGCGTTCGACTAAGCCTAGGTTGGCAGTGCAGGGTTATAACGCTTCTCTCCCGCACTAAGCATGGCAAAACCTATCACTTCTGCCATGACTACGGCTACCTGCTGTTAGAGGAGGTGCTCATTGTCAGTTGGCAGCCTTACAGTGCCCCCTCCCTTGAGAAAATAATGGCAGGGGTGCTCTTCGAGGCTGTAAGGGCGCATACATTACCGGCCTATTTTTAAGTTTTCAGGGCCGGCTCACGCAGCCTGCTGTGCAGTATTATCACCCGAATGTAGCAAAAGGAAAACTTGATTGGGACAATCAGTTACTTGTAATCTTACCCTCCGTAGAACAAGCAACAACCAAAGAAGATTTATCAGGCATTTATTTAACCTGGATTGAATCTTTAGGGAAAATCAAATCATGTAATAAATGTCAGTCTAGCTCTGAAAAGGCAGTTTTCGAGAAAAGCTTTGATCTGGCTTGGCTTGAAAATGATAGGATATTTTCTAGTGAGCTAACGGAAAAACTCAAATTCATTGAGCAGAACAGGTTTCAGGGAAAACCTTACTATGTAACGACTAAGGGGAGAAATTCAAATCTTGTCATCTCAAACGAGAAATCGTATAATGACTTTGACTGGACAAACAGGCCATTACGCCTCTTGTCTTTATTTAGATACTGGAATACCATTGAGTATTTCTACCCACATAAATATCAGTTGGATACGAATTGGGATAAAGTTCTATCCCAGATGCTGCCTAAATTTTCCTCCCCGGATTCAGAGTTAGCTTATCATTTGGCCATGCTGGAGCTTGTGGTGAAGATTGATGATAGTCATGGCTACTTTACAAGCAAGCTGATACAGGAGCATTTTGGGCTGAAACAGATTCCGGCCGCTTTTAAAATCATTGATGATAAAGTCGTAATAGCGGGTGTTTATGACGACTCCTTGGCTGCGTTAAATGATATAAGAACCGGGGATGTCATTAGCAAAGTGGAAGGGGTTGAAACAGCGGAGGTGCTAAAACAAAACCTGAGATATGTCAATGGTGCGAATTATAACTCCAAACTAAGATACGCATTCAGTAAAGTTCTAAACGGTTCTTCAGACAGTGTTCAGGTTCAAATCGCAAGAGGAGGAGAAACCAAAGTAAGGAAGCTGGCAAGGTACTCTTTTGATCAATTTAAGCATAACGGCAACAGAGGAAAATCATGGGAGCTCAAGGAAGATAATATTGGGTATGTCAACCTGGGATCCATTGACGGGAAAGAATTAACTAACGCTCTCAATAGCTTAGTAAGCACCAAAGCCATTATTATCGATCTGAGGAATTACCCTAAAGAGTTTTATGGATATCATTTCAAGAATTTCCTGGGCGCAAAAAGTGCAGTGGTGGCCAAACAGGCAAAGCCTGATTTGAAACATCCCGGCAAGTATACTTTATCCGACCAAGAATGGAGCACTCTTGAATCAAAGTACAAAGGGAGAGTGGCTCTACTTGTAGATGAATCTACCCAAAGCCGGGCTGAATACACCGCTATATGGATTCAGAACGGATACAATGTGACGACCATAGGCAGCCAAACTGCAGGTGCTGGAGGCATGATGATCCCGCAGGAGTTTGTAGGAGGTTATAAGACTTACTTTACTAGTAGTGCTATCTTTTACCCGGATATGACTCCGCTCCATAGAGAAGGTGTGAAAATTGATATTGAGGTCAAACCCACAACTCAGGGTATTGTTGATGGGAAAGATGAGGTGCTTGAAAAGGCAATCGAATTTATTAACAAAAATATATAAATACTGTTGCCAACCACGTGTATACCTCATCTGCGGCTACGCCTTGCACATCGTCTACACCAGTCCGTTGTACCCAATTAAAATTATGAAAGTAGAAGTTCTTCAAATAGATTGGTTTCTAGGGAAAGAACCCCCTGAAGGTACAGTTACGGTAAAAGCAAAGAACGGCTGCCCTATATCTGCTTTTACTTATGGAGAAGAGTTTACTGAGGGAGAATTTGTTAACGTTGAGTTTGATTCGATTAATGATAACCTTGACTGGAATACAATTTTTGGCGAGAACAAGAACGAAGAAAAAAAGCTGGTAAAATCCACAAGGGATTGGGAATATGAAGGGTATGGGCAAATAAAATCTATTGAGCCTGTAGTTGTTGACTTTGGGGATATAGAATTGGAAACAGGCAATTGGACATCTGATAAAAAGGTGGTTGGAGAGTTTATCTACTGGAAAATCAACAGGCTCGACATAATTAAAATAGAATAACTCGGTACAACAACACCTATCTGGCAGCTGCGCCGCCGCATAGCCCAACCGTTAACTGAAATAAGAAATTAATGAAGCAAAAATACAGAATCAGGTATGGTAAGACCATACTATTTAAGCCGCTTCTCTTTCTTCTTATCATGCCCATTTTATCTTGGCTTTTGTGGCCAGATAAGCCCGATTCCATTGTCATAGTGGCAACTTTAGCATTAGCTTATATTCTACCAATACTTTACCTTAACTACCAGTACTGGCGTAATGACGTTGACCAAATAGTTGCAGTAGATACATCACAGGGTGTAGTTAAAATAATGAAAGGGACACAGACCTTTCAATTTCTTATAGACGATGTTGTGGCTTGTGATTTTGTCAATGTACGTCCATTTCAGAAGATTCACAGGGAGTATGCCTACCTAAGAATAAAGACTGCAAACGAAACTTTCATCATAACTCATTTGACGGTTAAGCCTGAAGAGTTACTTGGTCAACTAGGAATACCTTACGAAGACATAGAGGTCTTCTTTCCAAGCTTAAACTACGAAAGGCTAAGCCCGAAGCAAAAGGAAAAGAATCAGGCATACTTTGAAAGAAAGAAAAGAGAGTTTCTTGACAGGTATAGCGGGTTCCAAAGTATTGAACTGGAAGATATAATCAAAAATCGTGGACAGTATGCTGATTACGCAGTAGCTGCTGCTTATGAAACCTTGAGCAACAGAAGAATTAATCCAGTTAACAAAGCACAGGCTTAAGCTTCGGCTACGCCTTGCCTTAGCCTATACAAGCCGTTGTGTGCAATAGGAAGTACAGAATAAAAAGAAATGTCACTTTATAGCTTCTATAGAACAACCTTTGATAAATGGCATAGACCATTCATCTTTTTTGCTTTGGCAGCAGGGCTTTGGGCTATAAGTATGTTCACATCTTCATTTGTGCTACAGCTATCTGGCTTTTTTCTGGTTTGTTTAGCCTTCCTTATTCTCTTTATTTCTACTATTTACCAATTCATAAAAAATCGCTGGGTAAAAGGAATGCTAACTGGAGCAGCATTTTGTATTGGAGCTTTTGCATTAGTTGTTCTTTCAGTAATGTCCTTCTTTATTTCGCAGTCAATGCCTGACCCATTTACTGACGACTTAACAATACCAGAAGGAATAGAATTAAATAAACCTATAGGTTCAGACTTTGAATTTGCCAGAACTGATTCTGTAGTAGAAAGTAATCATCCTGACTTCGTACTGTACAACTCCTTTCAGCCAGGGCTTTATGAATATGACCTGTGGGTTGAAAATACAGAGAGCGGAACAGTTTACCTTAAAGCTTACGAAATAACGAAGAATATCCCCTTGTCAACAGGTAGATTACCAAAGGCAAGTTCTATCGAAATAGCCGATTCGAAAAAGGAATTAACAAAGTATGGGACGACAGTTAACTTCACAATCTACGAAGGAGACTGGGGCAAGCCCTATGCAGCAAGATTTGAAGTATGGCTTAAACCTGCAAGCGGTAATCCAGAAAGAAAGTTGATGGAGAAGAACTATATCATAGAAGGCTGGCAACGGTAAAAGAAGAACTACAGCACACAACAAGGGTAGCTGTTGCACAACTCAGCAGTAACTTCTGTTCTCGATACTATTTCTGAGCTCGCTTCTCTTTAGGCTTCTTAAAACCACCTTGAAAAACGCATCCAGCTCCGGCCTGGGCAGGGCCATGACGGCCGCTTGGCTTCTTTTTGGAGTGAAGCGCAAGAGTTTCTGCAAATTATAAGCTGCGGCGGCCATCAGCATGCCCTTGTGAGCCAGCCCTAGCCCGCGGGTGTTGACCCTGCGCATGCCCAGGAAGTCGAGCAGCGTGCCCAGCACCGGCTCAACGGTGGCCTGCCGGAGCCGCTTCATGTGCCTGCCCCAGCGGCTCTGGACGCGGGTGATGGCCCGCTCGTACTCCTCGCGGAAGGAGGTGATGTTGACTTTCTTCTCGTGCTGCTTGCCGATGCAGCCCTCTTTGCGGGGGCAGCCCTTGCAGTCCTTGCGCGTGGTCAGGTAGAGCCTGGAGCGGACGTTGTTGCGCTTGGCGTTGACGATCTCCTTGCGGAAGGTAGCCTTCTTGCCCTCGGGGCACAGCCAGTAGTCACCCTCCCGCACGTAGGTGAAGCCCTCGGGCCCGCCCACATAGGTGCCGTGGGGCGGGATGAAGGCCGTGATGCCCTCCCGCTCCAGCAAAGCGTAGTTCTCCCCCGAGCAGTAGCCGGTGTCGGCCAGCAGGGTCGTGCAGCCCAGCCCCAGCTGGTGCAGCCGCTGGTTCAGGTGCCGGGCGATGCCGGGCAGGCAGATGCTGTCCTTCTTGTCGGCATGATCCGCCTGCACGTGCGTGATCACGTGGCGGTGCGTGTCGTCCGAGAGCTGCAAGAGGTAGCAGAGCTTGCGGGCCTTGCCCGGCCCCGCGACGATGCGGGCGTCGGGGTCAACCGGGGAGTAGTGCGTCTTATTGCTGGTGTACTTGGCGCCCTTGTTGTGGGCGCCGGGGTGCAGGTCCTGCTCCAGGCGCCACTTGCGGTTGCGGGCTCGGATCTCGAGCAGCTCCTCTCAGCTGGCCGTGAGGGTGCGTTGCTCTTCTGTGGCCCTGTTGATGAGCGCCTTGCGGTCTCCGCGGCTGATGGCCCGGACCTGCTGCAGGTGCGCATTGAGTGTTTCCGGTGCTACTTTCAACTCGAGCGCATCGATGGAGGCGTTGGCTTTGACCAGGGCTGAATCTACGGCTTGGGTGTGGCCGGAAACCATACCGGCCTCCACGCACAGGGAAAGCACGCGGGTGAAGACCTCTTCAAAAAGCTCGGCGGGCAGGAGCTGGCGGGTTCTGGAGACAGTCGAGTGCCAGGGCAGCGGCTCGTCGAGCTGGTAATCAAGGAAGTACAAAAGGTCCAGCCTAAGGCTGCAGTGCTCGATGAGCTTGCGGTCGGAGGCGATGTTCTCCAGGTGCGCCACCAGGCAGAGCTTGAAGAAAACGACCGGGTCAATCGACTGCTGGCCACAGCGCCCGTAGTAGGGCTGAGTCAGCTCGTAGAGAAACGAAAGGTCGAGCCTGTCCTTGAGCCGCCGGTAAAATTATGCCCCGGCACGTGCGCCGAGAGCGAGAAGCGCAGCTCCCGCTCGTCTTCAAAAGTTTTCCTGCCCTGCATCCCCACATCAGTTTGGTACTATCCTCTTTTACGCTTATCTTCAGTAGGTTGTGCAACAAGCACAAGGTATAAACGTCACCTCGGCCGACGGCCTTCGCCGTTGTTTATACTAGACGTTGGGCGTCAATTATACTATGAAAAAAATAACCCTCATTTTCTGTTCTGCTCTGTTTTTTATGAATTGTAGTGGTGAACAGTGTCAGCTTCCCTGAAAACAGAACTGTTCTAGAGTAGAGAAAAATCTTTAAATTTGAGCAGTTACTTATGAAGCGAAAAACATTTACCCCCCAGCAGATCGCCAAAATCCTCAAGGAGTTTGAGGAAGGCAAGAGTGCGGCAGAGATTAGCCGTGAGTACGGCGTGAGTCAGGCAGCCTTCTATAAGTGGCGCCAGCGCTACAACGGTATGGACGCAACTGAACTCAAGCGCCTCAAGGAGCTGGAAGAAGAGAACCGCCGCCTTAAGGCCATGTACGCCGAGCTGGCTCTGGACCTGAAGGTGGCTAAAGAGATCATCGAAAAAAAGCTCTGAAGCCCTGCCAGAAGCGACAGATTGCTCAGGAGATCTCCAGGCGGGAATACTGCGGCATTAGCAGGGCGTGCCGCGTGTTGAAGCTGAGCAAGTGCGTCTACTATTACCAAAGCAAGAAAGATGACTCAGCCGTGGAAGAGGCACTTCGGCAGAAGGCCGAGCAGCACCCCAGGGAAGGATTCTGGAAAGCCTTTCACCGGCTGCGGAAGGAAGGCCAGCCCTGGAACCACAAGCGCGTGCATCGGGTCTACAAGAACATCGGACTGAGCATCCGCCGGAAAGCTAAAAAACGGCTGCCTGAGCGCGTGAAGGAGCCTTTAGAGGTGCCGTCTGAGCTCAACCACACCTGGTCGATTGACTTTATGAGTGATGCTTTGAGCAATGGCCGAAAGTTCCGCTCTTTTCACGTGATGGATGATTTTAACCGGGAGGCCCTGCACATTGAAATTGATTTCTCGCTCAAGAGCAACCGGGTGGTGTGGGTACTTAACCACCTGATCAAAAGAAGAGAAAAGCCACAGCGCATCCGCATGGACAATGGCCCGGAGCTGATCGCCTCCTTAATGGAGGAATGGAGCCGGATGCTGAGGCATTGAGTTCATTTATATTCAACCAGGCAAGCCCACACAGAATGCTTTTGTGGAGCGCTTCAACGGCACCTTCAGAAGGAATGTGCTGGACGTGCACCTCTTCGACTCTCTGGACCAGGTCCGGCAGATTGCCCAAAGCTGGCTGGAGGACTACAACTACTTCCGCCCTCATGACAGCCTCAAAGGCATGAGTCCGGTGGAGTATGCCCGGGCAGCAGCAGAGGGCCTTCACAGTGGATAACCCTTCCAGGGTTACCCACAATGAACACCCATAGTAGTGGTAGCAGAAGTGAATTGAAATTTATGTATCATTATACTCTCAGGTAGTTCTAAAACCGGGGAGCCGACAGGTATAATATGAAGTACTTCAAAGTAATAACTGAATAAATACATCTGCCAACACAGCACAGGTACCATGTTCGGCTAATGCCTCACCCGTTGCCTGTACCAACACGTTGGTGGTAATATAAATATCAAAATGAATTCGGTAAAAAAGACATCAAATAAGTGGGTAGCCGTTATTTTAGCGACACTAATCACTATTAGTATCTGCTATGTTGTAGGTATGATGTTTTCTCTTGAAAGCTTTGCATTTAGCTGGAGCTTGAACTTCATTCTCATGATCTGGTACACCTATTTAGCATCACAAATAAGCCAAAAACTAGATTCAGATTATTTCGAACTTAAACCCTTTGAAAAGGAGGGGAGGATTTATAAATACTTAGGAGTTCATGTTTATAGAAAGCTACTCATATGGATTGGATGGGAGAGAATCAGCAGAAAGAAGAACCCTATAAAGAACAACCTGCTTTTACTAAAGGTGTGCGAACATAATACTCGTGAATCAGAAAAAGGACACACAATAATAGCTTTGATTGTTTTCACTGTAGCTGTTGTAGGTTCGAATTCATTGGATGAGGCAAAGTGGCTTATCACGACAAACTTACTGCTCAATATATATCCAATTATGGTACAGCGCTTCAACAGACCAAGATATAGCAGGATTATTAAAAACAAAATGAAGGAGGCTGTCTGAAATTCGAATGATGGTATATAAATAGCAGTTTTATGTAACCTGTAACAAAACTACCACCAACCACACCTATACGGCAGCTTTGCCTCAGCATAGCCCAGTACGTTACAGGAAATAAGAAATCATAAAACGAGAAAATTTTTTTGTGATTTATAGTAACTTTAAAGTTACATTCACTGTTGAAAATACAGCAGATGGAGAAAATAAGGGAAATCATTGCTTACAAAAATTACTTTGAAGATTTCTTAAAGGAGCAACCAACAAAGGTGCAGGATAAGATATTCAAAATTTTGGAAGCGATAGAAACGCTTGAGCGGGTGCCTCAAAATTACCTAAAGCACTTGGCAGGCACAGACGGACTATATGAAGCACGCGTACAACTTGCTTCCAACATTTGGCAGGTGTTCTGTTTTTTCGACGAAGGCAAGCTGGTCATCTTACTTAACGGCTTTCAGAAGAAAACGCAGAAAACACCAAAGAAAGAAATTGAAAAGGCACTACAACTAATGGCTGAATATTATGAAGGGAAAAGATAAACAAAGAGAAGTTAGTTCTTGGGCAGACATCAAGAACAGAGTTTACGGAGTGAAGGGAACAGAGAGACGGGATAATCTTGACAGGGAGTTTGAGTCGTTTAAAATTGGACTTGAGTTGAAAAAAGCCCGGGAAGCTCGGCATCTTACCCAGCAGGAATTAGGGGAAATCATTGACAAGAAAAGAACCTACATATCCAGAGTTGAAAACGATGGGAGTAACCTTACGCTCAAAACCTTATTCGATATTGTTGAAAAAGGATTGGGCGGAAAAGTAAAAATCTCGATTGAGCTCTAAATGAAAAATTACTACCCTGTAACCCAGTGGAGCCGTAACCCTTGCTACGCTGCGGGCTACGGCTCCACAAATTCGTTAGGGGCAATAAATAATTATAAAAATATCCTGCTTCCAAGACAACATGAGATGTCTCCTGATACTGTTAGTCCTGATGGTTCTAACTTATGGCTGCAAAAGCGCTGAAGAGCAACAGCGTTGCTTGAAGGACTACATTAATTATGAACAATATCCCGAATCCTGAAGCACAACAGACCTTATCTTGTAGCATCGCTTTACATAACTAACCCAAGTTGCGATTTAGCATTGGCATGTAAACGATGAAGCCACTCAGGCTTGTTAAGGAAAAAGTAACCACACTTACTTCCTTACTTGCCATGAATGACTTCACTATTACAATTTACTGTTTTGTTGATGATTACCTGCAAATAGCGGGCAAAAAAGCGGCGACCAAGCGCAAGGCCAGCGATGCGGAGATAATCACAACGGCCCTGGTGTCGGCCCGCTACTTTGGCGGCAACCTGTCTGCGGCCAGCGGCTACATGCAGCAGCACCAGAAGTGCCGGATGCCGCACAAGAGCAACTTTAACCGGATGCTGCACCGACTGGGCGAAACGATCGCGGCCATCTTCCTGGCCCTGGGAGACTGCCTCAAGCAGCTCAACACCACTGGCGAGTATGTGATAGACAGCTTCCCGGTGGCCGTGTGCCGCAATATTCGCATTAACCGGTGCAGACTGCTGGAGGGTGAGGCCTACAGGGGCTACAATGTCTCTAAAAGGGAGTATTTCTACGGCTTCAAGGTGGAGGTCATCGCAACTGCCGGGGGCCTGCCGGTGAGTTACTTTATCGTGGCGGGAAGCGTGCACGATGGCAGAGCCCTGCAGGCCATGCACCTGGACCTGCCGCCGGAAAGCAGCCTGTACGGGGACAGCGCCTACACCAATTATGAGGTGGAGGACCTGCTGGCCGAATGCGAGCAGGTCAGCCTGCTTACTCAGCGGAAAAGCAACAGCAAGCGGAAAGACAGCCCGGCGATGGACTATATAAAAGCGGTGATGAGGAAGAGAATAGAGACAACTTTCAGTGAGATAGAGGCGGCCTTTCCCCGAACGATCCACGCCGTGACTCCGCAAGGATTTCTGCTAAAGATTGTCCTATTCCTCTTTGCTTACACCATCAATAAATGTATTTAATCGCAACTTGAGTTAACTAAAAGACCACGCTTAAAAATACGGGAACAAACCTAGGTCTATAGTTTAATTTGTTAACTTGCTACTAATTATTAGGCTTCTAACACAGTCAAGTTGAAACCAGCCTTACAGCCAAGGCGCTTGACACCTGCATCCATTGTTCCAATCTCCGATCAGATCAGATTTGAATCAAGCTTGAATCGACAAACATGAATTCGGTTTGACTTAGTAGATTTTTAACTTTCATCGCATTAAAACACTACTACTATGCAAAGAAAACATTGCCTGTCCCTGCTTCTCGCGGTCACATTTTTATTGTCCTCCTGCCAGAAAGAGGACAGCGCTCCCCAAACCGACTACTCAATTGAATCTGATTCTAATTTCGAGCTTATCAGCCAGCATTCCAACGGCTGGATAAAAAAAGCCAGACACTATAGCTATGACCTGCAGGGAAATGTCCCAAAGGATGAATTCGAGTATTTCGAAAACGGTTATGTAAAGTCGGCCAAGGTGTACAGCAGATTCCCAAATCAGCACCTCTACATGGAAGTAAGCCGTAGTGAGGACAACAAGCCGCTATGGTCCAAATACTACACGCCAGAGGGAGAGCTATGGTTTGAAACCGAATATGTTAACGGCCTGCCCTCGGTGAAGAAAGTCTATAGCGGGAAAGGAACTGCTGTTCATACTTATACCGATGGTGAATTGGTATCCATCGGATTCACCGCTACCGATAATAGCGGAACCAGCACCACTGTCTACGATAGGTCTTCAGGGAAGAAGACGATAACGGTTACCCAGAATGGGGAAACCGTTCTGGAAGAAGAGTATTCGTTCCTGGAAAAGCATGGAGATGGAATACAAACCAGTAACCAAATTCCCTTGGCTAACCCGTTCAATACTACTGAAGAAGGAGCCTATCGGAAAGTAGAGGAATCGTTTTCCCACAGTCCAGTTTGGGAGAATGATACCGATCCCATCAAAATCATACATCCCTACCGTCACTATTTTGAGTACAACTATTACCACCCGCAACCTGAGTTTGCCACCAAATTTGCCGTGAACTCTGAATTGTACCAGTCTGTTATCGAACAATACCCTGTCACCGAAGACGGTGCCTTGATAGCCGGTACTTGGTATCATCAAGGTTTTGAGAGTTTCCTCCCCTCTCTTGAAGAGAGTGACTCACTGCAAAACGTCAAGGAGCAGGACCCCGACCTTTTCGAATTGAAATACGGAAACGAATATGTTGAAAAGGTAAGATACGGAAAGCACTTTTTTGTCATCGGTGCCTTGCGCAATATGCCTACCAATGAGAATGCCGCTGATGAGTTGAAAAAAATAGCTGAAAGACGCATGAATGAGCTCTTAACCGGTAACAGCCCACTTAGCAGAGAGGAACGGGAAATATTGGAAAAAGTATGGTTCGAGGCCAAGTTCTTCTCTATGCTGAATGAGCACCGGAATGGTGTGGTAATCAACTCTTATGCAGATTATGAGTCTGCTGTACAGGAGGTCAATAATGCAGAAGTGTCAATCATCCAGCTGGAGTACGTCCCGTTCAGGAATTTGTAGATGAGATTTGTCTCCTTGATGAAAGCCACCTCTAAAAAGGGTGGCTTTTTCTGTTAGCGGTTCCTTAATAAACGTTTTGGTTGATTCAATCAACAGGAGAAAACAAGCTCCAGATAATAAAAGGAAGAATTGGCTACAGTTTGCATTTGCAACATCGGTTATAGCAAATAGCGGGTTTTGACGGAAAAGTGTAGTTTAGAAAACCAAGAGACAAAAGGTAAAGCCGACAAATCCGCGTCTATAATCCCGCGACTTGTCTAAAACGGTAACAGTTATTCTTGCTTGTCATAAATGAGCTTATCAGTCAGGATATAATTGGGGACTTAAATGGCATTTGCTTTTCAAAAAGGAGATGCCATTGCTTTTGTGTTGCACAAGCTTTTTCACCTAGTTTAGAGTCTCATGCAAACAAGGCAGAAGTTGTCCTATGTATTAAATGAGCAAAAGGAGGGGCTACAGGAGCCCCTCGTCGGCTAGTGAGTAATAGCCCTCGCTGGTGAGGATGAGGTGGTCCAGCACGGCGATATCCAATAGCTCCCCGCCCTGCTTGATCTTTTTGGTCAGCTGCAGGTCTGCCTGGCTGGGGTGAGGTTGCCCGAGGGGTGGTTGTGGCAGAGGATGACGCCCGAGGCGCAGGCCTTGAGGGCGGCCACGAAGACGAGTTTATGGTCGGCGACGGTGCCGGTCACGCCGCCGGTGGAGAGCTCCTAGACGCCCAGCACGCTGTTGGCCCGGTTTAGGAGCAGGACTTTGAACTGCTCTATAAACTCCAGCTTGCTTAAGTCCCAGCTTTCCTTGAGGATCCTGTAGGAGTCAGCAGAGCAGGTGACCTGCGGTCTTTGGCTGGGCTTTATGCGGTTGCGGTAGGAGAGCTTGACTTCGGCTACACGGGTAGTGGCGGATCTGAGTGTCTTTTCCATAATCATCTTTCTTTTGAGTGTGTGGAATTGATTATGGTGCCCCCGCCGCCTTCGGCGCCGGAGGAAGGGCAAGGTGGAGGCGGAGAAAATGCGGAGGGTCCGCCCTAGGTGGATACCCATTTTGTCTGCACGACCTTGCTCCCGTGTCCGGCCCTGAAGGCTAGCTTTGCCCCAGAATGAAAGACTGGGGAATATGTCTTTTAAATGGCTCGGAAGGGGAGATGCGCCTCCTCTGGCTCTTCTTTCCAAAGTACATGCAGCTCCCGTCCCGATGCTCCCCACAGCCATGTTGGCCCCTATTTCACCAAACCACACGAACCAAATCACCTGGAACAGCAAGTTGATTTTTGTAAATGGCGCAAACTATTTCACAGCTGAGACGCCCCAGTATATCTGGTTCAGGCAACTTTGCCTTCATAAGGCAGCAAGCAACAAGCTTGGCCCCGCACTCCGCTTGGGGTTTAACAACCGGGAGCTGAACAAAGGGCCGGGGTGGAAGGAAGTTTGTGGCTTTAAGAATGCGGCGGCAAAACAAAAAAATCGAAATGCTGCTGACATTCCGTTGTCACTGGGGGACTATAGCTTTGTGGTAATAATATGTTTCACTAAAAGCACAAAGTATGGACACGAGAGTAAAAACAACCGAAGTCATCACTTCTGCCCAGTTACTCGAGCACTGGCAAGGACACAGGCGCCTGACACGCCGCGTAATCGAGGCCTTTCCTGAGCAGGAGCTTTACACCTATTCACTTGGCGGCATGCGGCCGTTCGGGGATATGGTGCAGGAGCTGCTGGCCATCGCGGTGCCGGGCATCCGGCAGGTGGCCGGAGAGCCGGTCGAAGAGCTGAACGAGCAGCTGGAGCAGGCAAAGACCAAGGCCGGCATGCTGGCCCTGTGGGATGAGGCCACTACCGAACTCGACCGCTACTGGGGGCAAATCCCACAGGAGCGGTTTCAGGAGCGGATCCTGGCCTTCGGGGAGTACGAGGGAACGGTGTGGTCCACTATCTTTTACTTTATCGACAACGAGATCCACCACCGCGCGCAGGGGTATGTGTACTTGCGGACGCTGGGACTGGAACCGCCTCAATTCTGGGACAGGTAAAGTGTAAGTGACAAGGTATGAAAACAGTACTGGTATTCAGAACATCGGTCACTACCTGCCGCAAAGCCCGGCAGGTGGAGCCTATGCTGGACAGCCTGATGGGCAGCGGGGAGTCATGGAATTTCGACCTGGAGGATTGCGATCATATCCTCCGGGTCGAAGCCTTTTCGCTCCAGGCTTCAGTGATCATCAGCAGCCTGCGCCAGGCAGGGTATGCCTGTGAGGAGTTGGAGGATTAAGGAAGGTGTCGGCTTAGAGGTTGGCTCTGGCCTTCTCGAGCAGCTCGAGCACCCGCTCCCGGAAGCTTTCAGGCCCCACGATCTCGGCGCAGTCGGCAAACATGAGGTACCAGCGGGGCAAGCCGTCCCGTAAATCGGTGGCCATAAACCTCATCTCTACCTTATCGCCCACGACTTGCTCGGATACAAAGCCATAGTACTTCCGCCCGTTGCTGATGTAGCTGGCGGCCTCTTTATCTACGCGTATGGTCACCAGGGTGGTGGCCGGAGGCGGGGCTGGCTTACGATGGTCAGCCAGGGCACCGTGTTCCCTGGTGAAGGGCTGTTGGGTGAGCCGGATCCGCATCATGCGGTCGGTGCGGAACTGGCGGTAAGCGGCCCGTAAGTGGCAGTACGCCAGTACGTACCAGTGGTTGCTCTCATGAAAAAGGCCCACCGGTTCAATGGTGCGGTCTGTCAACTCATCTGCATAGGGGGCCTGATACTGCAGGGTGACCTGCTTTTTCCCGGCGATGCTGTCGAGGAGCACGTTCAGCGCATCCGGGGTATGCTCGTTGAACAGCTCTTGTGTCGTATTCACCCACACCTGCGCCTGCAGGGCGGCCACCCGCTCCTTGGTGTGGCTCTTGAGTACGGATTTTATTTTGTACATCGCTGCCTCGTAGTGGGCGCCGAGGGCCCTGTCACTGAATTTCTGCATCAGTTTTTCGGCGGCAACGAAACTGGCGGCCTCCTCCGGCGTGAAGAGCACAGGCGGTAGGCGGTAGCCCTCCACCAGCGCATAGCCCACGCCGGCCTCCCCGGTGATGGGGACACCTGCCGCCTCCAGCGAACGCACGTCCCTGTAAATGGTGCGCAGACTCACTTCAAAGCGGTCTGCCAGCTCCTGCGCCTTGACCACGTGTCCGGACTGCAGGTGGATCAGGATTGCCACAATGCGATCAAAACGGTTGAGGATGTCTTTTTTCATAGCGCCACCAGTTTGTATCAAAAGTAGCGCGAAACCGGCAACGGGTCAAGTAAAGAAAGGCATATGGGGAAATCGATTCCAGCCACGGCATTGGTGCCCTGGTTTAACTGCAGCACCAGGAATTGCTCAGCGCTTTCCTGGTGCTGCCATTGTATCTATGCTGTGGATATGTGGAAAACTTACGTGTAGTTTTCCACATATCCACAGTGGGCTTACCAATTAGTAGCCTTTCGTGAAGAGGCGCGAAGCAAATTGCCCTGCTGCTGAAGGAAATCCATTATGCTGCACCTACACTAGTGACAGGTATCTTATTCATCGTGCAGGTAGCTCTACCAGCCTCATATTATCAAGCAGCTGCTTTTAAAAGACTCTACTACTTGAACTAAACAGGTTAAGCTATACGGGCTGCAGTGTATGATAAGGGGCCCATCTATCTTGCATGACAATTGCATTAAGTAACCTGTAGCATGTGCCTGACCACCCATGAGTGTACCTGGTGATCCTTTGGGTAAGGGAAAATCCAAGTTGCCGCTCTTTGAATAGGACGTGTTTTTAATTCTTTTTATATTTTTATAGCAGTGAGTACTTGCTTAATATATTTTATATAAACATATTGGCTGCATATACTTATAAATCAAAGAGATTAAAACTATATATAGTGCTTTTGCGTTAAATGAAAGAGTAAGTACTTGCTTATGTAAAGGTGCTTAAAGGCATGGAAAGCACTCAAGAGCGACAGCTGCATGTACTTGTCTTCAGTTAAAATTCAATTATCCAATAGCACTGATGGTGGCCAAGATGAATTGAGTCAAAGCGCCCTTCGCTTAGTTATTTCATGTTGCCTTTACTGCTTGGGAAGGCAGGAGCAGGGTAATACAAACTTGGGAATAAATAGATTTTCTAGCTATATGTATTTTTCTAATTAACTACTTATCCTATGGAACTATTAGACCGAATTGATGCTACATCCTCCATTCCCAAGTACCTGCAAGTGGTCAATGCTGTTATTTCTGATATAGAAGACGGTGTTTTGAAACGAGGCCAGCGGGTTCCTTCCATCAATGAAACAAGCGAGATGTACTATCTTTCGCGCGATACGATAGAGAAGGCTTATAGGGAACTGCGCAAAAGGGGCGTGATCAATTCGGTGAAAGGCAAGGGCTGCTACATCTCCGACACCTTCAAGGTGGATAAGATGAAAGTGCTGTTGCTTTTTAATAAACTAAGTGTTTACAAAAAGGCGGTCTATTATGCCATGCTACAGGCACTCGGGGATGAGGCTGTCGTTGATTTACACATACATCATTTTAACGGTAAAATTTGTGAAAACCTTATAGAGGAGAGCCTAGGGAAATACAACTACTACGTAATTATGCCTCACTTCAGTGAGCATTCAGACAAAGCCTTGGAGGCCATCAAGAAAATACCGGAAGAGAAACTTGTCTTGCTGGATAAGGACATGAAGGGGTACAACGGAGAGTGCGCGGCGATTTACCAGGATTTTGAGCGGGATATCCGAAATGCCCTACAGTCTGGCAAGGACCTGCTTTGCAAGTACAGCAACTTAACCCTGGTCTACCCTAAGGAAGTGATTTACCCGGTAGAGATCGTGAAGGGGTTCCAGACTTTCTGCAAGCTGAATGCTTTTGAGCACAACATCATCCGCGAGGTACACGAGGAGCAAATTTCAGAGAAAACAGCCTATGTCGTACTGGAAGAGTCGGATCTGACTGAGTTGATCAAGCGTAGCCGGGCTCAGGGGCTTGTGCTGGGGCAAGACTTTGGGATCGTCTCATATAACGATACCCCTTTGAAAGAAGTCCTGGCAGATGGGATAACCGTCATCTCCACAGAGCATGAGAAAATGGGAGAGACCGCTGCCTACATGATGAAGCACAAAATGCGCGAAAAGATCCGTAACCCATTCGTACTTATCCGTCGGAACTCCTTGTAGGGCACCACAGGGCAAAGAGCGGTGCCGTGGCTGAAAGCAGCCGCGGCACCGCTCTTTATTTTTTCAGCCAAACCTAAACAGGGCGCTTGAGTACATCCCATCCAGCGCTTTGCCGCCGCTTTTTCAACCGCAACAGGACATAGCAGGATAGCAGGCTGGTTTTAAATCGCTATCTTAGAAAAGCTAAAATGATTTTTAATCCGGCATCTCCCCCTGCGCCCTAGGAGGCCCTGTGACAGGGGCAAGGCAGGTAGGGGTTGAAGAGATGCATGAAGGAAGCGATGAAGCGCATGGTCAACTGTAAACAGCTCTGTACAATTTTTATCTTGCTGGCGTCCTGTCAGTCCCAGTATACTTCTACAAAAGGCACGCCTTCATTTGCGGCCGAAACGCTTGCCCCGGAGGCTGCCGTAACAAAGGATAAACTAAGTATGGAGCGCCCGCTTCGGTACAAACCTCAGGGCGGCGACTTTGTGATCGAGAACGGTGCAAGGCGCTTTAACAGGGCGCTGTACGGCACCAACTCCGGATTTCGGGTAGAGGCCGGCGACCTGCCGGAGTTCCTGATGTACATGCCGCGGAAAGGCGGTAACCTCAAGCTAGGCATCGCGACGGAGAAAGGAAGCAAGTGGCTCATCGAGGCGGATTACATCAAGGCTATTTACCGCCCAGGCACCATGCTTTACGAGATCAAGGACCCGCTGCTGGACCAGGGGCAACTGCACATACAGGTGATGGCCATGGCCGACGCGGAAGGCATGCTGGTATCGCTGGAGAAAACACCGGGGACGCCGGATTTTGAGCTTATCTGGGCCTACGGGGGAGCCAGCGGGCACCGGCCCTCCCGCGATGGCGACATTGGGGCAGATCCCGAGGAAGGCTTTTACCTGCACCCGGAGCATTGCCAGGGCAATACGATCACCCTGCGTGACAATACCTTTCGCTTAGACTATAAGGAGAAAAACAAAGCAGCCCAGATCTACGGCGTTGTTTCTCCAGGCTCATCCTTGAAAACAGGCGATGCGCAAAAGCAGGACGCACCAAATTCCTTGCTGGCCTCGGCTGGCGCAGCGCTTCCCCTGGTGGTAGGAAGCGAGCGCCTCTCAGGAAGCCAGAAAGTATACTTTGGCCTGCAGAACGGCCACAGCGCTGAACTGAAGACCTATCAGGAGCTACCCCAGGCCTTTGCGGAGGCGGAGGCGGCGCGAAAAAAAGTAGCTAGCCAGGTGAAGCTCCACACACCAGACCCTTACCTGAATACCCTCGGGGGCGCCTTAAGCATTGCCGCAGACGCGATCTGGGATGGCAAGAGCTATGTGCATGGGGCCATTGCCTGGCGTATGCCGCTCAACGGCTGGCGCGGCGCTTATGTGGCCGATGCGCTGGGCTGGCACGAGCGGGCGCGCACGCATTTCCGGGGCTACAGCGAGGCGCAGGTTACCTCCCCGGCAAGCGGGCCCGTGGTGCCCGACGAAGAGCGTAACTGGGCCCGGCAGACAGAAGAGCTGGGCATCTCGCTCTACACCAACGGCTATATCTCCCGCAACCCCGGCAGCAAAAAAGTGGCGCACCACTACGACATGAACATGGTGTTCATCGACGAGCTTTTGCGCCACTTCCTGTGGACAGGCGACACGGCCTACATCAAAGAGGCCTGGCCGATGCTGGAGCGCCACCTGGCTTGGGAAAAGCGAAACTTTGATACTGATGATGACGGGCTCTACGACGCCTATGCCAGCTTCTGGGCAAGCGATGCGGTGCAGTACAGCGGGGGCGGCGTCACGCACTCTTCTGCCTACCATTACTTCTCAAACAAAACGGCAGCCAGGCTGGCCAGCCTCATCGGCAAAGACCCGGAGCCCTTCCAGGAGGAAGCGGCAAAAATCAAAAGTGCGCTAGAGGCCAACATGTGGATGCCGGGCAAAGGCTGGTACGCCGAGTACAAGGACTTGCTGGGGCGAAAAGGATTGCATACCTCGGCTGCCCTCTGGACAGTCTACCATACCCTCGATTCGGAGGTGCCTGACCCGTTTCAGGCCTACCAGATGCTGCGCTACGTGGACACGCAAATCCCGCACATTCCTATCCGAAACACGCACCTGCCCAATGAGGACCTGGTTACCCTGACCACCACCAGCTGGATGCCTTATACCTGGTCGGTAAACAACGTGGCCCTGGCCGAGGTGGCGCATACGGCGCTGGCTTACTGGCAGGCTGGCAACACGGAAAAAGGAAACAGGTTGCTGCGCAGCGCGCTGATGGAAAGCATGTACATGGGTTCGAGCCCGGGTAATTTGCAGCAGCTTTCCTACTACGACCACTACCGCGGCGAGCTTTACCGCGATTTTGCCGATGGCATCGGCATCAGTTCCCGCGCTTTGGTGGAGGGGATGTTCGGCCTCGTGCCCGACATGTTGGCTGGCGAGTTGCTCGTGCGCCCGGGCCTGCCTTCGGACTGGAACTTTGCCTCCCTCGAAACACCGGACATCAGCTATGATTTCCGCCGGGAGGATAGCCAGGAAACCTACCGCATCACCCCAAGGCTGGGCAAGAAGCTAAAACTAAAATTCAGGGCAGCAGCCCTGCGTGCAGAAGTGGCCTCCGTGCGGGTTAACGGCAAAGAGGTAAAGTGGACGAACTATACCAATGCCGTTGGCAAACCGCAAATAAGCATCGCGCCCGAGTTGGCCGAAACGTATGAAGTGGTGATCACCTGGAAAGGAGAGGAGCTGGCAAAGCCAACCTATAGCGCCGTAGCGGCCCAAGAGGCGGAGCAAAGCATCGATTTCGGAAAGCTGGAACTGCTCGAATGGAAAGACCCGCAAAACATTGTCCTGAGCTCCTTGAGGAGCGGGAGCCAAGCAAAAGTCAAGGTGGCAGGCCAGGAAGGACACCATACCTTCTTTGCCAAAGTCAGGCAGGGCGACCTGAGCTGGTGGCAGCCCATCGATGTAGAGATCCGAAAACCCTTCCAAATTCTTGCACGCCATGACCAAGCTGATGATCAGGTTAAATTTGTACTTCAGAATAATACTTCTACTGATTTCGAGAGAAGCGTAACCATCAGAACCGGCGACTACACTAAGAAGGTAGACCTGCGGGTGGCGCCTTACAGCGCGTCTGCCCCTGTCACCATTCCGGCAGCGCACCTTTTGTTGGGTACGAATAGAGTCGAGGTAAGCACGAGAGAGGGCTTGATCGCCTCAGAAGACATCACAAGTTGGAACCTGCCGCTTCCGGAAAAAGCCAAGGGAAAGACTTTGGAGGCCGTGGACCTTGCCGGTCACTACAATGATAAGGTAACGCAGATTTTCAGGAACAGGTACGCCTCGCCACGGCCAAGCTCGGCAACGCTGCAGTTGCCTTTGCAGGGCATAGGCAACTGGTGCTATCCCTTCGTGACAGCGGAGATAGACGACGCTGGCCTGCGTGCCAAAGCGGGTGCGGAGGGCAAGCTGGACTTAGGCAATGGCCTTGCTTTCAGCACAACGGGTCCCGGCAGCGGGAATAACATCATCTTTACGAGCCAGTGGGATAACTACCCGCAGGAAGTTTCGGTGCCCCTGGAGGGCAGCGCCAGCCACGTCTATTTTTTAATGGCAGGCTCCACCAACCCGATGCAGTCGCGCTTCGATAATGGAGAAGTGTTGGTGCAGTATACCGATGGTTCTGAGGAGAGGCTGGTGCTGCGCAACCCGGAGACCTGGTGGCCGATTGAGCAGGATTACTACCTGAACGACTACTCCTTCCGCATCGCCAAACCCAAGCCGATCCGGGTCCACCTGAAGACAGGGGAGGTGCTGCAGGACTTTGCCTACTCCGACATCAAAGGCTTTGCCTACAACAGCTACATCCCCGGCGGCGCGGCAACCGTGCTGGACCTGCCGCTCAACCCGGAAAAACAGCTCCAATCGCTGCAGGTGCGGGCGCTGGCTAATGATGTGGTCATCGGGCTGATGGGGGTGACACTGTTGCGGGATGCGCAAAGCCTGACCTTTAAAACAGGGGACAGTAACCGCTAAGCAAGGATGATAAAGCACAAGAAAGACAGAACGGCAGGCGGCAAGCGCCTGGAAAGTGAAAGCAGGTTTTCTGTCAGGCGGTGCCTTGCTTTTTTGCTCGTGCTGCAGCTCTTGGGTATAGGCCAGGCTCCTGCTCAATCGAAGGAAATCCAGTACCTCTCCGGCACTGATAAGGACCACACCAAAACTTGGGATTTTTTCTGCACGAAAGGCCGAAAAAGTGGCTACTGGACAACAATCGAGGTGCCTTCCTGTTGGGAGCAGCAAGGCTTTGGCACCTACAACTACGGCCGCGACTACAAAACCTACGGCAAGAACTTCCGCTTCGCCGATGAGCAAGGCCTCTACAAACACCGGTTCCAGGTCCCGGCCACCTGGCAGGAGAAGGAAGTATACCTGGTGTTTGAGGGGGCGATGACCGATGCCGAAGTCAAGGTAAACGGGCAGCTGGCGGGGCCGACGCACCAGGGGGCTTTCTACCGCTTTAAGTATAACATCACGGGTAAGCTGCAGTTCAGTAAGCCAAACCTCTTGGAGGTAACGGTGAGCAAAATGTCGGCGGACAAGTCAGTCAACAACGCTGAGCGTTTGGCGGACTACTGGATCTTCGGCGGCATTTTCCGGCCGGTATACCTGGAGGCAGTCCCCCGGGAGCACATCACCTGGACGGCCATTGACGCGAAAGCGGACGGCGCTTTCGCCATGAACGTGCACCTGCGCGGCATCCAGCGGAAACTCAATCTAGTGGCCCGCATTCAGGATGCCAGCGGAAAGATAGTGGCAAGCGCCACAGCCTCGGCAAGCCCAGCAGACACGCTCGTGCAGCTGCAAACAAAGGTGAAAAAGCCCGGGCAGTGGACCTCTGAAACCCCCAACCTCTACACCGTGCAAGTTTTCTTGCAGGACGGGTCGCGGGAAGTATACCGTACCTCCGAAAAGTTTGGGTTCCGAACGGTGGAGATCCGGAAGGGCGAGGGCATCTACGTGAACGGCACGAAGGTGAAAATGAAGGGCGTGAACCGGCACAGCTGGTGGCCAGAGAGCGGGCGCACCCTGAGCGATGCGGTGCATTTGCTCGACATCCGGCTGATGAAACAGATGAACATGAATGCTGTGCGCATGGCGCATTACCCGCCCGACAAACGCTTCCTGGAGCTGTGCGATTCGCTGGGCCTTTATGTACTGGATGAGCTGGCAGGCTGGCAGAACGCCTACAGCACCGAGGCGGGCCGTAAGCTGGTGCGGGAGATGGTGATGCGGGATGCGAACCACCCCTCGGTTATTTTCTGGAGCAACGGCAACGAAGGCGGACACAACAAAGCGCTTGACGATGATTTCGGCAAGTATGACCTTTCCGGGCGCCCTGTCATCCACGCCCACCACCGCCCGGGCAATGCCTTCAACGGCATCGACTGCAACCACTACGAAGATTATTACAGCACGCAAAAAATCCTGCAGGAAGGCAATATCTACATGCCCACCGAGTTTCTGCACAGCCAGGACGATGGCGGTGGCGGAGCCGGATTGGCCGATCTGTGGGAGCTGCATTGGAACTCCCCTCGGTCAGGGGGCGGCTTTCTGTGGGCTTTCTCAGATGAGGGGCTCGTGCGAACGGACTTTAACGGGAGGATAGACGTGAACGGCGTGAACGCGCCGGACGGGCTGGTGGGGCCGCACCGCGAGAAGGAGGGAAGCTTTTACGCTGTACGGGCCATTTTCTCCCCCGTAAAAATTGCGCAGCAGGAGCTTACAGCCACTTTCAAAGGCGAACTGCCGCTCGAGAACCGCTACCATTTCACCAACCTGAAAGACTGCCGGTTTGAGTGGGAGCTGGTCAAGTATAAAAAGCCGGAGGATCAGTTCACAGGCTATACCCTTGCGGCAACAGGCAGGGCCAGCTCCCCAGGCATCGCGCCCGGTAAAAAAGGAACCCTGAAGCTAGACCTGCCCAAAGACTGGCGAAACTATGATGCGCTGTTGCTCACGGCCTATGACCCCTTTGAAAAACAGGTCTACAAGTGGTCGTGGCAAGTAAAGCCGAATGAGGCCTTGCTGCAACAGGTGCTGCGCTTTACCGATACGGCAACTTTCAAGGCAATGGAAGAGGACACGCTCATCACCCTGACAGGTGGGCAGGTGACCGTCAAGCTAGACAAGCGCACCGGCCAAATCGCGGAAGTGCACAACGCGGCCAGCGGGAAGCTTTCTTTCAAGGACGGTCCTGTGCTTGTTGCCGGGGAAGCTGCCGTGCAAAGCATCCGGCAGTATGGCGAAGCGGACGGCCAGGTGGTGGAGGTGCGCTACAGCGGCGAGCTGCAGTATGCTAAGTGGAAAATGTTCGGCAGTGGTTGGCTCAGTTTGGAGTATACCTATACTTTGCAGGGGGAGTATCCTTTCACGGGCATCAGCTTTACTTACCCGGAAAGCTTTGTGCTGAGCGCCAAGTGGCTGGGCAACGGGCCGTTCCGCGTCTGGAAAAACAGGATGATGGGCGGCTACTACAACGTGTGGGAAAACCTCTACAACAACACCCAAACCGGCAGCGCTCCTTGGATTTTCCCGGAGTTTAAGGGCTACTTCTCCGATATTACCTGGCTGCAGCTCAGCACAGTGGAGGGCAAATTTACCGTGGCCAGCAAAGAGGAGGACTTGTTTGTGCGCCTCTTTGATTTCTATGGCCTGTCCGGGGATCGCCCGCATCCAGCGCTGCCCAAGGGCAACTTTTCGCTCCTCGACAGGATTCCCCCTATCGGCACCAAGCTGGCACTGAACATCAATGCCAACACGCCTGTACTTGGGCCAACCAGTGAACTGAACAAAGTAAACGGCCCCACCAAGCGGACGCTATACTTCTATTTCGGCCTGCCTAAACCACAGGAGAGCCAGGAAGAGCAGTATGTAAGGCCGGTAGTGGATGAGCTGTTTTGATAAAAATTAGTAATGTAAGGACATCATCAGGCAAGTATAAGCAAGATACCCATGCAACAAGTGGTTTTTAAAATGAAGCTCAAGCCGGGCTTTGAGGAGGAGTACCAAAAGCGGCACCAGGCGATCTGGCCTGAGCTGGCGCAAGCGCTGAAAAGTGCCGGCATCAGCGATTATGCCATTTTCCAGGATCCGGAGACAAGCACCTTGTTTGCCGTGCAGAAACGGAGCGGTACCTCCTGTCAGGAGCTGGGAAAAACAGAAATTGTGCAGAAGTGGTGGGCCTTCATGGCCGATATCATGGAAACGCATTCGGACAAGACACCCGTCACGGTGCCCTTGCAAAAAGTGTTTTATTTAGCGTAGAATTCTAGCACCCCGACCTATGATCCATACCTACAAACTTCTCACCGCGCTTGCACTTTGCGCCCTGATCTTAACTAACTGTAGCCAGCCGCAAGCCACGTCCCAGGCTGTGGAGGCCCCCCACCAGCAAGAGCAAGTATGGCCGGCCCTGCAAAAAGAGCACCGCCCCTGGACGCGCTGGTGGTGGATGGGGAGCGCCGTGGACGAGCAAAACATCAGCCGCTTGCTCGAAGCGTATGCCTCGGTGGGCCTGGGCGGCGTTGAGATTGCGCCAATCTATGGCGCGAAAGGCTATGAGAGTCGCTACATCGATTTTCTCTCGCCTGAGTGGATGCACATGCTCGATTTTACGGTGAAGAAAGCGGGTGAATCAGGAATGGGCGTGGACATGACCCAGGGGACCGGCTGGCCTTATGGTGGTCCGCAGGTCACGCCCGCGTATGCGGCCTCCAAGCTCCTCGTACAAACCTATACCTTGAAAGGCGGGCAACAACTACAGGAAGAGCTGGAAGTACAGGACCCCAAGCAAGGCGACCTGGAGCCGGCGCTTTTAGCCTTAACGGCTTATAGTGATGAGGGGAAAATTCTCAACCTGTTAGACAAGGTAAACGCGGAAGGAAAGCTGAACTGGCGACCTGCCGCAGGCGACTGGACGATTTACGCTGCCTTTAACGGCAAGACGCGGCAGAAGGTAAAACGGGCGGCTCCAGGCGGCGTGGGCTATACCCTGGACCACCTTTCCGGGGATGCCGCCGACGTATACTTTGCCCGCTTCCAAAAGGCCTTTAACGGAGACAAGCATGGCGTAAGGGCCTTCTACAACGATAGCTACGAAGTATACGGGGCGGACTGGTCGGCTGACTTTTTCAACGAGTTCGAAACGCGCAGAGGCTATGACCTGCGCCGCTACCTGCGGGAATTGCTGAGCGAGGAAGCGTCTGAAACCGTGGCCCGCCTCAAAGCGGATTACCGGCAGACCATGAGCGAAATGCTCCTCGAGAACTTCACCAGGCGCTGGTCTGGGTGGGCGCACGGGCAGGGCAGCATCACCAAAAACCAGGCCCACGGCTCCCCGGGTAATTTGCTCGATTTGTACGCTGCTGTGGATATTCCCGAAGTGGAGACCTTTGGCTCCAGCTATTTCCCCATCCCCGGGCTGCGCCGCGACAGCGCCGACATCCGAAACGTGGACCCGGACCCGATCATGCTCAAGTTTGGCTCTTCGGCGGCGCACGTCACGGGCAAAAAGCTTACCTCCTGCGAGACCTTTACCTGGCTCGGAGAGCACTTTAAAACGTCCTTTTCACAGATGAAGCCGGAGGTGGAGCAGGTGTTTTTGGCTGGCGTAAACCATGTCTTCTACCACGGCGTGACCTACTCGCCGGAGGATGTGCCCTGGCCGGGCTGGCTGTTCTACGCCTCGCTTAACCTGACGCCTGCCAACAGCCTCTGGCCGCACTTCAGCGGCATCAATAATTACATCGCCCGCTGCCAATCCATCCTGCAGACCGGGAAATCTGATAACGAAGTGCTCGTTTACTGGCCGGTGCACGATGTGTGGAACGATGCAGAGGGGAGGCTGCGCATGCTGACAGTGCACGGCATCGACAAGTGGCTGCACCCGACGCCTTTCTACGAGCAGGTCAAGCAGCTGACCGGGCAGGGCTACTCGCTGGATTTTGTCTCGGACGCCTTGTTAAGCGGGGCGAAAGGCCAAGGGGGCAGGATCAGCACATCGCCTGCAGCGGCTCCTTACCAGGTGCTGGTGATCCCGCAAACAGACTTTATGCCGCCCGCTACCCTGGAACATGCCTTGCGGCTGGCCCGGGAAGGAGCCACGGTGGTGCTGGAGGAGTTGCCAAGCGATGTGCCGGGCCTGAGCCAGCTGGAACCCAAAAAGGAAAAGCTGCAGCAACTAACGCGGTCGCTGCAGTTTACAGACAGGGGCGATGGGATCAAGCAAGCTGCAACAGGAAAGGGGCAGGTCCTGTTGGCAAAGGATGTGCAGCGCGCGCTGGCCTTTGCCAATATCCACCGCGAGGCCCTAACCGATACAGGGCTTAAGTTTATCCGTCGGCAAACTGAAGGCGGCAAGTATTACTACCTGGTCAACCATACAGCCAAGGCAATCGACCAGGTTATTCCCCTGAACATGAAAGCCAGCTCGGTCACCATCATGGACCCGCAGAGCACCCAGGCAGGCCTGGCCGCCTTTACAACAGGGCATGACAGAACGCAGGTGCGTGTTCAGTTGCAGCCGGGAGAGGCGCTCATCCTTTGGGCCTCTACAAATGCTAAAGCACCTGTGGCCACTGCATGGGCTTACCTGGAAAAAGCCGGGGCGCCGATAGCCGTGCAGGGCGAGTGGACACTGCGCTTTACAGAAGGAGGCCCCGAGCTCCCGGCCGCGCAAAAGTTAACAGAACTGGTGTCCTGGACTGCGCTGCCTGACCCTAAAGCCACCGCTTTTTCCGGAAGCGGAGCCTATACTGTGACCTTTGAGCTGCCTTCCAGAAAGGCTGCCGAGTACGTACTGGACCTGGGCCAGGTGCACGAGAGCGCGCGGGTATGGGTGAACGGGCAGGAAGTAGGCTTGCTGTGGGGCATCCCGTTCCGGGCAAGGATAGGTGCACACCTGAAGCCGGGCCGCAACACCCTGAAAATAGAGGTGGCCAACCTGATGGCCAACCGCATCCGCGACATGGACCGCAAAGGCATTTCGTGGCGCAACTACCATGAAATCAACTTTGTGAACATCAACTATAAGCCATTCGATGCCTCCGGCTGGCAGCCCATGCCTTCCGGTCTGCTGGGGCCGGTGACGATTACGCCACACAGCACAACCGCAGGGCTGGGGAGGAATCTCTAAGCTTCACTCTCTGCAGTTCCCTTGGAGACAGAGGGACTGCAGGGAATAAAGCCTCAAGAGGGTTTACGCTTGTCTTATTGCCTCTTTTACCGCTATGATGATCCACAACAAAGGAGCTGGGAGTGCCATCATGCTACCTAAGGTGTGGCTATTGCGTCTGCTCGCCAGTCTCACAGTGACAGTTAACAGGACCTTGCCTGCCTGAAGGGCTTTGTCACATCCTTTCCAACACCAGCTATGCCTGGAATGAAAAATGCGTGATCGTCGCACGACTCCCACCATGCCCTTTTCATCCCAGGCCTTAGGACACCTTGCCACTCAAACCGCTGAAGCGTTCGTTTCGATGCACTATCCATAAGCGAAAGAGAAGGTGGCTGGTAAAGCGCCTGGCAAGTGTGAACGTCGCTGTGGCTCAGCAGGATGCAGCAGGATAATTCCCGAAGGTAGATGTGATAGCTTTAGACAGATCGACATAATCGAAATCTGTTCTAAGCAAATCATCTATCGTTATGAAAAGGGAAAAACTACACGTATGGTACATGTTGCTGACCTTACCCCTGTTAGGGGTGGTGCCCGGCAAGGGGCAGGCGAAAGCAGGACCAGCAGCCACATGGCATTCGTCCATGCTCCTGCCCCAGGCTGAGGCAAAGGAAACTGTCTCTGGCCGCGTGACCGGGGAGAATGGAGAGCCTCTGCCCGGGGTGACGGTGCTGGTCAAGGGTACCACCATCGGCACGGCAACTAATGTGGACGGCAGCTTTGCCCTGACAGTCCCGGACAGGAACGCCACGCTGGTCTTCTCCTACGTCGGGTACGTGGCACAGGAGGTCGCGCTCAACAACAGGGCCTCCGTCAGCGTGACGCTCCAGCCGGACAACAAGGCGCTGAAAGAGGTGGTGGTGGTGGGCTATGGCACCCAAAACAAAAGCGATGTAACCGGGGCCCTGTCATCCGTTACCGAAGAGCAAATTCAGGAGGTGCCCGTGCAGAACGCCACGCAGGCCTTGCAGGGGCGTGCCGCTGGCGTGGACATCGCGCAGGGCACCTACCGGCCAGGAGAGATGCCCTCCATCCGGATCCGGGGCAACCGCTCGCTGCTGGCCTCGAACGAGCCGCTGTATGTGGTCGATGGTATTCCGCTTGCCCAGGGCAGCAGCATCAACGACTTTAACCCGCAGGATATCGCTTCCATCGAAATCCTGAAGGATGCCTCGTCCACGGCTATTTATGGAGCCAGAGGAGCCAACGGGGTGGTGCTGATCACGACGAAAAGAGGCCGCCAGGGTGTTACCGATGTTTCTTACCATGGATACGTAAGCTTTGATAGCCCGCTCCGGAAGCTGGACATGTTTGACGGCGGTGAGTTTGCCGAATTCAGGCGGGAGGCCAACCGGGCCATCGACGGCTACTCCACGCTTTACCCCAACCCGGCGGATGACTTCAAGATCTTTAACCAGGACCCGAATATGTGGGAGTCTGTGGCAATGGGCTACGAGTGGGTGGACCTGGAGAATAAGGTTCCGGCCATGCGCCCCACCACACCCGAGGAGAAAGCACTTTATGGGGTAGACGAGATTCCTATCTACAACGGATCAAATGTGCGCACCACCAACTGGCAGGACATGGCGCTCCGTACTGCCGTGACGCAGAATCATGAGGTGAGCATCAGCGGAGGCAATGAGAAGGTCAGGGTTCTGTTCTCAGGTGGCTACCTGGACCAGGAGGGCATACAGCTAGGGCAGGACTATACCCGCTACAATGCCCGGCTGAGCCTTGACTACAAGGTGAACAACTTTATCACGGTCGGGGGCTCCAATAACGTGAGCCTGAGCGAGCAGAACTATGGCGTGAACATGTACGGCAAGGCGGTGGACCAGATCCCGATCGCGGTGCCCTACGATGCCGACGGCAACTTTATTCTCCTGCCTGGCGGGGACATCAACATCGTAAACCCCGTGCTCGACCCGGAGGCCATCGTGAATGAGCGCCGGACAACGCGCTATTTCGGTAGCTTTTATGGAGAGCTGAAGTTCTCAGATGCCCTCAAGTACCGCGTGAACTTCGGCCCCGACTTCCGGCACCGGCGTACCGGCGTGTTCCAGGCCTCGGAGTCTTCCGAACGCCAGGGCGGCACGTCTTATGCGAACAACAGCCAGGAGCAGCGCTTCTCTTATGTGCTGGAAAACCTCTTGTTCTATGATAAAAAGCTCAAAGACCACACCATCGGGCTAACCTTGCTGCAAAGTATACAGAACGACCGGTACGAATCGATCGGCGTGTCAGCCATCGACCTGCCCTACGACAGCCAATTATTCTATAACATCGGGTCTACCAACATCGGCTCGCCCAACGGGTTTGGAAGCAACTATAGTTTGGTCAAGCTCATGTCCTTTATGGGAAGGGCGAACTACAGTTTCAAAGACCGCTACCTCGTAACCCTGACCGGCAGGTATGACGGCTCCTCGGTACTGGCCCCCGGCAATAAATGGGGCTTCTTCCCGTCCGTTGCGCTAGGGTGGAAGATCCTGGAAGAGCCCTTTATGCAGAACGTCAGCATGTTTAACCAGCTGAAGCTGCGCTACAGCTATGGCCTGACGGGCAACTCAGCTGTTGGCCCCTATGCGACGACGGGCACCTTGGGGCGCACGCCTTACTCCTGGGGGGATGATGCCGCTTTCGGTTACCGGCCGGCTACGATCCCCACGCCGGGCCTGGGCTGGGAGAAAACGCGGCAGGCAAACCTGGGGCTTGATTTTGGCATCCTGCAGGGCCGGATCCAGGGAACCGTGGAAGTATACCGCATGAACACAACAGACCTCTTGATGGAGCGTGCCATCCCGACTGCCTCCGGGTTTGACAACGTGTGGGCAAACGTGGGGGCCACCAGAAACTCCGGCATAGAGGCCTCTTTGTCCACAATCAACGTGGAGGCAGGGAACTTTGCCTGGAGCACAGACATCGTGTACTTTAAAAACAAGGAAGAGATTACCGAGCTGTACGGTGGGGCCAACGACGATGTCGGCAACCGCTGGTTTATCGGCAAACCCGTGAACGTGTACTACGACTACCAGTTTGACGGTATCTGGCAAGACACCCCGGAAGATGTGGAGGTATTGACCCGTTACCGCGAAAATGGGGCCAACACCCTGCAGCCAGGCATGATCCGGGTGGCCGATACGAACGGAGACAACAAGTTCAACGCAGACGATTACGTCTACCTGGGCTCCACCGTGCCGGACTGGTCGGGCAGCATCAACAACACCTTCTCTTACAAGGGCCTGAAGCTGTCGGTGCTGGTGTATGCCAGGATCGGGCAGATGGCCAGTGCCAACCACTACCGCGCCACGCTGGCCTCGCTCTCGGGCCGCTTCCCGAACCTGGACGTGAACTACTGGACGCCCCAAAACCCGAGCAACGAGTACCCACAGCCGCGGTTTAACCAGGAGTTCCCGGAGTATTACTCCGCGCTCATGTACCAGGATGCCTCCTTTGTGAAGATCCGCAACATCGCCTTGTCCTATACTTTGCCCACGAACCTGGTCTCCAAGGTAAAGGCCAAGACGATCAACCTGTACTTTAATGCGGTGAATCCTTTCCTGTTCACGGACTTCAACCTCCTGGACCCGGAAGGAGCCAACGGAGGGGACAACCTCAGCGCCAAGAGCTTTGTTTTCGGAACCAGAATAACCCTTTAAGCCAGAACCACCATGAAAAGAAATACACACAACATAAAAAAGCTCGGCGCTTGCCTCCTCATGCTGATGACCCTGGGCTCCTGTGAGGATTACCTGGAAGAAACGCAGGTCGCCACCCTGACCTATGACCATTACACCACCCAGGCAGGCATGGAAGACCTGGTGCGGGCCGCCTATGAGAAAACCCGCATCAAGTATGAGCGCGGCTCTTCGTTTATGTTTTTCAACTACGGCGTAGATACCTACACCCACGGCGACCAGCCCTCCGAGTACCGCTACAATGTCTACAACTCGGACCTGAACTCCTCTGAGGGTACTGTCAACCAGATGTGGACCGACTGGTACGACGGGATCAACCGCTGCAACCTGGGCATCAAACTTATTCCGGGCATAGAGGGCACCGGCCTTTACCGTACCGAGGAGGGCAAGAACCAACGGATAGCGGAGCTGCGCTTTCTCAGGGGCTTTTACTACTTTGGTTTGGTGCAGCAGTTTGGCGCCGTTCCCTTACTACTCGAGCCAAGCGAGGGCGTAAAGCTGGAGTTTACCCGAACCCCGGTGCCTGCCGTGTATGAGGCAATCATCAACGACCTGCGGTTTGCGGCAGAGCACCTGCCGCTCAACCAGAGCGATTATGGCAGGGCCACCAAAGGAGCCGCCGAGCACTACCTGGCCAAAGTATACCTGACCAGGGGCAGCGCCGTGGAGGATGAGCGCGGCCAGAAACCCACGGACATGGACAGTGCGGCCTACTATGCCGAGTCGGTGATCAACTCCGGGGTGTACCAGTTGGAGCAGGACTTTGCCGACCTGTGGGACATCAACAACAGGCAGAGCGTAGAGACGGTCTTTTCAACGCAGTTCAACTCCGACCCGATCCAGCAAGGAGCCAGGGGTAACTGGACCCACCTCTACTTTATCATGTACTATGACAATGAGCCCGGCATGAAGCGCGATGTGCTCAACGGGCGTCCCTACCGCAGGGTCAAACCAACCGACTATACCCTCGATGTATTTGACCGGAAAAACGACTCCCGCTTTTACAAGAGCTTTAAGCTGGCCTACATCAGCAACAATGCCGCCAGCATTCCTTCCTGGACCTCGCAGTACGCGCCTTCGCAGGACTTGGTGGGCCAGCCAAAGTATGAGGTAGGAGACACGGCTGTTTACCTGGTGGTGAACACGCCAGAGACAGCACTGACGCAGGAGGAAATCAACAGGACTCCGTACAAGGTGTATGCGCGCTATTATACCGATGCCTCCGGTAACCTGCAGCAGGGCTTCTCACGGGGCAAGTTTCCGACGCTCCTCAAACACCTGGATCCCTTGAGGCCAGACATCAACGAACGGAAGGGCTCCCGGGACGGCGTGTATGCCCGGCTTGGCGAAACCTACCTTATTGCAGCGGAAGCCTACGGCAGGATGGGGAACCTGGCCAAAGCCTTTGAACTGGTAAATGTGCTGCGCCAGCGTGCGGCTTATAAAGCCGGAGAGCAGAAGCCAGCACAATACTGGCAGGTAGAGGGTGGAGCCAAGGGCGACCAAAGCAGCACCTATGAGGCTATCATGGTCACCGATGACGTGTTATCTGACCCAGGGGAGCTGTACCCGCCTACAGCTTCCTCCACAGAACAGCGGTTCATACATTTTATGCTCAACGAGCGTGCCCGTGAGCTGTCCGGGGAATTTCACCGGTGGGAGGATTTGGTGCGTACTGAGTTGCTCATCGACAGGGCACGTCACTTTAACCAGGATGCCGTCAACATTCAGGATTACCATAAGCTGCGCCCGATTCCGCAGTCCCACCTGGACAGGATCTACCGCGACGGAGCGCCCCTAACACCGGATGCAAAAGCGGCAGAGCAGAACCCCGGATACTAAAGGAAGGATTATTACAGAAGGCCTGGCACAACCAGGCCTTCTGTGTATGGCCAGCATCACCACCGGACACAACAGGATAGTTTGCTCAGCACGAACCTTTAGCTTTAAGTCAAGAGCAGTTTTTTTAGTAGGCTTCGCTCAAACGAAGGAACACAAGAACCATGGACAGACGCAAATTCTTACAGCTCAGTGCGCTCTCGCCTCTACTCTTATCCTGTGCCGGGCATCTGGCCCAGGCCAGGGCTTTGGGTGCTGCGGATAATACGATGGCCTCTGATTTCAGCAAGCGGCTAAAGCCGGTGGGCAGGGCTCTGGAAACGGAAGGCTATTACGTGTGGGGCACCAGCCCGATCATGGGGCCGGACGGCAAAGTGCATGTGTTTTACTCCCGGTGGAAAGCCGAAAAAGGCATGGGCGGCTGGATCAACAGCTCTGAGATAGCGCATGCCGTCGCCGATACCCCTGAGTCTCCCTTCCAATATGTTTCCACCGTGCTGGCACCCAGGGGCGAGGGACACTGGGATGGCACCACCTGCCATAACCCCCACATTAAGTACATAGACGGCAAATATTGCCTGTTGTACATGGGCAACTCCAACCGCCGCACCAACACCAAGCGGGTAGGAATGGCGGTAGCCGACTCCCCTTACGGCCCCTGGACAAGACCCGACAAGCCTTTACTGGAGGCAGGGCCGGAAGGGGCGTGGGACGATCACTGTACCTCTAACCCCAGCTTTATCAAGCACCCGAACGGGCAGTACTGGCTTTATTACAAGTCCTGGAACACGAGCGAGTACGAAAACTATACAGACCCGAAAATAAGAGGCAACCGCAAGTATGGCCTGGCCATTGCCGAAAAGCTGGAAGGGCCTTACAGGCGGTATGAGGGCAATCCTGTCCTGGATTACTCCGGCAGGGGGAACAACATACAGGCTGAGGACGGCTATGTGTGGCACGAGGGCGGCAGGTTTAAAATGGTGATGCGCGATATGGGCATCTTCAACCACCAGTACGGCCTGTACCTGGAGTCCGGGAACGGGACCAAGTGGAGTGAGCCACAGGTGGCCTATTATAACACCGACCATTACTTTGCGCAGCCGCCGGCCCCGAGGCACCTTTCCAAGTATGGCCGCTTTGAGCGCCCGCAGCTTTTACTGCAACACGGCCAGCCTACGCACTTGTTCCTGACCTCGCAGGGCGGCAAGTACATGACCTCTAGTACCTACGTGTTCCGGATCGCACCGGAAAAGCAAATAAAGAAGAGCTAACAGGAATTACCGAACAGACCCTTAAACGGCAAAAGGATACATGGATCAGAAAATGTTAAAGCACAGGGCCCAAGGCCTGGCCAAGTGTATGCTGGGAGCGGCATTGGCCTTCCTGGCGGGCTGCAGCACCTCCGACAGCACGACAGGCAGCAACGAAGGAGAGAAAATTGACCGTCACGCCCTGGTCACGCGCCACAACGTGAGGCTTCACCAGCCGGATACCCTGGCCTCGCTTTCGGTTGGCAACGGCGACTTTGCCTATACTGTGGATGTGTCGGGGCTGCAGAGCTTCCCGGCCTACTATGAGAACGGCGTGTCGCTGGGCACGCAGTCGCAATGGGGCTGGCATGTGGTGCCCACCGACCAGAACTATACCTTGGCGGATGTGGCCCGTTACGATACCGCGGCCAATGGCCGTGTGATCCCGTTCCCGGTGCAGCACAAGGGCAAGGGCCGCAAGGTGGATGCCATGAACTGGCTGCGCACCAATCCGCACCGCCTGCACCTGGGTGTGGTGGGGCTGGTGCTGCTAAAAGAGAACGGGCAGGAGGTCGAGGTGCAGGATCTGCAGAAGATAGATCAGAAGCTGGACCTCTGGACAGGCAAGATCGAAAGCAAGTATGAGGTGGAGGGGCAACCGGTGACGGTGGAGCTCTACGGGCACCAGGAAAAAGATGCTATTTCCGCGCGTATCACCTCGCCGCTCATTTCGAAGGGACGGTTGAGGGTGTCGCTCAAGTTTCCGTACGGAGCCAACTGCCACGTATGCCCCGGCTATAACTGGCAGAACCAGGACAAGCATACCACCACCATGGCCCGTGCCGAGTCCGGCGCCAACCAGGTGCAGCTAAAGCGCCAGCTCGATTCAACCGTGTATTACACCAACATCAGCTGGAACGAAAAGGGGCAGTTCACCGAGAAAGCCAGGCACCATTTTGAGCTGACCCCTTCGGCAGAAGAGGAAAGCATGGCCTTCAGCGTGATGTTCAGCCAGGATCAGCCTGCCGGCAAAGCACCTGACTTCCTGGCAACGCAGGCCAGCAGCGAAAAAGAGTGGGAGAGGTACTGGACCGAAGGCGGTGCGATCGACTTTTCCGGCTCCACAGACCCGCGGGCAAAGGAGCTGGAGCGCCGCGTGGTGCTCTCGCAGTACCTGACCAAGATCCAGTGCACGGGCGATCTGCCGCCGCAGGAAACCGGCCTGACGATGAACAGCTGGTACGGCAAGCCGCACCTGGAAATGCACTGGTGGCACGGCGTGCACTTTGCCCTCTGGAACAGGCTGGGCCAGTTAGAGAAAAGCCTTCCCTGGTACACCAAAGTAATGCCCAAGGCCAAGGCCACAGCCGAATGGCAGGGCTATCAGGGGGTAAGGTGGCAGAAAATGACGGATCCCGAGGGCAACGAAAGCCCTTCCAGTGTAGGGCCCTACCTGATCTGGCAACAACCACACATCATTTACTTTGCCGAGCTGGCCTACCGCCAGAAACCTACCCGGGAAACGCTCGAGAAGTATGACGACCTGATCTTTGCCACCGCCGACTTCATGGCTTCCTACCCTACCTACAGCAAGGAGGATCAGCGCTATCACCTGGCCTCGCCCATCATTCCGGCCCAGGAGCTTTTCCCGGCACGCGAGACGAATGATCCGCCGTTTGAGCTGGCCTACTGGAACTACGGCCTGTCGGTGGCGCAGGAGTGGCGTAAGAGGATGGGACTGCCGGAGAACGAGAAGTGGCAGGAGGTGATCGACAAGCTGGCCCCGCTGGCGGTGAAAGACGGCTTGTACCTGCCTAGCGCCACGCATCCGCAGGCCTATACCGATGATTTTTACCGTCGTGACCACCCGGCAGTGGTAGGGGCCTTCGGTTACCTGCCCCTGAGCGGGAAGGTGGACACTGTTATCATGAAAAACACCTACAACGAGATCCTTGAGAAGTGGCAGTGGGACACCACCTGGGGCTGGGACTACCCGCTGATGGCTATGTCGGCCGCCCGGCTGAATGAGCCGGGGAAGGCCGTGGATGCCCTGTTCATGGATGTGCAGAAGAACACCTACCTGCCGAACGGGCACAACTACCAGGACGAGCGCCTGCGCATTTACCTGCCGGGCAACGGGGGCTTGCTTACAGCGGTCGCCATGATGGCGGCCGGCTGGGACGGTGCCCCGGACCGCCCGAACCCCGGCTTTCCCGCCGACGGCACCTGGAAGGTACGCTGGGAGGGCCTGCACAAGATGCCATAACCAGATGTTAAGCCACCCTTTATTTGCTCGTGTATCATGATGCGAACGATACTTTTCAAGCTTAGAAAACAACGATGTCCTGGTCTGTTGCTGGCCCTGTTGCTTCCTTTAACGGCAAGCACGCCGCCGGCAGGGGACACGACCATTCCGGCTTCACTGAAGTGGTCGGAGCGGATGGCGCTGTCGATTCAGAAGAACAACCCCGAACCCTGGATGATCGAGTTCTCCAAAAAGCCGGTGTGGAGCTATCCGCAGGGGCTGGTGCTGCATGCCTTCGAAAAGCTGTGGCGGCAGAAGCAGGACCCGCAGTACCTGGCCTATATCAAAGCTTACGCTGACCTGATGATCAACGAGGACGGCACGATCAACACCTATGATGTGGGCACCTTCAACATAGACATGCTCAACTCCGGCAAAATACTCTTTAACCTCTATGAACAGACCGGGGACGAGAAGTATAAGAAAGCGATCGTGCGGCTGCGCAACCAGCTCAAGTGGCAGCCCCGCACCACGGAAGGCGGCTACTGGCACAAGCTGCGCTATCCCTGGCAGATGTGGCTCGACGGGGCCTACATGGGCAGCCCTTTCCTGGCGCAGTACGCCCAAACATTCAACGATAAAGCAGCTTTTGACGAAGTGGCCCTGCAGCTGATGCTTCTGGAGCAGCACCTGCGCGACCCAAAGACCGGTTTGCTTTACCACGGTTGGGATGAGAGCAAGCTGCAGGTATGGGCCAATCCCAAGACAGGTACCTCGCCTAATTTCTGGGGACGGGCGATGGGCTGGTATGCCATGGCCGTGGTGGATGTGCTCGACTTCTTCCCGCCCGATCACCCGAAACGAAAAGACATAGAGGCGATCCTGCAGCGCCTGGCGCCGGCCCTGCAAAAGTACCAGGATGCTGCCTCAGGCCTATGGTACCAGGTAGTGGACCAGGGAGGCCGGGAAGGAAATTACCTGGAGGCCTCTGCCTCGAGTATGTTTGTGTATGCCCTGGCCAAAGGCGCCAACAAGGGTTACCTGGACAAACGCTACCGCAAGGTGGCCGAGAAGGGTTTTAAAGGTCTCACCGAGAAGCTGATACAGGTGCAGCCGGACGGGGAGGTAAACCTGACGCAGGTATGCGCTGTGGCGGGCCTGAGTGCTGACCGCGATGGCTCTTATGCGTACTACGTGAACGAGAAAATCAGAACAGACGATCCTAAGGGCACGGGGCCTTTCATACTGGCTAGCCTGGAACTAAACAAGTAAACTCCCTTACACGATGAAAAGAAAGAAGCAAAAGTATAAAACCCTAGGAACGCCCCTGGCGCTAACCTTTGCCTTGCTTTTGGTGTTGCTCAACGCCTGCAAGAGCTCCGAGAGCCAACAGGAAGCTGCCACGGAAGACCCTTGGAAGGAACTGGAGAACATCCGCGCGCAGATAAAGGCTCCGACGTTTCCGGACAGGGATTTCCCCATCACCGCATATGGCGCTGTGGAAGGGGGAGAGGTGAAAAACACCGAGGCCTTTCAAAAGGCCATACAAGCCTGCCACGAGGCGGGCGGTGGGCGGGTGGTGGTGCCTGCCGGCACCTTCCTGACCGGGGCCATCCACCTGAAGAGCAACGTGAACCTGCACCTGCAGGATGAGGCCACCATCCTTTTCAGCCGCGACACGGCCGACTACCTGCCGGTGGTGTTTACCCGCTGGGAGGGCATGGAGCTGATGAACTACTCCCCTTTTATCTATGCCTACGAGCAGGAGAACATCGCCATTACCGGCAACGGGACACTGGACGGCAACGCCAACAACGAGTACTGGTGGCCCTGGTGCGGTGCCAAGCGCTACGGCTGGGAAGAAGGCACGCCTAAACAGACCACGGACCGCAACCAGTTGCACGAGCAAAACCACCAGGAACAGGACCCGCGCACCAGGATTTATGGTGCCGGCCATTACCTGCGCCCGCAGTTTGTGCAGCCCTACAAGTGCAAAAACGTGCTCATCAGCGGCGTGAAGATGATCAACTCCCCTATGTGGAACCTGAACCCGGTACTGTGCGAGAACGTGACGATCGAGAAAGTGCGCATCGTGTCGCTGGGGCCAAACAACGACGGTTGCGACCCGGAGTCCTCCAAAAACGTGCTTATCAAAGACTGTTACTTTGATACCGGCGATGACTGCATCGCCATCAAATCAGGACGCAACCACGACGGCAGAAGAATCAACAAGCCCTCAGAGAACATCATCATCGAAGGCTGCGAAATGAAAGAGGGGCATGGCGGCGTGGTGATCGGCAGCGAGATCTCTGGCGGGGCCCGCAATATTTACGCCCTGAACCTGACCATGGACAGCCCAAACCTGGACCGCGTGCTGCGCATCAAGACAAGCTCGCGGCGCGGCGGCGTGATCGAAAATATTTTCATGAAAGACGTGAAGGTGGGAACCTATAAGGAGGCTGCCGTCAAGTGTAATATGTTCTATGAAGAGCCCGGCGAGCACATGCCCACTATCCGCAACGTGTTAGTTGAAAACCTGCAGGTAGAGGACGGGGGAAAATATGCCGTGCTGGTTAAGGCATACGAGGAGTCTCCGGTAGAGAACCTGCGCCTGGTCAACTGCACCATCAATGGCGTGGACGAGCCGCTACAGGTGGACCATGTTCAAAATATGACCTTCAGGAACGTCATTATCAACAAGCAAGCGTACGAACTGGAGAAGCCTGTTGCCAGCAAGAAATAAGTCCACGGCATGAGTGTAAAACAAAAGCAACGCCAATGGAAAATTAGCAAGAATAGAGACGTAGCACCACCTGGAGCTTATTGGTGCTGGTAACTTCCCTGTTCTTCTTTGGAGCTTTGCCCGTGACTTGGGCTTAATCCTGGTTCGGCACTTGAAGAAGGCTTGCCAGCTTACAGCTCTACGGTCAGCTTTCACCGATTCGAATTTCTTGATTGCATAGTTCGTGATACTGCCAATAGCCTGACCCCATGACCAACATGCAAACTCTCATCAGGACTACTTCTCTAGGCAAACGAAACGGTCGACTATTACCGCAGGCTTTGCTCAAATGGCAGTGTTCCTGCTCTCTGAAAAACCTAGCTGGACCACTAGCCTGTCCATACACTTGAACGGCGGGTGTGTGCAGCTGGCCCCGGCTCTTAAAGGGCAAGGTTATTAGCAAAACAGAGGCTTGATCATATTTCCCCTGCAAGTGCTACTGGATAGCACTTGCAGGGGAAGTTTTATTTTAAGCGCTTGAAAATTATGCTGTTGCAGGATAGGGCAGGACAGAAGTCTGTATGCTGTGTGCTATTTTGACTCAGGTTGCCATGGTGCATAAGGCGAAGCAGGTCAAGCCGTGTGCTGTGGAACAGAGTGTTTATCATAAAATTATCCATGCATGAAACAGTTTTACCAACACACAGGCTCATACACAGGTACAGCGCAGCAGCAACAGGGGCCAAGTATCAGTGGAAATCAGAATCAATACCGACTCCTCCTTCTGGCAGTGCTGGCACTTTCTCTTATAGTAAATGCTGCCAATGCCCAGAAAAGGTATATGGAGGAATTGAATCGGGGAGTAGTAGCTGTCCGAAAAAATGCCAACCAGGTTTTTATCAGTTGGCGCCTGCTGGGTACTGATCCTTCGGATGTTGCCTTTAATGTGTACCGGGGCGAGACCAAACTCAACGACGAGCCGCTTGTCCTGTCTACCAACTTTGTGGATAAAAGCGCCGCTAGCGAGGCCACTTACCACGTGCGTGCCGTAGTGCAGGGGCAGGAGCAGGCCCCATCCGAGGAAGCCGTGGTGTGGCAGGGAGCGTACATGTCGCTGCCGCTCAACCGGCCGGCAGGAGGCACGGTGAACGGCAGCAGCTATACCTACTCTCCAAATGATATGTCGGTGGGAGACTTGGACGGAGACGGGGAGTATGAGCTAATCGTGAAGTGGGATCCCTCCAACTCTCGGGATAACTCGCAAAAGGGCTACACCGGGAAGGTTTTCCTGGACGCCTATAAGCTGAGCGGGGAGCACCTGTGGCGCATTGACCTGGGCTGGAACATTCGGGCCGGGGCGCACTATACCCAGTTTCTGGTGTATGATTTCGACAGCGACGGCAAGGCCGAAGTTGTTTGCAAAACCGCCGATGGTACCGTAGACGGCACGGGTGTGGTGATAGGCGACGCCAGTGCCGATTACCGTAATTCCGACGGCTACATTCTGGCCGGGCCGGAGTTCTTAACGGTGTTTAACGGCGAAACCGGCGGCGCCATGGCGACGGTGGATTACCTGCCCGGCAGAGGCAATGTCTCTTCGTGGGGCGATAGCTACGGTAACCGCGTGGATCGTTTTCTGGCAGGTGTGGGCTACTTCGACGGCGAGCGCCCGAGCATCCTGATGGCCCGCGGCTACTATACCCGCTCGGTGCTGGTGGCCTGGGACTGGCGCAACGGGCAGCTCTCCCAACGCTGGACCTTCGATACGAACGACCCGGAGTACAGCGCTTACGCAGGGCAGGGCAACCATAGTCTCAGCATTGCCGATGTGGACAGCGACGGGAAGGATGAGGTGGTATACGGGGCCATGGCCGTGGACCACGACGGGACAGGCCTCTACTCCACGGGCCACAAGCACGGCGATGCGCAGCACGTCTCAGACCTGGACCCCGACAGACCGGGACTGGAGGTATATTCGATACACGAAACACCCGCTACGCCGGGAGCCTCGCTCTGGGACGCTCGTACAGGCGAGGTTCTCTGGAAAACAGCCAATGCCGACGTAGGGCGTGGCCTGGCAGCCGACATCACGGCAGCGCACCGGGGCTTTGAGGCCTGGGGCTTTGGCGGCGTGCGCAACATTAAGGGCGAGGTGATCGCCACGAGCAACCCAGCCTCCACAAACTTTGCCATTTGGTGGGACGGCGACCTGTTGCGCGAGCTCCTCAACGAAAACCGTATCGACAAGTACGGCGTAGGCCGCTTGCTGACGGCTACAGGGGCCTCCTCTAACAACAGCACCAAGGCTACGCCCAACCTGCAGGCTGACCTGTTTGGGGACTGGCGCGAGGAGTTTATTGTAAGGGAAGACAACAACGAAAGCCTGCGCATTTATACCACCACCTTCCCTACCAACTACCGCCTGTACACGCTCATGCATAACCCGCAGTACCGGGTGGCCATCGCCTGGCAAAACGTGGGCTATAACCAGCCGCCGCACGTAAGTTACTACCTGGGTGATAACATGAACCTGCCGCTGCAGCCAGAGGTGCGGCTGGCAGGTACTTCCACTGTACCGGATAATACTAACTCCCTGACGCCGCCTTCCCATATGATGGCGCAAGACCTTACCTTTTCTTCCGTACGCCTGAGCTGGCAGGATAATGCGGAGGGAGAGACAGCTATCCTGTTGCTGCGTTCTGAAGATGACTCCTCCTACACAGAACTGGCCACGCTGGCGGCTAACACGACCTTTTATGAAGACAAAAGCGTGGAGCCGGACACCAGGTATTTCTACCGCCTCAGAACTCTGCAGGGAGAGGCGCTGTCGGCTTTCAGCATGCCCTTTGCCCTGGCCACACCCGCTATTCCCACTAAGCCAGAGGTGCCTTACAATCCGGCGCCTGCCGACGCCGTCACCTACGAGGGCACAGACAAACTGACGCTGCGCTGGGCGGGGAGCGACAACACCGACACCTACAAAGTATACTTCGGCACCAACCCGGCTAAGTTGGCCTTCAAAGGCGATGCAGCCGCTGCCTCTTTTTCGGTCGCCAATCTGGCGGACAACACCACCTATTACTGGCGGGTGGACGCTGAGAACGAGGTAGGGTTGACCACAGGCGCGGTATGGTCTTTTAATACGGCAACGCTAAACCAGACGGGCATACGCGGCGACTGGCGCTTTGACGAGGCCAGCGGCATTGGCGTGCAGGACCACAGCAAGTATGGCAACCATGGCGAGCTTAAGAATACAGATGGAAGCATATGGACAAGGGGTAAATTCAACAGGGCCCTCGACCTGACGGGCACCACCGCGCTCAACAGCCATGTGCAGGTGCCGCACCAGGACCAGCTGTACTTTGACGACAACTCCTTTTCTGTCTCGCTTTGGATAAAAACGCCTGCCCGTTCGCCGCAGTCTTACTACATCTTCCACAAAGGCACTTTTTCCCAAAACGATGCCACCGGCGCGACCGGGCAGTGGTTCGGGCTGGAGGTGAAAGACGCCCTGATCCGCTTTGCCGTGGACGACAACATCACCAAAACAGAGGTAGGTGCAAATAACGCTACTTTCCTGACGGATGAGTGGGTGCACGTGGTGGTGATCAGAGACAGGGAAAGCAAGAAGCTGCGCCTGTACCGCAACGGGGCGCTCGTGTCGGAGGCCAGCGACAACACGAGTGCAGGCATCGGGCAAACAGAATCGCTGGTGATCGGCAACAACAGCAATTATAACGGGCCTTACAGAGGCATGCTGGATGAGCTGAAAGTATACAACTACAGCTTATCGGAGGAGGAGATTTCTGCGCTTTACCGGGACAGCCGTCTCATCAGCAAAGCTACTAACCCCACGCCGGCCGATTTGGCCACAGCCGTTGCGCCGGAGGCAGTGGAGCTGGGCTGGCAGGGCGATGCCCCGGCCTATAACCTCTACCTGGGCACTGCTGCCGATGCGCTGCAGCTCAAGGCGGCGGGACTGACCCAGAGTGCTTACGTCCTGGAGAACCTCTCGCACGGGACAGGCTACTTCTGGCGGGTGGACGCCGTGGACGGCGGCGACGTGGTAGAAGGTGACGTGTGGCGTTTCACGACCGCTGCGACTTCTGATTTGGAGGAGCAGACGAAAGCGGGCATGTTCTACGCTTACCCCAACCCCTTCTCTGATCAGCTCCACGTGGAGCTGCAGCTCAAAGACCAAGACCAGGTGAGCATCGCCATCTACGACCAGGTAAGCGGGCAGAAGCTGCATACGTTGGTAAGCGAGACGCTGGAGGCAGGGCTGCACCGCCTGCAGTGGAACGCCACCGACGCCCGCTTCGCCTCCCTTGAGCCGGGGGTGTACTTCTGCGTGCTGCAGACCTCCACCTATAAAATGGTCAGGCGCATCGTGAAGCAGTAAGGCTGCATGAACAAGGGCCGGCTCGGCAAATAGCCAGCCCTTGTTCATTTGTAATGAGCACAGCATCAAGTAAGTGCAGGACAGGTTTCTTCTGTTTTGATCCTATTTTGTTCAAGTTGTCTCACAGGGCTGATCACACCACGGATGGTTGACAGCCGGGGCAGTTGTACGCTACCAAGCCACCCTCAGCCATACCCGGGCTTTTCACACCATCGCCACCTAAGACATTTTTCACTTTTTACACCTTGTTTTATGGAACATAAGTTTTACTCTTTCAGCACTTGCCGTGCTGCCTTGCGCATCTTGGCGCTTCTGCTTGCCTGTTGCTTTACCTACCAGCTGCAGGCACAACAACTGGCTTTTCCCACCGCCGAAGGCTTTGGGCGCTTTGCCACCGGCGGGCGAGGCGGCGAGGTATACCACGTCACCAACCTGAACGACAGCGGCCCCGGCTCCTTCCGCGATGCAGTGAGCAAGCCCAACCGAACGGTGGTGTTTGATGTAGGAGGCGTTATCCGTATCAGCTCCCGGATTATTGTTTCCCCGAACATCACCATCGCCGGGCAAACGGCCCCCGGAGACGGCATCACTGTTTACGGCAATGGCCTTTCTTATTCCGAGGCAAACAACACCATTACCCGCCATATCCGCTTCCGCATGGGCAAGGTGGGCGACAGCGGGAAGGATGCCATTGCCATTGCCTCCGGCCACGACATGATCTTCGACCACGTCTCCATCACCTGGGGGCGCGACGGGACCTTCGACATCAACGGGGATGTGCGTAATGTGACCCTCCAGAACTCCATTGTGGGGCAGGGGCTGCAAACGCACTCCACCGGAGGGCTGGTGCAGTCTACTGGTGGTGTGTCTATTTTAAGGTGCCTTTACATTGATAACCATACCCGTAACCCCAAGGTGAAGGGCATGAACCAGTTTGTCAACAATGTGGTCTACGACTGGGCGGTGGCCGGTTATATCTTGGGTGATTCGCAGGGTCGGTCGGAGGCCAACGTGCAGAACAATTACTTTATCGACGGCCCCGAAACCGGCGATACGCCTCCTTTCAACAGGGCAAACGAGAACTTTCACTTGTTTGCCGAAAACAACTGGCACGATGCGAACGAAAATGGCGTGCTGGACGGATCGGTGGTGCCGGCAGAAGTATATGGCCCTGTGACCTGGATGGCAGAACCCTTCGATTTTCCCCAGGTGACGATGCACTCGCCGCAGCAGGCCTACGAGTGGGTGGTGGCGAACGTCGGCGCCTCGCTGCACCGCGATGAGGTCGACGCTTTTCTCATCGACGAGCTGACCTCCCTGGGCACCAAAGGGCAAACCATCAGCGACGAGATGAGCCTGCCCACAGCCGGTCCGGGCAAGGTGAGAGGTGGAGCCGCTGCCCCAGACACCGACCAGGACGGTATCCCGGACTATTGGGAGGTGCAGCACAATCTGGATCCAAATAATGCCGAGGACGGCAAGGTGATTGGCTCAAGCGGCTACTCTAACCTGGAGCTATACCTGGAGGACCTGATTGTGAACGGTCCGGGTGAGTTTATGCCTTCGCCTTTCAGCCTAAGGATTGCGGGTGTGTCACCCACCACCGTTGAGCTGGTGTGGGAAGTGGAAGAAGGCAGCACGGCGCAAACGGTGCTAGAGCGCTCAGAAAACGGAGGAGCTTATACTGTTGTCGCCACCTTGCCAGCCAGCACCCTGGCTTTTACCGATACCAACCTGAAGCCGGAAACAGAGTATACCTATCGCCTGCAGTCGCTGAGCGGGTCTGAGGCCTCTGGCTATACTTCGCCAGTCCTGGTTAGCACGCCTCCTATCCCTACCGCTCCCGCTGCGCCAGCCGGCGCCGCTCCTGCCGATGCCGCCCTCTATAACGGCATGGACCACCTGATGCTGCGGTGGACCGGCAGCGAGAGTACCGATTCGTATCATGTGTACTTCGGCACCGATGCTACCAAGCTGGCACATCAGGCAGATGGGACGGAAAACTCCTTTCACATCACCGAACTCAAAAGCAACACCACCTATTTCTGGCGGGTAGATGCCTCGAACGAGATCGGGAGAACAGAAGGGCAAGTATGGACGTTTACGACAGGCGAGCTCGTTCGCTCGGGCAAGGTGGGGGACTGGAAAATGGATGAGGGGAGTGGTATTTTTGTGACAGATTACAGCCAGTTTGCAAATAGCGGAGAGTTGCGCAACAGTGAAGCACACGCCTGGGTAGCCGGGATGGAAAAGAATGCCCTCGACCTGAATACCTCTACCACGACCACCCACGTCCATGTGCCGCACCAGGAGCAGCTATACTTCGACGAGAACTCGTTTGCCGTGTCGTTCTGGATGAAGACCTCCATGCAAAGCGGGCACGCCTACCTGTTTCACAAAGGCACCTTTTCCAGGAGCGCCTTTGAAGGGGCCACCGGGCAATGGTTCGGGCTGGAGCTAAAGGATAGGTTGCTGCGCTTTGCCGTGGACGACGACAGGAAAAAGAGCGAGGTGGGCATCACCATCACCGAGCTGTTGAATGACGAGTGGGTGCACGTGGTGACTGTGCGGGACGCAGAAAATAAAAAGATCCGCATTTACCTGAACGGGATGCTGGCAAAAGAGGCAAACGATAACACCAGCAGAGGCATCGGGCAGACAGAGCCGCTTATCATTGGCAACTCCCGGGATTTTAATGTTGCCTTCAAAGGCGCGCTGGATGAGTTCAAGGTATACAACTATGCTTTGTCGCCTCAGGAGATCGCCTTGCTGTACCAGAACAGCCCGCTCATCAGCCAGGCCACAAGCCCGACGCCGGCCGACCTGGCCACAGCTGTTGAGCCAGACATGGTGGAGCTGGGCTGGCAGGGCGATGCCCCGGCCTATAACCTCTACCTGGGCACTGCTGCCGATGCGCTGGAGCTCAAGGCGGCGGGACTGACCCAGAGTGCTTACGTCCTGGAGAACCTCTCGCACGGGACAGGCTACTTCTGGCGGGTGGACGCCGTGGACGGCGGCGACGTGGTAGAAGGTGACGTGTGGCGTTTCACGACCGCTGCGACTTCTGATTTGGAGGAGCAGACGAAAGAGGGCATGTTCTACGCTTACCCCAACCCCTTCTCTGATCAGCTCCACGTGGAGCTGCAGCTCAAAAAACGTGACCAGGTGAGCATCGCCATCTACGACCAGGTGAACGGACAACGGCTGCACACGCTGGTAAGCGGGACGCTGGAGGCGGGGCTGCACCGCCTGCAGTGGAACGCCACCGACGCCCGCTTCGCCTCCCTGAAGCCGGGGGTGTACTTCTGCGTGCTGCAGACCTCCACCTATAAAATGGTCAGGCGCATTGTGAAGCAGTAAGGCTGCATGAAAGGTTTCCCGAAGGCCGGCTGTTTCTGCAGCCGGCCTTCTTTTTTCGAGGTGCGCTTGCTGCTGCATACCACCCTGCAGGGCTACAGGACAGGGCAGGATAGCGGTTTAAAAATAACATCTTATTTTTAGGATAGCTGATAAAGTGCTGCACCTGTAGCGATGTATGAACAATAAAGCCTGATTATGATACGACCTAGCTTCTCCCTTTTGCTCCTCCTTTTCCTTTTCCCTCTTTGCAGCCAGGCCCGGCAGGGCATTGGCAACCTGAAGGGGAAACCAGAGCAAAAGCAAAACACCTTCACCTTTTCCACCGACAATGCCCGGGTGCAGCTCGAGTTCTGCACGCCTGAAATGGTGCGCATCCGCACCACCTGGGAAGAGGAGTTCGAGCCGGAGGAATCGTACATGGTGGTGCAGCACAGCTGGACGCCGCTTAAGGTAGACGTGAAGAAAAAATCCGGCAATTATACCTTAAGCACCGATGCTTTGCAGGTAAGAGTTCGTAAGGCGCCCTTCACCTTAGAGATCGCCAACAAGGAAGGTGATATTCTTTCCACCGAATCCTTTGGGCAGAGTGAGGGTGCCTACAAGCGAAACAAGGTGGTGGGCACACGCAAAAAGCTGATGCCCGAGGAGCATTTCTTTGGTTTCGGCGAGCGCATGGATTTCGTGGACCAGCGGGGCAAAGAGCTGCGCCTGAATGTGGGGCGCGGCACGCTCAAGCCGCACATTATCGGGGCCTATAACGTGATGGAAGCCAACTATGCTCCGGTGCCTTTCTTTATGAGCACGCGCGGCTACGGTATTTTCCTGCACAACCCCTACGCCACACGCTGGGACATGGGCAACACCGATGAAAACACTTACGCCTTTGAGGCCGAGGGCGGCGAGCTGGATTACTACTTCATCTACGGACCTGACTTTCCCGCGATACTAGGACACTACACCACGCTAACCGGCAAAGCGCCGCTGCTGCCACGCTTTGCGCATGGTCTGCACGTGGGCACCTACAGCGGCGGCACCTGGGGCCACACCGAGATGGCCTCCACTGACTATGTGGTAGAGCTGGCCCGCAAGTACAGGGCCATGGGCATTCCCATTGATATCCTGCACCTGGACTCTACCTGGCGTATGTTTGGCAAGAGCGGGGGCAACGGGGCCACCTCTTACGAGTGGCGCGAGAACATGAAGAATCCGGAAAGGATGTTCGAGCAGCTTTATGCCATGAACCTGAACATGGTGGGGCTGCACATCCGGGGCCGCTACGACAACGGGACCCACCTCAACCTGCTGGACCAGGCACGGGAGCAAGGCATGGTGTACCCGGAGGAAACCAACCCCGGCGAGTTCGTGAATTTCTTTGATGAGAAAGCTGTAGACTGGTGGTGGGATAATGCGGTGATGAAGATTGCCTCCATCGGCGCCAAATTCCTGAAAACAGACGAAGGCAGCGCCTTTGGCCGGGAAGCCAACGAAAGCAAAAAGGTAGGCCCTACCAGTCCTGAAGCGCAGCGCCTGCACAACATCTTTCCCATCGCCTATGCCAAGGCCCCTTACGAAAGGTTCAGTAAGTTTAACGGCATGCGCGGCATGAACCACACCCGCGAAGGGTATGCCGGCATCCAGCGCTATCCGTTTATCTGGGCCGGCGACTGGCCGAGCGAGTGGCAGTACTTCGCCCCGGTTATCAAAGCCGGCCTCAACATCGGGCTCAGCGGGGTAAGCTACTGGACGCACAACATGGGCGGCTTTGAGCACAAGGCCGACCCGGAGCTCTACATCCGCTGGGTACAGTTTGGTATGTTCAGCCCTGTAGCCCACGTGTTCGGCATGGACCACCCCGGCTACAAAGAGCCCTGGAACTATGGCGAGGAGGCTTTGGCTAACTTCACCAAGTATGATAAGCTGCGCTACCGCATGATCCCCTACATCTACAGCAGCGCTTTTGAGACCTATAAAACAGGTGTGCCGATGATGCGGGCACTGGTGCTGGAAAACCAGAACGATGTGAACACCTACAGCGTGGAGGACCAGTACATGTTCGGCGATTACCTGATGGTGTGCCCGGTGACGACCAAGGGGGCGCAGACGCGGGTGGTATACTTGCCGGAAGGGGAGTGGGTTGAGTACTGGACCGGCAAAACCTACGAAGGCAAAAAGCACTACAACATCGTCACGCCACTAGACCAACTGCCGATTTTTGTGAAGGCCGGCGCTATTATTCCGATGCAGGAAGAAGTGCAGTTTGACGACAGAAAAGCGTGGGGCGACCTCACCTTCGAAGTATACCCGGCTGGCAAATCAAGCTTTGAGCTGTTTGAGGACGACGGCTTGAGCGAAGAGTACAAAGAGGGCGGCTACAGCATTACCACTGTTACTTCAAATGCCACAGAGCGTGGCACCACCGTTCGCATCGGCGCGGCTAAAGGAGCCTACCAGGTACCTACCCGTAACTACATCATCAAAGTGCATCAGGACAAGGCGCCAACCAGCGTGAAAGCAGGTGGAAAACAGCTTGCCAGCACCAACTCTGAACAATTTACGGGTGCTGGTTCCGAAGGCTGGTACTATGATGCGGAGGCAAAAGTGCTGTGGGCCAAAAGCCGTAAGGCCGCCGGAGACGAATTAAATTTCGATCTCTCCTACTAAACCGGGCAAGACACCGGCAAACACAAGGAGTTAGTGTTATCCATTTATTCATGATTGGCTATGAACAGAATCAAGGCGGTTCTTATCCTATTTCTGGCTTTTGTACTTCAGGCAAGCCATGTGCTGGCAGAGGTGCGGTTTGGCAGCCCTTTTAAAAACCACATGGTGCTGCAGCGGGGGCAGCAGGTGCCTGTCTGGGGATTCGCCAGGCCCGGGGAACAGGTAACGCTTACATTTGCAAAACAGAAGCTCAAAGCCAGGGCCGATAAGGCAGGGAAATGGCTGGTTAACTTGGGCAAGTTGCAGGCTGGCGGCCCCTATGAAATGACTGTCAAGGGTGAAAACACGCTCACGCTGCAAGATGTGTACGTAGGCGAAGTATGGTTTTGCTCCGGGCAGTCAAACATGGAGATGACCGTCGGCAGCAAGTACCTTACCTGGGCAGGCGTGTTTAACGAGGACGAGGAAATCGCTGCTGCCAACTACCCGCTAATCCGGGTGTTTACCGCCCCCAACTCCTATAGCGAAATGCCGCAGCAGGAGGTAGGCGGCCAGTGGGAAGTCGTTTCCCCGCAGACGGTAGGCAACCTCTCAGCCGCTGCTTACTTCTTTGCCCGCGACCTGCAGGCAACGCTAAAGGTGCCTGTCGGGCTGGTGGTGTCAGCGCATGGAGCAAGCAAGGTGGAGGCCTGGACGCGGCGCGAAGCGCTGGAGGCTGAACCTGCTTACAAGTTCTTGCTCGACAACCTGCAGGAGAAAATAGAGAAGTATAAAGCCGATACAGCCGCACAGCGAAAGTATGCAAAAACATTTGCCGAGTGGAAGGTAAAAGATGCGGAGGCGCGGGCAGCAGGTAAAGGCTATGTACGCCGTCCGCAGGACCCTAACCCGATCAATAACCGGCACAGTCCCTTTGTGCTTTGGAACGGGATGGTGGCTCCGCTGGTGCCCTTCGCCGTGCGCGGGGTGCTGTGGTACCAGGGCGAGTCAAACAGCGAAACAGCCACCATTTACCGCCGGCAGATGGAGACACTCATACGTGATTGGCGTGCGCAATGGGGGCAGGATGACCTTCCGTTTATCTACGTGCAGCTGGCCAACCACGCCAAAACGCCGGACACCATCCCTGCCCAGGGCGGGGTGGCTGCCCTGAAGCGGGAGGCGCAGCTGCAGAACCTTTCCGTGCCGCACACGGCCATGGTCGTGGCCATTGACAATGCTGACCCGGATAACCCAAGAAACATCCACCCCAAAAACAAGCAGGCGATCGGCCGCCGCCTGGCCCTGGCTGCCAGGGCTATCGCCTACGGCGAGCAGATTGCCTACTCCGGCCCTGTCTACAAGCAGATGGAGAGAGAAGCAGATGCCATCCGCTTATACTTTGACCACACTAACGGCGGGTTAAAAGCCAAAGGGAACAATGGCTTGGCGGGCTTTGCCATTGCCGGGGAAGACGGAAAGTTTGTGTGGGGCCAGGCAAGGATTGAGGGCGAGACCGTGGTGGTCAGGAGCCCGGAGGTAGCAAAACCGGTGGCGGTGCGTTATGCCTGGGGCGACCATCCGCCTGTCAGCCTGTACAACGGTGCGGGTCTACCGGCCTCGCCATTCCGCACCGACACTTTTGAGGTGGAGCTCAGTAGCCTGAAGAACTAAGGAGGTGCTTTCTCCGGTCACCTTGAAACGGGTTATGCCTTTAGCTTGAACCTAAGCAAGGGGGCTGAACCGAATAATGCTACAGGTAAGCTTGCCCCTTCACGTCCGAAGAGACGTCAAGACTTAATTCATGATGACTGTACTTTAGACGCTAGGTGTGAAATAACCAACAGGGCCTAAAAAGTAAAGCGGATGTCGCTTTCCACAAGACCCATTCAGGATGACAAAGGTCAGCGGGTGCTGCTTTCGGGAGGCAGCGGTGCGAAGGGCACTTGCAAGGCTGAGAATAGTCGCTATGCCGGCTAAAGGCAGCGCAGCACACCTGCGCCTTCCAAATGCATGTTATACACTGTGATACATTGGCGCATCCGAAAAGGGGCTGCCCGGTTAACCGGGCAGCCCCTTTTCGCACCTTCTGGACCTACAATGCTACATTTGACACATGTTCCGTCGCTATTTTGCTGTTGTCCTGTGTGCTGATGTTGAAGTTCTCAAAAAGCCAGTCTTTGGCGTAGGTGATTTTACCGGCTGTTTTGGCGTTGATGTCGATGTTCTTTAACCTGAAGTTCTGTATCCAGGATTGCTCCACGCCTGCCGCGGCGATCGCCTTTCTGGCGCTTTGTACCTTGATGTCAGAAATGTATATGTTGCGGAATGTTGGGATGCCTTTCTCGGTGGGTTCAACAGGCGTGAGCATGGTCTTCCAGTGGGCCGGCAGGGTCTCGTAGTTATAGCCTTCTGGCAGGGTAGAGTAGCTGTAGCTCGGGTTCCAGTTCATAGCCACTTCGATAGGGGTTCCTACTTCTTCCATCTCGATGTTTTGCAGGTAAATTTCCTCCACCGTACCGCCTCGTGTGGTTGCCGACTTAAAGCGCAAGCCTACGCCTGTGCCCTTTGCCTTCAGGTTATAGGCCAGCACGTGCCGTATCCCGCCGGAGGTCTCGCTGCCAAAGGTGATCAGGCCGCCGCCTTTGCGGGAGATGCAGTCGCGGATCACCACATACTCTGTCGGGCGGTTTACGCGAAGCCCGTCCCAATCGCGGCCGGCTTTCAGGCAGAAGTTGTCGTCGTTGCAGTCGATGTCGCAGTTCTCTACAAGTATGTGCGAGGAGGAGTCGATGTCAATGCCGTCGGTGCTGGGGCCATGGCCGTCTATGTTATTCTGGATGGTGATGCCGTCAACAGTGATGTGGTCGGAGTACAGCACATGCACGGTCCAGAAACCCGCCTGCTGCAGGGTGATCCCTTGTACCGTTATGTCAGATGATTCTGAGATAAGCAAGGTACGGGGGCGCTTGGCGTCGTAGTCCACAATCCAGCGCAGGCCCTTCGGTTCATACGTTTTCCGGAGCTTCCAGTAGGCGTCCCAGAAGGGCTTGCCCTGTGCGTGTACCGTGCCTTCGCCGGTGATGGCTACCTTCTCCTGGTCCAGCACATTGATCAGGGCCGAAGGCCATACCATCTCAATTCCGGCAATACGCGACTCCATGTCGGGGTAGTCTGCCAAATCCTGGCTGCCTAAAAGCGTCACCCCCTTATCAAGGCGCAGGTGCACGCCTTTTTTAAGGTAGATAGCGCCTGTCAGGTAAGCACCCGGCGCAAAGGTGACAATACCACCACCCTTGGCGGCACAGGCATCAATAGTGGCCTGAATGGCTTTGGTGTTGAGCGTTTTTCCGTCGTTCACGGCACCATACTTTGTTACCTCGAAAACTGTTTTGGAGGTGGGCATCTTTTTGGCGCCAACCGCTTGAACCCAGTCTAACTTAGGTAAGTTTTCTTTGTCAGGCTTCTCTTTGAAGCCGGCAAGAGCCAGCGAGAAAACTGTTAGGAGGATTAATCCCTTTAGCTTCATCTTGTGCATAGGTTTATAGCCTTAGTGTGGGAAATTGTGTTTGTCAGGATGTTTCTTGCATGCCGCAGGCTGCATTCCTTTTTAAAGGTATGCAGCTTCCTTGTACTGCCCGTCCTGTGCTGTCCTGCGAAAAGACAGGTGTCCTTAATCGTTAGAACCCTACACCACAGGATGGTTGCTGTTTGGATAAGTCTTATCTTACTTCCTGACAGATGAATAGAAGTATAAGCGAGACAATGACAGGTTCATAAAGAAGGGATTATGATGACACACAATTCAGGCCTTATAAGAAAGGCTTTCCTGCTGTGCGCCCTCGTGTTTTGGGGTGCCTTCCAGGCAAGCGCAGACAACAAATTGCCCAAAAAAAGAAAGGTACTGCAGACCTTGACGCTGGCGAACGATTACTTTATGCAAAAGTGGCCTGACCCCGGGAAAGAGATCGTGACAAACAAAACGCGACCGAGCAACATCTGGACCAGGGGGGTATACTACGTGGGCCTGATGGAGCTGTACAAGGCAGACCCGCAGCAACGGTACTACGACTATGCCGTGGAGTGGGGCCAGAAGCATAACTGGGGCCTAACGGGCGGGGACCACATCCGCCACGCCGACTACCAGACCTGTGGGCAAACGTACCTCGAGCTCTACAAAATGGACCCTCAACCGGAGCGGATCAAATCCATCAAGGCGTCTGTCGATAACATGGTGAACAGCGACAAAGTAGACGACTGGCACTGGATCGATGCATTGCTGATGGCGATGCCGGTATATGCCGAACTGGGCGTGATGTATGAGGATGAAACATACTTTGAAAAGATGTATGAACTGTACAACTTCACCAAAACGCAGCACGGCGGTAAGGGCCTGTACAACCCAGAGGATAAGCTGTGGTGGCGCGATAAGGACTTTGTGCCGCCTTATAAGGAACCGAATGGGGAGGATTGTTACTGGTCCAGGGGCAACGGCTGGGTTGTGGCGGCGCTTGTGCGCGTGATGGATATTATGCCCAAAGACGCCCCTCACCGGGAGGAGTATCAGAAAACATACCTGGAGATGATGGAGGCACTGGTTCCCCTGCAAAGAGAAGATGGTTTCTGGAACGTAAGCCTGCACGACCCGAACCATTATGGAGGAAAGGAGACGACGGGAACGGCCTTATTCACCTATGGCATGGCCTGGGGGCTTAACAATGGTTTGCTGGACGGGAAGGTTTATAAACCTGTTATCGCAAAAGCCTGGGCTGCTATGGAAAATGATGCACTTCACCCGAACGGGTACCTGGGCTACGTGCAGGGCACCGGTAAGGAGCCAAAAGACGGGCAGCCGGTTACCTATACCAGCAGGCCGGATTTTGAGGACTATGGCTTGGGATGTTTTCTCCTGGCAGGCACTGAAATCATGAAGATGAGATAGAAACTGGTACTGCCAGTCCATAGCGCGGCCCTTGTATGGCAGAGTTTATCCTTTGCTGTAAAAGGGCCGCTGCTGTTTTAGACGGATACAGGACAGTGCAGGATAAAATAAGGCGTGTGCCTTTGTAGGTTTAGCATAGCTAAAAACAGGTAAATATCTTAAGAAACCTTACAGAAATTGGAATGAAGACAATACCGACGAATACCAGCCTCCTGAACCTTATCTGTGCCTGCCTGTTGGTAACGGCCTTGAGTAGCCTCAATGCTGCTGCCCAAAGTGCTGCTTTTGAAGATGAACAGGTTATCCGGAAGGTCGCCGACTACATCCTCTCCAAGGCATCCTTTGAGTTTGTAGGGGAGCAGAGCAATAAAGTCTACGCCACCACGGCGCAGATACCTGCCAATGAAGAAGTGAAGTTTAGCAGCAAGTATGGCGAGTGGCATTATACCAATGGTGTGGTTAACATGGCCATGCTGCACTTGGCGGATTTTCTGGGAGAGAAGAAGTATGCCGATTTTGCGGCAAGGCACGTTGCTTTTGGGTTTGATAACTATAAATTCTTCCAGAAGCGTTTCAAGCATGACAGACGCCACTACTATTACCCCTTTGGGCAGCTCTGGACGATGCAAGAGTTGGATGACTGTGGCGCCATGGGTGCCAGTGTGATAGAAGTGTACAACCACGTCCGGCGTAAGGATTACAAGGAATATATCTACAACACCGCCAGGCACATTACCGAAAGGCAGGAGCGCCTACCTGACGGCACACTCGTCAGAAAAACCCCTGAGGCAATCAGGAATTCGCCGCACGACATGACTTTATGGGCCGATGACCTTTACATGAGTGTGCCGTTCCTGGCTCGTATGGGCCAGTTAACCGGGCAGGCAAAGTACTTTGATGATGCTGTGCAACAGGTGCTGAACTTTGACAAGTACCTCTGGAATGAGGAGAAAGGGCTTTATTACCACTGCTACTACAGCGAAAGCCAGGAAAACGGGGTGGCACACTGGGGAAGAAGCAATGGCTGGGTTGTCCTGGCGCAGGTCCACCTGTTAAGCTACCTGCCTAAGGACCACCCCAAGCGGCCGGATATTCTTAAGAACCTGAAAAAGCAGGTGATCGGCCTCTCCCGCTACCAGGATCAGCATGGGTTGTGGCATCAGCTGCTCGACAAGCCCGATTCATACCCTGAAACTTCTGTATCGGCCATGTTTGTGCAGGGCATTGCCAAGGGAGTAAACGAAGGATGGATTGACAAGAGGTACGCTTCTGTGGCTCTTACAGGGTGGGAGGGACTCAAGAAGCAGATGATAAAAGCGGATGGTCAGGTAGATGCTATTTGCGTCGGCACCGGTATCAAGAACGATCTGCCCTTTTACTACAACCGGCCTGCCAGGCCAAATGAGAAACACGGTGTCGGTTCCGTGATTGATGCCGGCATTGAGGTCGTGAAGTTAAAGCGCCTAATGCAGTTGTAGGACCAGGTGGACTGGCCACAGGAAGCTTTTAGAGTTTCCTGAAAACCAAAAGGAGAGAGGTCCTTGCTGCCCCGCTCTAAAAGCTCAGTAACGAAAACAAATAATCAGGTTTCGTTACTGAGCTTCTCTTTTATGGACTATTTATGTTGTTGTAGGGTGTTGCAACATGATGGGCTGTGTTGACAATATGCCCTGCTTGCTAGCGTGACAGTAAGTGGGTGCTCACAAAAAAAATAGTTTAGCTGGTGTTTGTTAAAAATTAAATTTATAACACTTATGGTTGTTATTTATTAACAATTTGGTATTTATGTGGTATGTTTTTTAAAATAATTTAAAGACAAAGGCTCCTGCTGTTTCTTGGCAGGATGCCACAGGATAATTCCCCTTTCTTGATTTGGTAGGTTTAGTACAGGTTAACGCAATGATCATCTGTTGTAAGCACAATAAACTATCAATATGAAAAGGGAAAAAGTACATGTTCGGTATCTGTTGCTGGCCCTGCCCCTGTTGGGGTTAGCGTCAAACACACTACATGCTGAGGCCAGACCTGCAGCAATCTCAACTATATCAATGCCCCTGATGCAAACGAGCCCGGCTCAGGTTCGTGTCTCCGGCCGTGTGACAGGAGAGAATGGAGAAGGGCTTCCAGGCGTAACGGTGCTTGTAAAGGGTACTGCTACCGGTACGGCAACGGCTATGGATGGCACTTATGCTCTTTCGGTGCCCGCTGGAAATGCCACGCTTGTGTTTTCGTACGTTGGTTACCTCACCCAGGAAGTAGCCCTTCAGAACAGGGCTTCGGTTAATGTGTCGCTTAAGCCAGATGCCAAGGCATTAGAGGAAGTTGTAGTGGTAGGGTATGGAACGCAGAAAAAAGCTGACATAACAGGTGCTATAGCGCAACTTGAACCTAAGAACATTACTGAAAGACCTATTCAGAGGGTGGATCAGGCGTTGGTAGGCCAGATGGCAGGTGTGCGGGTAAAGCAAACAACAGGCATACCTGGGAAGGGCTTTGATGTTCAAATCCGGGGGACAGGCTCTATCAATGCCAACAACCAGCCCCTGTACGTTATCGACGGCTTCCCGCTGGAAAGCTCAGGCGGTAACCCGCTTGATAATGTTAACCCTAACGATATTGAGTCCATCCAGGTGTTGAAAGATGCAGCGTCAGCAGCCATCTATGGGTCAAGAGCCTCTAATGGTGTGGTTATCATCACCACCAAGAGAGGCAGGGAAGGAAAGGCGAAGATTAACTTCAACACGTACGTAGGCTGGAATGAGACTGCTAAAAAGCTTGATGTGCTCAGTGCCGAGGAATGGATAGATCGTGCCTCAGAAATGATTGATCACAATTGGGTGAACTCAGGGCCCGGTAGAACGGCGAATCAAACCTCGGCAGAGAGGTTAGCCATGCTGGGAGGCAAGTTTAACAGGGCTTACATCAAAGATGACAGATGGTTCCAGGAGGGGCACCCGGGAATCATGTTTGTAGACTGGCAGGACGAGTTTTTCCGAAAAGGTATGGTGCAAAACTACCAGGTTAGTGCCAGTGGCGGCAACGACTTTGTAAACTACTTCGTGTCTGGGGACTATCTTGATCAGGAGGGTATCTCGCTGGGGGTAGGGTATGAGCGGTACTCTGCCCGTGCCAACGTGGAAGTGCAGGCCAGCAAGAAGCTGAAAGTTGGCCTGAACCTGAGCCCATCCTACTCTACGCTCAATGATGCTGGAGTGGAAGGAAAAGATGCACAGATGCATAAAGTCGTGGGAATGGCCCCGGTTGTGGAGGCCGAGGCAGGGCTGGAGACAGGTGCTGCTCCGCATGATGTCTATACCTGGGGCAACTCTAGTATAAGCCCTGTTGCCTATGTCAGGGAAAGGATAGGGCAGACAACAGTATTCAGAACACTCGGAACCATTTATGGGGAATATGAGCTGCTAAAAGGCCTCTCCCTAAGAACAAGCTTTAACCTGGACCACACGGACTCTCAGGGCAAGAGCTACACACCTGGTCGTGTAACGCGCAACAACAATACCTCTGGTGGGTTTGGCGGATACAGAAGACAGAACTTTGTTAATGAGAACACGCTATCCTACAATACCACGATTGCGGGTGTGCATAGCATCGCTGCCTTAGGAGGCGTTTCTTATTCTGATTACAAGCGAAACAGCTGGAATATCAGTGGTACTTTTGATGTAGAAGGCATCACTACCCTGAATGCTGCAATCATTAATGCCAGAAGCACGAATACCTCCGAAACCCAAAGCACCCTGCTTTCCTACTTCGGTAGGCTGCAGTACGGCTACGATGACAGGTACCTGTTGACAGCTTCCCTTCGCCGCGATGGTTCATCAAGATTCGGCAATGAAACAAAATGGGGTGTTTTCCCATCTGTTTCACTGGGCTGGCGCGTCTCCGAGGAAAGCTTCTTCGACGGGGTTAATGTGATAGATGACCTGAAGCTGAGAGGCAGCTGGGGTATCTCCGGAAACAATGGCATTGGAGACTACTCCCACATCTCAACCCTGGACTTTGCCAACTACACGTTTGGAGGTGGGTATGCCAACGGCCTGGTACCTGGTAACTTTGCCAACCCAGAATTAAGCTGGGAGGAGTCGGAGACGATCAACCTGGGCTTAGACCTGGGCCTGCTCAAGAACAGGGTCTATGCTTCCTTCGATTATTATACAAAGCGCAACTACAACCTCCTGCTGAACATCCCGGTGCCTTCTGCTACTGGCTTTACCAGTGCCCTGACAAACATTGGGGAAGTAGTGAACAAGGGTTGGGAGGTCGAACTTACCACCCATAACATCATCAGCCCTTTTGAGTGGAGCACCTCTTTTAACTTTAGCCACAATGCCAATGAGGTACGGAAGCTAGGACCTGGTAACGCACCTATTCTAGGTGGCTCACACGACATCAACCACAACATTCTAATGGTTGGCCAGCCGATGTACACTTTGTTCCTGGTGCAGCAGACAGGTATCCTCACGCAGGAAGATATTGACAATGGCGCTGCCCTGTACGGGAACCAGCAGGCGGGAGATCCGCAGTACTTTGATGCCAATGGTGATGGCAAGATAGACCCGGATGACCGCATACTGTCCGGACATCCTAATCCAGACTATGTGTGGGGGGTTAACAACACCATCACCTTCAAGGGCTTTGACTTGAATGTGCTGGTGCAGGGACAGTGGGGAGGTTTAATTTACTCCACATTTGGACGTGCCATGGACAGGCCAGGGATGGACTATACAGAAAATGCCCTCGGTAAACACCGTGACAGATGGAGGTCCCCGGAGGATCCTGGAAATGGGCAGGTAGGAAAAGCGGTTTCCAGTTTTGGAAGAATCAAAAATACAGACTGGCTCTACCCATCAGACTACTGGAGGATCAGAAACATAACATTAGGGTATGATCTGGGAAGAGTTATCAAGAGTGAAAAGCTTATTTCAGGGGCCAGAATCTATGTAACGGCAGAGAACTGGTTTGGCGCAGACAAATACACGGGCGGATTCAACCCTGAAGCAGTGAACAACAACGGCGATGACTATGGCGCCTTTCCATTGGCAAAATCTATGGTTGCAGGACTTAACCTTACATTCTAGCACACATCTTAAGCATCAACTTTATGAAAAAGAAGATATACACACTGACATCGGCTATCATACTGGCGGCAGGCATGAGCGCATGTGAGGAAAAGCTGGATTTGGCGCCTGTTTCTGAGGTGGGTAGTAATGGTTTCTACAAAAACACCGCCGATTTTGAGAAAGCTGTTACGGGGGTATACAGCCAGCTAAGAGGCTACCCTATGGTTCACTTCGATTTATCAGAGGTTCGGTCTGATAACATCTATGCCCCTGGTACCTCAGGGATCAGGGACTATAACCTGGTGAATAACTTCAACAGGACACTGGCGACAAACGCGCAGATGAGCAGGGCCTGGAACAGCAACTACAACGGTATCATGCGTGCCAATACCGTGATAGAAAAGTTAAGCGCAGATGCTGTGCCCGATGAAGCCCTTAGAACCAGGTTTGAGGCAGAAGCAAAGTTCCTGAGAGCCATGTACTATTTTGACCTGGTGAGATGGTTTGGGAGAGTCCCTCTGTTTGACCGTTCGTTAAGTCCGCTGGAGGCCCTGGAGGTACCTAGAAGTCCTGTAGAGGACGTGTATAACCTTATCCTGGCAGACCTGCAGTTTGCGGTAGAGAACCTGCCGGAGAGCTATGGCGCTGACAATGTTGGCCGTGCTACCTCACATGCGGCACGAGGAATCCTGGCAAGGGTATACCTGACAAGGTCAGGCCCGGAGCTTCATCCTGATGGCCCTACCCTGGGAACAGATGAGTATACGCAGGCCCTGCAACTACTCAATGAGATCATCAACAGTGGCCGGTTTGCCATGCTGTCAGATTATGACAGGATTTTTGCTTACGATAATGAGAACAACAGCGAGATAGTGTTTGACATACAGTACAGAAGCGGAGGCCAGGGCCTGGGCGGAGAGTATGTGCAGGGGCATTACTCTGAGCCTTATGCCCGTGCGGTAGGGATCCCTTTTGCCGGAGGGACTCCGCCAGATGGTCCGAAAACTCCGTCTGATGGACTCCTGGCTTCATTTGGTGAGGGCGACCTGCGCGTAGCAGCATCCATACAGCAGGGCTATACAGATCAGAACGGTAACCCTAGCTCAGAGAGCTTTATTAACAAATATTTAGACCTGAACCATCTAGGTGTGGATCGCTTCGATTTTGAATTAAACTTCCCGGTTATCCGCTATACGGATGTGCTGATGATGAAGGCTGAGGCTCTATTGAAGACAGGCGGTGGGCAGGCCGAGGTGGATGAAATTGTCAATGCCGTCAGAACACGTGCAGGCCTGGAGCCTGTTGCCAATGTTACTTACGAGGAATTGATGGAAGAGCGCAGAAAAGAGTTTGTAGGAGAGGGGCTTAGGTGGCATGACCTGGTAAGGTCAGGGCTGGTGCTGGATGTGATGAATGCCTGGATTGCTGAGGAAGATGCTGACGAGCAAAAGATGGCGCAGAACGTCGTGAACTTCGATATTATCTATGCGATCCCACAGAATCAGCTGGACGTCAAAACAGGGCTCTATGACCAGAACCCTGGTTACTAGGAAATGATTAGACTATCCTTTAGATTAGTAAAAAGCAGCCTGGATGTTCCAGGCTGTTTTTTTTCTTCGTGCCTGCGGGTAGGGGATATCAAGGTATTCCTGCATGCTGCTGCGCTTGCCTAAGCTGGTGCAGGGCATTCTGGGTGGAAAGGCCTCCCGCAGTCCGTTGCTGGGGCATAAGGGAGGGGAACGAATGTGGGCTTGTCTACAACTCCCCGGGGGAGAGTGAAGCAAAGCGGCCTCTTTTTGAAGAAGGAGGCAGGCTTGTTCTGCTGCCCTAGACCCAGCGCAGCGCTGGGGAGGCTAAAAGCAATAAATGAAAATTCACTGCTACGCCGGTTTTGGGGAGGCTTCCCCGGAGGAGTGACGGGGCTTGGTAGCTGTAACTTAGCCTTCTGCAGGTTTACGGAAGCCCTTCGCTGCATGTAGCAGCTAAGGGCGCCCAGTATGCGAGAGTGGTGCTACCCTTGCCATGTGCTCACAGGAGCTGCCAGCAATGGATGTTTAGGGCCACATGTCCATGACCAGGGCTGCGCCTAATGCAGTGCCCTGGGCGGATTTACCTGCCTTGATCTCCAGGCCTGGACATGCGTTTTGGAGAAGGGACATAAAAATTTTGTTACGGCTAAACCCACCGTCTACCAGTAACAGCTCAAAGGCACTCAGGTCACCTTCTGCCGCGAGCTGAAGTGAGCAGAGCTGCTCTTGTACAATCTGGGCTACCAGGTGATGATAAGCAGCCTCATAAGAAGGGTACAAGGCCAGGTCCAAATTGATGCGTACCCTGGGGGAGATTTTGGCTTTAACCGCTGTTTGCTCCTGCTCCTGCAGAAGTGGGTAGTAACCTGTTTCTGAAAGAAAAGCGGCGTTATACGGCACACTTTTGAAAAAGTCCTGGGGTTTTTTGTAGTATGCGGCTAAATGCTTTACCTGTTCTTCATGCGCGTTTCCAATAAATTTCCTGGAGGCTTTTACTTTTTTACCCTGATAGGTTAAATAAAGCAGGCAATCTTGTTGTAAGTCGGAAGAGCAGATGGGCCGTTTGGCAAACGGGTTTAGTGTGATACCCCATGTGCCGGTAGAGAGTAGCAGAAATGGTTGTTTGTACTGCTTTAGGTAGGGGATCAGCGCAGAGGAACTATCATGCAGTCCTAGCCCAGCCGGTATTTTCTTACCTCTGAACATAGCTTGTAAAGGTTGCGCATGGGGGCGCAGTGGGGGGAACAAGCGATCCAACTCTTCAGCTTGTACCCATTTGTGGTAAGACTGGGTTTTAAAATCCCATAGAGCTGTATGGCAGCCGATACTGGTATACTCTGAGACAAGGTGCCCTGTGAACAGGTAGGAGATGTACTGCGGAAGGTGTAAGCTATGCCTGACTTTTTTAAAAAGAGCCGGCTTGCAATGCTTGAGCCAGTAAAGCTGTAAGCCAGCGTTGAGCATGCCAAGCGCAGGGGAGGAGGTCTGGGAGGTTATCTCAATCCGGTCCCCGTACTTGGCATGGAACTGTTCCTCGAGGTGTGAGGGAAAAGGTTTTAAGTAATTGTAAAGGGGAGCCACTGCATTTCCAGCCTGGTCAAGGTGCACTAAACTCGCGCCATAGGTTGTAAAGTTTACTGCTAAAACATCATAGTGCAGGTCCTGTTCCAGCAGGTGCCATGTGCGCTTGAGCCAATTTGCCAGGGCTGCAAGGTCCTCTCCTTTATCACCGTCCTCATCAACTGTTTCTTTCAGGCAGGTTTCTTCCTCCTTAATGATCTGATAGTTCTGATCGAAGAGCAGGAGCTTCTTGTTGGTTTTACCAATATCAAAGACTGCAACACAAGGCACCATAGTTGAAGTGAATTTTACATTAGAGTTCCAGTGCCGGGCACTGGTTTAGCAGAAGTATATGCTCAAAACGTGGCAGCGCAAGCACTATAATCCTGTAGCAAAAGCCTTGGCGCCACGATGCCTGACGAGCTCCTCCCTCACCTTTGTTTCTCTGTAGAAGGCTAGTGGGTGCAGGGCTGCTCCTGACTGCAGCCGGGACTGCGCTAGCAACGGCCTTACATCGGTTTTGTATGCGTGCTGTAAGATTTCCTGGGCTAAAACGGTATCATTTTCTTCCTGGGCTTTTTCCAGGGCTTTACGGTCCACTAATAATGCCTGGGCGTAGGCCGTTTTGATAGCTTCCACAGATTGCAGCAAATCCTCAAGAGGGTCTTTTACGTTGTGGCTGGCATCTATCATCCAGCTGAGAGCAGGGTTGCTAAGCTCGGGGCTGGACATGCCCTCTACAAGTTCATTAAAAATAAGGAACAGCTGGTAAGGACGGATAGAACCTACTGTTAGGTCATCATCGCCGTACTTGGAGTCATTGAAATGGAAGCCCCCCAGTTTGCCCTCCATCAGGAATCGTGATACGATCTGCTCAATGTTGGTATTGGGCAGGTGGTGTCCCAGGTCTACCAGACCCAGGGCCTTTTGGCCTAGTTTCTGGCAGAAAAGAAGTGAGGTGCCCCAGTCCGAGATAACAGTAGAATAAAAATGTGGTTCGTAAGGTTTATACTCTACAAATAGCTTCCAATCGTCAGGGAGTTCGGCATAAATCTGCTGGAATGAGTCCAGCGTACGCTCAAAGGACCTGCGGAAGTTCTGCTGTCCAGGGAAGTCAGTGCCGTCAGAGAGCCAGATTGTCAGTGCCTTGGAGCCAAGGTCAATACCATGCCGAATCACTTCAATGTTGTGGGTGATGGCCTGGTCCCGTACGTGTCGGTCTGTGTGCGACAGAGAACCATATTTATAGGAAAAGTTCTGTAGCTCCTGGTCCTGGAAAGTATTTGAGTTTACGGCATCAAACTTCAGGTCAAAGGAGGCCGCTAATCTTTTTATGTCACCAGGGTTCTGAGGGATGTCCCAGGGGATGTGCAGTGAAATAGCGCCACTGGACTGGTTCAGGGTGTGCAGCAATCCAACGTCCTCTATTTTTTCCTCCAGGCTCCTGGGCTCTCCGCCTCCTGCAAAACGACCAAAACGTGTTCCTCCTGTGCCCAGTGCCCAGCTAGGAATAGCCACCTGGAAGGCAGCAATTTTATCTAAGAGCGCATCCACATGCTGATTCTCATCGGAGAGAACGGCAGCTAAAGCCTGGAACCTCCTTTGGTGGGAGGCGTGCTTATCCTCATTGTGCTGATCGATTAATGACTTGTCTAATATCATTGCTGAATATTTTTGATAGTAGTTGGACCCGGTTCAGTACTGAAAATAGAGGCAGTGTGGCAGTTTTATGATCTATACTAATAAGCAAAACTTAAACTAACCTAAACAAACACTAACTTATTCTACACCATTAATATAAAGTATATAAGCCACAGTGCCATCTATTTAAAGTGATGTTATCTCACAAAGGCGGCAGGTACACCACCATCCACATTCAGTACATTACCGGTGCTCTTGTTCATAGATCCGCCGATCAACACAAACACTGCGTTGGCGATGTCCTCGGTTAGGATTTCTTCGTTCAGCACGGTGCGCTTGGCATAGAAGGCTGGCAACTGGTCTACTGTGATTCCGTAAGATTTGGCACGACCTTCTGCCCAGCCGTTCTCCCAGATTTTACTACCCTGTATCACAGCATCAGGATTGACTACATTGACGCGGATTTTATCCGGGCCAAGTTCTGCAGCCATGAGCCGCGACATATGCAGTTGAGCTGCTTTCGCTGTGCCATAGGCTATATTATTCGGGCCTGATACCAATGCATTTTTGCTGGCAATGTTGATGATGTCCCCGCCGAGCTTCTGCTTTCTTAATACCCCAACAGCCTGCTGTGATATAAGGAACTGCCCTTTCACAAGTACGTTCTGCAAAAGGTCGTAATCCGCTTCGGTCGTCTCCGTTAATGATTTTGAAATGGATAGCCCAGCACAGTTAACAATGATGTCTACTCCCCCAAAGGAGAGGCTGGCAAACGCTATGGCTTTGGAAATAGCCTCTGGTTTGGTAACATCCAGCACCACAGCCTCAATAGTGTCTTTGCCGTATAATCTGGTCAACTCAGATTTGGTTGTGGCCAAGGCCGCCTCGTTCATGTCTGTGAGTACGACACATGCACCCTCCTGTGCCAACTTTTCTGCTATCGCTCTTCCTATACCACCAGATGCACCCGTGACAAAGGCTACCTTTCTGGAAAGAGCCTTTTCCTTAGGCATGCGCTGTAGCTTTGCTTCCTCTAGCAGCCAGTATTCTATATTGAAGGCTTCCTGTTCGGGCAACCCTTGGTATTCTGATATGGCCTCAGCCCCCCTCATCACATTGATGGCATTGATATAAAACTCACTGGAGACGCGGGCTGTCTGCTTGTCCTTGGCGAAAGTGAACATACCTACACCAGGGTAAAGTATGACAACAGGGTTAGCATCACGGATGGCTGGACTGTTGTCATGCTTACATCGGTCATAGTAGGATGCATAGTAAGCCCTGTAGTCTTCGAACTGCTTTTCCAGTTGCTGTCTCACTTCTTCCGCATCAGTTAAATCAGCAGTAGCCTCTAGCTGTAGGACAAGGGGCTTTATCTTTGTGCGAAGGAAATGGTCTGGGCAACTGGTGCCAAGTGGGGCCAACTTTGCCAGGTCATTGCTGTTAATAAACTCAAGCACGCGTGCATCATCTGTAAAGTGGCCTATCATGCGGTTCCTGCTGGAGCACAGGCCGCGCAAAACAGCTATGATTTTACCAGCCTGAGATTCCCGCTGCTCCTTGGGTAGTGCCTCCATGTGCGCCCCGCCAAAGACCTCCCTGTTCTTTCCGAAGTTCTCCTGTAGGTAAGCAGAGGCTTTCTCGATTGTCTCCAAGGTATTGAGGTAGCAGTCATAGGCGGTATCACCCCAGGTGAACAGGCCATGGCTTCCTAATATCAGGCCATTGATTCCTGGATTCTCCTGAATTGTTTTCTCCAGCAGCAGGCCAAGGTCGAAACCTGGCTTCTGCCACTTTACCCATGCCAGCTTGCCCCCAAAAAGCTCTTTGGTGATCTGTTCACCATCTTTTGCAGCTGCTATGGCTATGATAGCGTCAGGGTGCAGGTGGTCGATGTGCTTGTATGGCAGAAAAGCATGTAATGGTGTGTCGATTGACGGAGCTTTGGAATCCAGGTCATAAATACAATGATTGAACAGTTGGACCATTTCGTCCTCGAACTCCAGTCCCCTGTACAGGCTCTTTAAGCTGTGGAGCTTTTCCAGGTAGAGGCCGGCTAGTCCACTCTTTTTCAGGGTGCCGAGGTCACCTCCTGAGCCTTTTACCCACAGTACGTCTACATCCCGTCCAGTCAGCCGGTCTGCTTCAACTGTTTTGCAGCTAGTATTGCCCCCTGCATAGTTGGTTAAGCGTAAATCAGCACCCAGTAAGTTGGACCGGTATATCAGAAGTGCCACTTCATCATTGCCAAACGAGTTAGCTACCCCCACATCCCAAAGATAACTCACATAGTTATAGTCTGTGGTAACAAGCATGTTTTCCATGATAAGATCTTTTTGCGTTGCTGTTTAGATTTGATTTCGTGCTTCCCCCCAGAAGAATCTTCTCGCAGAAGTAGGCAAAACAAAAGTGATACTATTCCCCCTGTTATCTATCCTGTAATGTCCTGTACTAACGCCATAAAGTTTAGGCCCTAGGCAGTACGTACACCTGTTGGTATACTGGAATCATATAATAAGTAATATCTGCCTTGCCCGCTGCTTTATACCCAGACATGGTGGCATATCCTGCCCTCCATGGCAGGTATAGGCTATGGGAAGCGTGATACCGACCGCTTATAGGGAGCGCATCAGGAGGCAGGGTGCTCATCTTCCTGCTTACTCCTGTTCATCCAGAATGGAGCGGTAAGGAACCACAGTGCAGTTCCTGCCAATGTCAGCATCTTGTGGTGGCTTTGCTCCATAGTCCCAGTAAAAACCAACAACGCAGGCAGTACAGTGAGAAGTAGGCCCACAAGAGAGATAAATTTTATGATCGTACGCATAAGTAGCCAGTTAAAAATTGGAAATAGGCACTAGAAGGATTTTGCAGATACCCTTAGCTGCGGCTCTTCCACAGCCTTCCGCTGATAAAGCTTGCTAAGCACGATGTACAGCGCAGCGGCGATAAACCAACCGGGCAGGCCTAAAAAGAATATATCTATACCTTGGTAAAAGTTGAGGAAAAGGCATAGGGCCAGTGTCGATAACCAGGTTACCCCTGCGGCTATGTTGAACTTTATTTTTGCCTCACTTGCGTAGTTGCGGGTTAAGCCAAGTTTTGGGATCACGTAAAAGTCAATAAAGATAATGGCCCCCATAGGCATCAGGACCAGGCCATATAAGGCAACAAAGTCTAGTAGCTTCATTACCAGGGCCGGAAACATGGCCGCTATGGTCGTAACCAAGCCTACAATCAGGGTCACTTTCCATCTTTTAACAGAAGGCATGATGGATTGGATGGCCAGCCCAGCCCTGTAGATGGTAGGGTTGGCAGTTGTCCAGCCAGCAATCATGACGCATATGGCTCCGGCTATGCCTACACTGTTATAGGCAATCGGGCCAGGAGGAATCTCTCCGCCTGCGGCAGCACAAAGGATACCGGAAGATATCCAGGCCATCACATGACCAATAAACATGCCGGTGGTAGAGGCAAAACCATATTGCCACTTCTTGGCATAACGCAAAATGGAGAGGTCTCCCATTCCTATGTGCATGGCCATGTTGGCAAACCATGCAAAGAAGGTGACATGCCAGAAGGTGAATTTGCTAAAACCTTCCATTGGTACACCTGTCCAGATTCTTGTCTGGGCCACCTCCCAGAAGCTACTAAAAGAGGTAATGCCTAGCTGAGGCATAACGGCAAATGCTGCAGCCACAAAAATCAGGATCATCCAGGGGGCACAGACATTTGCAAACCTGGAAATCTGCTCATAGCCCAGAATCGCGATAAGAGTAATTACCAGCCCGACAAGTAGCACTGTTATCACCCAGCTCAGGCTGTTGGGATACCAGTCAGTCAAGCCTGGCATTGCGATGTCGAAAGGTATACCAGCTGCGGTAGCGGCTACTGCTATCATGGAGCCAGCCAGAAAGCAGAACATCAGGGCATTTACAATATTATAGCCTGTCACCAGGTAGCGCCCGCAAATCTTCTCAAGCTGGTAGTACAATGTCAGGCGTACTTTCACCGCAATCGGGGCACAAAGGAATGCCCAGCTTAGAACCGCAAGGAGGTTTCCTACTAGCAGCCCCAGGAAAAGATCAGGCGCGCTGACGCCATGAACAACAAACAAGGGACCTATCACAAATTCGGTTCCGGCTATATGCTCTCCGGCGTACATGCCAACAAAGCTTTTTAACCCTTTAAGCTTGCTCTGGGGAATTGGCTCCCTTTCATACTCGTTGATAGCGTTCAATTGAGTGGCAAGTTTTTGTTTCATCTGCTTTTTTGCTTTAGTTGAGGCCCGTTGCCCTTGTTTTCCTGTAAGGTAGAAAGGCTTTAGTGAGTAAAATAAGAATAAGATATTTAAGAAGTATCCGGTAGTGTCCTGTATGTAAGTAATTACTTAGGATTTGATGAGTGCATCAAAGGCAGGAGTTTCAGGGTTTGTGGAATTGCCAGGCAAGAAGAGTGGCGGTTGCTATTATTGTACAGCCGTTCCTTGGTTTGAATTTGACTGTGACCCTGCGGTGAATTTTAAAGCAGCTAAGCTAGGAGGCTAGGCGAATGTGCTGGACAGGTACGGTGCCGGAGGTGCCGCAGCCATGGTTAGGTGTCGTGCGTCACAGTTAGCCCCAGCTCCTTGCAACAAAATAAGAAGGTGATGGTGCTTAAGGGAGGTGTTGGTTTTAGTTTTGACTAGCCTTTATCTGAAGGTTACTGTTCAAAAGGCCTTAGCTAAACATTCAGGAATCTTGCTATGGTAGCTTGTTGGTTTGACTGTTTTTGTTGTAAGGGCTTTATGAGTAATGTTATCTGCTGCCTGAAAGACCACGGTGTAATGTACTCCCTGTCAAATCCAAGTTAAAGGATTGAGCGGTGTAGTGGTATTGCAAACTGCCCGTGTTCTTCTGTTTTTGGCGGTAGGTGTTAAATGATGATTGCTTTTCTCGTCCTGCGTTAGCCAACTGTTTTGTCTTGGGCTTTCATCTTAAGTTTTGGCATCAGGAAATATAATGGTGTGTTGTTGGTACGGGGTCTACCAGGTGCCGGCCAACGAGCATATGACCATGCAGACAGCCCGCCAGGTATACAAGCTCCAGGTGGCAGAGAATGCCCTTGTTCTTTTCCGGAACGGGGAGCCAGCCTATATCACCAGGCGCTTTGATGTGAAGCCTGACGGGATGAGGCACAGACAGGACGATGCGGCCTGGCTTGCCGGCCAAACCAAGCACACGACCGGCAGTGACTTCGAATATGAGGGAAGCTAGGGGGAGATCCCCCGTATCATCGAATCAACACTGCCTGCCTACCGGGTGGAGCTGGAAAAGCTGTTTTCCTGACTGTGTTTAACTACCTATTCCCGAACGGCGAAGCGCACCTGAAGAATTTCTCCCCCATTGACGCAGCTTTCGGTGATTACGTGCTGAGCCCGGCATACGAGCTGATCTGCACCCGCCTGCACGTGGAGGATTCGTACTTTGCCCTGAAAGGAGAACTCTCCTCGGCTGATGATGAAACTGAGGGCTTTCAGGCTAACGGCTTTTATGCCTCTGACGACTTTTATGAATTTGGGCTCCGGATAGGCCTGCAGGAAAAGCGCATGGCCGGGATACTGCATGTTTTCCGACAGGACCGCACTGCCGTACGCAAGCTGCTCGATCACTCTTTCCTGCGGGAGGACCTGAAGGAAACGTACAGGAAGTATTACCTGGAGCGACTGGAGATGTTTAACTTTTCAATGGCTGGAAGAAACCGGGCCTAAAGAGCGTGCCGCCTGTTTCACTCTAGGCCGTTATGCCTTCCCATGCACCAACATAGCCTGAGCCAGCCACCTACCAATACTTGGTCACATACAGTTTTGCTGTTCAAGACACCTGGCAAGGCGAAAGGGCATCACCCCTTAAGACCGGTGATGTTTGGCTTGGCCCCTGACTCAAAGCTGTCGAGGTAATTCTGCGGGGTCTTCTCACTGGCATGGCCCAGGGAAGGCGGTGGAGACGCCGGCACGATGGAGAAAGAGTGGCGGGTCTGAAGGCTGACTTGGGGATTCAGATTTGGATGCAAAAGCCTTTGTTATAAAAAGTGCTGGCAGTTCAATCCTTGCTAAGGATAGTGAGTCCCCTATCTTAGACTTTGCCTATAAGATTTTTAGGCGGTTCTTTTTTCTTTCATTACTTGCTAAAATAATATACTAAGTATTTGCATACAATAAAATTTATTTTTTATTTAAGCTTGGAAGCCATAGCATAATTAATAATTTGGCAAAGCCACCTACCGGGGTTCGATTTCTGCCATCTCTTGTGTGGAGGGAGCTATGTGGGTAACCTGCTATGCTAGCTATGGCTTTGCCTGGTGCTGCTGTTAAGGTTAGTCTTCCTACGTTAATGCCATGCCTGACCTACACAGCAGAAGCAACCTTATTTTCAGCCTTCAGCCGGATCCCTGGAGGAGCTTTGGTTTTGAATCCGGCTCAGGTGGCGTTTATCTGTCCCTTCTAGAAAAAACAAGTGTAAACTATAACAGCACCTAAAAATGTATACTCATGAAGCCAGACAAGGATAAATCAAGACGAGACTTCATAAAGAAGTCTGCAATGGCTTTTGCCGCCTTTACCATTGTCCCAAGGTTTGTCCTAGGGGGGAAAGGATATGTGGCTCCCAGTGATCAACTTACGAAAGGCGTGATCGGGGTGGGAGCTATGGGACGTAACCATTTCCCTTATGGCGATACCCGGGTAGTAGCCGTATGTGATGTTGATCAGTATCACCTGAAAAAGGCGGTAGACCTATTGGGAAGCGGAGTGAAGACCTTTACAGATTACAGGGAACTAATTCAGCTACCTGAGGTGGATATTGTACACATCGCAACTCCTCCGCACTGGCATGGTATAATGGCCGCGGATGCAGCCCGGGCCGGCAAGGATATCTGGTGCGAAAAGCCGATGACAAGAACCATCGGAGAGGGCAAGCGCGTGGTAGAGGCTGTGCAGCAGCATGGGCGAATTTTCCGCCTGAATACCTGGTTTAGGTTCGATGATATCTTCTACGGCATGGGTACCACGGTTAAGCCCATCAAAAAGTTAGTGGACAGTGGCTTGCTCGGCTGGCCTCTGAAAGTGACTGTTGGCCGCGGTACCGGCTATGACTGGAAGTTCTACTGGGTAGGTAAAACCAATCTGGAGCCGGCGCCAGTACCACAGGAACTTGATTACAACATGTGGCTGGGGCCTGCTCCCTATAAGCCGTACAACCCGCATCGCGTGCACGGCACGTTCCGCGGTTATTGGGACTACGATGGTGGAGGGCTCGGTGATATGGGACAGCATTACCTTGATCCCATCCAGTACTTTCTCGGCAAAGACAACACCAGCCCTGTATCCGTGGAGATAGACGCGCCGCAGCAACATGCGGATGCTGTAGGTACATGGCGCAAGATAATCTATACCTATGAAGATGGTTGCCAGATCATTCTGGACGGTGAGGGGAAGGAAGAAAACATTCCTTACATCGAGGGGCCTAAAGGAAAACTCTTCCCGGGCTTCCGCTCCGACATTCCTGACCTCAAAAGGAAACTAGCCGCTTTCCCTGATCCAGTACCACAAGTTACAGACTTTGTGGAAGCTGTTAAAAACCGACAAAAGTTTGCTCTTAATGAGGAAAATGGTCACCGGTCCTGCACGCTTGTAAATATGGGGCTGGCAGCCCTGCGCCTGGGACGCTCTCTTAAGTTCGACCCTGTAAAGCAGGAGTTCATCAACGACGAAGGCGCAAATCGCTTGGTATACCAACCGATGCGTTCTGACTGGACACTGGTGTGATTATCAAGTGAATCAATAAAAGGTATTCTGTTATAGGTTAGATTTATACTGCGCTAATATCATGAGAAAAACATCATTCATGCTCCTGGCCTTGCTTCTGCTAGGCACAGCCGTTATGGGGCAACGCAAAAACGATCAGCGGACCCTTTCAACTAAAATCGCTGACTTATTGGCAGAGCTGCCGGCTAAGGACGAGAAGCAACTGGAGGCAAGTATGGCGGAAGTAGCTGCCATGGGAGAGGAGGGGATACTGCAAATAGCCAGCATGCTGTCAGCACCTGGTAAAGGAGACAATACCAGTATAGAGTATGCTTTAGGTGGTTTCTCTACCTACGTCATGCGATCGGAGAGGGAGGATTGGAGAAGGATGAGTGCCAAGGCTTATTGCAAGGCCCTTCAAGGGGTTGGGCATGAAGAGAACAAGGCCTTTTTAATCAGGCAGCTACAGATGGTTGGGAACGATGAGTCTATAGCTTGCCTACAGGGATACCTAGGTGATGGCCGCCTTTGTGGTCCTGCCGCCAGAACGCTTACAAGTATAAATAGTCCTGCCGCCAGTCAGGCACTACTGCAAGCCTTACAAAGTGCGCAGGGTGATTGCCAATTGGCCATGGTAGAGGCACTGGGAGATACTCGCCACCCGGGGGCCGTTAGCCCTTTGATGTCCATGGCTAACAACCAGAATGAAAAACTGCGAAAGCTGGCACTTTATGCTTTGGCTAACATTGCGGATCCGGCAGCCGAGGCTGCCCTGGGCAAGGCCGCGGAAGAGGATAAGTATAAGTTTGACAAAGACAATGCCGTCGCAGCTTATCTGCTTTATGCCAAACGCCTGGCGGAGAAGGGACAGCAGGAGCAGGCTGTGCGCATTGCTCAATCAATACTAGGCAAAACCACCACTGATGAGCAGGTGCATACGCGCACAGCGGCTCTGAAGCTTTTGAGCGACATACAGAAAGAGCAAAGTATGGGGCTTCTGGTGGATGCAGCAGGAGATCCAAACAAGGAATATCGCGCTGCCGCCCTGATGTTTGCCGGTCCATACCTGACAACTGAAAACACATCAATATGGGTAAAAAAGCAGAAGAAAGCCGACCCAGCGGTACAGGCGGAGATTATCACCATGCTGGGCAATAACGGTGCGAAAAGCGCTTTGCCGGCAGTTGAAAAAGCCTTGAAGAGCAAAAAGATGCAGGTAAGGCTTGCCGCCATTGGTGCTGCCGGTAAGCTGGGGCAGCAAGAGGCCCTGCCCTCCCTGCTGAAAGCCATGCGGAAAGGTGGAGAGGAAGAAGCTGTCGCCGTCAGAAATGCTCTTCTGATCATGAAAGGCGATGGTGTGACGGATAAAGTCTCACAGGCCTTGCCGAGAATGCCTGTGGTAGCGCAGGCAGAACTGTTAGCGGTATTGGGTGCCCGTGGTGAAAGCAGGAAGTTTCAGGAGGTGCTTCTTTACGCAAAGCACAGCAATACTGCCGTGCGTATGGCTGCGCTAAAGGCACTTGCCAGCATCGCCAGCAAAGAGAACCTGCCGCAGTTGTTTACCCTCCTGAACGAAACATCCCAAGCGGAAGAGCTTAATGAGGTGCAGAAAGCCGTTGTGGCAGCAGTACATGCCTATGAAAACCAGGCCGAGAAAGCAGAACTGGTACTGCAAGAGATGAACAAGGCTCCTGTAGAGAACAGACCTGCTTACTTTAACATATTGGCAAGTGTAGGCGGAGACCAGGCGCTTCAGGCTGTTACGCAGGCTTTCCAAAGCGGGGATGCCAACACTAGAACAGCCGCCTTGTCTGCGCTTTCGCAGTGGTCGGATACAAGCGCAGCAGCCGAACTCTACAACATTAGTGTAAGTGCAAGCAATACTGCCTACCTGGATCAGGCACTAAAAGGCTATATCCGCACCGTGAGTCTTTCCAAGTACCCGGCACCGCAGAAGGTGCTGCTGCTTCGTAAGGCAATGAATGCTGCCAAGACCACTGAGCAGAGGCAGCTTATCCTTACAGAAGTAGGCAAGAATAGGACCTTCCCGGCTCTGGTGTTCGCCGGCAAGTACCTGGATGAGTCTGCTTTGCAGCAGCAGGCTGCGCATGCAGTCATGAATATTGCACTGTCGAGCGAGGAATTTCAGGGAGATGTGGTGCGTGAGTATCTAAACAAAACCATCCAGGTACTGCAGGGGCCGGACAGTGAGTACCTGAAAGAATCGGTGCGCAAGTTCCTGGCAGAAATGCCGAAGGACCAGGGCTTTGTGCCGCTATTCAACGGGAAAGACCTGACCGGCTGGAAAGGCTTAGTGGCCAACCCAATCGAGCGGGCCAAGATGGACAGCAAGACGCTGGCTCAGAAGCAGCAGCAGGCCGATGAGCAGATGCGGAAAAGCTGGGTGGTGGAGAACGGTGAATTGATCTTCACAGGTAAGGGCGACAACATTGCCACGGTTAAAAAGTATGGGGACTTCGAAATGTTTGTGGATTGGAAAATTTTCGATGACGGCCATAAGGAAGGCGATGCCGGTATTTACCTGCGAGGTACCCCGCAGGTGCAGATCTGGGATACTTCCCGCGTAGATGTGGGCGCTCAGGTAGGCTCCGGTGGCCTGTACAACAACAAAGTAAACCCGAGCAAGCCCCTGAAGGTGGCTGACAATGCGCTGGGCGAGTGGAACACTTTTCGCATCCTGATGAAAGGGGACCGGGTGACGGTGTACCTGAACGGAGAGTTGGTGACAGACAACGTAATGCTGGAGAACTTCTGGAACCGGGATTTGCCGATTTTCCCGGAAGAGCAAATAGAGCTTCAGGCTCACGGCTCAAGAGTTGCTTACCGTGATATTTTCATCCGCGAAATCCCACGCCCGGAGCCGTTTAAGCTAAGCGCCGAAGAGAAGAAGCAGGGGTTTGAAGTATTGTTCGATGGTACAAACATGCACAGCTGGCAAGGCAACACCACTGACTACGTGATAGAGGATGGTGTACTGGTGGTGCGTGAGCCTAAGTTTGGCAGCGGCGGCAACCTCTATACCAAGCAGGAGTATAGCGACTTTATTTTCCGCTTTGAGTTTAAGCTGACACCCGGCGCTAACAATGGCCTCGGCGTGCGTGCCCCACTAGAAGGGGACGCGGCTTATGAGGGCATGGAGCTGCAAATTCTGGACAATGACGCTGACATCTACAGGGACCTGGAGGACTACCAGTACCATGGCTCCGTGTATGGTGTCCTTACAGCCAAGCGAGGAGCCTTAAAGCCGGTAGGGGAGTGGAACTACCAGGAAGTGATCTTGAAAGGACCAAAAGTGAAAGTCATACTCAACGGCACTACCATTTTGGATGGCGATATTGCGGAAGCCAGCAAAAGCGGCACCTTGGACGGGAAAGAGCACCCAGGACTGAAGCGAGCAAAAGGCCACCTAGGCTTCTTAGGGCATGGTTCAACGGTGTGGTTCAGGAACATCCGCATCAAGGATCTAGGCAAGGACCAGAAAGCATTGTAGTAAATATCCTGAAGGCCGGCATGTACCGGCCTTCAGCCATTTGATGATTTAAAATCACTTCAAGCAAGTAAGATGGCAAATAGCAATTCCTCCAAATTTTCTGACCGTACCTTTGATACCATCGTGATCGGGTCGGGGATCAGTGGCGGCTGGGCTGCCAAAGAACTGTGTGAAAAAGGGCTGAGAACGTTAGTACTGGAGCGTGGGAGAAACGTGGAGCATGTGAAAGACTATCCCACGGCTATCAAGAACCCCTGGGATTTTCCGCACCGTGGCCGCTTGCCACTAGAAGTCAAAGAGGAGAACCCGATCGCATCCAAGTGCTACGCCTTTCGAGAGGATGCCACCCACTTTTTTGTAAAGGACTCAGAGCACCCTTATGTGCAGGAAAAGCCTTTTGATTGGATACGGGGCTACCAGGTAGGCGGCAAGTCGCTGATGTGGGCGCGGCAGACACAACGGTGGAGCAGGTATGATTTTGAAGGGCCTGCCCGCGATGGGTTTGCCGTAGACTGGCCTATCCGTTATGAAGACTTAGCCCCCTGGTACAGCTATGTGGAACGCTTTGTTGGAATTAGCGGAAACAAAGATGGGGTGGATACCCTGCCAGATGGGGAGTTCCTGCCTCCTTGGGAGATGAACGTGGTCGAGAAAGCGATCCGCAACAGAATTGTAGAAGCTTACCAGGACCGCTATGTGGTGATTGGCCGTTGCGCCCACCTAACGAAGCCTGAGGAAATCCATCACCAGCAGGGGCGGGGCCAGTGCCAGGCCAGAACCCTATGCCAGCGCGGCTGCCCCTATGGGGCTTACTTCTCCTCCAACTCCTCTACGTTGCCTTGGGCTGCTAAAACCGGTAAGCTAACCCTTCGCCCCGATTCGGTGGTGCACTCTATCCTTTATGATGAAAAGAAGGGTAGGGCAGTGGGGGTAAGGGTGATAGATGCACATACTATGGAGGTACAGGAATATTTCGCTAAAATCATCTTTGTGAATGCAGCCACCCTGAATACAAACCTGATCCTGCTGAATTCCACATCAGGCAGATTTCCTGCAGGCTTAGGAAATGACAATGGACTGTTAGGGAAGTATGTAGCCTTTCACAACTACCGGGGTACGCTTTCGGCCAGTATGGAAGGGTATGAGGATAGTTACTACTTTGGACGGCGGCCATGTGCTGTGATGATGCCCAACTTTCGGAACGTGCACAGGCAGGAAACAGACTTCTTGCGGGGATACATGGTCTTCTACAGCGCCAGCAGGGCTAGAGCAGGCGCCCCTGCAAACGGCGAGCAGCTTGGTGCAGCCTACAAGGATGCATTGCTGGAGCCGGGGAATTGGGGTATCTACATGATGATGCAAGGTGAGACGATCCCGAAGGAAAGCAACCACGTTAGCCTTAGTGGCAGTGAGAAGGATGCGTGGGGTGTGCCTCTTTTGAAGGTGTCGGTTGGGTATGATGAGAATGACGAAAAATCCCTGAAGGACTTTCTGGAGCAGGGCGCAGAGATGCTAGACAAAGCCGGATGCAAGAGCATTCACGCCAATGACAGCAGGCAGGCACCGGGGCTCGATATTCATGAGATGGGGGGCGTGAGGATGGGCCGTGACCCGAAGACCTCACTCCTGAACAAGTATAACCAGCTGCACGCCTGTAAGAATGTTTTTGTCACCGACGGGGCTTGTATGACCTCGACAGGAACACAAAATCCTTCCCTGACCTTCATGGCCTTGACAGCGAGAGCGGTCAACTATGCGGTGAGCGAAATGAGAAAAGGAAGCCTTTAGAGCATACCCGGAAGTGGCGTTTTTTGTAAGCGGGGTCATGGCCTTAAGGCCATGACCCCGCTTCTTTTGGCTTCTGCTTTATGGGTTATTGGTTCCTCCCCATTCTGGCTATCAAAGGAATATTCAGGGAGTGTAGCTCCACAAGTCAGCCCCTTGCCTGAAGTAAAGCACTCCCTCATCATCCATGGTCAGCAGATCCAGCCCTTCTCGAAGGATTTCGACGTTTAGCGTGTCAGGGTCAATAGCGAAGACTTTCCGTCCACCGGTACCGTATACCTTCCCGGAAGGGTGTGCCACCAGGAATGCATCTCTCCACAGGTGTGTCCGTTTAGGGGGCACTTCATACACTTTCCTTTTCCGCAGAACTTTCCTCTGTACCGGGTCAAAAACAAAGAGGTTTCCGTCGGCCATGCCCCAAAGGTTTCCGTCTGGCCCCTTCACCAAGGCTGTAACGGCCATAATACCCGCAATTGGACTAGTCTCGAAAACAGTTTCCCGTTTCACTGGGTCCCAGCAGAAAAGCTTACCCTCTTTCGCGCTAGGAGAAATGCCAAGGCCACCAGAGATGCTTGTTCCGCCCCAAACCATCCCATTAGCGTAGGCAAGGCATACGGGTGACTGCTTATTCACGATATTTGTGTAAGTTACCGTTTCCTCCGTGGCTGTGTTATACTCAGTAATTGCCCCGCCTAGGACGCCATAGTTGGGTACTGTTCCGAAGTACACCTTCTGCAGGGTATCAACACTCAGGATGGCAAAGGGCCTTGACTGGCCCTCAACCTGCTGGATAAGTTTAGGGTTGGCTTTACTTATGTTCCAGGGCGTGCGGGTGTCGTATCGGTACAGCTGGGCATGGGGGTAAACCCCAAAGTACAGGTCCTTGCCTTGACTGGCCATTCCCTCAGACTGGATCAAGCCAGTGTACTCCACCGTCTCCCCTGTTGCAGGGGTATAGGCAGCATTACCGCCAGCCAGGTAGCCACTAAGCCAGACTCTTTTATCTGGACCATAACATATGCTCTGAATATCGATCGGTTGCTTGGGAACCTGCAGGCTGATGGTGCTGGTTTTACCGGTTTTGGTATTGTGCCTTATTAATTCCCCTGCCGAAGTAAACAGCTCAACCTCCTGTTTATTTCTCCACCGGGCTGCCTTGGCTTTGCCTTCAAACGATAAGAGTTGTTTGGGTGCGACAGACAATGCCTCCTTTAGATTGCCCCTGAATAAGTCGGAGTCTACTGTGTAAAAGATCGTAGAACCTTTATCCTCTTGTAGCAGCGTGCGCACTTCCATAGAACCCATTTTTCCCATTAGGACCCCTGTCTGCGTATCTATAACGAGCGTCTCCCTTCCAACGCCCTTGTTGTTGAGCCACACAAGCAGTTGTGTTCCTGTGCGGGTTTGAACCAGTTTCAGATTATAGATGGAGCCATTCCTTTGGTAGTGTTCAGGAAGGAGCTCCCGTTTAGCGCCGGTGCTGAGGTCAATCTCAACCACATTTGCACCAACATAGACAGCCACATACAGTTTATGGGTGTTGTCATCATAAGCCAGGAATTGTGCATACTGCTGGTTTTCTACAACCGGCCCTTTGCTGATGTCCTCGAATCCGTCTTTGGGGTGGTAGCGGAAGATGCGGCAACCAGGATAGGTACCCCCGTATATTGCTCCGTTCTTTCCAGCCACAACATCCCATACCAGCTTTTCTCCCTCCAAGACAATACCTAGGTTTTCAAGGCTCTGGGTACCGGGTTGGTGCCTAAACAGATAGCCTTGCGCACTGGAGACATAGAGTGTTCCGTCTGAGGAAGCAACAATAGCCCAGGAGCCGTCTGTATTTTCCAGCGGAAGGTCTGCCACCAGTTCGTTGGTGGCCAGGTTATAGCCAACCAAATGGGCAGGGCGCCCCCTGACGACGGTGTAGACGTATTCCTTGCCGCCTTTAGCTTTTATGAAGGCGGAGCCCTGCAAGGTGGCAGAATGGAGCTGTGGGCCAAGATTTTTAAAGGTGCCTTTTTCCTGGGCGAGTGCTCCATTGCTGGCAAAGAGCAGGAGTAGAACATAATAATAGAGTAACTGCCTCATATGTGTTATTGTGAGTTAGTGTCTTTTAGAAAATAAGTGGCAAAGTTGAGGTTCCATGCATTAAAGTGCCGGGTGTGTTCCAGGAGCCTTTTCCTGAAGTCTGGGAAAGCTTTCTGCTCTTCCTGCGTCCAGGCTGTCTCAGCAAGGGCGCAGGCTCTTGGAAAGGTCATGTGCTCGACATGCTCAGGAGTAGGCATGTACTCTGTCCAAACGTTAGCCTGTACTCCCATGATGTATGATTTTTCCTGCTCAGACAGGCTTGCAGGTGTGGGGTTGTAGGAGTAGACTTTCTCCAGGGCGAGAAACCCTCCAATCGCCAAAGGCTCCAGGTCTCTGCCTTCCGGCGTCTGGTAGGCGTCCAGGTAGACAAACGGGTGTGGGGTCATGATCACGTTGTGGTGCAGCCTGGCCGCAGCGATTCCCCCTTCTTCCCCCCGCCAGGACATTACTGTTGCATTTGGGGCCAAGCCCCCCTCCAGTATCTCATCCCATCCAATGATCGCCCTGCCTTTGGAGTTGAGGAACGTTTCTATCCTGCGCACAAAATAACTCTGGAGCTCATGCTCGTCTTGAAGGTTGTGTTGCCTGATGACCTCCTGCGCCAGGGGAGAGGCTTTCCACCTGTCTTTGGGAGCTTCATCTCCCCCGATGTGAATATACTTGCCTGGAAAGATGTCGATTACCTCGCTAAGTACTTCTTCCAGGAAATTGAAGGTTGCCTCACTGGGGCAGTAAATATCCTGATAGATACCCCAGCGCGTGCCGACGCTGTACGTGGTATCTGGTATGCAGCCGAGTTCAGGATAGGCTGCCAGTGCTGCCTGCGCATGCCCTGGTAGTTCTATCTCCGGTACAATGGTGACGAACCTGCTTTCGGCGTACTTAACCAGATCACGCAGCTCCTGTTGGGTATAGTAGCCCCCATAACGTTTCCCATCAAACACCTGCGGTGTGTCCTTGAGGTGCCCGATAAGGGTCTGCTCCCTGAAGGCTGCGGTTTCCTGCAGTTTTGGGTATTTTTTGATCTCAATGCGCCAGCCTTGGTCATCTGTCAGGTGCAGGTGCAAGGTGTTGATCTTGTAAAAGGCTAGGGCATCTACGTACTTCTTTATGAACTCAAGGGGAAAGAAGTGACGGCTGACGTCCAGCATAACACCCCGGTAAGCAAAGCGTGGTTGGTCCTCTATTAGAAGGCGGGGCACCCTACCGGTGACAGGATTCACCAACTGTTGCAGCGTTTTGATGGCGTAAAAAGCCCCTTGTGGCTTCTTATAGGTGATAATGATTCCTTTCCGTTGGACATGTAGTCTGTAGCCCTCCGCATGACGGAGGCTGCTGTCTTGGACGAAGTGCAAAGTGTTGCCCTTTCCAGGTGTTGTGCTGCTGTTTGCCAGTTGTGCCTTGCCTAAGGCTATAGGCAGCGCCTGCAGTGCAGCCTGAAGGGCTGGGGAACCGCCGAAAGCCTTATCAAAGACCACCCTGGTGGATGTGTTGAGGGTGAAACTGCCTTTGTGCGGCTGCAGTTTTAGCGGCTTGGGTATAACGGCATATGTTTCCCCATAATGGCTTTGCGCGCTGGCAAGCGCCGGCAAAAGCAGAAAAGCCAGGTAAAGGAAAGTTCTTGTGCGCATATGTTGCTCGTGTTGTATAGTTGAGAAAGATTCATTTGCTTATTAATATACATTTTTTTTATTAACATAGAAGACTTCTTAATATTTTTTATTAAATACGTTTGTGTTTAAATATACAATTTCTTAACATTAGCATGTGGAGGCGGATCGGAGCTAGGTGCAGGTGGTGGGTATTGTGGTGCAGCAGGGTTAGTGCCTCTGAGAGTGACCAGACGACATAAGTTTAATAGTGTACACCCATAAGTAAATATGAGAAGAGTTGCTTTACTCCTGACCCTGGTATCCTTGCTGTTTTCCTTAGATGGCAACGGGCAAAAAGTCCATACAGACATTATCATTTGCTCCAGAGCAGGTAGTGATGTTAGTAAGATGCTTGAGGCCAATAACTACAGTTACCGTCTTATTGCCAAACAGGTCGATGCTGTGAAGGCTGCCAGAAAAGGAGGCGGTGTTATTTTCATTGCTGATGGGTATCCAGAGAAGCGCTTTGCATTTGAGCAGGGGGTGGGACGGTTGATTGCCAGGAAAAAGCTTAGGGTGTTTGTTGAGTATCCGGCAAGCTCTACAGGCCTGCCCGTCAGCCAAGATACACTGAAAACGCAGCTCGAAAGAGCTGTCATTGCTACAAGTAAGATCAAAGGCGTGGACTCTCTGGGTTTGTTTGCTATTCACAATGCTTACGTATTAGGGGCGAGCGCCCCAAACCCTCTGGTGGTAGTGGCAAAGGTGGCTGGCTTTGATAATGCACAATACGGGATTGGCGATGTCAAGCCGCAACCGCTCCTGTTTCAACATGGCAGGTTCCTGGTAGCAACCACGAGGCTGAGCAATGCCATTACCTCCCGGTTTGGCCCTGTTAACCACATTCGGCCCGTTTGGGAACACATTTTCCGTTACCTGTCCCCTGGGCTGGACTGGAGGCTTGATAACTGGCCGCTTCAGGTGAAACCCATGCATGCTAAGGGGGAGATCCTCTCTTCCAACGATTACAGAAATGCCATCAGGAGAGGGGCAGACTGGTTTTATAAGGGGCGCTTTCTGGTACACCCCGAATGGGAAGCCCTTTTCCTCAAAAGACAGGGAGATGGTACTAGTGTTGCAGGGCCACCCCTGGACCTAAGCCTACCGTCGGGGGATGGTTCGCTAGGGGTGCTTGAAGGGCACCTGTCCAGGATACAGGCTGACGGATCCCAAATATATAGGTATTGGATGCGTGCCGACTGTAATGCCGAGGTAGCCTATGCCCTTAGTGTGTTGAGTGATTCCTCTGCTGAGCAGGCGCGGGTGGCGGGTAACCTGCTGGACTACGTTTTCAAGAGTTCAAATCTGCGGGCTGGTAATAGAAACGACCCTGGCGCAGCTACTTACGGTTTGGTAGGTTGGAGTACGACTCACCCCCACGTGTATTATGGGGACGACAACGCTCGGGTAATACTAGGTGCCCTAGGGGCGTCGGCTCGCCTAGGGGAGAGTGCGTGGGACAAGTATATCGCCGAGGCCATCATTGCGAACTTCAGGACGACCGGCAAGAACGGGTTCAGGGGGGAGCGTCTGGAGGATGCCTTCATTATGAGTGCTGGGCTTGACGCTATCAGGCAGAATGATCTTGTATATCCGCATCCGCACTTTGAGGCCTGGATGTGGGCCTGTTACTTGTGGCTGTACGACAAAACGGGCTACCGCCCTTTTTTAGAGCAGACAAAGAAAGCTATTTCCATCACGATGGACAGATACCCCAACTGGAAATGGACTAACGGTATACAACAAGAGAGGGCCAGGATGATCCTGCCGTTAGCCTGGCTGGTGCGTGTAGAGGATACGCCGCAGCACAGGAAATGGCTAAGCCTGATAGCTGACAGGCTTTTGGAGAATATGGATGAAAGCGGGGCTATTCGAGAAGAGCTTGGGGCAGCGGGAGACGGTATGTTCGGTGCCACAAAGTCAAATGCAGATTATGGAAAGCACGAGGCACCGCTGATTGCTGTCAATGGGGACCCTGTTGCAGACATGCTTTACACCACGAACTTTGCCTTTTTTGCCCTTAACGAGGCTGCCGCTGCCACTGGGGATGCAAAATACCAACATGCGGTTGAAAAACTGGCAGACTTCCTGGTGCGCATTCAGGTAGAGAGTGATGTTCACCCTGACTTGGACGGTGCCTGGTTCAGGGCCTTTGACTATAACCGATGGGAGTATTGGGCTTCCAATGCCGATGCAGGTTGGGGAGCTTGGGGGACACTTACAGGCTGGACCCAGAGTTGGATTGTGAGTACGTTGGCACTGCAGCAGGAAGGGCAAAGCCTTTGGGAGATATCAGAGGGTTCTGCAATCGGAACGGAAGCGCAAAAAGCTATTGACTCCATGCTAGGATCTCCGCGGCAGTCTGTGGTGGGAGAGCTCCGTAAATAATAGCCTTTACCAAGGAAGCAGCAGATGAAACAGAAGATACAAGAGTTGGCACAGGGGCTTTACGAAGATGTCGTGGCTTATCGCCGGTACCTGCATACGCATCCTGAACTCTCATTTCAAGAGCACAATACCTCCCGTTTCATCAAATCAACTTTAGATAGTCTCGGGATAGCATGGGATACCATGGCTAACACAGGTGTTGTGGGCATCATCCGGGGCGAGAAGCCATCGGAGGCTGTGCTAGCCCTGCGAGCAGACATAGATGCACTTCCTATTCAGGAGGCAAACGCTGTTGCTTACCGTTCCAGGCAAGAGGGCGTGATGCATGCCTGTGGACACGATGCGCATACAGCCTCTTTATTGGGTGCAGCGGCAATCCTGCACCAGCTCAGGTCCGAGTTTGGCGGTGTCGTAAAGCTGGTGTTTCAACCGGCCGAAGAAAAGGTGCCTGGAGGAGCGTTGCAGATGATGAAAGAGGGGGTGCTTGAGCAACCAAGGCCGCAGGCGGTGTTGGGACAGCATGTCATGCCTTCCATACGTGCCGGGCAGGTGGGGGTGCGGTCGGGGCGCTTTATGGCTTCCAATGATGAGGTATACATCACTGTCAGGGGAAGGGGCGGCCATGGCGCACAACCTCAGTTGAACACGGACCCTGTGGTAATTGCCGCACATATTCTGCTGGCCTTGCAGCAAATCGTCAGCAGGGAGGCTGATCCAAAAACGCCCACTGTGCTATCTTTTGGCAAAGTAGTCGCGAATGGGGCAGTCAACGTGATCCCTGATGAAGCGACGCTAGAGGGGACTTTTCGAACTACCGATGAACTGTGGCGCGGTGTAGCCCACAGGCGAATCAGGGAGGTAGCCTCTGGTATTGCTGCCTGTATGGGGGCATCATGTGATGTGACCATCGTGCAGGGCTACCCTTGCCTTATAAACGAAGACCGCCTGACTGCCATGTTCAAGTCCTGGGCTGAAGAGTACCTGGGGGAGGAGAACGTGTTGGAGGCAGATGTTTGGATGGCCTCTGAGGACTTTGCCTATTATGCCCAAGCCGCTGATGCATGCTTTTACCTGCTGGGTGTCGGTGCTGCTGCACAGGGGCAGAATGCCTCCCTTCATACACCTACTTTTGATATCGATGAACAAGCTCTGGAGACAGGTGCTGGCCTTATGGCTTTTGCAGCCCTAAGGTGCCTTGGCATGGGAGCTTGACGCTTCGCTGCATGCATTGGCAGCCAGCGTCGCTCTTTGCTGAGGAGCTTCCCTTTTAGATTGGTTTACCCAAGCTTGTCCCTGATCCTGCCATACGTTTGCCTGTAGGCACTGTGTTGAAAGGCAAAGCGACAGTTTTTACAGGCGTACTTCTTGTGCTTATTTTTATTATCCTATAAACTATTTATCATTATTAAATAAAATTAATAATGCAGGTTTTTTTCTACACCTGTAGAAAGCAATAGTATGCTTTACCTGTTTTAATTCACACATATAATTATTGAATTTGTATTCTAACAAGAGTATATAACATTATTAAGTGTTAATTTATTAAATAAATTTTATAAGTTGTTTTCATATATTAAAAATAATTTTTATTTTTAATCATAGTCCTGTTTATGCTGTAGGAAACACCTGGTGGTGACAGTGCCGGTGTAGAAAAATTTAGGGAAGGGTAGGTGACCAGGCTCGGGTGTAAAATAAAGCTTAAAGAAAACGCAGTAAAATGAAATCAAAAGAACTTGCTAGTTATATTGACTTATACCGTGGTAGTCTGCTCAATGATGTCATACCCTTCTGGGTCGAACATTCTTTGGATAAGGAGTTTGGGGGGTATTTTACCTGCCTTGATAGGAAAGGGGACGTGTTTGATACAGATAAGTTTATGTGGTTACAGGGGCGGCAGGTGTGGATGTTTTCCAGCCTGTACGACAAGGTGGAGAAAAGACAGGAGTGGCTGGATATCGCCGTGCATGGCGCTGAGTTTTTAATCGAGCACGGACGTGATGCAGAAGGAAACTGGTACTTTTCCTTGGATAGGCAGGGCAAGCCGCTGATGCAGCCCTATAATATTTTCTCTGACTGCTTTGCTGCCCTGGGTTTTAGTGCCCTTTACAAGGTGAAGCCTGAAGAGGTGTATGCTGACATTGCACGCAGCACCTTTGAGAATATATTGAAACGTCGCGGAAACCCTAAGGGGAAGTACAACAAGGTCTTTCCAGGTTCCCGGCCCCTAAAGAACTTCTCCTTGCCCATGATCCTTTGTAACCTTTCCCTTGAAATGGAGCACCTCCTGGATAAGGAAGTAGCAAATACGCTTGTGCAGGAGGTGGTGCACGAGGTGATGGAAGTCTTTTACCAGCCCGACACAGGTTTGATCATGGAAAATGTTTACCCGGATGGAAACGTGAGTGACTCTTTTGAGGGGCGTGTCGTTAACCCCGGGCACATTCTGGAGGCGATGTGGTTTATTATGGACCAGGCCGTGCGTCTGGATGACCAAGCCTTGATTTCCAGAACAGTAGAGGTGGCCATGCGCGCCCTAGACTACGGGTGGGATAAACAGTTAGGTGGTATCCTGTACTTTAAAGACGTCAAGGGTTTTCCACCACAACAGCTAGAGTGGGATCAGAAGTTATGGTGGGTGCACATTGAGGCGTTAGTTTGCCTTCTGAAGGGGTATCAGCACACAGGAGATGAAAGGTGCTGGGAGTGGTTTCAGCGGGTGCATGAGTACACATGGACACGTTTCCCGGACCCGGGGTATGGGGAGTGGTTTGGCTATCTTAACAGGCAAGGAGAACCTCTGCTGTCTTTGAAAGGTGGAAAGTGGAAGGGGTGCTTCCATGTACCGCGCGGACTCTATCAGTGCTGGAAGGCCTTAGAGGCCATCGCTGAGAAGCATGAAAGTTTAACACTGCAAGAAAAATAAGATGGCAAATCTACCTGTTCAAGAAATATCCCTGAAGAAGGCTGCGGATACGGCAAGCGGGAGTTACGGTCCAGCCTTGGTCTCACTTGCAGTCCTGTACTTTATGATGGGGTTTATTACCTGTCTTAATGATACGCTTGTCCCCTTCTTCAAGGAAGGCTTCACCTTGACCTATTCAGAGTCTTCTTTGGTGCAGTTTTATTTTTTTCTGACCTATGGGGTAATGTCCCTTCCCGCGGGAAAGGTCGTAGAGCGGGTAGGTTATAAGAAAGGAATGGTGCTAGGCTTCTTTATTGCCGCATTGGGAGCGCTGTTGTTTTATCCTGCTGCAGTGATGCACCAGTACCCACTGTTCCTGGCTGCCCTGTTTGTGATCGCTGTTGGGATCGTGCTGCTGCAGGTGGCCGCTAACCCCTATATCACAGTGCTGGGACCGGCACGCACAGCCTCCTCGCGGCTCACGCTGATACAGGGAGTCGGGTCCATCGGCACAACGGTTGCTCCCCTGTTCGGAGCCCACTTTATCATGTCTAGGCTGCTGGAGGCAGGTGCCTCCAGCGATGCTGTGAAATATCCCTACCTGGGCATTGCGGCTCTTTTGATTCTGATTGCTTTTGCTGTTTCCATGCTGAAGCTTCCTGCAATTAAGGCAAGAGGGGGAGGAGTGCCAATGGGAGGCAAAAAGAGTATCTTTTCTTTCCGTAACCTGAAGCTAGGGGTTTGGGCGCTTTTCTTTTATGTGGGTGCAGAGGTTTCCATAGGAACCTTCTTGACAAATTATGTTGCAGATACGCTTCAGGTTGCCGAGGAACAGGCAAATACCTATGTTGCCCTTTACTGGGGGAGTATGCTTGTGGGCCGCCTACTAGGATCTTTTGTGCTGAAGTCATTCAAATCCTCCTCTGTCCTGGCCTACAGTGCCATGGCAGCAATTTTCTTGATTGCCTTATCGGTTAATACCAGCGGCTACTTGGCGGTGTGGTCCATGGTTGCTGTTGGGCTTTGTAACTCTGTGATGTTTGCCATTGTCTTTTCCCTTTCCGTGGAAGGGTTGGGTTCCTATACAACCAAAGCCTCTGGTATCCTGTCCACCGCAATCGTTGGTGGTGCGATTGTATCTTACTCGCAAGGAGTTCTTATAGATCATTTTACCTGGGGCATAGCTTTTATGCTGCCAATGGTGTGTTACCTCTACATTCTATTCTATGGGATAAGTGGCTATAGACACAGTACTATGGAGCGAATGTAGTCGGAACCATTGGTTTCAACCTCATGCCTTGAATACCATAGGGATTAAAAATTTACACATCTAACCTAATCATCTTATGACAAAACTTATACTCTTACCCAAAAAGTGGCAGTGGCGCTGGACACTGGTAGTATTAGTTGCTATCCTGCAGCAACATGCTGCCCTGGCACAGGTGCTATCCATCAAAGGCAAAGTTGTTGATGGCCAAAATGTGCCGCTGCCCGGGGTGACCGTGGTTGTACGGGGCACGACCACGGGAACATCTACTGATATGAACGGGCAGTTTGCTCTTTCCCCGGTGAACAAGGGGAGTACGCTTGAGTTTAGCTACATTGGTTTTGAAAGCAAAACGGTGGAGATAACCGGCGCTACGGAAATCAATGTGGTTTTAGAGGAGTCCTCCAAACAGCTCGGCGAGCTGGTGGTTGTGGGCTATGGAACACAGAAGAAGGTGAACCTGACAGGCGCTGTTTCTGTGGTAGAGGGGAAGGATTTAACCAAAAGACAGGTTGGCTCTACCTCGCTTGCCCTTCAGGGTACTGCGCCCGGAGTGTCTGTGCGACAGCAGTCCGGGGTGCCGGGCGGTGACGGCGGTGGAATCAGCATCAGGGGTGTGGGCTCTATCAACGCCGGCTCAAACCCTCTTATCTTGGTAGATAACGTGGAGATGAGCCTGGACGCAGTAGATCCAAACAGTATAGAGAGTATCTCAGTGCTCAAGGATGCTGCTGCCTCTGCGATCTATGGCTCCAGGGCCGCCAATGGGGTTATTCTTATTACCACCAAAAGGGGTGGGAATGGGGTAAAGGTAAACTATAACTCATATTTTTCTTTGCAGCGGCCAACAGACCTGCCGGACAAGGTCAATGCGCTGGACCACATGAAGCTATGGGATATCGCTCAGGTGAATAGTGGGCTGCCAGCAGTATTTACAGAACAGATAGAGGAGTATGAGCGCTTGGGGCCTGACAACTTCTCCAGGTTCAACACAGACTGGAAGGACTTGATCTTAACGAATGACGGCCTGATGCAGAACCATAATATCAATGTGTCTGCCGGTACAGAAAAGATCAAGGTGTTTGCATCCGGGGGGTTCCTGGATCAGAATGGCTTAACGGCTAATACTGGCTTCAAGCGAACCGACCTGCGCTTTAATACAGATGTTACTCTTTCAAAAAGGCTAACAGCTTCCATGGACCTGGTGCTGAATAACTCTGAGCGTACTTGGCCCGGTAACTCTTCCCCTACCAGTATTATTCGTTACATGCTGGGACTGCCAGCCACGGTGCCAGGACGTTACGATACAGGCGAATGGGGGGAAGGATGGTCTAACTCCAACCCAGCGGCACAAGCTGAGGACGGTGGGTTTGACAAGTACAGAACTAACACAAGAATCATCAGTGGGACCGTGACCTATACCCCTTTTGAGGGAATGGAGCTCTTGGCCAATTACAGTTCAAACTTTGCGATGGCCCGAAATCGCAGGCTGCAGGGCCAGTATGATATTTATGTGGCGGACCTGGCCAATAATAAATTAGAGTATGCGCGGTCCTGGCCAGCTTTCAATGCCATTTATGATAATTTCGATGAGTCGCAGCGAGACCTGCTTCGGGTGCAGGGAACTTATACCAAGTCAATCGGGGACCACAATATGAAACTGCTGGCCGGCTTCAGTACAGAGAGCTTTAACACCAGCAACATTGATGCCTTCAGGCAGAACCTCATTTCAGAGGAGTTTCCGTACCTGAGCGCGGGCGATGCGACAGGACAGAACCTGGCAGGCGGGGAGTATGAATTTACCATGGCCTCTGCCTACAGCCGTGTTAATTACGACTATAAGGAGAAATACCTGCTGGAGCTCAACGGACGCCTTGATGCATCTTCCAGGTTTATCAAGGAGAACTGGTGGGAACTGTTTCCGTCCGTATCGGCAGGCTGGAGAATCTCCAACGAGGGGTTCTGGGATAACTTATCAAACATAGTCAATGAGGCTAAGCTACGGATTTCTTATGGTGCACTTGGGAACCAGAACGTAGGCTCTTACTACCCCACCTATACCTCTTACGCGAAAGGAACAGCCTATAACTACTTCTTCGGTAATGTGGTGAACAGTGGCTATGCGCTGACAACGGCTGCCAATCCATTCATTCAGTGGGAGCGGTCGGTTATTCTGGATGCGGGCATGGACCTGGGGCTTTTGAATAACCGACTTAACATCACGGCCGATTACTTCAAGCGTGACATAGATAACATGCTGCAACTGGACCTTATCCCTTCCTATGTCGGCCTGTCTGCACCTTATGTTAACCTTGGCAAGATGACCAACAAGGGCTGGGAGCTGAGCCTGGGTTGGAAGGATGCTGTAAGGGACTTTACTTACCAGGTTACGGCAAACGTGTCTGATGTGCGAAACGAGATTGTGGATCTTGGTGGCCGCGAATATATCGCCGGCTCCCGCATCACGAAGGAGGGAGAAGCCTATAACTCGTACTACGGCTATATTGCGGAGGGACTGTTCCAGTCAGAGGATGAAATCGCAGGCGCCCCTTTCCACTTTGGAAACACAAAACCTGGAGATATCCGGTACAGGGATATCAACGGGGACAATAAAATTGATGCAAATGACCGCACTGTGCTGGGAAACTACTTCCCTCGCTATGAGTACAGCCTGAACCTTGCTGCCCAGTTCAAGGGCTTTGACTTTACCGCCTTCTTCCAAGGGGTCGGAAAAATGGACAACTATCTGTCAGGAACGGGTACCCAGCCTTTTTACTCCCAGAGCTTTCAGGGAAGCATGTATGAGCATCAGAGGGATTTCTGGACTCCTGAGAACCCTGATGCTGCCTATCCGCGTCTGACGGCCAACAGCATTACCAACAACTATGTAACATCTTCCTACTGGATGCGGGAGAGCTCCTTCCTTAGGCTGAAAAACGTCGTGTTGGGGTACACGCTTCCAGAGTCCCTAACCTCCAAGGTTAAAATCGGCTCTGCACGATTTTACGTGAGCGGGCAGAACCTCTTTACCTGGAGCAACTATTTCCCGGGCTTTGACCCGGAGCAGCGGGACACAGGCGGCGAGTTCTACCCGATCATGACCACATATACAACAGGTGTCAACTTAAGTTTCTAACCGTATGAAAAATAGAATAACTTATATAGCCGGCCTATGCCTTTCTTTAACCTTTTTGGGAGGATGTGAGAGTTTCCTGGATAAAGAACCGCTTGACTCCCCTGCGCAAGGCACCTTCTTAACAAATGAGAATGCAGTCAATGTGTCCTTAAATGCGCTCTACCGCTCCATCGACTGGGGTTACGGCCTGGTGCCCTACCAATCCGCTACGGATGCGTGGACTGACATTGCCATCCTGCGTGCTAATGATCTGGGCGAGGGAACCTTTGATACCTACAACAGCCATCCTGCAGGGCTGTGGCGATACGCCTATACAACGATCCAGCGGGCAAATACCATAATAGAGGGTATGGAACCTCACAAAGACAAAATGTCGCCGGCAGCATTCAACCGCATGCAGGCGGAGGCCCGTGTCTTGCGTGCTTGGGCTTACCACTACCTAGTGTTTATGTTTGGGGATGCTCCGCTGATCACAAAGCCGCTTTTGCCGGCTGAGTTCAAGACCCAGGTACGCACCCCAAAGGCAGAAATCATTGCCTTTATCTACAAAGAGCTGGATGAGGCAGGGGGAGTGCTGGACTGGGCACCGACAGAGCGTGGCCGGGTAAGCAGGGCTGTAGCGATGGGCCTTAAGGCCCGCACGGCGCTCTACAATGGAGACTACGCTCTAGCCAAGGCAGCGGCCAAGGATGTCATGGATAATGCCGGGTTGAGCCTGAACCCACACTTCGGTGACCTTTTCACCCGTAGCGGGCAGCAGCCAAACGCAGGCGGGGAGATTATGTTGGAGGTGCTGTATACAGACGCTGAGGTAACCTCGAGAACGAACCTGCCCTTGGGCAACGCCTCCAGAGCAGCTGGAGGGCAGTCAGGCCGTTTCCCCACCCAGCGCCTGGTGGATATGTTTGAGGCCTCTGATGGTAAACGAATCGATGAATCAGCGGTGTATGACCCGCAGAACCCCCGGGCAAACCGGGACCTACGCTTGAAGTATACGGTGGCAATGCCTGGAGATACGGTCACGATGAACTTAGTAACCTTTGTGTATGATATTTACAATAACACAACCTCTTTTAAAAACCCAGACGGCAGCTGGACTGTGAAGTCCAATGCTGACTTTGATAACCCCTTTGGGCCGGCCAAAAGTGGGGTAGGCTATCTCTGGTCTAAGTATACCATGACGGACGAGAATGCTTTCCAGTCCAGGGTAAGCTTTATCCTGATGCGATACGCCGAAATTCTGTTAACTTACGCAGAAGCCTCTATTGAGGATAACACGGTTGATGAGGCCACGATTGAGGCTATTAATCAACTGAGAAGCCGTGCCAAGCAGCCCTTGGTGCCTGCCGACATTCAGGCGGACCGGGAGGAGCTTCGAGAGCTGATAAGAAGGGAGCGAACAGTAGAGTTGGCCGTAGAGGGTTTCCGCTGGTTTGATATACGTCGGTGGGGTATCGCTGAGCTTGTGATGCCAGGTAAAGTGGTGGGTATCTCGAAATCAGGCACCGACCTGCCTCCTGTTCCAAACTTCAAGACAACGCCGGTACATGACCTAAACAGCATTCCGGATTACACAGGGCAGCTTGAGGATCGTTACACCCGTGAGACCCGTTTCTGGTATCCACGGCTGATACTGCTCCCCGTGCCACAGGCAGAGCGGGATATAAACCCTGATCTTACGCAAAATAGCGGTTGGTAGAACAATGACACAGTCTGTCAAGGCTTTGGCCTTCGGAGCAGACTGTGTCTACTTTTTAATTTAAGAGTACTCCCGCGGGAGATTAACGCATGCCAGATGAAAAGGAGAAACTTTATTGAATTACTGACGGCTACTGGAGGAGCCGTGGCTACAGCTTCCTTAGTAGCTATCCCAGAGATTGCCTTGGCCGAAGTGCAGAAGGCTGTCGCACCGAATGGAGATGAAAAGCTAACAGCCGACATTGTTATCGTGGGAGGGGGACTAGGAGGAGTAGCAGCTGCAATGGCTGCCTTGCGAAACAGTCAAACGGTGGTTTTGACAGAAGAAACAGACTGGATAGGGGGGCAACTTACAAGCCAAGGTGTACCCCCAGACGAGCACCGATGGATTGAAACACATGGAGCCACTCAGTTGTACCGAGACTTCAGAAACGGGATTCGCGACTACTATAGACGTAATTACCCACTGACAGAGCAAGCGAAGCAGAATCCATTGCTGAACCCTGGGGATGGAGCGGTTTCCCGGCTATGTCATGAGCCAAGGGTAGCATTGGCCGTGTTGCAAGACATGCTTGCTCCCTATATCAGCTCTGGCAAACTAGTGCTATTGCTGAGGCATAAAGTGAGTGATGCCCAAGTAAGCGGGAACAAGGTCGGTTCTGTGACCGTCAGGGATCTGCAGTCGGGCAAGCATAAGACCCTGCTTGCGCCTTACTTTGTCGATGCCACGGAGCTTGGGGATTTGTTACCCCTCACAGGTACGGAGTTTGTCACAGGGACCGAGTCTAAAAAAGAAACACGTGAGCTGCATGCGCCGGATAAGGCGAACCCTGACAGCAACCAAGCCTTTACCATGTGCTTTGCTATGGATTACGTGCCGGGGGCAAACCATGTGATTGATAAACCTGAGGATTATGACTTTTGGGTTAACCATGTACCGGAGCTAAACCCTGCCTGGGCAGGAAAGTTGCTGGCGCTGCATTACTCTGATCCACGGACCTTGAAGCCAAAGAACCTGGGCTTTCATCCTGAGGGGCACAAGACAGGCGATATGCTAAACCTTTGGAACTACAGGAAAATCATTAACAAGGAGAATTTTAAGGAGGGTGTCTATGCTGGAGACATCACGATTGTTAACTGGCCACAAAACGATTACATGCTTGGTAACCTGATAGGTGCATCAGAGAAAGAGTTTGACAAGCATGTGCGGAGTGCCAAGCAGCTTAGTTTGTCGCTGTTATACTGGCTCCAAACGGAGGCTCCCCGACCAGATGGGGGCAAAGGCTGGCCTGGACTGCGCCTGCGGAAGGATATCATGGGAACAGAGGATGGCTTGGCAAAGTATCCTTATGTGCGGGAGGCACGACGTATCAAAGCAGTCTTTACCGTCCTGGAAGAGCATGTGGGGAAGGAGAACCGGGCTAAAGTGGCCAAGCGGACGGAGCGGGAGAAAGCTGCCTCCTTTTATGATAGTGTGGGAACGGGGTATTACCACATTGACCTGCACCCCACATCGGATAAAGTAAACTATGTGGACTTTGCGTCCTTGCCGTTCCAAATTCCGCTCGGGGCACTTCTTCCGGTAAGAATGGAGAACCTGCTGCCAGCCAACAAAAATATAGGTACCACCCACATCACGAACGGCTGTTTCCGCCTACACCCGGTGGAGTGGAATATTGGGGAGTCAGTAGGCATGCTCGTCAAGTTTGCCCGCAGCAAAAGTGTGATCCCTAGAAAAGTCAGGGAAGACAAGGCACTGCTGGCAGAGTTTCAGGATTTTATCCGATCGCAGGGGATAGCAACCGAGTGGCCAAAAAATACTTCCTCAGATGAGGCATAAGCTCATAGGAACACTGTTTTTCGCGGCACTATTTGGGTGCGTGAGCAGCAAGGACCAGGAGGTGCTTCAGAAAGAGTACCCTATCGAGTCTACGCTGGAGCTGGGGTCCTCGGTATTGGGCGTAAGCGTGGTAGCCGATAGCCTAGACGTTCCCTGGGACATTGCCTGGGGAAACGATGGCAGCATCTGGATGACAGAGCTGAAAGGCACTGTGAGCAGGCTGGACCTGGGCACCGGGGAAAAGCACGAACTGCTCAAAATAGATGATGTGTGGCATAAGCGAACAGCGGGCCTGCTGGGCATGGCCCTGCACCCGGACATGGAGCGCCATCCTTTTGTGTTTGTGAATTATACGGCGCGTGAAGGAAAGGACAGTACCATCGTCTCAAAGCTTGTCCGGTATACTTACAAAGCCAATACGCTCACCAAGGCCAAGACTTTGCTGCAAATAGAAGGCAACATGGGCCACAATGGGGCGCGGGTGGCTTTTACAAAGGATGGCAAGCTGCTTTGGGCCACCGGCGATGCCGTGAAGGATGGGTATGCGCAGGACACGACTGTCTTGAACGGCAAAATCCTGCGGATAAACATCGATGGTTCAGTGCCAGCTGATAATCCAATCAAAGGAAGCTACGTCTGGGCCTGGGGCTTTCGGAACATGCAGGGCCTGGCAGTTGCCTCTGACGGGCAAGTTTATACTTCCGAGCATGGAGATGCGACCGAAGACGAGATCAACCTGATCAAGCCCTTGCACAACTATGGCTGGCCGGAGATTGAAGGCTTCCATGACAAGAACGAAGAGAACCTCATCGCGGCAAAGTATCAGCGAACAGAGCCTTTAAAATCCTGGACCCCAACCATAGCGCCTGCCGGAATTGCCATGTACGAATCTGAGGCCATCCCGGAGTGGAAAAACGCTATCCTGCTCGGTACCCTGAAAGGCAAGAGCCTGAGAGTGCTGAAGCTTAACGCAGATGGAACAGCCATTACCTCAGAGGAGATTTTCTGGGAGAACGAGTACGGCAGGCTGCGGGATATCTGCGTCTCTCCGTCCGGTGATATTTATGTAGCCACCAGCAATCGCGACTGGAATCCCTCGCCGGGTTTCCCGAAAGAAAACGATGACCGGATTCTCCTCATCCGAAAAGTCAAAGAATCAGAGATACCGCCACAACTGCTTGCTTCCAATGCAAAAGGCGGGGAAGCAGTGACGCAGGAGCTTACGGGGGCGACCTTGTACAGCCAATACTGCTCCTCCTGCCATAAAGACGATGGAGCGGGTGTTGCCGGCACGTTTCCTCCGTTGCAAGGGGCCGAGCAGGTAACGGGAGACAAAGCCGTGCTGATGAACATTGTGCTCAATGGCCTATCTGGCCCGATCGTGGTAAAGGGTAACAAGTATGATCAGGCCATGCCCGCTTTCAGTTTCCTGAAAGACGATGAACTGGCCAGTATACTGACCTATGTCCGGGGTAGCTGGGGCAATAATGCCTCCGCAGTAAGTATAGACGAAGTAAAATCCTTTAGAAAGAAATAATGACCGCTCCAGTCACAGAAAAAAAACCGATACGCCAGAGTGCCTTAAAAAGGTGGTTGCTCTCCCTTGGCCCTGGTATCATCACCGCGGCCCTGGTATTTGGTCCCAGCAAGATGACCATCACCTCCAAGATGGGAGCAGACTATGGCTATTCGCTGCTTTGGATTGTGGCCGTGGCCATCTTTTTTATGGTGGTTTTCGCAGGCATGGGAGCCAGGATCGGGGCGGTTAACAAAGGTTCTTTGCTGAGCCTGATCCGGCAGCAGTGGGGCAGCAAAGTAGCCGTTGCGATTGGTGTGGGCGTGTTTTTGGTAACCACCTCTTTTCAGGCAGGAAACTCGATAGGCGTAGGAATTGCCATTGCCGAAGGAACAGGCACAAGCCCTGTCTTATGGGTGATCGTATTTAATATGTTCGGCATCGGGCTGCTGTTTTTCCGCTCCTTTTATAAAATGCTGGAGAAGCTGATGATCTTTTTGGTGGCCCTGATGCTGTTTTCCTTCGTCACAACCCTGTTTATGGCGGATCCCGATGCGGTTGGGGTGGCCAATGGCTTTGTGCCGGGTGTGCCCACCGGCTCGACAGGACTGATTATTGCATTTACGGCCTCCTGCTTTTCCATTGTGGGAGCCTTCTATCAGTCTTACCTGGTGCAAGAGCGTGCTAAACTCAGCAAGTCCACCGATAAAGACGGCAACATCACCGGTGGCAGTACCACCGGGATACTGATACTGGGTGTGATGAGCGCGGTGGTGCTGATCTGTGCTGCCTCTGTACTGCACCCACAGGGAATAAAAGTGGACAGCGCCTCGCAGATGGCCATGGCGCTTGAGCCTTTGTTTGGCAGCAATGCCTCTGCCTTATTTTTGGCTGGATTGTTTGGGGCCTCCTTTTCTTCGCTGGTAGGGAATGCTACCGTAGGAGGGTCCCTGCTGGGGGACGCCCTGGGGTATGGCAGTAATCTGAATTCCAGGCAGGTGAAGCTCTTTATTGCCTTGGTCATGGTAGCGGGTGCCACCATCGCCATGCTTTTCGGGAAGCTGCCCCTGGAGTTGATCGTGTTTGCGCAAAGCGTGACCATTTTCCTGGTGCCTTTTATTGGGGTGGCAATGTACCTGACCGCTAACAAGGTTTCTGTAATGGGAGAGCAAAGAAACAGTCTGGTTACCAAATTCTTTGGAGGCATGGGCTTGCTGCTCCTTATAGCCCTTGCCGTGAGTAATGCCATAGACATATTGAAATAAGGCTCTATGTTTTAGAGTGTACTTAAGCTGATACAAAATGAAAGATTTGGAAAAACTAGAGTATGAACTGCTGAGTCCTTCTGACAAGCTTCTGCAGGATATGGCGAAGATCAAGGGGGACATTCTACTGCTGGGCATTGGCGGGAAGATGGGACCAAGTATGGGTAAGCTTGCCAGACGTGCGGTGGAGGAAGCAGGTTTAAACAAACGAATCATTGGTGTTTCCAGGTTCTCTGACGGGAGCCTGAGGGCAGATCTGGAGAGCCATGGCATCGAAACCATTGCAGCCGACCTGCTCAATGAAGATGATCTGAGGAGGCTACCGGAGGTGGAGAATGTGCTTTATCTGGCGGGTAACAAGTTCGGCACCACCGGCAAGGAAGCCTTTACCTGGGCCATGAACGCCTACCTGCCTGGGCGAGTGGCCGAGAAGTATGGCGCCTCGAACATTGTGGCGTTCTCCACCGGCAACGTTTACCCGCTTGTACCGGTAACTTCGGGTGGCTTGTCGGAAGAGTATCCGGCCTCACCGGTAGGGGAGTATGGCCAGTCTTGCCTCGGCAGGGAGCGCATCTTCCAGTACTTCTCTCAAAAGAACAACACGCCTACGCTCATTTACCGCCTCAACTACGCTGTTGATTTCCGCTATGGCGTGATACTGGAGATTGCCAAGGCCGTGTACGAAGGCCGGGAGATAGACCTGAGAACAGGCAACGTGAATGTGATCTGGCAAGGCGACGCCAACGAGATCGCGCTGCGCTCGCTACTGCACTGCGAGTCCCCAGCTAAAATACTTAATGTGAGTGGCCCTGAGACTCTGTCTGTAAAGTGGGTGGCGGAGCAGTTTGGCCTGCTCTTCGACAAAGAGCCAAAGTTTATCCATGAAGCACAGCCGACAGCTTTATTAAGCAACGCCTCGGAGGCGCATAAACTGTTCGGGTACCCGAGAGTGACCATCCGTGAAATTATTGAAATCACCGCGCTTTGGGTAACAGAGGGCGGCAGCACCTTTGGCAAAGCCACACATTTTCAGGAAAGAGAAGGGAAATTCTAATGGCACATAAATTAGACTCAAGACTAAAAGCATTGTTGCACGAGGGTACCGTAATTCCGGCGCATCCGCTGGCCCTGAAGGCAGATCGAAAACTAGAGGAGCAGATGCAGCGCCAGCTGACCCGCTATTACATGGGCAGTGGTGCCGGTGGCGTGGCGGTAGGCGTGCACTCTACACAGTTCCAGATACGGGATCCAAAGATAAACCTATATGAGACAGTACTGCAGCTGGCCGCCGAAGAGGTGGAGAAAGCAAAGCTGGACCGCCCGTTCATTAAAGTAGCTGGTATCTGCGGCCCGACAGCGCAGGCTGTAAAGGAAGCTGAAGTAGCCCTAAAGTATGGGTACGACATTGGTTTGCTGAGTATGGGCGGTTTGCAGGGATGGTCAGAGGAGCAGATACTGGAGCGCGTGCGGGAAGTGGCAAGGATCATGCCCGTGTTCGGGTTTTACCTGCAGCCATCGGTGGGAGGTCGCATTTTTAGCTACGACTTCTGGCTCCAGTTTGCCGAAATCATGAACGTCGAAGCCATCAAAGTAGCCTCCTTCAACCGCTACCAAACCCTGGATGTCATGCGGGCTGTCTGCCATTCCTCCCGGAAAGACGAGATTGCTATGTACACGGGCAACGACGACAACATCATTGCTGACCTGATGACGACCTACCGCTTTACTATTAACGGGCAAGCGGTGGAAAAAGAGTTTGTAGGTGGCTTGCTGGGACACTGGGCCGTCTGGACGAGCAAAGCAGTTGGGTTGCTGGACGAGGTTAAGGCCTACCGTAAGCATAAAACTGCAGAGGTTGCCGATGCACTCTTAACCAAAGGCATTGAGGTAACCGACGTGAATGCGGCCATGTTCGACCCGGCACACGCTTTCCACGGCTGTATTCCTGGCATACATGAGGTGCTGCGAAGACAGGGACTGCTGGAGGGGCGCTGGTGCCTCAATCCGGACGAGGAACTCTCTGCGGGGCAGATGGAGGAGATTGACCGGGTATACGCCGCTTACCCTCACCTGAACGATGACGAATTTGTGAAAGCCTTTTTGAAGAAGGAAAATATTCTGGTATGATGCGCAAATTAACGTATGCTGTGCTGCTCTGGCTGGTAATCGCTTGCCTTTCCCCTGGCTGGGCGCAGAGGACAGCCTCCGGTAAGTTTACAAACCTTGGCCCGCAGGTGTATGCCTCGCTCATTCAGGGCAGCGTTTTTGCCGATGATGCTTCCGGGAAGAGCTATGCTTACACTGTTGTAAGAGGCCGGCCGGCCCATTTTGTCGGCTACAGTCTGGACCCGCTCAAGCTGGTGGTGGATGCTGCGCTCCCTGATACAGATGGTTCTTGGGATGTGGAGGTTTCCACGGATGGAACCGTGTACATCGCGGCGGCTAACGGGGTGCTGTTCAGGCATGTGCCTGGCACCGATTCGGTTACGAGCCTAGGGACGGTACTACCTGGCGAAAAAGTGATCTGGGACTTAGCCGCAGGCAAAGACGGGGAGATTTTCGGGGGTACCTATCCCGGTTGCCGGGTGTTTCGCTACCATCCAAAAGACGGCTTTAGCGATGTAGGCCGTGGCCCTTTGGTAGAGAACGAGAACTATGTCAGGAGTGTAATCTATCACCAGGGGACCGGGAAAGTATACGCAGGCATTGCCTCGCACTCGGCCATGGTGGAGCTGGATCCGAAGACGGGTGCGAAAAAACAACTCCTTCCCGATCAGGACAGAGACCAGGAGGCCATTTACCACATCAATTTGGTGCATGGCCTAAAAGGAGGCGACAGGGTATTTGGCTGGCTTACGGGGCCAACCGAACGGGTAACCACTATTTATAACCTGAAGACCAAAGAGTTTGAAGGGTATATGCCTACCATGGATGTAAAGTCCCTCATCAAGGCTCCCAAAGGCTCTAAAGTATACTATACGGCAGGCAAAAAGCTCTACGAGATGGATTACGCTGCCAAAGCGCCGCAGCCTAAAGAACTTGCCAGTACAGAAGGTGAAGCCAAAACAGTACGATGGGGCAAAAACGGGTTGCTGTACGTGCTAACGGGAAGTAAGCACATTCATACGTTCAACCCGAAAACAGGCAAGCTTACGACCGAAAAATTAGCTATCCCAGGCCAGCCGATCGACATTCAGTCTATCGGGATTGGGCCAAATGGTTTGGTTTGGTCCGGCGGCTACCTGGCTGGCGGACATGCCACCTACAACCCTGTAACCGGAGAGAACAAGCAGTTGCCGGGCTTAGACCAGACAGAGGGGCTGGCAAACCTGGGCTCTGAAATATACTTTGGAATCTATGCCAAGGCAAGGCTTTATGCCTATGACACCCAAAAGCCCTGGAATTTGAAGCAAAACAACCCCAGGCTGCTGGGGCAGATCAAGGGGCAGGACCGACCGTTTGCCGTGCTGGGACTGGAGAAACTGAACAAGGTACTGTTCGGCACCGTGCCAGGCTATGGGCAGTTGGGCGGCGCCCTGGTAGAGTATGATGTAGCCGCCGATAAGCTGGAAACCATCACCAACCTGATCCCCGACCAGTCGATTGTGAGCCTGGTAGAGGCAGGAGATATCGTGATCGGAGGAACTTCCATTTTCGGAGGGCTTGGCGGAAAACCAACCCAGCCCGAGGGCAAGGTCTTCGGGTGGGACCCAGTGCGGAAGCAGAAAACTTTCGAGCTAGTGCCGGTGCCCGGCACCATGGCCATCACAGGGTTGATGAAAGGTCCGGATGGCAACATCTGGGGCTTTGCCGATGGAGACTTATTTATTCTTGATGTGGCCAAACGTAGTGTCATCTACACACACCGGCTGTTTGAGATACACACCCGGCCTTCCCACATCTGGCGCAGCGCTTTTATGGTCGAACACCCTTCGGGCGCTGTTTATGCCACTGTAAATGGCAAATTTTTGAAGATAAATCCTAAAACCATGCAGGTAACGCAGCTGGAAGAAAATGTAGGCATGCCAGTTATGGGTGACAAGGGGAGGATATACTTCAAAAGAGGGATGGACCTGTGGCAGTATGAGCCGGAAGCCGCTGTAGAGTAGCACGTGTGGCTTTCTGTAAAGTGCCCGGGACCTAAGTTTAAACCAATAATACGTTAAACCGTGAGAGGAAACACCAACCGCCGTTTATTTCTGAAGTCTGCTGCCTTGGCCGGTCTCGGCATGGGTTTGAGCCTGTCGCCTTTGGCTGCTCTGGCCCAAGATTCCAAGCCCAGGAAAGGTAAAAGGATAGGCATTATCGGATTGGATACGTCGCATAGCATTGCTTTCACCAAAGCGTTCAACGCGCCTGATGCAGGACCGGAGTTCAGCGGCTACAGGGTAGTGGCGGCCTACCCGCACGGTAGCAAAGACATTCAAGAAAGCGTGGAGCGGATTCCGGGATACACGCAGGAAGTACAGAAGTATGGGGTTAGGGTTGTAGACTCAATCAAGCGTCTGCTGGCGGATGTGGATGTGGTGCTGCTGGAGACAAATGACGGTCGGCTGCACCTGGAGCAGGCGCTACAGGTCATCAAGGCGAAAAAACCGCTTTTCATCGACAAGCCCATGACAGCCTCCCTCAGCGATGCCATCGCCATTTTTGCGGCTGCTGAGAAAGCGAATGTGCCCGTGTTCTCCTCTTCCTCGCTGCGTTTTATGGCCAGCGTGCAGGAGGTGATCAGCGGGAAGTATGGAAAAGTATACGGCGCCGACACCTACAGCCCGGCCACACTGGAGCGCACGCACCCGGACCTCTACTGGTACGGCATTCATGGCGTGGAAACACTGTTCTCGGTCATGGGCAAAGGCTGTAAGCAGGTGGTACGGCATTATTCCGACGACACCGATGTGGTAGTTGGCACTTGGGAGGACAAGCGGATAGGCACCTTCAGGGGGCTTCGGGCAGGTAAAACAGACTTTGGTGGCAGCTGCTTTGCCGAGAAAGGCATCGTGTCATTGGGACCTTTTACCGGTTATAACCCCATGTTAGTGGAGATAGCTCAGTTTTTTGAAACCGGTAAACCGCCGGTAAGTCCTGCCGAAACATTGGAGATCCTTGCGTTTATGGATGCCGCTGACGAAAGCAAGAAACGGGGAGGGAGCCCGGTGACGCTGGAAGAAATTTTCAAAAAGGCCGGGGCAGGCAAATCTTAACAAGTTGATTGAAGAATCACAGAGCAACACCGTAACGGATAGCAGATTTTTAGCTCTTTTCCGTTGTGTCGCTTTCCTTGTTTAGCATTGCTGCCGATGACAGAAAGGACCACCGTAAAATTGTGCGTCTTTGATGCGGCGGGTGGAGGAAAAACCTCAAGTACAGCAAATAACGAGTATTTCTAAATCTGTTTACACGCTATGAGCCAGCTAAAGTACATCGTCCTGTTGCTCTTTTTTGCCTCCATCCCGGGGCCTGCCTCCTCGCAGCATGTTATACTTAACAAAGGGGTGCCTGGCAATAACACCAGAGATTTGCTGCAGCGGGTAGACCAGGATGTACTGGCCGAACAGCCAGACTTAGTCATCATGATGGTGGGCACAAATGATATGGTTAACTCCCATAAGCTGGTGGATTATAAGGAGTATAAAGAGAACTGTTTATCCCTTATCAAAAAGATGAAAGCACAAGGGGCCGATATCGTGTTACTGGCCCCGCCGCCGGTTGATACAGGGTATGTGCTCGGGCGGCACGACCGCCGGCTTTACTCCGAAGACCTGAATGTGAAGATGGAGAAAGCTGGGGCGATCATCAGAACCCTTGCAGGTGAAAACAACTTGCATTTCATAGACCTGAATACTTTGTTTAAAGCAGCAGGATCGCCTAACCGGGAAGAACATTCGCTGCTTATCAACGAGAAAAACCTTGGCAAGCCCGATGGGATTCATCCCACAAAAGAAGGCTACCAATTGATTGCCGAAACCATCCACGCTTACCTGGCGAAAAACGATCTTCTGAAAGGTGAAAAGAAGATTGTCTGTTTTGGCGATAGCATGACCTACGGTAGCTATATGACAGGAGCTGGCACAGCGCAAGGCGATAACTTCCCGGGGCTCCTGAGTAGAAAGGTTAACAGAGAATAAGCTCGTTGATCATGCAAATACTTTGGATTAGAAGCGGTTCCTCTACATGATCCTTGAGCGATGCGCTACGAAAAGTTAAACTTTTACAAGGTATACACAGCTTAAAAAATGGTTAATAAAAAACTGTAGTAGGACAAAGCAAAATTTCAAATCGCTTACCACTACGCTGGTACTCGAGTTGAAGTGTGACGGTGCAGGTGTACTCTTGGCTGGTTTGTATTTGGTTGCTACGCTAAGTCCAGCGCCTTCCGGAAAAAGTGACAAGAGAAGATATACTGTTTTTTGGCTTATAGCGCGTGGTGGATTTTCCTGACGCAAGGAATATTCATTAACTGATGCAGTGGCAGCCGTGCATTTATACTCCAAAGAAGGCTGCTGACAGGAATAAGCCTGGGGAAATACCAAGATCAAGGAAACTGGGAAAGTGTGGTTTGGCAAGACTGCTGTAGTCGTTTTCTATTCTTGAGGCATTATAGATTATTGTTTTTTCTGATAAACATCAACTCTTAATAATTGCCAGAATATGAGAAAAACGTTCATCCAGCGGTGGCGAAGGGGGTTTGCCATCCTATTTCTGTGTTTCTCTGCCTCTGCTGTTTACAGCCGGGACACAGAAACCCCGTTAACCCCAGACTTTGTACTTCCGGAATGGGTTATATCCGGAAAGGTTGTTGCTAGGAATGGGGAGCCTCTGCCTGGGGTAACCGTTGTGCTGAAGGGCACCTCCCTGGGCACCTCCACCGATGCCGGGGGTAACTATACATTAAGTGTTCCTGATAAGCCTGGTATTTTGGTTTTCTCCTTTATAGGTATGGTTACCCAGGAGGTGCCTGTTAATGGTCCCGGAACCGTCAATGTAAGCCTGGCCGATGACGCCAAAGCGCTGGAGGAAGTAGTGGTGATCGGTTATGGTACGGTTAAGAAGAGCTCTGTAACGGCAGCTGTTAGCAGGGTCGAAAACACTAAGCTGGACCAGATTCCGGCCGGACGGCCTGAGGCGGCACTGGCAGGCAGACTGGCCGGTGTGAACATTACCCAGAACCGAAGTATACCGGGTGCAGCCCCAATTATCCGCGTGCGCGGAGCTGGCTCCATCAGTGCCGGTAATGATCCGCTGGTGGTGATAGATGGATTTCCGGGTGGTAACCTGGAGAGTATCAACATGAATGATGTGGAGTCGATTGAGGTCCTGAAGGATGCTTCTTCGGCGGCCATTTATGGTTCCAGAGGTGCAGGTGGTGTGGTTATCGTAACGACCAAAAAAGGAAAGTCGGGCAAACCAAAGCTTAACTTCAATGCCTACAGCGGCTTCTCCAAAGCAATGGGGCACGAGGACTGGATAACCGGGCAGGAGTATTACGATTACGTGGTGCGCTACCAGAACCGTGAGTTTGTATGGGCTGGTGGAGACCCTTCTATCCCGGTGTGGGGAGATGATCGTCGTCCGGCACAATACCAGGTGAACCCGGCGATCAAGGAGAACAACGTTATTTGGCAGGATGAGGTACTGCGCACCGCTCCAATGCAGAACTATAACCTCTCGGTGAGCGGCGGCACGGATAATGTGAAGTACTATGTATCCGGGGGATACAAGAATGAGCAGGGCACCTTGCGCAACACCTGGTACAAGAACTACTCAGTGCGGGCAAATTTGGATGTAAAGGTGAATGCGGCCGTTAACGTGGGCTTTAACATCAACCCCAGTTTCTCTAACCGCCGCTATTCGCCCCTGGACATAAACCCGCTGGTAAAATACCCGCCATTTGTGGCCCTGCAAAATCCAGACGGGACCTATCCAAAGGCGCGTGACTACTGGGGCGTGGTGGTAACGGGCGGTGTGAACCCCTTGGCCATCCTTAACGGCTCCTCCTATTACTCCTCCACCATGAATAATATTGGGGAGGCGTATATAGGCCTAAGGCTGATGGAAGGTCTGAACTTCAAATCTTCCGTAGGTACCAATGTCTCTTACAACACCGTCGAAGCCTTCCAAGCATCCTACGCCTCAAACGCTGGAGTTTCCTCGGGTTCCTCAGCCGATGCGAGGAACATTAACTTGGTAAATGAGAACGTGCTCAGCTATGATAAAACTTTCAAGGATATACATTCTTTGAATGGGATAGCAGGTGCCTCTTATCAGAAGTATACAAACCGCTACGCCACCATGGGGGCAGTAGCAGGCAGCTTTAACAATGATATCATTGAGACGCTGAACAATGCCATTATCAACCCTGGAGCCACGAGTACCTCTAAATCACAGTGGGGCCTGGTGTCATACTTCACCCGCCTGCAGTATGGCTATAAGGATAAGTATCTGTTCTCCGGCTCGGTCAGAGCAGATGGCAGTTCACGCTTTGGACCGAACAACAAGTGGGGGTATTTCCCGTCTGCTTCGGTTGCCTGGAGAGTATCTGAGGAGAACTTCATGGAGGCGATCCCGGCCATCAGTAACCTGAAGCTGCGTGCTAGCTATGGTGCCACCGGTAACTTCAACATCGGCGATTTTGATTACCTGGGCCGCGTGGGTAGCGTGAGTTACTCGCCAAATAACCAACTGGCGAAAGGACAGGCACAGGTATCCTTCGGCAATCCTGAGCTGAAGTGGGAGAAGACCAACAGCTATGATGTGGGAGTAGAGCTAGGCCTGTTCGATAACCGCCTTAACGTTGTCGTTGACTTTTATGACAAGCGAACCACCGACCTTTTATACTTTGTAGGTATCCCGGCCATTACCGGCTTCAACGATGCAATCTCAAACATTGGTGAAATCAGAAACAACGGTTTTGAGGTGGAGCTCAATACCAAGAACTTGGTAGGGGCCTTTACCTGGGAGACGGACTTTAACCTGGCCCGCAACAGAAACGAGGTGGTAAGCCTTGGCGGAGTAGAGGAAAGAATCTTTACCGATACTTATGGCATGAGCTGGATCCTGAAGGTTGGCGAGCCGATGTTCTCCTACTACGGCTACAGAGCCATCGGTGTGCTGCAGAACGCGGAAGATGTAACCAACTCGCCTGTCAGAGCGGGTTCTAAACCTGGTAACACAAAGTTTGCGGATGTAAACGGGGACGGAGAAATCACACCCGAGGATAGGGTTGTACTTGGCAACTTCCAACCCAAGCTGATCATGGGCATGGTGAACAACTTCGCATGGAAAAGCTTTGACCTAAGCATTGCCATGCAAGCTTCACTAGGGGCCAAGATGTATAACTTCGAGAACGAGTACTACCAGGGTGCCCTGGCCGGGGCCATGCGCCGCTCGCTGGTGGAAACACAGTGGTGGTCTGAGGCTGAGCCGGGAGACGGTAAAATGCCTGCCAGTGCGCTGAGCATGCTGACCTACCAGACTTCTGCTGACGTGTACATCGAGGATGCCTCCTTCCTGACCATCCGTAACCTGAACCTGGGCTACACCCTGCCTCGTTCTATCACGGATCAGCTGCGCATGGATAACCTCCGCCTTTATACTTCAGTGAGCAACCTGCTGATGTTGACCAAAAAGGGCTTCCACGGCTATAACCCGGAAGGCTTTACCGCTGGCGAGATCGGAGGGGTAAATAGCCGACCTGGCTTTAACAACGGCTCTGAGCCAGTTAACCGTGTCGTGACGTTTGGTGTGAACCTGAGTTTTTAAATTTTTCTAGAAGCGAAATGAAAAGAACGATATATACTTCCATAGGCGGCGTGTGCCTAGCACTAGTATTGAGCAGTTGCCACGACGAGTTGCTGGAAATGACGCCTCCTTCGGCCCTAACAGAGGTGAATGCCTTCAATAATGCCAAGGACCTAGACCTGGCCATGCTAGGTGTATACAACCGCCTGCAGGTCCGCAAGCCCAACGACTACCTGATCTTGGAAATGCCCAGCGACAACCTGTACATGTCTAACAACACGGCGGTGGCAGGGGCAAACGAAGCGGATCTGCTGGCCTTCACACCCGATAACCCGCAGGTGGCCAACTACTGGGAAAACTCCTACAACGGCATTTTCCGGGCTAATGCTGTGCTGGGCAACATTGACAAGCCGGTTGATTACGCCAATGGGCAGAAAGACCAGTTGATTGGGGAGGCGAAGTTCATGCGGGCCCTGTTCTACTTTGATCTGGTGAGGGTCTTTGGTGGCGTGCCTAAAATTACGGCAACCATTTCCAAGATTGAAGAGTCCAGAACTATAGGCAGGGCCTCAGAAAGCGAGGTTTATGACCTGATTGAGGAGGACCTGAAAGAGGCGATCACAAGGCTGCCTTTGCAAGCCAACATCGCCAAGGGTAGGGCCAGCAAGGCGGCAGCAGTGGCGCTGCTGGCAAAAGTGTACGTCTACCAGAAGGACTGGAATAATGCCAAGACCTATTTGGAGCAATTCCTGAACGAGTTTCCAGGGTATGGTTTGGTGAACGATTTTGCATCGCTCTGGAAACTGGAAACCGAGGATAACAGTGAGGTTATCTTCAGCATCAGGTATGTTGATGGATCAAATGGCCATGCATTGTCCACAGCCTTTATTCCTAACAGCGGCGCCATTGGGGTAGTGTCTCGCGGTAACGAAGTGGCACTGCCTTCCTGGAGCCTGCACAAGCAGTACCAGGAGGGAGACACCCGGAAGGCAGCTACCATAAATGAGTTTTGGACGCCTCCTTCCACCCCGAACAACCCACCCATCTGGTATCCTTATGTAAACAAGTATGCCGTACCTCATACCTACAGTTCTTCCGGGTTGGACTTGCCGGTGATACGTTTTGCCGATGTGGTATTGCTCTATGCCGAGACGCTGTATGAACTGGGGCAGCCGGATCAGGCGCTTGCTCAACTGAACAAGGTGCGGGAACGGGCGTTCGGGGGTACGGACCATAATTATACTTTGGACGACATTTCAAGTAAGGAGGCCTTCTATGATAAACTTTTGCTGGAACGTCAGTTGGAGTTTGCCTATGAAAACGAGCGCTGGTTGGACTTGGTGCGCACGGGCAGGTATATGAACCTTACCAGAGAGGAGAGAGGGTTTAACAACAATACGCAAACGGCCCTGGCGGTAAGCCTGACCCCGGAGGAGCATTTAAAGTACTTCCCCATTCCACAGCGCCAGATTGACCAGTCAGCACCAGGTGTGTTAACGCAGAATCCAGGGTACTAGCTAAACAACAGTAGCTTTTAACTTATAAAGGATTCCTGCCCTGGTGGCGTAGTCTGCAGGGCTACCTCCGGGGCAGGAAATTCTTTTAAGTGGCATTTGCCCGGGTAATATAAAGTATGGGTACACCTTACAGCAGTCACCCAGTCTTGGGTACAACATCACACAAAATGATTAGGTATGAAGAAACACGTTCTCTTATACGGCTTAGGACTTGTTCTCTGTAGCTTTCCGCTTTGGGGGCAAGTAGAGCAAACTGCACACACGGCCACGGAGCCCAAGGCAAGGAACAGCGCCTTAGACAAAGAGGCAGCAGCAGAAGCTAAACCTGGAGTCGGAAAGTTTACAGACTTGGGTCCTCAGGTGGGAGCCGCCGCCATTCAGGGAAGCGTATTTGCCAAAGACGACCAGGGGCGCGAGATGGCCTATACTGTAGTGCGTGGGGAGCCGGCGCACCTGCTGGGATATGACGTGCAGACGAATAAACTAGTGGTGGACCTGCCACTTGAAAAAACCGACGGCGTATGGGACTTGGCTGTCTCTACGGACGGGTGGTTATATGTGCCCAGCGCCAGTGGCTACCTGTTTAAACACCGCCCCGGTACCCAGCAAATAGAGAACCTGGGGTATACCCTGCCAGGCGAAACCTACCTCTGGGATTTAGCTGCCGGGAAGGACGGGGAAATTTTTGGGGCAACCTATCCGGGGTGCCGGGTCTTCCGCTACCATCCAAAGGACGGCTTCAGTGATGTAGGAAAGGGACCTATGGTAGGGGGTGAGAAATATGTGCGAAGCCTTGTGTACCATGAGAAGACGGGTAAGATATACGCTGGTGTCGGTTCACATGCCCATCTGGTCGAGTTGGATCCGCGTACTGGGAAGAAAACTGAGTTCCTGCCTCCGGAGTTCAAAGACCATGAGTTTGTGTACAACATGAGCCTGCTTGCGGGTATGAAAGGGGGCGACCGGCTTCTGGCATTGTTAACCAGCGGAAGTGAAAACAAGAGCCTGGTCATCAACCTGAACACCAAAAAAGTAGAACAGGTGCTGGGCGCCCTGGATGTGCGTTCTGCCTTGCTTTCGCCGGATAAGAAGCTGGTCTATTATACTTCAAAAGGCAAGCTGTATACCCTTAATCTGGCCAAACCAGCCGAGCAGGTAAAAGAAGTCATGTCTACTGCCGGGGCCATCACTATGAACTGGTCCAGTGAGCAGGGCTTGTCGATGATCACCTCGGGAAGGGAGATTGTCAGGTATAATCCTGCCACGGGAAAGTCTACGGTGGCAAAGCTTACTGTGCCGGAGCTGCCTATTGCGATCCAGTCAATCTTGAGCGGGCCGGATGGCCGTATCTGGACTGCCGGCTATGTGGCTGGAGGGCATGGGGTATTTGATCCGGCTACGGGCAAAACAATAACGCTGAAGGGCCTGGACCAGACCGAGGGGATGGCCGTGCAAGGGCACCTTATTTTTTTCGGCATATATCCTCATGGCCGGCTGTATGTATATGACACGCAAAAACCATGGGATATGACAAAGCAAAATCCCAAGCTGATTCAACAGGTACAAGGACAGAGTAGACCTTTCGCTGTTGCAAGTGCAGCTACCAAGGGGACGATGTTCTTTGGTATGGTACCGGAATATGGCCTGCTAGGGGGCTCCCTGCTGGAGTACGATCCTGGTACTGATAAGCTCAGGGATTACAAAGCGGTAGTTAAAAACCAGTCAATTGTGGCGCTTTGCCATCAGGAGAACATGATTTTTGGAGGCACCTCGGTTTGGGGAGGTATAGGGGCGCATCCGACGGAGAAGGAAGGGAAACTCTTTGTTTGGGACGCAACAAGTGGCAAAAAAGTACTTGAAATGGTACCTGTACCGGGGGCCAAGGCTGTTACCTGCCTTAAAGTGGCTCCAGACGGCAAACTCTGGGGGGTAGCGGGGGGGACCCTGTTTACTTACAGCATAGAAGAGAATAAGGTGCTGACTAGGCACCAGTTATACCTCATCAGTGAGGAGAGGGCCAATAATTTTGTGTGGCGCGATGCCTTTCTGGTAATGCACCCGAACGGTATGGTGTACGGCACGGCCAATGACGAGCTGTTTGTCATTGACCCTGAAACGATGGAAGTTAAAAAATTGGAAGAGAACGCCTCCCTGCTGACGCTCGGGAGAGACAACAGACTCTACTTTAGAAGAGGAACACACCTCTGGAGCTATGAACCCTAGAAGTACTTTCAAGGGCAAAACTCTGCCAACAGAGAATGATAAGTAAACCTGTACCTTATACTATTTAGGGTACAGGTTTACTTAGGTACCCCTAATTCCTGAAAATCACATTAAGCGAGATCTAGTAACCTGTTGCGTGCAAGTAAACATGCCCCGATAACACCAGCCCTGTTCCCTAGTCTAGAGAGTTGAAACTGGGTATCATTGTTAACCAGGCTCAATGAATACCTGTTAACAGCGCTCTTGACAGGCAGTCTTATGTACTCCTGCGTCGCAGCGAGACTGCCGCCAAGGATAACTAGTTCAGGATTGAATATATTGATTAGGGCGGCTACGCTCCTGCCTATTTTCTCTCCTACCTGGGCAATTAGTTCAATCGCTAGCACATCATCGTTGTTGGCCGCATTAATGATGTCCTCTAGCATAATGGACTCTGGACTGCTTCTGTCACGCATCACTAAGGTGGAGGAGCCTTCGGCTACCTTTTCCCTGAACATGCGCACAAGCGCCCAACCAGATGCCTCTGTTTCCAGGCAGCCCCTCTTCCCGCAGTGGCAGAGAATCTCATTATCAAAAACAGGCATGTGCCCAAACTCCCCTGAATATCCTGACTTGCCATAATACAGCTGCCCGTTAATGATAATGCCTGAGCCCAGACCATGGTCGAGGTTCAGAAAGAGCACATGCTTATGGTTTGTGTCCACGCCTGTGCTGAACTCTCCATAGGCCATAGCCCTGGAATCATTTTCCAGAAAAACCCGGATACCTACCTGAGACTCAATAATCCTGCTTAAGGGGTCCTCATGGAAGTGAAAAAAGCTATAGCTATAGCCGGTGGCATAGCTAATCCTACCTGAAAGGTTGATTCCGACACCCATGATCTTAGATTTGGGGATAGGTAAGTCCTTTATGAACATATTGATGATGCTGCATAGGTCTTTTAAAGACTTCTCATCATTGCTCAACTTATAAGGGTAATGCTCTTCTATCTTAACCAGGTTCTTCTGAAGGTCGGTCAGGCCAATATTGATGGAGTGATTTTTTACATCCACCCCTAAAAAAAAGCCTGAGTCAGGAGTAAGGCCGTATAGGTTTGGCTTCCTGCCCCCCGTGGATTCTATTTTGCCATAATCCTGAACTAGTCCATCTGTGATCAGATCATTTACCAAGTTGGTAACTTTGGGAGCACTCAGGTTAAGCTCCTTGCACAGCTCTGCTATGGTTGCGTTGCCGATGTTGGCGAAATAGGAAATAATGCTTTTCTTCTGATTGACGTTCTTATACGCCACTCCTGTTATATTCTCTCCTCCTAGCTCTTCCAGGAAAGTTTTTCGTCTGATGCTCATTAGCTTGTTATTCCTATACATTCTAAGTCCACTCTTCCCACAGACTGGCCTCTAGTAAAAGTCTATTTTGTTAAAATTTAATTATTGTATATAACTTAATTATTTTATTTAAAAACTTTTGTAATTTAATTTAAATAATTAGTATATTTAATTCTGGGCAAGCAAATATATAAAATGATCTGGTGAGTTGAGTGCAGAACTGCATTACAGGTCTTATTATATCGAGCTGGTTACCTGGCACGGCTGGGGCAGCCTATATGGATCCAGAATAATAAAGCGAATTGATAAGGTGAGTGAAGTTTAGTTAGTAGAGAGGGAGCACAATATGGTTGCAAAATCATTATGCTCCCTCTACTATTTTAATCAAGAAAAGAAAACATGATTTCCTTCTTTGTCTCGGTTATTGCGCTGTTGCTTGGCTATCTCTTATACTCAAAGTTCATTGAGCGTGTGTTCGGAATTGAGCTGGCACGTACAACGCCGGCCATTGCTCTTCGTGCTAACGTTGATTATGTGCCTATGCCGGGATGGAAGATCTTTCTGGTGCAGTTTCTGAATTTTGCCGGCTTGGGTCCAATAGTCGGTGCCGTGGCTGGGCCATGTGGGGCCTGCTGCTTTTATATAGATTGTTCCCGGTACGAAGGGTACATGACTATCTTTCTGGAAGGCTTTCCGACATAAGGGAGAGTATAACTGAGATCACAGGCTATTACCTTGGCCATGGCATGAGGCAATTCATGCGGGGCTTCACTATTTTCGTTTTGATCATGGTCGGGGCTGTCATCATGATGGGACCTGCCACAATCCTGCACGGAATGACAGACGGCTTTGGTGGCATGAACCTGTGGATTTGGGGGAGGCTTTTTCTATATCTTGTCTACTGTGCTGCCTGTCGACAAAGTGATTGGTCGTATCTATCCCTTATTCGGAATTGCACTTCTCTTTATGGCTTTGGGCGTATTGGTGGTGATGGTTGTGCAGAGGCAACAAATTCCAGAGGTGAGGTTGACACGCCTAACTAACCAGCACATGAATCCTGATGGATTTCCCCTGTTCCCCATGCTCTTTGTAACCATTGCCTGTGGGGCTGTATCTGGTTTTCATGCTTCCCAATCACCCTTATGGCCTGATGTATGACGAAGGAGAAGCAGGGTAGGAGCATCTTCTTCGGCACCATGGTAACTGAGGGCATTGTTGCCTTGATATGGGCAGCTATTAGCATGGGTTTCTTCGGTGGCGTAGATGAACTGAACCAGGTAATGGCACAGCAGCAGGGAAATGCAGCCTTTGTCGTTAGTGAGGCGTCAAACTTTCTTTTAGGAAAGGTGGCTGGTGTTTCTGCGCTTCTGGGGGTAGTGGCAGCACCTATTACTTCTGGTGACACGGCCTTCTGTAGTGCGCGCCTTATAGTTGCGGATTTCCTCTGCTCCAAACAAAGCTCGATGAATAACAGACTTCTAATCAGCCTGCCGCTCTTTGCAGTAGGTATGGACTGACACTGATTGTCTTTGGTGTGTCTGGCGCTACTTTGCCTGGACAAATCAGACTTTGGCAACCATAACGCTTTGGGTCGTGACAGTTTACCTTTTAAAAGAGGGTAAGAAGTTTTGGACAAGCCTGGTTCCTGCTGTTTTCATGAGTGCCGTGGTGACCTCTTATATCCTGCTGGTGAGGGGGTTGATCTTCCCAACACTATTGCCTATGCCGCTGGTATTGGGGTTGCCATTCTTTTGCTCCTGACTACCATGTTGATGCTGTACTGCAGAAGAGGTAGTCAAATTAAGGCAGAAAATGCTATCCTGATAGGAAAGTCTGTGAACACTGCATCTAACAGTGGCTTCATGAGCAAAAGGCCAGGCATCAGCATGTTGAACTCCTCAGGAAAAGCTGTATTCGGTAGGCTTGTATAGCTAATTTCGCTGAAAGGTAACGTGGGGTTTAACCGGGTAGGTACCATTCTTAAGCACGCGACAAGTATCTGAAGCACTTATGTGTCATACAGATGTAAGTGCTTTTTTGTTTATTTGCACCGCCTTATTAGTGGAAGCTTTTATTTTACCTTTGCTAAGCTGGATTACTTGCATGACGATGGTCTTGTTTTGCAATAACATCTAGCCCCAGCAGTAAAAACAGGAGCAGTCAGTTAGAATAAAATTTGTCATTCCCCCTTAAGGTTTATCCAAGATAATGGAGGTGTTTGAGTAGCGAGATGGAAGATAAACAACAACTTAACCTTAATATTTCTACAGAGCCGCACCCGGCGCATTTTAGTAGCGAAGGTGTAAGCACGAGGTTAACCTCTAATAGAGCAGAAGCCACTTATATGAAGTTGTATAGTACAAGTTTTGTAGAGATAACTCTTGATGTACATAACCAGCTGCTGCTTGTCAATTGGTTAAGGCCTGTGCTTAGTGATGAGTATAGAAAGGGTATTGAGGAAACAGGCAGGGTTCTTTTAGCGCAAAGTTTAGAGAAACTGCTGGTCAACAACCAGAGAATGGGGGTGCTTACAGTAGATGATCAGGGGTGGCTGGCAAAAATCTCGGTAGAGGTGATTTCGAAAAGTAATCTTAAGCAGCTGGCTATTGTCTCCTCTACTGACGTGCTGCAACAGATTACTAACGAAGTGCTGGATAAAAAAGTGAAGGATGAGACGCCATACTTTGATACGCAGTACTTCATTTCGGAAGAGGATGCATTAGAGTGGCTAATAATGCCCTTGCTGCCCCGCCGCTATTGGTGGGAACAATAGCCAGAGGGAGTGGTTTAACCTGTCCCTCAAGTACTTCTCCTGATTTTCGCTTCTCATGCTAGACACTAACCTGTGGTAGAGTCATCTATATCAGGTGCTTTTAATAGTAAGCATGAAGCCGGGCATAAAAGTGCGGCTACTCGATTCTCCACGTAATCGTTACTGTCTCTGTCACATCAATATCGTCTGGCTCAAAGTCTGGGGCGGCATCATAGGTTGTTACCATGTCGGTTTGATAGAGAGAATAGTTGTGGCGTTGAGAGCGGATGGTGAGCTCGCGGTAAGAATAATCGATGTCCAGAATTTCTTTTAGCTCTACACCGGTGGCACCGGCAATAAGCGTAGCGTTCTCCTTAGCTTTAGCTATGGCTTGCAGAATGAGTTGCTGTTGCTGATCTGCCGCATCCTTTACTCCAAAGGCAATGCTGAAATCCAGGCTTTCGAGCCTCTGAGCGATCTGGCCCAACAGGTGGTTAATGATGACTTTGTCTAAGGGCAGCTCCAGCTCCAGGTTGTGTGAAGCTCTGAAGCCGTTGAAATCATACTTCTCAGTCTTCTTATTCCAGGTGGTGTCTTTCCGGATGCTGAAATCCTTTGTCTTCAGGCTCTTCCGCTCCACGCCTACTGTTTCTATGATCGTGCGAAGCTCTTCTACCTTTTTGTTCAGGGCATTTACTGCTTTTTCGTACTCCCACTCATGCGCCGAGGCATCGAAGGAAAGGATGATAACATCAGGAGACACTGAGAGCTTGCCTTTGCCCGTTATCTGTAGTTTGCGTTCCATAGCTTCTTTATTTAGTAATAATGTACATAAATATAGTAATTATCTAATGCCTTAACATGATGATCTGTCGGTAGTTAATCTGCAGGTGCTCAATTTTGTATCAGTGTTATTGAAGAAGAGAAGCAGTATGTGATGCATTTATAGTTGATTGGCTGCGGGAGCTGGAATGTGTAGAGGATAGCCTTTGAACCCGTCTTAGCTTGTGAGTGTGTATGAAAGAGGTGGTTATACTGCCTTGGCTGCTGTGGAATGCATGGCCCTGATAAAAATAGGTCTCTGAAAATTTCTTAGTCTTTGCCCGTATATCTATATTCAATTTTCAAAATAGATTTAACACTAGATAAAGATAACTGAATACGCATGGCATCAGAAGCAGAAAACAAAGCAGAACTTTTTAAAGAGCTGGAGCAGGAGCTACAGGCACAGGGCTTCAATATTGATAAACAGGATCAGTCACGCCCTTGGGGTGGCTTTTTCGTGATTGACGAGGCGCAGGCCCAGCGTTTTGCTGACACTTATTTTGATGGAATTTCGGTAGACGACCTGAAGATATCTGGCAAACTGAGCCCTAAGATTTTGGTGGTTGCCCCTGAGAAGAGGTTATCGTGGCAGTACCACCACCGCAGAGCCGAAATCTGGCGCGTGGTAAGAGGCACAGTAGGTGTGGTAACCAGCAATACCGATGAGGAAGGGGAGCAGAAGGTATTACAGCCAGGCGACCAGATCAAGCTGCAGCAGGGTGAGCGCCACCGCCTGGTGGGGCTACAAGGCTGGGGCGTGTTGGCTGAGATCTGGCAGCATACAGATGCTTCTAACCCATCCAATGAGGAAGATATCGTGCGGGTGCAGGACGACTTTGGTCGCTAAGCCGTACTTTGCAGGATACAAAAAGAGGCCGCTACTCTACAGTAACGGCCTCTTTTTTCTATGAATGATGTCTGTTGCAGTACCTTTAAGAGGAAAGCTATACTTGCCATTGCTCCTAATTTAGGTACGTGCTTAAGCTTAAGTATCAGCTGCTCGTATCTTTAGCAAGAGACAAACCTCAAATTATCGGTTAATCTTCTACACCATTGTGCATCCACTTTTGCGAAAACATGCTGCCCAATACCAGAGCTCCAATAGCCAGTGCACCAGCCAGCACTTCGTTACGGTGCAGGCTTAGCCACACCTGTGGGCTGTTATAGGTCGACTGCTCATCGAACCTGCCGTGTGCGCCATGGTCGCCAGGTAGTGGCTCATATAGGTTGTGCTTGCGGTTTGGATCCTCCGGCTCGTTTGTCTGTTGTCCTTCTATACCGTTTTTTGCGAGCACGTAATCAGCAAACCAAGGAGCAATTTTGTTGCCGATGATGGCCTGTAATGTTGGGTAGCCAACGCGGTATTCCCGTCGCTCGTGCTCCGCAGCATAAGCAATAACCTCTGCTGCCACCTCCGGCTGATAGATCTTACCCATTGGGCGCGGCTTGTTGGGCAGGCGCGACTTTACAAAGCCAAACTGGGTGGTGTTCATGGCTGGCAGCTGTACCATGGTTACCTTTACATTGCTTTTGTCGGCCATCAGTTCGGTGCGTAGCGAGTCGTAAAAGCCTTGTATGGCGTGTTTGGCACCGCAGTAAGCCGACTGTAGCGGAATACCCCGGTAGGCTAATGCTGAACCCACCAGCACAATGGAGCCGCGGTCGCGGGGTAGCATGCGTTTAAGAGCAGAGAGGGTGCCGTATACCTGGCCCAGGTAGGTTACCTCTGTTACGCGCTTATAATCATCTGGCTCCATCTCTTTTATTGGGCTAAAGACACTGTTCATGGCATTGTTCACCCATACGTCTATCTCGCCCAGTTCCTGCTCTATTCTGGCGGCTGCGTTTTCTACGGCCTGTGCATCGGCTACGTCTACGGGTACGTATACGGCCTTTCGGCCCAGTTCTTCTACTTCGTGTTTGGCACCCTGTAAGCCTTCTACGCCACGAGCCAGTAGCCCTACGTCATAGCCCTGCTTGGCAAACTCACGAGCGCAGGCACGTCCTAAACCAGCGGAAGCACCGGTTATCACGGCTACACCTTTTCGGGTGCCGTTATGTTTGTTTTCATCTTTGCTCATCTTATTGATCTTCAGGTTATACTATCTCTTGCAGATGTTACGCCTCCTAACCAGTCATAGTTATGAGTTTGCTTTATGTGACTCTGTAGCACAGGTATTTAAGCCGAACCGATGGGGTAGGCGCGCGTACACCAAAAGCATACCCCCACTACAAAAGCTATGAAAAACGAAAAAACGGTTATAAACGAGATCCGGGAAGATTCCAGCAAAGCTACGCAGTGCCGCCGCGATATTGCTGCCCTGTCCGCATTAGGTCTGATTAATTTCAGCCTGATATCTTTATTCCAACTGGGCTATATCCGGAAAATGCCAGACCTGCCTGGCAAGGTTTTCGACACGCGTAAAGTAAACACTTCCAAGGAGGCAGTGCTGCTAGGTATGCCCGATGGCGTAGTTAGCTTAGGGGCTTATACTGCTACGATGGCGCTGGCAACGGCTGCTACCCGCTTCCGGAAACCATCGCGGGTGCTGGATGTGGCAATGGGGGGAGTGGTTTTGGGGCAGGCGCTGGGTGGTGCGCTGTACCTGATAAATATGGCTACTGTGCAGAAACGGGCCTGTATCTACTGCATTGCAGGTGCTGCCATTAATTTCGCTTCGCTAAAGCCGCTACGTCGGCTGTTCAAGCGTCGGGATTAAGTGTTGCTAAATGCAGAGAATGTGCTTGTATAGGCAGGGGACGATACTGGTAAAAGTAAGCTTGAACTGTTACTTGCCCTTGAGGTGGACTGTCTGTAGATCGCTGATTCTGGTAGTATAGCAGGGAGATTTGAATTCGCTTTTGAGCTTCCAGGTGTTGTCTGTGCCCTGTGCTGCCACTTTTACCATTCCTCTGCCAAACCTGTCGGTAAGCCTGTCTACTACTCCCATCAGCTGCGAGTGTTTTTCCCGGTTTACGGTATCTAGTAAATCCAGCTGCACCTGCCCCTCAGGTATAATTTCAGTTACAATAACGCCAGACTTTTGGTACCGATAGCCGTCCCGGTAAATAGCTTTTAAAACAATATTGGCGTAGCGTACCAGCTCCAGTGTAGAGTTGGTTGCCACAGGCATGCAAATCGTTTTGCTGTTGTAATACTGACGGTTGTTTTCAGAGAATTTGTTAGTCGTGACAAACACTGTAAGAAGGCGGGCACAGCTCTTTTGCTGGCGCAGTTTCTGGGCACACCTGGCGGCGTAGGTGGCAGTTGCTTCCTGCATCTCATCAAAAGTACTGACCTTCTTGCCAAAGCTCCTGGAGGTGCAGATGCCTTTTTTAGGAGGAGCCGCTTCCTCCAGCTCTAAACATGATTCCCCCTGCAGTTCCTTGAGCAAGCGTACGCCTACCACTGTCATGTGCTGCCTTACCCAGCTCTCAGAAAGGGAGGCAAAGTCGTGGGCAGTTAGTATATTTCGTTTTTTCAGGAACTTAGCATACTGCCTGCCAATGCCCCACACATCGTCTATCTTAGTTGCTTGCAGTGCCTTCCGGATATGCTGGGGCTCGGTTAGTACCAGTACACCGTTGGCTTTGACAGATTTCTTGGCTAACCTGTTCGCTACCTTTGCCAGCGCTTTGGTAGGAGCCACACCCAGGCTCACGGGTATACCTGTCCAGCGCCACACAGTGTGTTTTATCTCCCAGGAGTAGGCCTGTAGATCTATACTGTAAAAGTCGCCCAGGTCCAGGAAGCATTCGTCTATAGAGTATACTTCTACATTGGGCGTAAACTGTGCCAGCGTTTGCATTACACGGTCCGACATATCACCATACAGCACATAGTTAGAGGAAAAGGCGTGCACCTGCTTGCTCTCTACAAGATCCCTGATCCTGAAGAAAGGCTCACCCATGGCTATGTTAAGCTCCTTCGCCTCGGCACTACGGGCTATCACACAGCCATCGTTGTTAGAGAGCACAACCACCGGCTTGCCATTCAGGGCGGGGTTAAAGACCCGTTCGCAGCTGGCGTAGAAGTTATTACAGTCTACCAAAGCGTATAGGCTGGTCATATTCTCTGGGGTTTATGCAGCACCCACACCACCACGCCCCACACGCGCATATCCATGTCTTCGGTTACCTCTATAGGCTTGTAAGCAGGGTTAGCCGGCATTAGAAAAGCTTTTTTGTCTATCATTCGGAAGGTCTTTACAGTAAACTCCCCGTCCAAAAAGCATACTACTGGCAGCCCATCAGCGGGCGCCAGCGATTTGTCTATAACCAGTATATCGCCATCGTGGATGTTAGCCTCGATCATAGAGTTGCCTTTCACCCGCATCATGTAAGTGGAAGTAGGGTTCTGGACAAGGTATTTGCCCAAGTCAATACGGTCCTCCAGGTGATCATCGGCAGGGGAGGGGAACCCGGCGGCAACATAGGAGGCGTACAGTGGTAACTCCACACTATCTATAGCGTCGAAGGTAATGGGCTCTAAAGTATGAGCGTGTATAGAAATTACTTTTGCGCTGCACATATCAACTGAGTGTGTGTTATAAATGCTAATATTTTTAGCAAATACGGAAACAAGAATTAAATAAGCTAAATATATTAGCCTTATTTATGCACATGCACTTTGTATATGTGGTATGATTATGCTGTATGGCTTTGTTACACAGTATTTTGTATGGAATAGGCGCGGCGGTATTTTTCCACTTTTATTGAGGTACAAATTACCTGAAGCATGTGCCAAGGCTAGTTTATACCTTTTAAAGCAAAGCTGGATAAGGATGCAAAGTATGTCTTCCTTACATCAAGCCACAAGATGAATATTGGGATAAAGGGGGAGAATGTGCGAAACTAAAGTATCTTTAGCTTCTGGATGGATAATCATATATTTAGGGGCACAAGTGCAGTAATCTTGTGTAGAGGTGCAGCCTGGTGATCCAAGCAGCCATTACTTTGCAGCCACTAAACCTTACCAGCAAAGTCACTGCTATAGCGTGCAAGCCAGACTTTGTCACTTTAGACCTGTAATAAACTAAGTAAAGTATAATTGTGTTAACAATCGGATGGAGAGAGAAACAATCAAAGAAGATAGAATGCATGGCTCTATATTCGTTTTGTTGAAACGTTTTGTAGAGAGTAAATACAATTACAGTACCTGGGCTAACCTGTTGGAGTCGGCAGGCTTGGCAAATGCCTCTTACCAGATAGGCGAAATGTACCCTACCCGGGAGATAGTTGCCATTGTGGGTGCTGCTGCTGCACATAGCGGTACGCCAGCCAACGAACTTTTGGAGCAGTATGGAGAATTTCTGGTACCTGATCTGCTCCTGGTTTATAAGAAGTATGTCCGGCCTGAGTGGCGCACGTACGATATGCTGCTGCATACAGAGGCCTCGATGCACAAGGCTGTGAGGCAGACAGATGGAAGAGCTAACCCGCCATTGCTGCTTGTAACCAAGAAAGGGAGCAAGCAGCTGATTGTGGATTACCACTCGAAGCGCAGAATGGCAGGCATGGCGGTAGGCATTATCAAAGGCATAGCCAAACACTATAACGAGAGCGATATTGTAAAAGTAACGCGACTCACACCTGTAGACGAGGAGAGAGTGCAGATACGTGTTGACTTTTTGATCTAGCTCTAGTTGAGGAAATGCAGCCGGTAAACTGCCAATAAGGCAGTATGAACTTACTGCTAAAGTATAAAAAACAAAAAGGGAGGTGCCTGAACAGGCACCTCCCTTTTTGTTTGAACTCTCCGCTCGGCTAAACTTTGCCGGCGAAAGGGTGATGGGAAACGTATACTTAATAATTTCTGATTACCTGAGCAGCCAGGGTGTTGGTGTTGCCGCTAGGAGGAGTGGCAAAACCCCTGACAATAAGAGTATAGGCTCTGCCCAGTTCAAAGTTTGTCTGTGAAACTGTTAGCAGCACCGCGTCTGTGTCAGCGTCTTTTATTTCGATGGTGTGTCTGCCGGCATCAAGCTCTTTGAAGAGGGTTATGTTCTTAAATCCAAGGCCAGCGGCAAGTTCCGTGCTCGCCGATCCTGTTGTGCTAACGTTCACAGCCGGAGCATCCGGAGATAAATGAACAATGCGCAGCGCAACCTTGCCGGTAGCCGGTGTTACTATGCTATCCTGAACCACTAATAACTCAATGTCCTCCAATCTGTTTACAGCAAACAGAGAATATGCCTCACCATCCTTTAAGCTTAAGGTAGTGTCGAGGTAAGCTGTGGCAGCATTTACAGGCGTAAACTTAAAGTTGGTGCTCTCCGGAATAAGAGGGGCGTACCCAGAAAAGTTAGAGTACTTGATAGGTTGGTTAAGAATAGACTGGCTGTTACGCTGGATGTCCATATCAGGGGCATCAGGTGAGCCATGGTAAAAAGACACATACGCAGTAGGCGTTGGCTCCGGCGTTTCAAGGTCATCGTCCATACATCCTGTAAGGGACATAGTAGATGCTACGCTAAGCAGCATAAGGGCGGCTTTGTTTAGGAACGATTTTCTAAATAGGTTTTGCATGGTGATTTAAGTAAAACTAGGTTGTATTTGCCGGCTAAATGCCTAACCATACCAGGGTGGGTGTGGGTATCATGAAGACCCAACAACTGCCCGGAGGGTTGCAAGCAGCCGATGTAATCTAATGATTTAACGCTGAATTGTTGATAATCTTCTGTATAAGAAGACATTTGTTTTGCAGAACAGGTAAGCTTGTCCTACTGCAGTAGCAGAACAATTGGCTGCAGTAACTGTTATATGCTGTTTTTCCCTGACAGGCGTCTGGCTTTACTGGGGAAGACAAGAGTTTTAAAACTAGAAACAGGATGAATTATTTTTCACATAATCCCCTTAACCGTTACTCAGAAATCCGGGCTGATGAAGCCAGAATTGAGCAGCTTTGGGAGGATGAACGGGCGCAGGTACTGGTGGTAAGCGGAAACCTGAGTCTTTTGAGCGCTGATGCACAAGCAGCGGCCATACTGCCCGGTGCAGAGGCAACGCAACTGGCGCAGATAGCTAAAGTAAGGGTGTATTTAGGCTCGGAAGGAGAAGTGCCATACTTTGCATTGGGATTTGAAAAAGAACAGGAAGAGTTAGCTGCATTGCTGCCAGAAAACCACAAGCTGGGAGACCTGAGGCAGGTGGCGCTGCAGTTGCCAAAGGAGCAGGGGGCGCTTCTTGCTTATGCCCGTGGCCTGGTACACTGGAACCTGCACCACACTTACTGTTCTAACTGCGGCAGCCTTACCGAGAGCCACGAAGCCGGCCACTCGCGCCACTGCACAAACTCAAGCTGCAACAGGCACCATTACCCGCGCACCGATACCGCTATCATTGTGCTTATCTCGGAGGGAGATGCCTGCCTGTTGGGACGCCAGCAAGTGTGGCCACAAGGTATGTATGCGGTTATAGCCGGATTTCTGGAGCCCGGCGAAACGCTGGAACAGGCTGTAGTGCGTGAGGCTATGGAAGAAGTGAGCGTAAAACTGCAGCGCGTCACTTATCACTCCTCGCAGCCCTGGCCTTTCCCTGCATCCATTATGGTGGGCTTTCGTGCAGAGGCCGCCAACCGCAACGTGCAGGTAGATAACAAGGAGTTGGAGGCTGCCCGCTGGTTTACCCGGAAGGAAATTGTAGCAGGGTTGAAGGAGGGATCCTTAAGCCTGCCTCCCCAGTTTTCCATTGCCTATCGGCTTGTAAAAGACTGGTTTAATGAAACAGGAGAGTATAAGCTGGAGGACCTGATTTGAGTGTAGCACACTGATGGTGGCAGGTAAGCACCTGTAGTTGCGCTTACAGGAGCAGAGAACCTACTTATACTGCCTTCCAAACAAAAAAGCCAAGCTACCTGCATTGCAGTCGGCTTGGCTTTTTTGATTTGTGTTACTGCGCTTACCTTTTGGGGCAAGCCTGGAGCAGTTCTTCTACCTCTGGCATAGTATAACGCTGGTTGTTGTTGCCTAAGTTGGTTTGGATGTAGTTGAGCAGGTTTGTCATCTGGTCATCCCGCATACTTTCTACGCCAGGCATTTCCTTGTTATACTCCACGCCATTTACCACGATAGACCCCTCCATACCGTGGCGAATGATGCAGGGTAGCTCATCGCGGTGCGTCTGCAGGTAGTCTGCCTGAGCCAGTGGCGGAATAAGGCCCTTCAGGCCGCTACCGTCTTCCATGTGGCAGCTCTGGCAGTGCTGTTCGTAGAGGCGCTTGCCCTCGTCCTTCTTATTAGTGAAGCACTGGGTAAGGGTGGTCAGGGCAAATGCCCCCAATGCTATCACTACAAGGTTATTTTTTCTCATCCTTCTTATCGTTCAGCAGCAACGGGATGTCCTGTATCAGCTTGTCTACAGACGCAGGGTCGGTACCGTTATAGTGACCACGAATGCGGCGCTGCTGGTCTATCAGGAAAAAATCGCCGGAGTGCGAGAAGCCTCCCTCTGCGCTCTCATCTTCCTTGGCAGCGGCCAGGTAGTTGCCGGCAATATTGTAAATGCTCTCTTTATCGCCGGTAAGCAGGTGCCACTTAGCTGTCTTTATTCCCAGCCTGTCGGCATAGTCTTTTAGAACAGCTACGGTATCATGCGCCGGGTCAATAGAGTGGGAGAGGAGCACCACGTTCGGGTTATCTTTGTAAGCCTCATATACGCGCAGCATCTGGCTCTTCATTTTAGGGCAGATGGTAGGGCAAGAGGTAAAGAAGAAATCGGTTACGTATACTTTGCCGGCCACTGTCTCCTGGCTTACGCGCTGGCTATCCTGGTTTACAAAAGCGAAATCCGGAATCTGGTGGTAAATGGTGTCGACTACAGTTTCGCCATTTACGGTGCGCTCCACAGGCTCTCGCTCCCCATAAATGGGCAGGGTGTTTTCTGTGGCCGCACTGCCTTGGTCGCAGCCATAAAAAGCGGTAGCTGCCAGGGCGAGGGCAGCGGTAGCCAGACTGTTTCTAAGGGTCATGATCTTATTTCTGTTGCTCATACTTTGTTACAGTTGCCTGGGCAGCCTCAATGGTGCTGTCCATGATGGTTTGTACTCGTTCTATTTTTACTAGCTCCTTGTTCAGGTAGCTCATGGCCTGCTCGTGTTGCAGAGTGTCAGGAGCACTATACTGGCGCATCCACTGCATCATGGCTTCGTCGGCTTTGTTTAACCCGTCAATCTCCTGCTGCAGTGGCAGTATAGCGGTGCTGTCGGCTTGTTGTGCCTCCAGTGTATCGCGGAAGGTGCGTAGTTTGCGGCGCAATTTATAGATGTTATCCATCTTAGCCATAGCCTCATCGTGTATGGCCAGTACTTTTGTTTCAAGGGCGGCTTTTTCTTCTTCGCCGGAAGCTCCGCCCTGGCATGCCATAAGTATGGCCAAAGGCAGGGCAAAGAGTATGCTGTATTTCTTCATGATGATTTGTAAAGGGGCATAAATCAGTATAATGCTCCCCCTGGTTTAAAATGATTTTGCTGGCAAAAAGGTTTATACTCTGGTGCAGATACGGATGCAAGCCAATTTGCAATCAACTGCAATAGGAGTTGCCTTTATGTATGCCGGGGCGGGTGAAAAGGAGCAGGCAGAGCAGCACTGCATGTACCGGGCGTGTGAAGTACGGACAGTGAACTTGTGCTTAGGCTTTCGGGAAGGGGTGGTAATAGAGCAAGCAGGTCTGGCACACTTTCCACAGGGTTAAAAGAACAGATCAGGTGTTGCAGCAGCGTCTCCTTCTGCTGTTGGTGTTGGCTAAGCCGCATCACCTTCTTGCGTAGCTGGCATTTACCGAGGCACTGCAGCTGTGGTTTGTCACGGTTTATACAGAGTACCTCCGAAATGTAGGCGTAGTCCAGTTGGTAATGCACCACTGGCGCCAGATAGCGGAAGGTTGTCATCAGGTAGATAACCAGAAAGCTGAGGCCGATAAAGTAGCTGCGCCACATGCCGCAAAGGTATGGCTACGGGCGGGCAAGTGCAAGTATAAACGCTGTATACAGAAAAGGCCCGGCAGTAGCCGGGCCTCTGATACTTTATCGTGTACCAGCACTTAGGCCGGAACTGTTATCTCTGAATGTAAGGCCTGCGCTATCTGCTGATACTGTCCTTCGGAGATGTGGTCGCGTAGGAAGCTCATCACATCCTGGAAAGCATAGTAGGCATGATCCAGTGTAGGGAAGTCTGCCTGGTCAGCGCCGGAATCTTTGCTGCGGATAAATTCCAGCCATTCATCTTCGTGGCGGATGCGCACTGGCTCGTGCAGCGAGAATCCATCAAAGTAAATACCCTTCCAAATAATAGGCAGCTGTGCTCCTAGATGGATGGCTTCTCCCGGCTGGATGCGGTCGCGGATGGCGTGCAGCACAGCCCTGAAAATACGAGAGGCCTTCTGCTCGTCGTCTATCCCGAGGTACGTACATAACTCGTGCAGCCACGTTTTGCCGTCTTTCAAATAATTCTCAAAAATCATTGCCATAGTTTGTTTTCGTTATTTAAATGGAACATACACTTACATTATAAAAAACGAACACAAAAGAGCAGGGTTATCCCTGTTACGGTAATGTGCCAGGACCTTACCATTTTTTGAATACGAAGAAAACTGCCGCCAGGATCAGCACAAACCCCACCACATAGTTCCACTTAAGCTCCTCGCGCAGGTATAAAGTTGAGAAGCCAATAAAAACGACCAGTGTTATTACCTCCTGAATAGTTTTAAGCTGAAAGGCCGTGAACTGCCCGTAGCCAATACGGTTGGCAGGTACCTGAAAGCAGTACTCAAAAAAGGCGATAAGCCAGCTTACTAACACTACCTTCCAGAGAGCAGCGTCTTTAAAGCGCAGATGGCCATACCAGGCGAAGGTCATGAAGATGTTGGAAATGAGCAGCAGCAGTACTGTTTTCATACGCAATTTTTTGCTGCAAATCTGCGGAATTTAGTTGTGTCAGCTGATAATCAGTAGCATAAAATTTATTTGATGGAACAAGGGCTGTATGTATAGCTGCGGCATAATTTTCGTTATCGAGAAACTATATACCAATCTACTATCTACAACTATGAGAAAATTAAACGTGTGGGTGCTGGTTGCCTTGCTTGGCCTGGGTACCCTTAGTGCCTGCGAAACCCGATCTTCTACCGAAGAAGAAAACTACCTGCAGGTAATCGGAGAGTATGAGCAGTCTATGCCGGATGCAGGGTACCGCCTCAACTTATCGTACAACGGACCAATGAACATGCGCGCCCGCTTTACCCGCTGGGCCGACTCCTTGCAACAGGTTGTGCCAAGTATGGTGCTCACCAGCGATAATACTTACCTAAACTACATGCCCGAGCAGATGGGGCAGGAGAAGATAAAGCCCAGCATGTTCCAGACCAGTGTGTCCTACAACATTGTGGTACCAGACAGTGCTACCTACGGTCGTATCATACAGAGTGCCCTGGACCATAAGTTTCCTTTTAACGTGAACGTGTCAGGCACCTTTGTAGAGCCAGAGCGGAAGCAGGAGCTAATGCAAAAAGCTATGGAGAATGCCCGGGTAAAGCTTAACTTTTTGAGCGGCGGCGCAGGCAGCTATGAAATAGTAGGCGTGGAGGAACTGGATAATATACAACCTATGGGGCCGGAGTATTATGAATTTAACCGTAAAATGGTGTCGCGGGTAAAAGTAAAAGCCAGGTTAACTGCTGCCACGGCAGATTAATGTATGTAATTGTCTTCACTCTCCTCCTTCAAACAAGGAGGGGAGTGTATAGCGGACTTATGGCATTAGTAGGAGAAGTAACTTCAAGTATAATTTGCTCTGAATGAGGCTTTAAATGGCTATATCTTTGGGAGCTTTCATTCAATTAAGCTGTATTTGATTATAAGCATTAGCAGTAAGTTACTAATCCCCCTTATGATAGATATCTAGGACGAGCTTTTAAAAGACATGGAAGCGATAAAGCAAATTCCTGTTGTCCCCACAATGCTTGAGGTTATCTGCCAACTAACAGGAATGGGATTTGCTGCAATCGCTCGGGTAACAGAGGATAGGTGGATAGCCTGTAGTGTTCGGGATGAAGTAGAGTTTGGTCTGCAGAAAGGTGGGGAGCTGAAAGTTGAAACAACCCTTTGCAATGAGATAAGAGACCACCGCCAGCCCATCATTATTGAGCACGTTGATAAACACCCGCAGTACAAAACCATCACACGCCTCAAATTTATGGGCTGCAGAGTTATATTTCCTTTCCTATCATCCTAAAAGACGGAACATTCTTTGGAACACTTTGTGCCATAGATTCTAAACCTGCTCAGCTGGACAACACAAAAGTGATTGGCACCTTTACCATGTTTGCCGAGCTGTTGTCGTTTCGCCTGCAAAGCCTGGACCTACTGGAACGCAGCCACAATGCTAACATAGAGCTGCGTAACAAAACAGAGCCCTGGCTAACGCCAATTTCGACCTTGATAACTTTGTCTATACAGCATCTCACGATCTTAAATCTCCTGTAGCCAATATCGAAAGCTTACTGGGTATTCTTTCCGATGCTGTCGCTAAGGAACAGTTAGATAGAGAAGAGATTACTCGGATCATGGAGTACATGAAGTCTTCTCTCAAGCGCTTTGCCATAACAATTAAAGACCTTACTGCCATTGTTGAAGCTGATAAGGAGAGTATTGATGGTGCACACGTGGAGGTAGATATCTTTGAGGTGGTAGAGAATGTGAAGCAAGACCTGAGTAACCTGATCGTAGCGTCTAACGCGAAAATAGAGGTGATTTGTGATGATAAGCTTTCGGTGAGGTTTCCTAAGAAGAGTTTCAAAAGCATCATCTACAACCTTCTGAGCAATGCTATAAAATACCGCTCACCTGAAAGGGCTGCAGTGGCGCTTGTGAAGATGGAGAAGATAGATGGGAAGATACATTTAGCTGTTACAGATAACGGAATAGGAATTCCTCTTGACAGGCAAGACAAAGTGTTTACTATGTTCAAGCGCTTTCATGACCACGTAGAAGGAAGTGGCCTGGGACTGTATATTGTAAAAAGAATGGTGGATAATGCGAATGGCCAGATAAAAGTGAATAGTACACTGAACGAGGGTACAACATTCACCATTATTTTCTAAGAGCATCTGCAGTACTTCCCTTCATTAACTTTATACACAAACCCTTTTCCAACAGAAGGTCGATGGGCTCTTTGCTTCGGCCAAAGTTTAAGACTACTGAAGGCAGTAAAGTAAACCTACTACTCCAGTCTGATTACCGCAAGAGTTGTAGAGTTGAATGGCTGTTGATTATTAGCCTTAGATCATGTTTAAATTTAAAAGAAGAGCGAGCCAGCCCGTAAGCAAGAAGTGACCAAACTTTAAGCTTATGGAATCTCAATACAAGAGACTGACTGGCAATGGGAGGTGGTGTCGCAATCGCTGCCTACAGAGAGGAAACGTGTCCATAGCCTTCGGGTTATAGTTGACGCTATCTTTTACGTGCTTCGGGTCGGCTGCCAGTGGCGTAACCTGCCGACAGATGGCTTGCTCAAGTGGGAGCTTGTTTACTACTATTTCCGCAAGTGGCAGGCGGACGGCACACTGGAGAGCCTCAACTTCTCGCTCAATATAAGGGAGCGCGAAAGGCAGGGCAAGGAAGCCTCTCCGAGTCTGATGAGCATTGACAGCCAGTCGGTTAAGGTAGCCCCTTTTGTCTCCGAGGAGACGGGAGTGGACGGCAACAAGAAGATCAACGGAAGGAAGCGGCACGTGATCACCGATACGCTGGGGCTGGTGTGGGGCGTGGTGGTGCACAGTGCCAACAAGGCCGACGGTGCCCTGGCCCAGCGGGTGGTCGGGCCGCTCAGGGGCTACCTGCACCGCATGGAGAGGATACTGGCCGACGCGGCCTATGAGCGGGTGTTCACCCAGTGGGTAAGCAAGAACCTGCTGGGGGTAGAACTGGAGACAAGCTCCAAACCGCCAGGCTCAGAGGGCTTCGTGCCCGTCAAGTGGAGGTGGGTGACAGAGCGGGCTTTCGGCATGTTCAACTTCTTCAGAAGACTAGACAAGGACCATGAAAAAACACCTCAAAGCGCTGAAAGCTGGGTGCTGTGGCATAATTGCCAGATCATCCTCAATAGATTAGGCGAAGGATCAGTTAATTAAAATTTAAACACGATCTAAGTAAATAGGTGCGCTCCTACATTTTGCTTCTCACTTTACACCTGGCTATATCTCATTTTTGGGTTGCCCCCTATTTGTGATACCGTCAGAAGCCAAGCGCTCTCCTATCTGCAGGGCAAACCGCATCTCCAGCCTTACTGCATTCAGCGCGGCCCTTGACTCCAGAATAAGCGCAATACTAGAGAAGAACAACAGCCCGGCACCGACCAGCCCAAGCGCTATGGGCACCCACGCATAGGCAAACCCCGTGACGGCGACAAGCGCCAGGCTGATGCTTGTGGCCACAAAAAGGCTTAATGAGATATACAATGTCGCCAAGGCAGACTGCAACAGTCTGGAGCGTCGGACGGCGCGCCCAAGCTGGTCAAAAAGCAAGTGTTGCCTCTCTGTATCAGTATTTGGCTGCGTTGATATGTCCTCCAACTCCTTTGAAAGTTTGCGGCAGCGCTCGATCACGCGGCTAAGCCGTTGGGAGGTTGTCAGGATCAGCTGCCCACTGGCCAGAATCAAGGCAACCGGGGTAACCATTGCCGAGAGGATGGTCAGTGTAGAGGAGAGTTCGTTCATCGCTCTTGCCGGTCTGCCGGAAACGCCATGGTTCCCAAAAGAGCTAATTCCCGCTGTCCGGAGTTAAGCCGACTGAACTGTACCACTACCAGCTGGCTCGACTGGATATGGCATGCATAATCCTGGGCCAATGGGAGCGCCTGTGGGTCTATCAGGTCGTTGAAACGAACCTTCCGGATACGTCGTGCCTTCACTCTGAACTCAAAAGGCCCCACTGGCTCTCCTTTCGTAAAATAAATTGTGAGTGCTAGCTCAGCGTCTTCAGGCGAGGTATTGAGAATAGCTAATTGGTCGCTGCTTGTAAAAGCAGGCTCGAAGCCGGTGCTGAGCCGGGGCATGTGCCCTCCTAGAACAAGCCAGCTTTTCTTACCTAGCGTATACATTGTTTTGCTTTCTATGTTCATGTTGCTCAAAAATAGCCTGCATAAAAGGGCTCAAAAAGACGCCCTCCGGGTCAAGTTGCCGGCGCACTTGATGGAACTGCTCCCACTTTGGGTAAAGCGCCTGGAGCTCAGCGGCTCGCATGGTATACTTCTTTCCCCAGTGTGGCCGCCCAGCGTAAGCCTGAAAGATTGGTTCTATGTCCTGAAAGAATCGCCAGAAAGGCAGTCCGGCATTATGATGCAGCGAGATGGTAACTGTATCGCGCCCAAAAGCCGGACTAAGATATGCCTCGTCTGCTTTTACGGTGCGGTACAGCACCCGCCAGCCCACTGTTTCCCGGTGCTTTTCTTTCATACGCTTTCGTATTTCCTGAAAGCAAAGCGGACCGGCCTCATAAGGCAAGGCATATTCCATTTCATCGAACTTCAGTTGACGTGACTTGGGGAGTATCTCGCCCACCCATCCAGCTTTTTCCTCCACTTGCTTTGCATAGGGTATAGCGTCCATTGTGTGTTCACACCTGTTTAGGGTACGAAGCTTTACCTCATCGCTTCGTGGGTACCAGTAGAAATCAAAATTGCGGTTCCCCTGGATCAGTTCATCTACATGTTTCAGCGCTATATCCGTGTGGCAGCACCACTCCCTGCGGTAGAGTTGGTAGGCCTCTTCCAGCTGCAGCGTTATGCTTGTGAATATGCCGCAGGTGCCCATGGATACCCTTAGGGAATTCAGCAGATCCATGCTATCTGCTGTAAAGTCTTTTATCTGGCCAGTGCCCGTTACCAGCCGCCCGCCGATCAGCATGCTTGACAGGTTTTTTAATTTTATCCCAGAGCCGTGTGTACCGGTTGATATTGCACCGGCCATTGTCTGTACATCCACATCGCCTGTGTTGAGTACCGCCAGGCCAATATCCAGCAGGTCCTCATTCACCTCATCAACCGTCATGCCTGCGCCGAGAGTGGCTGTCTTGCTTTTCAGGTCATACTGGTGGACTCCCTTAAAATTTTCAAGCGACACCAGCGTGTCCTTGGTTGCAACTAGTGGGGAGGAAGAATGACCTGCGCCTACTACGCGTATTTTCCGGCCCGCTTGATGTGCACGTTGCACCAGTAGGGCAATCTGTTCCTCGGTTTCGGGCTTCTCAATACTGGCAGGGCTAAACTTTATGCTTCCGGACCAGTTAACCCAATTCTCTTTTTTCGTCATAAGTAAAACAGCGCTCTAGTAGAGCCAAGGAGGCTATGCGCCTCCGTTCGTATAGGCGATGGTGCTGAACAGCGCGTTCTCTGCCTGACGGGAGTCTAGGCGTGTATGCTGCACCACCACCGGTACATCAGACTCTATGACGCTTGCATAATCTGTGTCTCTTGGTAAAGGCTCGGGGTCCCGAAGGTCATTGAAACGAATGTGCTTTGTGCGTCTGGCCGGCACAGTTTCCATATAGGGGCCTACAGGATCACGGTCGGCATAGTAAATCCAGATCCTAAGGTGGGCATCCTGGTCTGAGGTGTTGAGCACGCAGGCAGTCTCGTGGCTGGTAAACTCAGGCTCAGGTCCAGTGCCGTAGGAGGGAATGTAGCCCTCGGCAATGGCCCATACTTTATGGCCAATAGGGTTGTTCATAATTTTTGCGCTTTGTACAAAGGCATGCTCTCATGCCTAACCCGTACTACGGCTATACGTTGGAGGTTGTTTAAGTCGGGGGAGGTGGCTTATTGCCTGCGCTGGGAGAACCTCTGCACAGACATGAGGAGGAGACAAAACGCCTTTGAACAAGTACACGAAGCTTCGGCGCTTAATCAGGCTGCCTGAAGTATGAGAATCTGGAGATTATACTTTGAAAGGGGAGTAGTTACCATTAAAATCAGCAAGAGGCAGTTTACTCTGCCTCTTGCTGATGTGCCAGTTGCTTGCACCACGTTAATCATTGTCCACCTCAAACGAAATCTTGGCGTTTACTCCATAAGACACGATTCTGTTATTTTCCACATTGGCGTTCATCTCCTTGATGTAAATGGACTTGATGTTTTTCACAGATTTGGCCGCCTCGTCGAGCGCCCTTTGTGTTGCATCATCAAAACTTTTATCTGAACCGGCTATTACTTCTACTATTGCCATAATTCAATGATGTATAGGTTAAAAATAAGGTTTGTTTTATAGCATACGGGGCGATGGGAGGCGGGTTAAAGAAGGGCTATAGTTCACACTATTGAAGCCAACTTACTCCGGGACTGTCAGCGCAGCTCTTATTCTGGGTACAATGAAGAGGTTGTCCGAAAAGGTAAATTCTGCTTCCTGAGAATTGAATATTTAAAATTGCTCCGTAGGGGGGTACGGGCAAATTAGACACAGAAAGAGGCTGCTCCGACTTTTCGGACAGCCTCTCCATTAGTCATAACTGAAACCCCTGAGCAGATTGCTTACCAACGGTCGCGGTCTCGGTCGCTTCCCCAGTAGTTGTGGTTATCTCTGTCTCTGTCGTTATCGCGGTTATAGCCTCCGTAGTTGCCGCCAAAATTGTTGTCGCGGTTATAACTGCCATAGTCATTGCCGTAGCGGCTGCCATAGTTGCTGCCCCCGTACATATCGCGGTCGCGGTTCATGGAGGAGTAGTTGCCGTAGCCAGGCTCAAAGCCCCTGTTTTGGTTTCCGGTGTAGTTGCTGCGGCCCATACCGTAGTCGTTGTCTCCGCGTTCCATACTTCCTGTATTGTAGTCGCTGCCGTAGTTGGAGCCGCCATAGTTGCTGCCGTAGTTGCTGCCATAGCGATCTGAGTCACGGTTAGAGCCGAAGCCGCCGCCGTAGTTTCCGTATCCACCGGAGGTGGAGCCCACACCATAGCTTGAGCGGTCGCCGTAGCCTCCCGAGCTTCTGTTGCCCATATCTCTGTCGCTGTAGGAGCTCTGCTTGCCGTAGCCGCCCCTGTAGTTGTTACCATAGTTGTCGTTGCGGTCTGAGTCACGGTTGCGGTCCCCTGAGCGATAGTCTCCGTAAGAGGAGTTGTCATTTCGATCTCTCATAGCTTGCTTGGTTTTAGGTTATATGATAAAAATAAAGTGCGGTAGTATGCTCTCCCATACTTTGGGGAGGCAGATTTCTGTGGTAGTTGCCAACCGGGGAGGCGGAGCAGATTAGTGCCTTCTACCTCTCCTCATACTCCTCCTTGTCCCAGAGCTCGGCTATCGGCGGCGAGAGCTGCGTCTTCACATGCAGCACCTCACCCTCCGGCACATACTTTTGCAGCACGCGCAGCACTGCCTTCACATCTTTACGGGCAGATTGATAGTCGCCTAGTGGCCTTCCGGTCGTACGGGGGTATTTTTCCCTGAGCTCGTCGAAGAACTCTTCCCGCGTCTCTATCCGTTTGGTGTCCCAGGTCATCTTCCATCCGTCCAGCAGCAGGCCCTGCAGGTACATAGGCAGGCTGGAGACTAGGTTAAGGGACTCCTCCGGCTGGATCATCTCGCGCAGTACGCTCAGTACCGATTTTACCAGACGGTCGGCGTAGGCCACGTCCCCGGGTGTCTCCAGCTCCCGGGCGACTTCTTTTATAAATTCGGTTGCTTTCTGGTTGTGTTGTGCAAAATCAAGACCCATAGCTATACTTTATTATCAGATATACAGTTAATTAACTTTCCCACAGCTCAAGAAGCGGTGGCGGCAACTGGACCTTCACGTGGGCTATCTCCCCCTCACTCACATACCTTCTAACCACCCGGAAGACGGCCTCTGTCTTTTGCCGTGCCGTTTCATCGTTTCCGAAGTCGCGGGCTGCCGTGCGATTGCTGTGCTCTCTTAGGTCCTCCAGGAACTCCTCCATGGAGCGGATGCGCTTTGGCTCCCGCGATACCCTCCAATTCTCAGCGTAAGCGGCTTTCAGGTAGAACGGCAGCTGCGAGATCAGGTGCATGGACTCTTCGGGAGTGATCACATCGCGCAGCGTATGGAACACGGCCATGGTGACACGCTCGGCGTGCCCTCTGTCTTCTGGGTTTCCCAGCTCCCGGGCAACCTCGTTCATGAACTGATTGGCCTTTTTGAGAATAAGATTCAAGTCCGTCATATCTGCTGCATTGGTTTGAATAATGTGCGTTGGTTATGGTTGTGTACGCTGAGGAAAGTGGGAGGATAGGAATGGTCTTCATTTAAGGGTGAATAGCATGAACCCGTGTGCCAGTGGTATGCTGAGCTGTAGAAACAACTAACCTATAGAGGTTCTTGCTTAACTATTGGGCTTCATTAAGTGAGGGAGACAGTATACCCTGCTGCAAATCTCTCTTTGATCTCGATCTTTACCTGGCGGTACTGTTTTCCGTACTGTCCTACTATCAATACGGACGAGAGTGCCTATGAAAGATAAATTGAATGTTGCAGACTGGCTTTCTGTCAGCAGAATAATACTTATACCGTTTCTGTTGGTCTTTATTGCGATGGAGAAAAACAGCGTGGTCGGCTGGCTTGTGCTGCTGGGCTTCCTGACCGACGCGCTCGATGGATTCCTTGCAAGAAAGTTGAATAAGACCAGCAAGAGAGGAACAAAGCTCGACTCAATCGGGGACATGCTGCTCATAGCGAGTGCCCTGCTGGGGCTGTTCTGGCTATATACTGATTTTGTGGTGGAGCATGCCTGGCCAGCGCTCACGGCCATCGGCCTGTTCCTCCTACAGTTTATACTGTCCCGCATCCGCTATGGCAAATCGAGCAGTTTCCACACATACATGGCTAAGATAACGGCTGTGGCACTCGCCCTTATGCTGGTCTCCTCTTTCTTCTTCGGTATTGTTCCCTGGCTGTACTACCTGGCCTTTATAGCCGCGATCGTGGAGGCGGTAGAGGAAATCATGCTTGTTTTCGTGCTTGAGAAACAGCGGGAGAATGTGAAAGGACTATACTGGGTGCTGAAAGAAGGCAAGGATGATAGATGATATTCTTGGTGCTTAGCGAAAGCTACGGAGCGATCCGCCTTCCACGCTGCACGACATAGGTTACTCCAATCCGCTAACTATGCACTTATACAACCGTATAAGCACGCATCCTAACAAAGCAACAGACAAGTTTATACTATAGAAGTATAGCAAGTATGAGTTTAAACTCAGGGGTGCAGCCTGCTAGCTGCCCTGTTAGCAAGAACCTGCCGCTATACTTCCCTTAGCCCTATATTTATGAAACGTCTTACTCTTCTCTTCTTTGTTTCACTCTGCCTCTATAGGTGCGATAATTACCCAAAAGACCCAGATAACACCTTGGAAAAAGTAACAAACGGAACACTGTTGGTGGGTTACTCCGAAAACCCGCCTTGGGTAACGAAAACAGATAGTGTTCCGGCAGGGATAGAGCCCGAGCTTGTAAAATTCTTTGCAAAGAGACTTAATGCCAGAGTGGAGTGGAGAAACGGCACGGAACAGAATCTGCTGGAGGACCTGGAGAAAAGAAGGCTCCACCTGGTGATAGCAGGCATCACCAAAGACACACCCTGGAAAAAGAAAGTGGGGCTGACCAGGCCATTCGTGGAGCAGCATAAGAAGAAGCACGTGATGGCGGTAATCAGGGGGGAGAACGCCTTCATCGTTCACCTGGAGAGGTTCCTGCACGGGCAGGAGCAACAAATCAGAAAGCGTGTGCAGCTATGAAGCAGATAAATGACTTTGAGTACCCCGAGGAGCTTAAGCCTGTTTTTGAGAAGGCCAAGCGCCTGGAGTGGATAACCATCGCCTACCTTGTCTCAACAGCGGTTGTAATATACCTAACCATGGGGAACTCGCAGGCCATGAAAACGGCTTGGTTCGAGGACCTGCTGAGTCTCACACCGGCCATCTCCTTCCATGTCGCCTCCAAAATTTTTATGAAGCCCCCCAACAAGGAATTTCCATACGGATACCACCGTGCCATCAGTATTGCCTATCTGTGCAGTGCGCTGGCGCTGTTTTCTGTGGGCGGTTTTCTTGTAATCGATGCCATCATGACACTGGTAATGGCGGAGCACGCCACGATCGGCACGGTGGTAATTTTCGGGCACCAGGTATGGCTAGGTTACCTGATGATTGCGGCCCTGCTGTGGGGCACTTTCCCGGCCATGATTTTGGGAAGAATGAAACTGCCGCTCGCCAGGAAACTGCATGAGAAGAACCTCTACACCGATGCCAAAATGAACAAAGCGGACTGGATGACGGCCTCCGCCGCTATCTTCGGGGTGCTGGGGATTGGTATGGGCTGGTGGTGGGCAGACGCTGTGGCTGCACTTATCATCTCCGCAGACATCGTGCATGATGGCTATACCAACCTAAAGCAGGCGGTTTTCGACCTGATGGACCAGGTCCCAAAGACAGTAAACAACCAGAAAACAGATCCGCTGATAGAGGAGGTAAAAGGAGTGCTGTCCAGGCAGGGTTGGATCAGGGACTTTTCTATACGCCTGCGCGAGGAGGGGCACATCTACCTGGGTGAGGGCTTCGTGATCGCCAACCGGGAAGAGAACCTAACACAGTTGATAGAGGAGGCTACCCGGGAGGTGGAGAAGCTGGACTGGCGCGTACAGGAGTTTATCATTATGCCGGTGAAAGAGCTGCCGGATAAGGAGAAGGCATAACTGAGCAAACTCAGCTGTAGGGTGGTTGCTACTATTGGCTAAGCGTGGCAAAGTGGTAAACGGCAAAGGCACCGTAGGCAATGCCGGACAGCCACATGGCGACAGTGACAAACCCGCCGGGCCGGAGCGGCTTTGGTAAGCGGTTGCGGTTTAAGTGGAGCGTCAGAAACACCACCACGGGCGTATGTACGGCAGCCACCGTGCCGGCAATTGATAAAATCTCTACCGGGTCCCGCACGATGAAAAAAGCGACAAGAGGCAAAGCAGCACCGAGTACGATAGCATAGATTACCCGCAGCTTCTTTTTATCGAGGAGGAATGAGGTGATTTTTTTCTTCCTGCCGTCCAGCCCATCCCGTGGCTTTGCCTTGTCCTCAGCGGTATCCGGCAGGCCAGGGTTTACCAGCTCTTTCTTTTTCAGGAGTGGCATCAGTAGAATAACGGTGCCGTCGGCAAACATGCGCCCGTAGCCGTCCTGGTTTGAGAGGATGGTGCCGAGCAGAGCGATCATGATGCCGGTAACAAATACCCACTTCCCGATTTCGCCCCACACCTGCGACAGCAGCCGCGTCAGGTCTTTGGCCACATCAATGCCCTCCGGGATCAGCCCCTGCGGGCGCAGCAGCTCGGCACCCAGCACCAGAAACGAGAGCAGCACTATGCCACCACCCACAACGCCTATGGCAGAGGTAACCGTCAGAGTTTTGATCCAGCTTTTCTGCTGTGCATACACTTCCTCGCTTTGTTGGATATCCTCCTGCTCCTCTTCTTCAGAAAACTTGTTGACCTCCTCCTCACGGGTAAGCTCACCGCCATACTTCCTTGCCGACACCCAATATGAGAACCACATGATACCGGAGGCCCCGGCAAGTATAAACCCAACCCACGGGAGCACAAACTCAATATCTATATTCTCAGGGATGGCTGGTACAATGCCTTGCCCCAGCTCCCCGCTATCCGGCAAAACCCTGAAGGCAGTAACAACGACGATGAACACCAGGACACCGGCCATGATGGACATGATGCGCTCAAAGGTTTTGTAGGTGCCCGTCAGAACTATTATCAGGCACAGGACGATGATGGTCGCCGCATACGCCTCATACTGCCAGGGCAAAACGATCATCATGGCGCTTCCTGCCAGTGCCGCTATACCTGCAATCGTGACTACAGCCGCCAGGATCTGCGGTACAAGTATGAAGTATAGTGACCAGTTCGATTTGCCCGAGATGTCACGGTAGCCCTCAAAAATGGTTTTGCCGGTCACGACATTATACCGCCCCACCTCCCGAATCATCACCCACATAAGGAAAATGAAAATCAGCGCCATCCACAGGAACTCGTAACCATATCTGGCCCCGATACGGGGGGTGAACAGCACGGAACCCGAGCCTACAGCGGCCACCATCCAGAGCAGTCCGGGGCCGTACCACTTAAACCTATCCCAGCCTTTAGGTGCATCCGGTAAGTCTTTCCGTCTTTCAATTTCTTCTCTTCTAGACATAGGCTTTACTTAGAGGGTAAAGAAACTGTTTATTTAAGCCTTTAAATGGGCACTAAAGCCATGGCTTATACTTGCTTTACTCATACGTTGCTGTGCTGTTTTGTTTGGAGTAAACCTGTTCGGCTTTAGTGCGTTTAAAACGCATAAACCATTGATTTACATTTCTGTTCATCTCGCTAAACGAAATAAGCTATGGCAAACTTTGAGAAATTCGCCCAAGAGGCAAATGAGTACATCAGGCAACTCGCCAATGACCTGGGGCACCCAGAGGCGGTGGGGCAGACCTATATTCTGCTGCGGGCCGTACTGCATACCCTGCGCGACCACATTGTGATAAGTGAGTCGTTTCATATGCTCTCGCAGCTGCCTATGTTCCTGAAGGGAGTATACGTGGAGCATTGGGAATATACAGAAAAGCCGCTGCAGCTCCAGACACTCGAAGAGTTTAAGGATGCCGTGAAGCAGGAGCAGGCACAGCTCGGCGAGCAGCAGTTTGATTGGGGCCAGCATACAGAGGATCTGATTTCCATGGTTCTCTCCTCGCTCGGTACCCGCTACCTCACAGAAGGCCAGTTGCAGCATATTGCCACCCAAATGCCGAAGGAGGTACAGGCGCTATTTCCAGTGCAGGCGGAAGGGGGCGAGTAGCAGCTGCCTTGGGTTGATATCCATTCAAAAGAGCCTTACTGGCGCTGTGCTTCATCTTACACTTAAAACGAAGGTATTATGGCTGAAGCTTCTTCAGACTCATTAACAAGCAAAGATTTTCACCCCCTGCAAAACACGAAAGACCTGGACCCGCTGCTGGAAAGAATCGGCGATGCGAAGTATGTTCTGCTTGGGGAAGCCTCCCACGGCACGCATGAATACTATACATGGCGGGCCGAAATATCTAGGAGACTGATAGAGGAGAAGGGCTTTAACTTTATTGCCGTAGAAGGCGACTGGCCAAACTGCTATAGTATAAACCGCTGGATAAAAGGCTACGCCGATGCCAGCGGAACCATTACCGACGTGCTGCACCAGTTCGACCGCTGGCCTACCTGGATGTGGGCCAACTGGGAAATTGCGGCCTTGGCGGAGTGGCTACGGAAGTATAACAGCAAACTTGGCTTCGGTAGGAAAATCGGCTTTTATGGGCTGGATGTGTATAGCCTCTGGGAGTCTATGGAGCTTATTGTGGAGTACCTGGAAAAGGAAGACCCGAAAGCGGCTGAATCGCCAAAAAGGCCATCGACTGCTTTGAGCCTTATGGCGAGGAAGAGACTTATGCCTCTGCGCTGAGCATGATGAAGCCAAGCTGCAAAGATGCGGTGGTGAAGCTTCTGCACGAAGTACGGCAAAAAGCCCCAAGCTATGACCATGACCCGGAGGCAAGGCTGAACGCGGAGATGAATGCGCTGGTGGCGGCAAACGGCGAGAAATACTACAGAACCATGGCATCCTTTGGGGGTAACTCCTGGAACGTGCGGGACCTGCACATGGTGGAAACGCTGAACTCTCTGATGAACTTCCACGGGCCGGATGCGAAGGTAATTGTTTGGGAGCACAACACCCACATTGGCGATGCCCGCTATACAAACATGGCAGACCGGGGCAACATGAACGTAGGCCAACTGGTGCGGGAGCAGCATGAGCAAGATGGTGTGGTGCTGGTAGGGTTTGGCTCTTATGAAGGTTCTGTGATAGCCGGCAGGGCCTGGGGAGCCACCATGCAGGAAATGGAGGTGCCGTAGGTCATAGAGAACAGCGTGGAAGAGATGCTGCATGCAGTGTCATCGGAAAACAAACTCCTGCTATTTGACGAGAAGCCTGCTTTAAAGGAGCATTTCAGCGGTTGGCTGGGGCACAGGGCCATTGGCGTGGTGTATAATCTGGAGTGGGAGAGAGGCAACTATGTTCCGACCAAACTTTCCTCCCGCTATGATGCCTTCCTGTACATAGACAAGACCCGTGCGCTGCATCCTTTGCGAATGCAGCCAAGTGGCCATTTAGCGCCGGAAACTTTTCCTTTTGGTATTTAAAACTGAGTCCAGAACAGAGCTTACTGAGTATTCCGGATGGCGCAGAAAGCGTGAGGATAATGGCCGGCAACCATACTTGCCGCAAGCGATACGGCGTTGATGTCCAGATGCTCAGTCCAGGTGGGGGCTTGCTGGTTTGCAGGGTTACTCCAGAAATCTTCTATAGCATCGGCCAAAGGTATAAATCTGTCCAGTTCGCCGAGGTCTAAGGCTGTTACCTGCTCTTTCATGCCGGAGAGGGCACGCAGGCCAAGCGACAAACCGCACTCCCGGAAGGCCAGCCGCTGACGGGCAGGCCGGTTTGCCTCGTGCATGCGTGCATATACCTTCAGGCCGTAGAGGCTGTCGGCCAAAAGCTTTTCAGGTCTTATCTCCTCAGGTAGTGTGCCTTGCGCAGAAGCCAGTTCTGCCGCACGCAGTGTGTTAAGCAATAGCCCGCCAATGCCGAGCGTATCGGTAGTTGACCAGTCGCGGCCGGTACAGAGTTTCTTGAAATCGCTAATAAGTGGCTCCAGTTCTGATGCTTTGTCTGGTGCGGCTTCCCGTGCGCTTTCGGCGCATATCAAACCTTCCATCGGGTCGTGGGCACCCATGCTTGGCACCAGCGGCCGGGATAAATCTATACTCATTTTCCAGTACATCCTCATCCGGCCACCGCTCTTGTCTATAAACTTTCCGCCTGCCTGTATCAGCTCGGCGGCCCAGTCGGCGTAACGTTGCTGACCCGCTTCCTGCCGGGCTTGCAGCAGGGCATTTATCCAACGGGTGATGTAATGGAAGTACTGGCCGTCACGCTCCCACTCCAGCTGCTCGTTAGAAGGTTCATCAGCTTCTCGCTCTGGCAGCCTTTTGCCGATGCGCAAGCCGCCTGCCGTGGGGTGCTGTTGTCCTTCCGCTTCAGGTAAACCGCTTATCCAGCCTTTCCGAATGTCATCCTGCCGGTATTTGCCCAGGTGCTCGTGTACTGCACCGATGAGCCTAAGTGCAAGCTTTCTGTAGCTGTCTTCATCGAGGGCGTGCGCCAGCCCAAAACAGGTTTGCACGGCAAAGGCATCCGTCCATAGGTAGCGCTGTGCTGCATCGCCTCCACTGCCTGTCAGGCCGGTTCTACGGGCAAAATCATCCATTAGCTTCCGGGCCTTTTCCAGATTTTCGCTGTTGCCTTCCTGCATCATTTTGTCTGCTGTGTCCGGTTTAGAATCGCTTTTGGGCCTCTCCGGTCATGGGGACAAACTTTACGGGCAGGAGCTTTCTCTCTTCAAAAAAATCCGCGCCTGTCCGTTGCAGCAGCACCAGGCTTTGCATCACATTGCCGACAGGTGCAAGTAACCTGCCGCCTATTTTTAGCTGCTGTTTAAGTGGCTCTGGTATGGCAGGCGGAGCGGCCGTAAGTATGATGGCATCGAAAGGAGCCTCTTCGGGCCAGCCCCCGAAACCGTCTCCGTGGCGGGTGGTTACGTTTTCTATTCGGGCCTTTCTCAGGTTTTCCTTCGCCAGGTCAGCCAGCCATTGTATCACCTCGACACTGTATACATGCTTTACGATGCGGGACATAACAGCCGCATTGTAGCCGCAGCCTGTTCCTACTTCCATTACCACATCTTCCGGCCCCAGCCTCAGTGCCTGTGCCATATAGGCCACAATATAAGGCTGGCTGATGGTCTGCTCTCTGCCAATAGGCAGCGCCCGGTCCTCGTAAGTATGCTCCAGCATGTCGTCCGGCACAAACAACGAGCGGTCTTCTTCCCGCATGGCCTCAAGCACTTTAGCATCCGTAATGTCTCTTCCCCTGAGCTGGCGCTCTATCATTTCCTCTTTCGTTGTTCTCATAGCTTTATGGTTTAGCGTATCATTATTCTTTTTACCGATGGTAGTTAAATTGGTTCGGGATATCGTGCAGGCCCTGAAGTTTTAACCTTTCTTTGAGCAGGGGAAAGCCAATAATCAGAGTATGAGAGGAGGTATCTCAAATTTAATACACAGCGCCACCAGACTTGGTAACAGCCTCATGCAAATGGCAGTATACACAAATGAACCTCTAAATTTTTACAAATATGAAAGATTTACAAACGTCAGACCCTAAGGCGCACGTTCAGAATGTACGGTCTGGAATGCAAGAGATAGTGGATCATCTTCGCAAGGACATCGGTCGGCTGGAGGAGCCAAAGGCAAAAGCGCTTTTCGAGACCTCTGCAGAGGTTTTAGGCGGCCTGATTACTGCATTCTCTCACTATGAAGAGGGCAAGGAAGAAGCCTGGAAGTGACAGCTCCTGTTTTACCATTATCTGCCCCTGCCGATAAGATGCTCTCTCTGGCAGGGGCGCATGTTTAAACTCAGGTTCAGGATTTTTTGTAGGTGCCCATTAATTCTCCATAGGCAATGGTTTTCTCGCCAAGGAATGCCTCCAGCGCCTCCCTCGTGCTGCCGGGATCCAGGTTCGCCTTAGAGTCGAGGGCGTGTACCTTGAAAAAATACCGGTGCTCTTCTCCAGAGGGTGGGCAGGGACCCATATACTTGTTCTCTCCAAAACCGTTCGGGCCTGTTACGCCGTCCGGCTCGCTGTTTTCTTCGATGTTGGGCCTCGGGGGCATGCCCCATACCATCCAATGGGTAAAGGTGCCCTTTGGGGCATCCGGGTCCTCCAAAATGATTACCAAGCTTTCCGCGTTTTCCGGTATGTCGCCTATTCTCAGCGGAGGGTTGATGTTATCGCCGTCACAAGTATAGTTTGGCGGGATAGGAGCATTTTTATCGAACGCAAAGCTTGATACCTGCAATGTCTGTGTTTGTGCCATAGCTTTTCTTCTTTTCTCGTGTCATGTTTCTTTTGAAACGGCGTAAGTCTCAAAATGTTAGAGCATAGGGTTTTATACCTGCTCTTGATGCCTGGTGATAATTGGTGCACGGCAGGAGGAGTTGCCAGCTAAATGATTGTTGCCTGGCTAAGTAAATTTCACTCCAGCCGCACCACAATGCCTTCATCCCCACTCAGCAAAATAGTGCCGCTTACAGCTGTGCCTTCACGTTCCAGGTAAGTGCTGATGACAATGGTTCCCCTAAAGGTATCATGCTCGGCTTTGAAGTAGGCTGGCCTGTGGCTCAGGTTCAGCACGATCAGGAAAGTATGGCCTTCGGACTGCCTGGTATAGGCGAATAGCTGTGAGTCTGAATAAACCGGAGCGAACATACCCACACGCAGGGCCGCTTCCTGCCTGCGCAGCTGTAACAGCCTTCTATAGAAGGACAGCATGGAATATGGATCCTGTTGCTGCGCTTGCACATTGACTTTGCGGTAATTCTCCGGGAGCCTGAGCCATGGCTTTCCGCTGGTGAAGCCCGCATGCTTGCTATTGTCCCACTGCATGGGAGTGCGGGCGGGATCGCGGCTAAGGTGCATGTCTGGCATGTTGAGGCCCTGCGGGTCCTGTACTTCCTCAGGTGGTATTGGCACGTCGCGCATGCCCAGCTCATCGCCATAGTACAGGGTAGGTGTGCCACGAAGGGTGAGCAGCAGCATGGCCGCCACCCGGGCCTGTGACTTCCCGGTACGGCTCACGATGCGCGGCTTATCGTGGTTACTCAGCACCCAGTTGGGCCAGCCCTCCGGTGGCAGAGCGCCTTCATACTCAGCTATAGCGGCGGCTATCTGTTGTGCATCCCAAGGCAGCGTTAACAGTTGAAAGTTGAAGGGCAGGTGCGCGCCCTTATTATCCTGCCCATAGTAGGCCACCAGGCGGTGGATAGGCAGGTATATCTCACCAATTAGCACGCGCTCCTCATACCTGTCTGTCACCTCCCGCATTTTGGACACAATCTCGTGCACCTCGGGCTGGTCGGTGGAGTAGGTGGGGAGAAGGCTGCGGTAGGGCAGTTCTAGCGGGTTATAGTCTGGGTTTGGCGAGTTATCGCGCAGCTGCTTGTCTTTTATCATGTGCCACATCACGTCCACCCGAAAGCCATCCACACCTCTATTGAGCCAGAAGCGTATCACACCTCCAGCATAGCCTGCTGCACCTCAGGGTTTCGCCAGTTCAGGTCGGGCTGCTTTTTGTGGAAAGCGTGGTAATAATATTGCTGTGTGTGCCCGTCCCACTCCCAGGCGCTGCCCCCAAAAATACTGAGCCAGTTATTGGGCTCTGAGCCATCCTCCTTAGAGTTTTCCCAGATGTACCAGTCGCGCTTGGGGCTGTTGCGGGAGGAGCGGGCCTCTACAAACCAAGGGTGATCGTCGGAAGTATGGTTTGGCACTAGGTCAAGTATAAGCTTCATATCCCGCCTGTGCACTTCCTCGAGCAGCTGGTCAAAATCGTCCATCGTGCCGAAGAGGGGGTGAATACCGCAGTAGTCGGAGATGTCGTAGCCGAAATCGGCCATGGGCGAAGGGTAAATGGGAGAGACTCAGACCGCTGTGATGCTCAGCCACTTTAGGTAGTCGAGACGCTGTATGATGCCGCGCAGGTCGCCCACGCCATCGCCGTCAGAGTCTTGGAAGGAGCGGGGGTATACCTGATAGATGATGCCACTCTGCCACCAAAGGTGCTGTTGTTCCTGTTTCATAGCTTATCAAGTTGATCATAAATTTGTCCGATTCATGGTAGTTTGCTGGCGACATTACTGCTTCGTCTTTAGCTGGTTTACCCTGAACCATCTGTACCCATAAGCTTCCAGTTCCAGTTGTACGGTGCCTTCCCCAGTAAGTTCATAGTCTCTGTCGGAGAAGATGTCCACGAACTGGCTGGGGTGGAACCTGCGTGAGCTGATGGTGAACCTACAGGGTTTAGCGGAGAGGTTGTGCGCGAAGACGAGCACGTTTTCTTTCCAGGCATAGGAGTGGACTAGTACATGCGGCTGGTCTGCCTTTATCACTCTTGGTGCGCCCCAGCCTACTTCGAGGCAGTGCCTCCGCATCAGGATGAGGCGCTTCATCCAGTTCAGTAGCGAATTTTGGTCATGTTGCTGCGCCTCCGCATTCACTTTCTTGACACTATACGGGCCACTGGTGATAAGTTGCCTGACAAGCTGCTCCTGAGGGGCTTCCGAGAAACCCCCGTTCGTATCGCTGGTCCACTGCATGGGGGTGCGCACGCTGATACGGCCTGGCAGGTTTAGGTCATCGCCCATGCCTATCTCATCACCATACACCAGTACCGGTCAGCCGGGCATCGTAAAAAGCATGCTATAGGCCATCTCCAGGTATTTCCTGTTGCCATGCAGCATAGGGGCCATGCGCCTCCTGATGCCCCGGTTGAAGATGCGCATGTGTTCTTTAGGTGCGAATTTTCTAAACACATCCTGTCTCTCCTCTTCCGAGAGGCGCTCCAGGTCAAGCTCATCGAGGTTGCGCAGAAAGTTTACCCATTGGCAGCGGCTCGGGGGGAGGGACACTTGCAGGAAGTCTGCGACTGGCTTTGCTTCCTCGCGGGCAAGCGCCAGAAACATGTAGTTGTCCAGCAGGAAGTTGAAGAGCAGATTAAAGCGGTCACCCTTGCCGTAGTAGAAGCCAATCTGCTCAGCTGGCACATCAGCCTCCGCCAGCAGCATAGTTGCACCGCTTTTCTTGGTGGCCGCCTTCCGAAGGCTTTTCAGAAACTGAGCCGGACGTTTTATACTTTTGCCTTCCTTGCCTTTGCCGGATAGCAGGTGAGTGGCCGCATCCACCCGGAATCCGTCGATGCCAAACGACAACCAGAATTCTATGATGGATTTAATCTCCTCCTGTACCTCGGGGTTGGCGGCATTCAGGTCAGGTTCAAAATTGTAAAACTTGTGGTGGTAGTAGGCCCCGGCTCTTTTCTCGTAGGTCCATATGCTGTTTTCTTCCCCCGGGAAGATATTCTCTGTTTCCTGTGCGGGCTTTTCCTCGCGCCATACATAAAAACTATGGAATTTGGAAGTAGGGTCTGCGCTGCCTGCCTGAAACCAGGGGTGCTCATCGGAAGTATGGTGAGTGACCAAATCGATCAGGATGCGGATTTTTCTTTCTCTGGCTGCGGCTACAAAGTCAGAAAAGTTGCGCAGGTTGCCCAGGCGACTGTCGACGGAGTAGTAGTCCTTCACATCATAGCCGTTGTCGCGGTTGGGGGTGGTATAGAAAGGGAGAAGCCAAAGGCAGTCCACGCCTAGGTCAGACAGGTAATCTAACCTGCTCGTCAAACCCTTAAAGTCCCCCACGCCATCCCCGTTTCCGTCCTGGAAACTCTCCACATCCACAGCGTAGAACACAGCATCTTTGTACCAAAGCTCGCCCATATATTAGATTCAAACTCGCCCATATATTAGATTTAAATACGTGTGTTAAGGATTTCCGTAATAGCTGCCAGCATGGGCCGCTGTAAGTTCTTATTACCTAAGAGATTTGAAGACTACGCACCGGCTCCTGTATCCGGCGCTACCTGCCTTATTTAGCCGACAGCCAATTCAGAGCGCCCCTTGTTCCCAATAAAGCAAGGGGCACTCTGGTTTTTATAGGATTCCCACTGCCCTGCCAGCTTGTAACAAGTTTAGCTCACGTTACCGTTTTGGGGATGTGCTGTCGGGTAAGAGAAGCTGGGCACGCACCGGGTCGTAAGCGAAGCCAGGACCAAGTACAGGCCGCGAGGATCAGATGCGGCAGGTATGCTTCTCCAGCAAAGCCGAATAGCCACGGTGATACCGCCAGCGCGATACCAAGAACAAGGTCCATCAACAGGTGCGTGCCCACCGGCATCTTCTTGATGATATCGGCTTCAAAGTCCGTCACGACTGCTTGCATCAGCACCACGGCACCTGCGACCACGGCTGCCCCAATGGCCGCCTCTACTTCACTGAAGCCCAGCAGCCAGGGCGAGCTCAACAGCAGCAGCCCCACCGCATAGTCTAAGATCCCGTGGAAACGGGTTGAAATTATTTTTACGGTTTGGGCCCCCGAGAAGAATCTATAGTGTTACACCTAGTTCATCCAGTGGAGCTAAAGGTAGAGATGCAAAAAGATAAATACGGCTACTTTACTGCTGAACTTCAGGATGTACAGCCCGAAACGAAGTACTTCTTTATGCCGGACGGGGAAAAAGCTATCCTGATCCGGCCTCCCATTACCAGCCAAATGATGTACACGGGCCATCGCAGGTAGTGGACCATAGCGCCTATGCCTGGCAGTACAGCAGTTGGCGGGGCCTTCCTTTTAAGGACCTCGTGCTGTATGAGCTTCATGTGGGTACCTTCACGCGGGAGGGCATGTTCGAGGCCGTTATTCCTCTGCTGGATAACATCGCGGAGACAGGTATTAACGCCATCGAACTATTGCCTGTGTCCCAGTTCAGTTCCCAGGGAGCAGGAACTGGGGCTATGACGGCGTCTACCCCTATGCCGTGCAGGCATCTTATGGAGGACCTGAGGGACTGAAGAAGCTGGTGGATGCCTGTCACGCTCGTGGGATCGCAGTGTTTCTAGATGTTGTATACAACCACCTTGGGCCTGAGGGAAATTATCTCGGCAAGTATGGCCCCTACTTCACAGACCGTTACTGTACCCCCTGGGGCTACGCTTTGAACTTCGACGGTGCTTGGTCGGACGGCGTGCGGGAGTACTTCTCAAACAACCCGCTCCACTGGTTCGAGCATTATCATTTGGACAGATTACGGCTGGACGCCATACACACCGTCTATGACACCGGGGCCGTCTCCTTCTGGGAGCTTGCTCATGGCAAAAAAAGAGGAACTGGAGCAAAGGCTTGGCCGTCCGCTGTACTTGATAGCGGAGAGCGACTTGAACAGCCCCAAAGTCGTGAAGACACCGGAGGTAGGCGGTTACGGCTTTACGGCCCAGTGGCTGGACGACTTTCATCATTGCCTGTATGTGCTGCTTTATCCGGAGGGTCAAAAATACTACGTGGACTTCGGGCAGATGGAGCAGCTGGCAAAAGCCTACACAGATGGCTTTGTGCACAGCGGAGAGTATGTCGAGTTCCGCAAAAGGAAACACGGCGCCACCTCGGCGGGTGTGCCGGGCGACAGGTTTGTGGTCTTCACCCAAAACCACGACCAGGTGGGCAACCATGTCGGGAGCCGGAGGCTGTCCTCCCTGGTGGGTTTCGAGCGGCTTAAGCTGGGGGCTGCGGCCGTTATGCTGTCACCCTATGTACCTATGCTTTTTATGGGTGATGAATATGCCAAGGACGCTCCTTTTTACTATTTCACCAGCCACTCGGATAAGGAGCTGGTCAAGGCCGTGCAGCAAGGCAGGAAAGAGGAGTTCGCAGCCTTTCACTGGGACGAGGAACCACCTGACCCGCAGGCAGAGGAAACTTTTCATAGCTCAAAGCTACAATGGCATAAGAGAACAGAAGGCAAGCACCGTATTATGCTACAGTGGTACAAGGAGCTCATCCGGCTGCGCCGCTCCGAACCTGTGCTCCAGAATTATGGTAAGTCTAGTGTCAGGGTAGACCCACTGGGCCAGGATGGCTTTGTGCTTCATCGGCAAAGCAGCGATGGACAGCAACACATCTTTTGCCTCTTCAATCTTTCCGAAAAAACCTTAACGCATGCTTTGCCAAACCTGGCTACAAGGTGGGAAAAAGTGCTAGGTTCCAAAGAAAGTGCTTGTTTGGAAAACAGTAAAGAGAAAGTTAATCTACTACCTAAGCAGGCTCAGAATGAGGAAGAACTACAACTACCTCCTTTAAGCGTTTCCGTATATAAGGAGATACAATAGAAACGAGGGGTCAGCATGATAGTGCTGACCCCTCGTTTCAAACAGATAACTGATTTATCAGACATTACTAAATGTCAAACTTAGAGTATAGAGAAGTCTGTAAAAGGAATACTTTTGTAGTGTTCTTGCCTAATTAAAACTTACTCTTTTCCTAACCGCAAACTGACGGAAACCGTTATTTATTTGCTTTATCAGGCATAAGCCCCTGAAACAGCCTCAGGTCCTCCGGCCACCACCACAGCACCAGCAGCCCGCCCGCCAGCACTATCCCGAAAAGCATAGCGACCCGCCCGAACAGACTGCGGTTTCCGATAATCCCAGCCAAGGCAGCCTTGAACACCAGGTTGGAGAGCGTCGCCACCAGTATTACGCGCCAGCCGTTGCCTACGTCAACCTGGCCGGTGTTCATAAGGCGGGCGGTAGAGAGCGTGATGGCATCCACATCCGCCAGACCGGAAATTACCCCAACAATATAAAGCCCCTCTCTGCCCAGATACTCTTTGGCGGCTGCGGTGGCCAAGGTCACGACGGCATAGACCAAACCGAAAACCAGTGCCGTTTTAAGCTGGGCCGGGTTTCCCTGCTCCGGCATTCGGTCCCTGCCCTTCCTGTTGAAGAAGTATGCCACGCCTGCTACGGCGAGCATGAGCACGAACAAAGCCCCAAAGGGAGGAAGCACCTGCGGCACTGTGCCGGGGGCCAGGAGGGCAACCTCCACCACTATTCTCACCAAAGCCACCGTGGAGGCGATAAAAATAACGAGCGCGGCCAGCATGGTGTTACCTGCCCCGCCTTTGGAGCGGCGGGCGTAGCTGACGGTGGTGGCCGTGCTGGAGATAAGTCCCCCGAGGATGCCACTCAGCACCGTGCCGGCCTTTCCCCCGAAGGCCTTATAGGCAAAGTACCCCAGCAGGCCGATTCCCACGATCAGCACCACCATGAGCCAGATGTTCCGCGGGTTGAGCACATCAAAGGGCCCGAAGGTCTCGTCCGGCAGTATGGGCAGAACAACCATAGAGATAACGGCAAACTGCATAATGGCGCGAATCTCTTTCTCGCCGATCCGGTCCACAAAGCGGTGCAGGGTGCCCTTCAGGTGCAGCAGCACGGCCACCGTGGCTCCCACCGCCACGGCTATTTTGCCGTTGCCATCCATGACATAGGCCCCGAGAGCGAACATCAGCAGCATGGTTGTTTCGGTCGTCTGCCCGACATCCATGCTCTCACATTTGGGATGCATCAGGTTGCCAGCCACCGCCATCCCGGCGACACCGATAAAAGCCGCTGCAACGATCCAGCTGCCATAGGCTGTAGCCAGAAGGGCTGAGAGTGAGCCCAGCAGGGTGATGAGCGGAAAGGTCCGAATACCTGCCAGCTGTGATCCTCGGTGCTGCCGCTGCAGCCCCACCAACAGGCCTAGACCGAGTGAGATACCAAATTTTTGAAAAAGCTCTAACTCCATATCAAGTGTGCGTCCTGTAATAGATCTACTGATACGAGAGTTTGGCAAGCGAGAACCGATACTTTTCCGGAAAGAACAGCAGAAAGCAGGAAATGCCAACCAAAAACACGCGCCTGTGGAAGGATTGCCATTTTGATTTCCGGGGATTCATCAGGTCCAATATGAAGGCAGAACCTTACCCTCGGTTGATGCCGTATAGATTTTTATTCATGAATATTAGACACGCGATATGGCAAAGGACAAAACGCAGGACTCATTAGCTATTCTTGGAGATGCCATCGGCAAGGGAATACTGGCAGGCTTGGTGGGCACGGCAGCCATTACAGCCGCCCAGATGATAGAGATGCAGCTCACCAAACGAGAGCAAAGCCAAGCCCCGAGCAAAGTGGCCGGGCAGGTGCTAGGTGTCACTCCCAGCAACAAAGAGGAAGCAGCAGAACAAAGCGGTGAGCCAGCGCCTGCAGACAAAAGCAATGAGCAGGTGAAAGAGGAGCATACTAAACATTTCTCCCAAATGATGCATTGGCAGTACGGTACCTCCTGGGGGGTAGCCCGAGGGCTGCTCTCCATCGCAGGAGTGACAGGGTGGCCGGCGACAGCCGCGCATTTCGGGGCCGTCTGGTCAACAGCCCTGGTGATGCTTCCGGCGGCAAATGCCTCAGAGCCGATCAACAAATGGTCGCCAAAGCAGATAGCCCTGGATGTCTTGGAGCATGGCGTGTATGCCATAGCGGCTGGACTGTTTTTCGATTATATCAACCAATCAGCTCAAAAAGCACCTGCGTCAGAAAGCTCCACAGATTAAGGTGCTGTTCAGAGTATGGTTAGAAGTGCAGCATATGCTAATTGCCTAAGTTTTATGCGCCTGGCGTTGAAGCACCTTGATCGGGCTATAATGGCAGCGGAGGCTTTTTTATGTCCTGCAGCACAGATTCCGCTCCTCGTCCTTGGCCTTGCGGATGACGGTCATTTTCCCTTTCTTCCCAGTATAAAGGCTTCCACCTCCTCCATCGTACTTACCCCTTTATCTCGTAAGACACCCAGTATCTCGGCTTTGGTGATACGCTCGGCTTTCTGGCGCTCCACAGGAACTGCCCCTGATAGAACAGCAGGGAAGGCGTGGCCTTGGCCAAACCGCTGAACCTATCGAACCTCACCGAGAGCCAGGCAATAGCATACTGCAGAGAGATCAGCACCGCAAACGCCAGCAACCCGTCCCATCCTTGGTCAGAGGCGCAGAGGCCAGGCTGGATCTCAGCGCTACGGAGACAATAAAATCAAAAGTATTCATCTGCGAGAGTGTCCGCTTACCGGCGATCCGGAGTTGGATAACCAGACTGGCATAGGCCAATACGCCGATAATCATAGTTCGGGTAACGCTCTCCCAGCCCCCAAAGAATATTCTCTCCATGAAAAACAATTGAACGTTGCCTGCGGCAGGCTTACACCGTTTGGATACGGTTTAGGGCTCTCCATGTTCCGGATTCCTTTTCTTGGTGCGTGTATACTCCGTTCACTTGTTAATGGCCCATGTGCAGGATCACGAATGATTATAAGGGATGATAACTGCGCTTTTCCCCTCACTTTAAACAGGGACTTACGCCTGGCGGTACGGCAGCCCAGCCAACCATTTTAAGGACGGAACGTTACCCTATAAACGAAACATCATCTGATTGGTATGGGTAAAACGGGAACTCTAACGACGGCCGCCTTGATCGTTACTCTTGGGGTGTTGGCTTGGCGTGTATTTATAATGACAACGGCTGATTAGCCATGTTCAAAGCATGTAAATTAGTGGGGTAAAGGAAGGGAAGCGCCAATAGCATTAGAGCATCATCTGGCAGTCTCGAGTCTGTTAGACAAATTGCCTGACTTCTGGCATTTGTCTTCTAACCAGAGCTTGCTGCTGAATCGGCGACCCACTTACCGACTTTAGAACACAGCGGCACCGGCACGTACTGTTGCGTCCAGGCCAAAACTGTAACAGTCTCACTGGATACTATTTTCCCAACCTACTCTTTGCCTTCTTTTAGCACCCAGTATAGTCCTTTCACATTCTCCCGCTGTTTCTCAAGCACGAAAACAAGCATGATTTCCTCTACCGCCTCCACGATCGCGGCTATAAAGGCCAGGTAGTACAGCCAGGGAACAATACCGAAGAAGAAAGAGGAGACCAGCATAAGGGCGAGTGCCACAGCCGTTATCTTAGCCATGTATGTGTGGAAACTGCTCGATTTGCCATAGCGGATGCGGGACAGTATAAACTGTAGGAGGAACAGGCCGATGGCCGTGAGCGCTGGCCAGGCATGCTCCACCACAAAATCAGTATATAGCCAGAACAGCCCCAGCAGGGCACTCGCTATGAGCAGCATGTCCCCGATTGAGTCGAGCTTTGTTCCTCTCTTGCTGGTCTTATTCAACTTTCTTGCAAGGAATCCATCGAGCGCGTCGGTCAGGAAGCCCAGCAGCACAAGCCAGCCGACCACGCTGTTTTTCTCCATCGCAATAAAGACCAACAGAAACGGTATAAGTATTATTCTGCTGACAGAAAGCCAGTCTGCAACATTCAATTTATCTTTCATAGGCACTATACTGATTTTAAAATATCCCGCTCGGTCTCCAGCTCTCGGATGCGCTTGTGCAGGGCCTGGTCATCCGGTGCAGCAAGAGTGTTCTCTTCCTTTGCTCGTCTGTCAGACCTTCCGTGGATCGCACGGGTGAACTCTCTTTCTGACGCCATTTGCTCAGCCGGCCGGGATCGATGTCCAGCTCGTCGGCTACTTCTTTGACCGAACCTCTCGCATAGGAGAGGTCAATGGCCAACCGCTTAAAGGAGGCATTCTGCACTAGGTTACCTGACGCCTTGCTAATATGAGGAATGGTTATACCAACAAAATATGACTGCCTAAGGAATCCCGCAGTAAACTGTTGCAGTTCCACTATTTCAACGAAGAACATCTGCAGTATATCGCCACTCAAAAGCCACGGGGACTTCAGACGCTTTTTCCTGTGCAACCTAAATAAGCTACTCAACAGCTGTTTTCTGAACGAATGGCAGATGAAAGCAACTGATATCAGAATCAGTATAAAGTTGCACAAATAACAGCTAATGGATAGTCTGGCTCTCAGTCTAAATCTTTATTTCGGCTTCCCCTGTACATATAATATAAAGCATAGCTAGAGAAATAAAGGTGGATACGTATAAAATCAAAAGCAGTGAAATAAGGCAAAGCAGGAAAGGGTTCAACATCAGACCTGAAGCGAGGGAAGCGTTCTCGAACAGCATCAGGTAGCCTGAGACCATCCCCTGTAACGTACCAAAGGGTGTGTTTGACCAGGAAAAATTTTCGGTAATAGCTACTGCCTTTGCCGCAGCTACTACTGAAAGCCAGGCCTAGTTTCTGATGGGAGGAGGTGAAGCGCCGTTGCCTAGCAGAAAGCGGACAGGTGGCGGCAAAGGATTTCGTCTGCACAGGCGGAAAGGCCGATAGATATACTATCGCTGGTGCAAGCTTGCAGTTCGTACTCTTGTGGCAATGCTGTTGATTAAGGATATACCTGGAAACCTATAGCTGTCTCGTCGAACGCAGTGAGAAAACTTTCTTAAACTCTCAGATGGATTTCTCACAGCGTTCGAGATGACAATTTTCCAAATCCTTGAGTTGATGGCATGGAGTTGAGGTGAATGGATACCAATTTTGTCCTTCACCAGCCAATCATCTATAACCAAACTATGAAAACATGTCTCCAATCCACAACCATCATTTCAGGACAGTCATCTTAGACATGGACGGCGTAATTACCCAAACCGCCAGTTTGCATGCCGAAGCTTGGAAAGAGATGTTCGATACCTTTCTCGAGAAGCAGGACGGGGAAGCGTACGAGTCCCTCAGCATCGAGCAGGATTACAAACTATATATCGACGGAAAGCCGCGTTTCGATGGCGTCCGCAGTTTCCTGGAGTCGCGCCATATCGTGCTGCCGGAGGGGCAACCAGACGATGCGCCCGGGAAAGAGACGGTGTACGGGCTGGGGATGCAGAAGAACGAGCTTTTCCTGGATTCGCTCGATAAGGAGGGGGCGCAGGTATATCCTGACACGCTGGAGATGTTAAAGAAATGGAAGGAGGCGGGGCTGAAACTGGCCGTCATCTCCTCTAGCCGCAACTGTCGCCGTATCATGGAGTCTGCGGGCTTGCTCGATATGTTTGATGCGCTGGTGGACGGGGTGCTGTCGGAGGAGAAGCAGTTGAAGGGCAAGCCTGCGCCCGATATATTTCTAGAAGCCAGCAACATGCTGGGGGTGGATGCCCCTGATGCCGTGGTGATAGAGGATGCCGTCGCGGGCGTAGAAGCAGGGAAAAAAGGAAACTTCGGTTTGGTAATAGGCGTGGCTAGAAAAAATGAGGAGAAACTCCTGACAGCAGCAGGCGCTGATGTGGTAATAAAGAAATTGACAGAACTGGAGTAAAGATCTATGGAAAGATTCAGTATAAGCTATGATGATTGGGTACCCGAAGAACAGAAGCTGCGCGAGGCGCTCTGCACGCTAGGCAACGGCTACTTCGCCACGAGAGGAGCCGCCGAAGAAAACAGCAACAACGAGTTTAACTATTCTGGCACCTACTTGGCTGGCGGCTATAACCGTGTGGAAACGGAAATTTCGGGGAGAACTATCGAAAATGAGGACTTTGTGAACTTCCCGAACTGGCTTTGCCTGAGCTTCAGGCCTGAGGGGGACGAGTGGCTGAACCTGGCGCTGTACAAAGTGCTGGACTACCGGCAGACGCTTTACATGAAAATAGGTATTTTCGAGCGTGACTTCCGAGTGGAGGACAGCCTGGGACGGCGCACACATATCCAAAGCCGCCGCATCGTGAGCATGCGCGACAGGCACATGGCGGGCCTGCAGTGGCATTTAACCCCTGAAAACTGGAGCGGCCCCATTGAAATTCGCACCGCATTGGATGGCACCGTGATCAATGATAACGTGGAGCGCTATAGCGAGCTGGAAAGCCATCACCTCGACCCGCTCCTGACCGAGCAGCTGACCGACAACAGCATCATGCTGGTGGTAGAGACAAAGCAGTCAAAAATCAAGATGGCTCAGGCGGCCCGCACGAATCTGTACCACCAGCAGCAACCCCTGGAGCCGGCTACAGAAACGAACCAGCGGGAAGGCTACATCGGGCAGATCCTGCGCTTCGAGGTCGCTGAGGGCGAAAGCTATGTGGTGGAGAAAATCGTAGCATTTTATACTTCAAACGACCGCGCCATCAGCGAACCCGCCCTGGAGGCGCGGAAGGATATCGCCCGCGCCGGAAGGTTCGAGGTGTTACAGGTGCGCCACGAGCATGCTTACGAACGCCTGTGGCACCGGGCCGACATCGGCATTATAGACGGTGACAAAACGCAGCAGCTGTTGCGCCTCCACATTTTCCATATTCTACAAACAGTGTCGCTAAATACCATTGGAATGGATGTGGGGGTGCCTTCGCGTGGGCTGCACGGTGAGGCATACAGAGGGCATATCTTCTGGGATGAGCTTTTCATATTTCCTTTCCTTAACCTGCGCTTCCCCGAAATTACCCGAAGTCTGCTCATGTACCGCTACTATCGGCTGGATGAGGCGCGTTATGCCGCACAGCAGGAAGGTTTCAGGGGAGCCATGTTTCCGTGGCAAAGCGGCAGCAACGGCAGGGAAGAGAGCCAGGTGCTGCACCTCAACCCGAAGTCGGGCAACTGGCTACCTGATAATACACATTTGCAGCGCCACATCAATGCAGCCATCCCTTATAACATCTGGAATTACTTTCTGGCCACTGACGACCAGCCCTTCCTCTCTTTCTTCGGGGCGGAGATGTTCCTGAGCATCGCCTCGTATTGGGCCAGCAAAGCCAGCTATAACAAAGAGCGGCAGCGCTACGAGATACTGCACGTGGTCGGCCCCGACGAGTACCATACTTCCTACCCTGATTCGGAGGGGCAGGGGCTGCGGAACAACGCCTATACTAACGTGATGGTGGCCTGGGTGCTGCAGAAAGCTATTGAGATACTTGACCTGATAGAGAAAAGCCGAAAGCGCGAGCTTCTCAAGGAGCTTTGCATCGATAAGGAGGAGTTTGACCTGTGGCGTGAGATAAGCCAGAAAATGTACGTGCCGTTCATCAACGAAGCGGTGCTGAACCAGTTTGAAGGGTATGAGCAGTTGGAAGAATTCCCTTGGGAGGAGTACCGCGAGAAGTATGAGGACATCGCGCGGCTGGACCGTGTGTTGGAAAGCGAAGGCGACTCGCCCAACAGGTATAAAGCCAGCAAGCAGGCTGATGCTCTGATGCTGTTTTATCTCTTCTCCAAAGATGAGCTGCATGATATCTTCGGCAGGCTGGGCTATGATTTCAATGAGGAGAAAATCCGCAGGAACATCGAATACTACAGAAGCCGTACCTCGCACGGCTCTACGCTCAGCCGCTTTGTCTTTTCCTGGATCATGTCGAAATATGACAGGAAAGAGTCCTGGGAGAACTTCGAGGCCCTCCTCATCAGCGATTTCAAAGATATACAGGGCGGCACCACGCCCGAAGGCATCCACCTCGGCGCCATGGCCGGTTCCTTGGACTTGGTGCAGCGCAGTTACGCGGGCCTGGAGGTCGGCGACGACGCACTCTGGATAAACCCGAACCTGCCGGAGCGTATCAAGGAAATCACAATGCGCATCAAGTACCGCCGCCACTGGATTTCGCTCTCCATCAACCATGAAAGGCTGCAGATTTCCTTTGAAGAAGGCTGGGGGAATGAAGTCAACATCGGCGTGATAAATAAAATTCACGAATTCAAAAAAGGAGAAGTTAGAACCTTTAGCTTGTCTGGGAAAACGTCATAAAAGAACACCAAATGCTGCGAAGAGTGGAGGATTCATTAGAATTCCCATTCAGTTCCAGAACGGATGGGCTAAGATAAAAAGCAAAATTTCTTTGTAACAGTATAAACTTTGTAACAGTATAGAAGAGATCAGCCATGAAAATAGCAACACTTACAGTAAACCCTGCTCTGGATAAGAGTACTTATGTTGAAAGGCTGCTGCCTAACGATAAATTAAACTGTAAAAATCCTGTCTATTCTATGAGCCAAGTGTATGCGACATAAATGTTTCCAGAGCCGTTAAACAATTAGGAGGGGAGACACTGGTAATATACCTGACAGGAATTCTGGTTACAAAATCAAAGAGTTGCTCAAGAAGGAGGGAATCATCCAGAAGATGATTGAGTGCCGAAATCCGACACGTGAAAATCTGGCAGTTTTCGAAAGCACGACAAATAACTAATAACGGTTTGGTTTTCCAGGAGACAATGTAAGCGAAGACGAGTGGCAGGATTGCCTGCAGGCTATAAAAGACCTCCCGGATGAAGTTTCATATCTTGTGGCAAGTGATAGTTTACCTCCTGGTGCCCCGATAAACGTTTAGGCAGGTAGCACAGATTGCGCTAGTTGCGCTAGATAAAAATATACAATGTATAATAGACACCTCTGGCTCCGCTTTAAAGAAAGCCGCTGAGATAAGTCTCTGCCTGATGAAGCCTAACCTGAAGGAATCAGACCAACTGGCAGTTAAAGAACAAATAATTGGTATGAAGCAGGAAGAGCTAGCTCAAAAGGTTGTAAACCGGGGAATTAGTTGTGTCATTTGGGCCCCGTGATACCATGCCCTACAGCAAGGGCAGCATATAATAGTATGTAGTGCCGCCAACTGTAAAGCAAGGCAGTACAGTTAGCGCAGGTGATACCATGGTAGCTGGCATTGTTTTGTCCCCTTCCAAGGGTAATAATTTACATGATGAATTGAAGTGGAGAGTAGCAGCTGTCACTATAACGCCAGGAACAGAGTTGTGCAGAAAGAAAAGATGTAGAAGAAACTGATTATTGACTTAATGAAGAGGAGAAACTAGGTGCAAATATCAGTACATATTAACTTTAATTTCTAAAACATATACTATGCTGGAAGAGGTTCTAAAAGATCAAGTTAGAATCATGCAAAAGAAAACTATACTCATCATCCTCGACGGCTGGGGCATCACGCCTGAAGGAGGAAGAAACGTGTCGGCCATTGCCCAGGCCAATACGCCTTTTATAAATAAAGTATGGCGCGAGCAGCCGCACAGCCAGTTGCAGGCGCACGGCATTGCGGTGGGCCTGCCTGAAGACCAGATGGGAAACTCCGAAGTCGGGCATATAACCTTGGGCGCAGGGCGGGTGGTGTACCAATCGCTGGTGAAGATAAACATGGGTATCGAAGACCGCAGCCTGAGCAAAAACAAAGTTTTGCTCGATGCCCTTGCCTATGCCAAAAAGGAGGGGAAAAAGGTGCATTTCATGGGATTGGTGTCGGACGGCGGCATCCATGCGCACATCTTCCACCTGAAAGCCCTTTGCTCGATTGCCCGGGAGCAGGAGGTGAAAGAGCTATATATACATGCCTTCACCGACGGCCGCGATGCCGATCCCAAAAGCGGCATCGGCTTTCTGGAGGATTTAGAGGCTCACTTACAGCAGACCACGGGCAGGTTGGCCAGCATCATCGGCCGCTACTATGCCATGGATCGCGGCAAAAACTGGCACCGCACCGCCATGGCTTACCAGGCCCTGGTAAATGGCAAAGCCGATACTTGTGTAGCGGTAGAAGACTGGAAAGCGGCCATGCAGCAGAGGTATGACAGCGGCGAAACCGACGAGTTTGTCAAACCCATCGTACTAATGCAGGAGCAGGAGCTCGTAGCCACCATAGGGGAGGGGGATGTGGTGGTGTGTTTCAACTTCCGCACAGACCGAGCGCGGCAGCTGACAGAGGCGCTCACGCAGCGAGATTTCCCTGACCACGACATGCACAAGCTTGACCTTAGATACCTCACCATGACGCGCTACGATGAGACCTTTGAGAATGTGGGGGTGCTGTTCGAAAACCCGAACCTGCAAAACACATTGGGTGAGGTACTGTCCAAGGCAGGCAAAAAGCAGATCCGCATCGCCGAAACAACCAAGTACCCGCACGTGACGTACTTTTTCAATGGCGGACAGGAAAAGGAGTTTGAGGGGGAGGAGCGCATCATGGTGGATTCGCCCGATGTACCCACTTTTGACCAGAAACCAGAGATGAGCGCCGTAGGCATACGCTACGCTATTCTGTCCAAGCTGCGGGAGCAGGGCACCGACTTCATCTGCCTCAACTTCGCCAACGCCGATATGGTAGGCCACACCGGCGACATGCAGGCGGCTATCAAAGCCTGCGAAACCGTGGACAGTTGCCTCCAAACCGTTGCCGAAACCGCCTTAGAGGCAGGTTATGCTATTATCATCCTGGCCGACCACGGTAACGCCGAGAAAATGAAAAGCTCTGACGGCTCTCCCTTCACCGCCCACACCACCAGCCCTGTACCTTGCATCTTACTTGGCGCGGAGGAAGGCACAAAGCTGAAAGACGGAAAGTTAGGTGATGTCGCCCCCACCATCCTTACCCTTATGGGTATCCCCAAACCCGAAGAAATGAGCGGTTCTGTTTTGATAGAGAAAGGGGAGGCAATTCAATAATAGTACTAACAGTCTGAGACCGTTGAAAAAGGTTTCGTTTTCTGTTCTTCCCCTTTTTTAGAGGACTTTTCGTTTATTTATCTTTAAAACAGGCTATGGCAGCACCATTTGGGGCTGCCATAGCCTGTTGTTATTGCCGATTAGGCATAACAATCCCCGGCATGCGGTAAAGGTTGTAAGTCACAGCCTCCATCAGGTGCTGGGTATGCGTCTTTGCCAAGCCTGTGTAGCGGGCCTGTTTGCTGTTGAACCAGCGGTTGATGCTGGTGAGGTTCTCTCTACCTTATACCTGACCTTGCTGATAAGCTTGTTAAACTGCTTCTCCCTTTCTGTTAATGCCTGCCCTGTACGGTTTTCTTCTGTATCCGGTCCTTTAGCTTCTTTCCTTTCACCAGTTTCCGGTTCTTCTCTGAAACATACCCTTTATCTGCATAAAACGGAATATGCTCCGACATCTCTACTTCTCCGAGCACATCTTCCAGGTTTGCAATCTCTTTCACACTCGCCTCTGTTGTCACTACATGCAGCAGCATGCACTCCGTATCAGTAACGGCAAGCTCTCTTATAGCCATAAAAGAGCTTTGCCTGCCTTTTCAACTATCTTGCTTCTGCATCCACGCCTGGCTTTGTTATTTTCAGCAGCTGCTGGTTTGCTCTTCTTTCACTGCCTGCTCCTCGTCGCGTGGCCCTTCTGAGCGGTCGGTTTCTGTTTGATAGGTCGTATGCCTTTAGGTTTAAGTGGCGTAGGGGTAATGGAAGCATCTGTGATAGCGCCGGTTTTGACATTGACCTTATGCTTTACGAGCCGTTTGTTGACTTCTTTGAACAGCTTCTCATACACGCCTTTGTTTGTCAGCTCGGTGCGGAAACGGCTCAGTACGCTGTGGCCTGGTGCTTTGGCATCCAGGCTCAGGCCAATAAAACGGCTAAAGGAAATATTGTCATTGAGCCTGCCTTCCACTTCATAGTCACTTAGCCCGTACCAGGTCTGCAATGGCCCTTCTCAAACAGTAGCAAACCATCATAGGCGGGGCAGCCAGTGGCGCTGGTGCGTTTCACGTAGTGCTTTTGGATGATGTTGGAGATAGGGCGCCAGTCCACCACCTTGCTTATCTGATCAAAAAACTCACTTTTTATTTTCCGGTGTGCGACAGCAAGGTTGGGAAAACCTACTAGAATCACATACTCTTCAAGTTCTAACCTGGAGTACAGTTGAAGCCAGTTTTCAACTTGAAGTATGTAATGGCAAAAGAAGTTATCATTTAAAAAAAGGCTTACAATACCAATTCTCAGTATTGTAAGCCTCCCAAAGTCCAGAAGAGGAGTATACAGTCCAGAAGAGAAGTATACTACGATGCCGCCACCTGGCTCAGCACATGCTTCGCCTCGCGCACCATCTGATTGGCGTAGCCCCACTCGTTGTCGTACCAACTCATCACTTTCACCAGGTCGCCGCCCACCACCTGCGTCATGCTCAGGTCCACAATCGAAGCGCGGGAATCGTGCACGATGTCCGACGAAACCAGCTCATCGTCCGATACGCCCAGCACGCCTTTGTATCGCTCTGTCTGCGCCTCTTCTTTAAAGATGTAGTTGAGTTCCTCCACTGTTGTTTTCCGTTCTAATACCATATTGATATCAGCGATAGAGCCAACGTTAACAGGACCTCGGATGGCTGCTCCGTCAAACCTGCCTTCCATTTCGGGCAGCGCCTTGGCGGTAGCTTTGGCTGCTCCGGTGGTGGTAGGCACAAAGTTGGAGGCGGCGGCCCTGCCTCTTCGCATTTTTTTATTCGGCCCATCCACCAGCGCCTGGCTCGAGGTATAGGCGTGGATGGTAGTCATGTTCGCTTTTTTGATACCGATGCGGCGGTTGATGATTTCCACCACCGGCGAGATGCAGTTGGTGGTGCAACTGGCACAGGAAATGATATCCTCTGCCTCCTCGCCGGAGTTCACGCCGAATACAATTGTTTTCACGTCGTCGCTCTTGGCAGGTGCCGATAGCACCACTCGTTTGGCACCCGCTTTCAGGTGCTTCTCCAAATCCTCGCGCTTCTTGAACACGCCCGAGCACTCAAATACCAGGTCCACGTTCATATCCTTCCAAGGCAGCACCGCCGGGTCTTTCTCGTTCAGCACCGGATACTTCTTTCCGTCAATCACCAGTATGCCCTCCGCTGACTCCACAGTTTTTGAATAGCGCCCGTACACTGTGTCGTAGCGGAGGAGGTACGCCAAGTTGTCTGCCGACACCAAATCATTCACCGCGACTAAATTCAGGTCGTCACTTTCAAGTATAATCTTCAGCGTTGCCCGGCCTATTCGGCCCAATCCGTTTATCGCCACATTTGCCATAGTCCATTTGTTTTGATTTCAGAACATATATTTTACAACCTAACCTCTTGATATAAGTACTTTATGTAAGGCTGTTTAAATGGTTATACTGGATTATGGGTGATCAGTTAAGGAAATTATAGTAATAAAAAAGTGGAAATGTTATATATAGGATTGAAGAAGATGTATGCTTCCCCAGTCTTATATGCTAATTTTTTCTGAAGGATACCTGTCCAGCTTCTCCTTTTAATGTGCCTCCAGGTTATACTTACGAAGGGTAAAATATCAAACATGAGCACTTACATTCGATTTTTCGAGGACTTAAACAACACCGATGTGGCTGAGGTGGGCGGCAAGAACGCCTCGCTCGGCGAAATGATTAGTCAGCTAGGTCCGAATGGCATTCATATACCCGCCGGGTTCGCCACCACTGCGCAGGCTTACTGGGAATTTCTGGAGCATAACGGGCTGAAGGAGGAGCTGACGACGCTACTGGAGGAGCTGGACAGGCAGAAGTTTTCCAACCTAAGCGAAACAGGAAAAAAGGCGCGGCAGGCGGTGATGAGAGGAGCATTTCCGGAGGAGGTCGCAGCGGCCATTAAAGAGGCATACCACCAGCTGGAGGAGAAGGAGGAGGCGCTCTCCAGCGTGGCCGTGCGGAGCAGCGCCACCGCTGAGGACTTGCCCGAGGCCTCTTTTGCGGGGCAGCACGACTCTTTCCTGAACGTGCAGGGCGCAGAGGATGCGGTGGAAGCCTGCAAGAAGTGCTACGCCTCTCTCTTCACCGACCGCGCCATCCGCTACCGTGAGCACAACGGCTTCGACCACATGAAAGTGGCGCTCTCGGCTGGCGTGCAGAAAATGGTGCGCTCCGACAAAGCCTCGGCTGGCGTCGGCTTCACTATCCTGCCCGACAGCGGCTATGAGCAGGTCATCTTCCTGACCGGTACCTGGGGCCTAGGCGAGAACGTGGTTCAGGGTGCCGTAAACGCCGACGAGTTCTATGTTTTTAAGCCCTCGCTAAAGAAAGGAATTCGTTCCATCATCTCCAAGAAAATAGGAAGCAAAGAGCAGACGATGGTATATGGCGAAGCCAAAAAAGGCGAAGGCACTACCGTGAATAAGGACACGCCGAAAAACAAACAGCATCGCTTTATACTTACCGACGAGGAAGTGACCACGCTGGCCACTTGGGCGCTGGAGATAGAGGAACATTACGGCCGCGCCATGGATATAGAGTGGGCCAAAGACGGCGAAAGCGGTGAGTTGTACATAGTGCAGGCCCGCCCCGAAACCGTGCATTCCGGCAAAGACAAATCGAAACTGAAGGAGTATCGGCTGAAGGAAGGAGGCACGGTGGTGACGACGGGTAATGCGATTGGAGAGAAAGTAACCAAAGGCATCGCTCGCATTCTAAGCTCGCCTGACGAGGCCGACAAACTGCAGGAGGGCGACGTGCTGGTGACGGGCATCACCAACCCCGACTGGGACACGGTGATGAAGAAAGCTTCGGCCATCGTGACGGACAGCGGCGGGCGCACCAGCCATGCCGCTATCGTGGCCCGCGAGCTGGGCGCTGTGGCGGTTGTTGGGACGGAAGATGCAACTCAAACGATTAAAGATGGACAGCAAATCACCGTATCCTGCGCCGAGGGGCATACTGGAAAAGTATATGAGGGCTTTTTAAAGTGGGAGGAAGAGGATATTAATTTTGAGCAACTGCGAAAGCCCGAGACAGAGGTGATGCTCATCATGGCCGACCCTGACATGGCTTTCTTTTACAGTAGCTATCCCGTTGCGGGTGTAGGGCTGATGCGCATCGAGTTTGTGATTAACAACACTGTCAAGATTCACCCGCTCGCGCTCCTGCACTTTGAGGAACTGAAAGATAAAAAGGCGAAGAAGTGGATAGAGGAACTGACCGCCCCTTACCCGGACAAACGCCTATATTTTATCGAGAAATTGGCCGAGGGCGTGGCCTCCATTGCCGCCGCTTTTTACCCGCGCCAGGTCATTGTGCGCATGAGCGACTTTAAATCGAACGAGTATGCTGATTTAATTGGCGGGCGTGAGTTTGAGCCGGAGGAGGAAAATCCGATGCTCGGCTTCCGGGGTGCCTCGCGCTATTACAGCGAGGCGTATAGGGACGGCTTTCAGATGGAGTGCGAGGCGATGAAAATCGTGCGCAATGAGATGGGCTTTACGAATGTGAAGCTGATGGTGCCGTTTTGCCGCACCGTGGAGGAGGGCAAAAAAGTTGTGAATCTGATGGGCGATTTCGGGCTGAAGCAAGGCTGGAACGAGCTGGAGATATACATGATGTGCGAGATACCCTCGAACGTCATCTTAGCGGAGGAATTCGCCGAGGTGTTCGACGGCTTCTCCATCGGCTCTAATGACCTCACGCAGCTCACCCTCGGCCTCGACCGCGACTCCGCCCTTGTCAGCGACTTGTTCGACGAGCTGAACCCTGCCATCAAACAGATGATTAGCATGGCCATCGAGCGTGCCAAAAAGAAGGGTATCAAAATCGGGCTGTGCGGCCAGGCTCCCAGCGATTTCCCGGAGTTTGCCCGTTTCCTTGTAGAACAGGGCATCACGAGCATCTCCTTTAATCCCGATGCCGTGGCCCGTGGCATCAAAAACATTCTGGAGGCAGAAGATAAATAGACCTGTTTCCACAGGCTTTGGCTATACTTCTCTACAGGGGCCAGGTCGGACTTTTAACCATTATTGTGGATCATGAATATCGACCAGAAATATCCTTATCATACCATCAGCACCGAAGATACCTTGGAGAAGCTATCGGCGAGCGAGGAAGGGCTTTCTTCGGAAGAGGCCAAAAAGCGCCAGGAGGAGTTTGGGAAAAATGTGCTGCCGGAAAAAGGCGGCATCAACCCGATCATGCTTTTCCTCAAGCAGTTCAAGGACTTTCTTGTTCTGATACTCCTCTTCGCTGCCGGTGTCGCGTTCTGGGCCGACCAGATGGCTGACGTGTACATCATCCTCGCAGTAATCCTTTTCAACGCTATCATGGGCTTTGTGCAGGAGTATAAGGCTGAGAAAGCGATTGAATCCATCAAAGGGTTGATAGAGAAAAAAGCCACCGCTCTGCGCGACGGCAAGGAGCATGAACTTATGGCCGAAGACGTGGTGCTGGGCGACATCATTATTTTGAACGAAGGGCAAAGTATACCCGCCGACGCCCGCTTGTTGCAAGCAAAGGACCTGCGCACCTCGGAGGCAGCGCTCACAGGAGAATCGATGCCGATTGAGAAGGAGACGGAATTACAGGAGGAGGAGAATGCCGCCCTCGGAGACCGTAAAAACATGGTCTGGAAAGGAACGAATGTGGCCCAGGGCAAGGGCAAGGCCGTGGTGACCGCCATCGGCGAACACACCGAAATCGGTAAAATCGCCACGTCCATGAGCGAGATGCAGATGCAGGAATCTAATTTTAGGAAGAAGACAAGCGAGCTGGGCAAAATCATGGCAGGCATCGCTATAGTAACTTCTCTTGTTGTTTTCTCGCTAGGCTACTGGCTTCGCAATTATGAATTCCAGGACATCCTCCTCGTTACTATCGCCACGCTCGTCTCTTCCATACCCGAGGGCCTGCCCGCGGTTATCTCCATCGTGCTGGCTATCGGAGCCAACCGCATGGCCAAGCAAAACGTCATCATCCGGGAGTTCACCGCCACTGAAATGATGGGCTCCGTGTCTGTCATACTTTCCGACAAAACAGGCACCATCACCCAAAGTATCCTTACGGTAAAGAAAATGTTCACGGGCAGCGGGCAGGAACTATCAGTAACAGGGGCGGGCTATCAGTTACAGGGCGAGTTCAAGGCAGACGGCAAGCCGATAGATTTAAAAGATAATCCTGTGGAACGCAAACTTTTAGCGATAGCCGCTTTCTGTAACGGGGCGCATCTGGAGGACGGGGAAGAAGAGGAAAATGAAGGCGAATCGGATGCAAAAGCCGTTCTGACGCAGGAAAGGAAGCCGGCGGAAAAGCAACGTTCGGAAGAAAAAGCACCAAGCGGAGTAGACCAGCGGCAGGAAGAGAAAACGTCGGCAGGAACGGAAAAAAAATCGGCAAAAGAACTACAACCTCCAGTGATAGAGGAAGCACCAGAAAGAACCAGTTTGGAAGAGAAGCCACAGGAAAGCAAAACCGTAGCGGTGGAGGCCGGAAAAAAGGAAGGCATGGATGTGGATGTAGATGTGCAGCCAGACAAAGTGAAGATCAGCATCAGCTTGAACAAAGCGGACACAGCCGGACAAAATTCGGTAAGCGCCGGAGACGAGGAGATGCCGGGAGATAAGGACCAGTCCAATGTGGACGTGGATGTGGAGGTTGAGAAAGATAAGGTGCACATCAAAGCGCAACAGAGAAAGCGCCGCAACAATCTAGAAGATGATGACGAGGACTATGAGGAAGAGGAGGAAGAGGAAGAGGAAGAGGAAGAACATGAGGAAGATGATGAGGACGAAGAGGGAAACCGGAGCCCTAACATTGTCGGCGATCCTACCGAGGCAGCCATGTATGTGATCGGGCGCAAGGGCAAGGTTAAAAAGCAAGAGCCCTACAATCGCTACCGCGTGCTCGACGAGTTGCCCTTCAACTCCAAGCAAAAATTTCGTGCCTCGCTTGTGGATACAGAAGACGGTGCTGAGATTTTCGCCATCGGGGCACCCGAGCGCATCCTGGAGTTGAGTAGCCAATGGCTCACCCCCAACGGTCCCGAACAGCTGACAGAGGAGAAAAGAGAGGATATCAGAAAAAAGATTGACGACTGGACGGGTCAGGCCATGCGGGTGCTGTCGCAGGCCTACAAAAAGGCCGACGGCAAGCAGCAAGTGCAAGCCGGAGATGTGAGGGACTTAACGTGGGTAGGCACCACGGGCATTATCGATCCGCCGCGCCAGGGCGTTCGGGAGTCGGTGGAGGAATGTAAAACCGCCGGCATACGGGTGATGATGGTAACCGGCGACCACAAGAAAACAGCGGCCGCCATTGCAAAGGAGGTCGGCATTGTGGAGGCTGTGGAGGCGGAACAAGGGGCCAAATACCCTGTGGCCGTGACGGGCAAAGAGCTGCAGGATGTAGAGGATAAAAAGTTTGATGAGTACATTGAGAACGTGTCGGTATTTGCACGCATGGACCCCGATGTGAAGCTGCGGATTGCCGAGCGGCTGCAAACCCAAGATACGCTGATTGCCATGACGGGTGACGGGGTGAACGATGCCCCGGCGCTGAAACGGGCTGATGTTGGCATCGCCATGGGCCAGCGCGGCACCGACGTGGCCAAAGACGCCGCCGAAATCGTGCTGCAGGACGACAATTTCAGTAGTATCGTGAGCGCCATCCGTGAAGGCCGCATCGTGTTCAACAACATCAAAATCACGAGTTACTTTTTGCTCACTACTAACTTCGCCTCCACCACTGTGCTCATTACTTGTATTACCTTGGGCTTGCCGATTCCATTAACCGCCGTCATGATTCTGTACGTGAACCTGGTAACAGATGGCATCATGGACATCTCGCTGGCCACCGAACCTGGCCACGGCGAGATCATGCAGGAACCGCCCGTTAAAAAGAGTGCCAGCATCCTGAAGTGGGATATTATGCCCTACCTCTTGCTGATGACCGTGGTGATGGTAACACTGACGGTGGTGGGATTTCGGTACTACCTGCCGCAAGGCATAGATATCGCCCGAACAGGCGCCTTTCTCATCATCTCGATGACGCAAATTTTCAACGCCTACAATTTGCGCTCTCTGAAAAAGTCCGTCTTCGAAATCGGTGTTTTCTCAAATTTCTGGGTAAACATCGCCTTCGTAGTATCAGTGATGCTGCAGTTTGCTACCGTCAAAGTTCCGTTCATCCGCGACTTGTTCGGCTTTGCAGATTTTCCCATCTTCGATTTCCTGGTGATTTTCGCCTGTTCCAGCTCTGTACTCTTGTTTGGGGAGTTCTATAAATTCATCCGGTTCAAAAAGAATTTCTTCAAAAGCTGAGAAGCATACTTACAGGTTCGTAACTCTACAGACCTCGCAGGAGCTGCGCACGCTGCGAGGTCTTACTCCCTCACAATAATGCGGGCGTCAGCGAGGAGGGCACTGTTTTCCAAACCAAACACGGGGTTCAAGTCGACTTCTTTTATTTGGGGGAAGTCCTGCACCAGCTGGTTGAGGCGGAGAAGGCAGTTGGCTAGGGCCGCTTTGTCGGGGGCGGGTTTGCCGCGGAGGCCCTGCAGTACTTTTTGGGAGCGGATGCCTTCGATCATCGCCATCGCGTCGTTTCTGGTAATAGGTACTCGCCGGAAGGTGACATCGTGCAGCATCTCTACCAAGATGCCGCCCACGCCAAACATGAGCAAGTGTCCATACTTTTCGCTATAGTTAACACCCACAATCAGCTCGGTTCCCTGTTGCACCATTTGCTGCACCAAGATGCCTTTTATACTTGCCTCCGGCTTTTTGTTTTTCACGTTTTCGTGCAGCTTGTCAAAAGCTTTTAACAATTCTTCTTCGTTGAGGATATCAGTCACCACGCCGTCTGCGTCTGTTTTGTGCACCACCTGCTCCGACACTACCTTGGCCACCAGCGGAAAAATTAAATCTTTGGCTGCGGCTTTTGTATCCTCCTTGCTACTGACCACCTTGTAGGGGGAAACCTGCAAACCATAGGCTTCCAAAATTTCATACCCCTCGGGCTCTGTTAAAAATTTGTTGTCGCGTTGCAGGGCTTTGCTTAGGATTTCCTCCGGCCGTTTTTTCGCTACCTTGTAGGTTTCCGGATTCTCCTGTGGCAGCGATGTAATGCGGCTATACTTCAGCGCGTCGGCGCAGGCTTCCACGGCGTTGTGACCGAAGCGGTAGTAGAGCACCCTGTGCTTTGCCAGGATGCTACTTATAGTCGATCTGGGCTCGAAGTCAGCGAAAACGGCTACCAACATTTTGCTATTTTCCCGCGCCTTACCGGCGTGTTGGCCGATAGTTTGGGCAATCTCTTCCATATCAGTCATTAGCTGCGGTGTGCACAGGCAGAGGATGATGTTAAGTTCGTCTGAATCAACTAATGCCTCTAATGCTTTCCTATATCGCTCGGACGAGGCGTCGCCTACCAAATCGACAGGGTTGGCGGTGCTGGCAGTTCTGGGTAAATTTTGAGACAGTTTTTCCTGCAGCTCCTCCGAAAGCGCGGGTACTTTCAGGCCGGCTTTTTCGGCTGCGTCTGCCGTAATGATGCCGGGTCCGCCCGCGTTGGTGACGATGCACAAACGGTTGCCCTGTGGGAGTTGCTGCGTGGCAAACAGACGGGCAGCATAAAACAGGCGCTCCAGGTTATCGACCCGAATGATGCTGTACTGGTCGAACAAATGGTCTGTCACCTCGTCGCTTTCCGTTAGTGCCCCCGTGTGCGACTGGGCTGCGCGCTGGCCGCTCTGGCTTCTGCCTGCTTTCAGCACTACCAAAGGCTTTGGCTCTGTTTGCGCTTTTAACCGGGTTGCCAAAGCCAGGAAACGCTGCGGATCGCTGAACTCCTCCAGGTACGCCAGGATCACCTTCGTCTGTTCGTCCTCTGCGTAAGCTTCAAGTATATCATTCTCATCGGTCACGGCCTTGTTGCCTAACGAGGCGAACTTGGCGAAATCAATCTGGTACTTATCGGCATACTCCAGCGCATATACTCCAACGGCACCACTCTGACTGATAAAGGAGATGTTGCCCTTTTTGGGCGTCTGACTGACAAAGGTGCCGTTCAACTGCACTTTTTCATCGGTGTTGATCACGCCCAGGCAGTTGGGTCCCAACAAAGCCATGTCATGTTCTCTGGCAATGGCTGCCAGCTTCTCTTCCAGTTCCTCACCCGCTTCATCCACTTCCTTAAATCCCGCAGAAATCACCACTACGGCTTTTACTCCTTTGTCCACGCACTCCACCACCACCTGCACTACACCGTCGCGCGGTATGGCGATGAAAGCCAGTTCTACCTTCTCCGGAATATCTTTTACAGAAGCATAACTTTTTAGCTCCAGGATCTCGTCCGTTTTCGGGTTGACAGGGTACAGCTGACCTTTATACTTGCTTTGGAGTAGATTCTTTAGGATGGCATACCCCACGCTTTCTTCGTTGCGCGAAGCCCCGATAACTGCGACAGTTTCTGGAGCGAATAAGGCTTTAAGCGGTTGTATCATGGATGATTTTTATTTTACGGTTGAGTTGAAAATTGCGGCCGCTGATGCGGGCTTGCAGCTTTCTCTAATTATAACTGACGTTACGCAAGCTTCACTAAAGTCCCCCTTCAAAGCTCATTTTTCTGTGTTCAGATTTTTTAATTCCTCTAAATCCGAATTCACATGAGTGTTTTCATAAAAATCCATGGCACCAGCGTGTATCATATTTTACTTCCCGAACAGATGGGTGGGGCTGCCGAGAAAGGATTCGGCGGCTTCCATGGTGGTTTCGGAGAGGGTAGGGTGCGGGTGTATGGTCAGAGAAACATCGTGCGCCGTGGCGGCCATTTCAATGGCGAGTGCGATTTCAGGGATAAGCGAGCCAGCGCTTTTGCCCGCCACGCCGCCGCCTAAGATGCGTTGTGTGTCAGGGTCGAAGATGAGTTTGGTGAGCCCTTTGCGGGTGCCCATGGAGGCGGCCTTGCCGGATGAGGTCCAGGGGAAAGTGGCGACTTTTACCTCGCGGCCTTTTTCCTTAGCCTGTGTTTCGGTGAGGCCGCACCAGGCAATCTCAGGGTTGGTAAACACGATGGCGGGAATCACTTTCGGATCGTAGGCAGCACCTTTTTCGCCTGCAATTACCTCGGCGGCGATGCGGCCTTCGTGGTGCGCCTTGTGCGCCAGCATGGGTTGGCTCGTCAGGTCGCCGATGGCGTAGATGTTTGCGGTGCTGGTTTGGCGCTTTTCGTCCACTTTAACAAAGCCTTTTTCGTTGGTTTCCACGCCTGCCTTGTCCAGGTTCAGGTGCGCGGAGTTCGGTTTCCGGCCCACGGCCAACAACACTTTGTCATACTCCTTTTCCTGCACTCCTTCGCTGTTCTTCAGGCCCACTTTGGCCTTCCCGTTTTCTTCAGTCACCTTCTCCACGATGGTTTCAAAGTATAAATTTTCGAACAAATCCTCGTTTTCCTCCTGAAACACCTCCACCAGGTCGCGGTCGGCACCAGGCAGAAAACCTGGGGTCATCTCGACAATGGATACGCTGCTACCCAGAGCGGCGTACACGCTGCCCATCTCCAGTCCGATATAGCCGCCGCCAATCACTAGCATGTTCTCCGGGATTTCGGTTATATCCAGCGCATCCGATGAGTCGATAACCAAATTATGATCCACCTTCACGCCCGGCAGTTCCGCCACCAAAGAACCTGTGGCGATGATGGCGCTCTCGAACTCCAAAGTATATTTTTTACCCTCATTCTCCAGCACTTCCAGTTCTTTTTCGGAGGTAAAAACAGCCTTGCCTTGTATATACTCAATCTTCCGCACATCGGCCAGTTCGCCCAGGCCCTGCGTCATTTTCTTCACCACCTCGTTTTTCCATTCAAAAATTTTCTGCGGCTCTATCTTAGGGTCCTCAAATTGCACTCCCAAAGCGGCGGCCTTTACAGCCTCCTGTTTCACCTTGGCCACATGCAGCAAGGCCTTGGACGGAATACAGCCACGATAGAGGCAAACGCCACCAGGGTTCACTTCAGGGTCAATCAGGGTCACTTTCAGGCCTAGGTCCGCCGCTCGGAAAGCGGCCGCATAGCCACCAGGTCCCGCCCCGATAACTACTACTTGTCTTTTCTCTTTTGATGCCATTTGTTTCGTTTTTCGTTACTTGTTGTTTGCGCCGGGTGTGGGTGAATTAAAATCCTTCGAAAAGTCTCACTTCGGAGGTAACCTTTCCGAAGGATTTATATTTTTTGCTTAAAATCAGTTAAGTTCCATATCAATCATCGTTTCTCATTTCATAGTTGCCGTTTTATCCTTTTGTAGGCTGTTCTGAAGCCACAGGCACGAGTTTGAAAACTCCCGCCAGTTCAGATTTTTATACCAACAACCAGCAATCAACCACCCAGCAAGGCTTTATAGGGGTCTTCGAGGGCCTGGCAGATCCAGCGGAGGAAACGGGCTCCGTCGGCGCCGTCTATCAGGCGGTGGTCGTATGAGAGGCTGAGCGGGAGGATTTGCCGTGGCTCAAACTTCTCGTCTCTGTATACAGGCTTGATGCTGGTGCGGGCTACGCCGAGTATGGCTATCTGCGGGTGGTAAACGATAGGGGTGAAGTTGGTGCCGCCGATGCCGCCGAGGTTAGAGATCACAAAGCTGCCGCCCTGCATCTCGTCTGGTGTCAGTTCCTGGTTTCGTGCCTTTTCTGCCAACTCTGAAATCTCGGTGGCTATTTCGATAATGGTTTTGCGGTTGACATCGCGGATGACAGGCACCAGGAGACCCGCTTCGGTATCGACGGCAAAGCCAATGTGGAAGTACTTTTTTAGGATAACCTCTTCGTGCTCCAGGTCGATGCTGGCGTTGAAGTTCGGGAACTGTTGCAGGGCCGCTGCGGCTACTTTGACAAGTATGGCCGTGACGGTGAGCTTGCCGCCTGCCTTCTCCGCTTTCTTGCTGTTCTTCTGGCGGTATTCCTCAATGCCCGAAATGTCGGCCTCGTCGAATTGGGTGACGTGCGGGATGGTTTGCCAAGAGGCTGCCGTGTTTCTGGCTGTGGCCTTGCGGATGCGGGAGAGCGGCAGCCTTTCCACCACGCCCCATTGGCTGAAATCGGACAGGGGCAGCTGTTTCGGTGCTTTCTGCGCGGGTTTCTCCGCTTCGGTTAATTTTTCCTCTTCCTTCTCCCTAGCGCCTTTTACATCCTCTTCTGTAATTCTGCCGCCGGGGCCGCTGCCTTTTACGGTTATAATGTCCACGTCCATTTCCCTGGCCAAGCGGCGCACGCCAGGCGAGGCGGGCACGTCAGACAAATTCTTTTCTTCTTCTTCAGTCTCGGCTTTTTTCTCAGATTGTTCTTTCTCTGGTTTCGCTTTTTTCTCCTTGGGTTCAGCTGCCTTTTTCTCACTCTCAGCTGTCTCTTCTTCTTTATCTTTCACTGCCTTAGTCTCTGCCTCAACTTCGGCAGGTTTTTCTTTTTTGTCTTCTTTGGATGGCTTTTTCTCTTTCGGCGCTTTGCCTTCCTTGGCTTCGGCGCTTTCTTCTTCAGCCTTTTCTTCCGCAGTGCTTTCCTCTTCCTCCAGCACCAGAATCACGTCGCCAACTTTCACCTCATCGCCTTCCTTCACTTTTATCTCTTTCACTTTTCCGCCGGCGGACGAGGGCACCTCTACCGAGGCTTTGTCGGTTTCGACGGCTATGATGAATTGCTCTTCCTGAATGGTGTCACCTTCCGATACTAGCACCTCTGCCACGTGGGCGGTGTCTACGCCTTCTGATATTTTCGGAACTTTTACTTCTATGGCCATGTTTTGCTTTGTTTAAAATATCTGATCAGGAGGTTCTGGGGTTGTTTTTGTCCGGGTTGATGCCCAAATCTTCGGCTGCCCTTTGGAGTTCTTCCGCTTTCAACTCGCCCTGCGCTGCCAACCCATACAGGGCGGCGAAGGCGATGTGGCGGTAATCGACCTCAAAGAAATCACGTAGCGCCTCCCGCTCATCGCTGCGGCCAAAGCCGTCGGTACCCAGGGTGGTGAGTTTTTTTGGAAACCATTGCGCCACCAACTCGGGCAGGGCCTTGAGGTAATCAGATACCGCCACAAACGCGCCTTTTTTGTCCTGCAGGCATTGCTGTATATAGTTCGGCTCTCTGTCGTTGGGTTTCGCCTTCAGGCGGTTCTTTCGTTCGGTGTCGATGGCGTTGTCGTAGAGCGTTTTGTAGCTGGTGACGCTCCACACGTCTGCAGGCACATCATAGTCTTTCTCAAGCAACTCGGCGGCTTTGAGCACCTCCGTCATGATCGCGCCGCTCCCAAACAGGTGGGCTTTGCGGCCTTTCTCTTCATCAGAGGAAACCTTGAACCGGTACATGCCTTTCAGGATGCCCTCGCGGTTGTTCTCGGGCATGGGTGGCATTTTGTAGGTGGCGTTGCTGACGGTGATGTAGTAGAAAACAGTTTCTTTTTCGAAGTACATGCGCCGGATGCCGTCCTGCACAATCACGGCTACCTCATAGGCAAAGGCGGGGTCGTAGGCCATGAGCGTCGGAAAGGCGAGGGCGTATATATGGCTTTGCCCGTCCTGGTGCTGCAGTCCCTCGCCCGGCAGGCTGGTGCGCCCCGAGATGCCACCGACCAGAAAGCCCTTGGCCCCCGCATCGGCAGCCGCCCAAATCAAATCCCCGACCCGCTGAAAGCCGAACATCGAGTAAAAAAAGAAAAACGGTATGGTGCTGATGCCGTGAACCAAGTAGCTGGTACCAGCCGCAATAAAAGAGCTCATGCAACCTGCCTCGGTGATGCCCTCTTCGAGTATGGCCCCGTCTTCTGACTCTTTATAGTATAAAAGGCTGTCTTTGTCTACTGGTTCATATTGCTGCCCCCCCGGCGCGTAAATGCCTATCTTCCGGAACAGCGACTCCATACCGAAGGTGCGCGACTCGTCGGGGATGATGGGCACGATGCGCTGGCCCAAGTTCTCGTCGTCGAACAACTGGCTCAGAATCTGCACCATTACCATGGTAGTGGCCACCTCGTCGTCGCCGGAGCCTTCGAAAAAGTTTTTGAAAATAGCATCGTCAGGGTTTTTGAGCGGCTCGCTTTTGTCCTGGCGGCGCGGTATAAAGCCGCCCGCTTCTTCTCTTTTGCTGCGCAGGTATTTCATTACCTCGCTGTCCTCGTCGGGTTTGATAAACGGCACCTTGTCCAGCTCCTCATCCGAAACAGGCACCTGAAAGAAGTCGCGGAAATGCTTCAGCGCCTCGCTTTTGAACTTTTTTTGTTTGTGGCTGACATTGCTGGCCTCGCCCGCCGTGCCTTGGCCATAGCCTTTTATAGTTTGGGCAAGTATGATGGTGGGCTGCCCTTCGTGCGTGCTGGCGGCCTGGTAGGCGCTGTATATCTTCACAGGGTCGTGGCCGCCTCGCCTCAGGTTTTTCAGCTCTTCGTCGGAAAGATCTTTTACCAGCTCCTTTAGCTTCTCGTCTTTGCCGAACAAATCCTCCCGCATATACTCGCCGCCCTCGTAGGCATACTTCTGCAACTGCCCGTCCGGCAGTTCATTCAGTAGCTTCACCAGTTTGCCGTTTGTATCCTTCTCGAACAGCGGGTCCCAGTCGCTTCCCCAGAGCACTTTGATGACGTTCCAGCCTGCGCCCTTAAACAGCGCCTCCAGCTCCTGAATCACCTTGCCATTGCCCCGTACAGGCCCGTCGAGGCGCTGCAGGTTGCAGTCGATGACGAAGATGAGGTTGTCGAGCTTGTCACGGGCAGCCACTGGAATAGCCCCAATGGCCTCTGGTTCGTCCATTTCGCCATCGCCCAGGAAAGCCCATACTTTCTGTTTGTTTTCTTTGAGGATGCCGCGCTTGTAAAGGTATTTATTGAAGCGCGCCTGGTAAATAGCCGTAATAGGCGCCAAGCCCATGGACACGGTGGGGTGCAGCCAGAAATCCGGCATCAGGCGCGGGTGCGGATAGGAGGGGAGGCCGCCCTCAGTTTTCAACTCCCGCCTGAAATTCTCCAGCTGTTTCTCCGTCAGCCTGCCCTCCAGAAAAGCGCGGGCATAGACGCCGGGGGAAGCGTGGCCTTGAAAGTATACCACATCAGCCGCGCCTTTGTTGTCGCCCTTAAAAAAGTGGTTAAACCCAACCTCCCATAAACTGGCGATGGAGGCATAGGTGGAGATATGGCCGCCGATGCCTTCCGACTCCTGGTTTGCCCGCACCACCATGGCCATGGCGTTCCAGCGGATGAGGCCCAACAGCTTTTCCTCCAGCTCCAGGTTACCAGGGTAATCTGCGTCTTGTTGGGTAGGTATGGTGTTGATATACGGCGTGTGGAAAGTCTGCGAAACCGTAATGCCTTGTTTTTCGGCCTCGTTTTGCAGCAGGCGCAACAACTCCCGTGCCCGCTCCTCCGACTCGTTCTTCAGTACCCAGCGCAGCGAGTCGAGCCACTCCTGGTTTTCTTTTTCCGCCGCTTCATTCTTTTTATCTTTTGCCATTTTAACTTGTTTTCGTGGGGTTTGTAAGGGGTAGGGTGAGTATGGAAGAAGAGAATTTTAATGTTGGCGCGAGTTTGCAGCTCGTACTTCTCATGCCGCAACCGCAAGTTTGAGCAAAGCGTAACTTGTGGTTCGACATAATAGTCAGTTTGCAACTGGCGAAAGTATAATCTCAGATAAGGCCAGTTACAAACTGGCCTCACAGAAAGCCACAAATTACGCCTTGCTCAAACTTGCGGTATGCGTGGTCGCTCAGCAATAGAAACTTCTAAAGACCTTCTAATCCGATTTTTCCTGTTCCTGTTTTTTGCCTTCAATGCTGGAGGGGTCCAGTTTGTTTTTCTTGTACCAGGCCACCGGGTCGGCTTTCAGATTCTGAATCATAGCGGGGATAGTGTCCAGGATCTTGTGCTGGGGCTGCCAGCCGAGGAGGTCTCTGGCGCGGGAAATGTCGAGTTCGTAGTGTTCATCGGAGCGATCGATCATCCAGGGCTTAATGAATGGGTCGCCCACTTGGTTTCGGATCCAGGCGCCAGCCTTGGCCACTGGTTTGGGTATTTCCAGCGTGGTCCATTCCTCGCCATATAGTTGCAGGCCTATTGTATCCTGTATAGCTAGATAGCTCGGCGTTTCGGGCTCTCCTATGTTGATGTAAATCTCTTCGGGCAGTTCGTTCCGCTTCTCCACGGTTTTTAACAATGCGTCTATCAGGTCTTCGAGGTGCAGGAAAACATTGCCGTGCGAGGTATCGCCTGAGAAGAGGTGGCTGGTGAAATCCTTCTCATAGATGCGCTGAATTTGGTGGACGATGGGAATGGAGTCCCCCTGCTCGTCGTAAACGCCCGCGAGGCGCAGGATAACGGCCGGTATGCCTTTCCTTTCCTCGCGGATAATTTCCTCCGTATCTACTTTTGATTCAGGATAATCCCAGTTTGGCTGCAGGGGGCAGTCCTCGGCTATTTTCTGGCCCGGCTCGGTTGGTTTATAGATGAGGTTGGTGCTGGAAAACACGAACTGATCCACCTTATACTTTTGCAGCGCCTTCAGAAATTTCTGCGTTCCCTTCACGGTCACCTCCTCATACAGCGGACTGGGCGCACCCGAAAAATCATAGTAGGCGGCTAGGTGAATGACAGAGGCGATGCGGTCGCCATAGGCATTCTTTACCCGCTCCAGTGCCTTGGCTATACTTTCCTCGGAGGTAATGTCGAAGTTGATGTTCTCCACTTTGGGCGAAGGCGTGGGGTCGCCAACCTTGTCCAGCCCGATGACCTGGTACTTGTCCTGCAGTTGTGCTGTCAGGTGAGAGCCAATCAATCCGCTGCTGCCCGTTACCAATACGATTGGCATGTCTTTATTATTGCCGCTAGTTGCGGCGGAGGTGTTTTGGTTTGTTGCCATAGTGTTATGGTGTAAAGAAAGTCAGCAGGGTACCTTAAGGAAAACGGAGATTAGGCAGAAGGGTTTATGTTTAGCAGTTTCCCTAGCCTAGAATCATGTATGAAGGTGACAGGAGGGAAAGTTTTGTCTGTAGGAAGCGTTCAAAGCAGGACTGGTAGATTGGCGTAACGTAGCATGAGAAAGCATGGGGGGCATACTTTCTGTAGTCAGCCATAGCAGAAAAAAGCTTTCTCGAGTAAGTATAATGCACCACGAGCCGGTGCCGCCTCTGGCGCTATCCAATACCGGTGCACCAGTTTTGGAGTCTGCGTCAGGCCGACTAGCTGTCAAGCTTTCCTATAAGTAGGGTGTAGAACTCTCTGGCCTGCGTACTGCTCAGCTTTATTCCCAACTTGTTCCTGACTGTATCAGGTGCACTCTTTCTTTCCATAGCAGAAGGCAAACATACTGATATTCAGCAAAGTATGCAGGCAAAGAACCATCATCAAAGCCTTGAAGCTGTATTTCAGTGTTTCTCTTGGAAAACAGTACCTCTACCGCAGGAGGTAGGCATAAATACGGATGCTTTGCTGCCTTGGTGCCTCCTGTGCTATGGTGCCAGAAACGCTAAGCCTTTTGGAATGACACTGATGCTAACGCTCACAGGAGCATCCCCCTCATACACTTGGTCATCCACATGGAAGTGCCTGCCGCTCCACTCCACCTGAACTTCCTTCAAACGTCGCACCTGCCACTGCTCCGCATTTCCTTCGCCCCTTATACAGTCGGCGAGGTAGACGTCAAATTCCTCCCGCTCGTCCTCCCGCATCAGCACCACATCCAGCTGCCCATCTCCAGGGTCGGCATCAGGTGCCAGGTCCATGTTTGGGCCGGCAAGCTTGATGTTCATTATCTCCACCAGCAGGTAGTTTCCTGTAAATTGTTGCCCCTCTATATGTATGGTGCACCTATGCGCCTCAGTGTTTTTTAGTATCTCCCGCTCATGTGCCAAAGCTTCCTCCAGCTCTTCATCACGGCCAGTGTTTCCAAGCTAATGAGAAGCCAATACAGAAACATACATTTTATTTACCTGAGTAGCCTCTAAAGAAGTAAAATGCAGGCATTGCCGTTATGCAGTGTTGGTGGCTGGCTTTTTTTATTTAGGCGCCTTTGGGCTCATAATATCTACAACATTCTTCCAGGTGCCGTCATCTTGCTTTTTCCAAATCGTCACTGATCTAAGTTGTTGAGACATCACTTTACCTGTGGAATCTTTAAAAGATACTGTAGAGTTTTCCAGTAAATATCCCATATCGCCACTTTTCGAAATTTCAGCCCTTTCCGGCTCCCAATTTATTTCAAAACTAGGATCTTGAAAGCTTCCTTGCACCATTCCCCGGATAGCTTCTTTCCCTCTTAATTCTGGTTCTCCTGCAGAAATGATAACAGCATCGTCGGCCCAATAGTCTAAGGTCTTTTCAAGATTTTTAGATTTTGCTGATGCAGCCCATTCTCTGCTTGCTTGCATCAAATTCTTTTTCTCTTGCTCTATATCTACCTCCTTTTCGTTGCAACTGAAGATAGACAAGCCAATAAATCCCAATAAAAATAAACTCACTAAATTTTTCATAGCATCGATGATTTTTAGTTAATAATTCTTGTTTACCGGGTATTTCTACGATTGCCACCAACGGTTAGCACATAAAACGAGCGAGGCATAGCCGAAGCTTGGCTTATGTGCTAACCGTTGGTAGAAGATGTTCTATCTTTTCTTATAGCGAACTAATGATAAAATATAAGCCCATTACGATTCCAAAAAACCCACCAGATATTAGTCGGGCATTTCCTATGTCAAGCCAGCTATCATCTTTGCTACTCCCTTGATATCACATCAGTAACATTATTACACCTGCCAATACAAACACAATTCCCCATAAGAAGCTGTATCAATCTATTCTTCTACTAATTCCCTTAACGGTTAAGAGTCTTTTATTGGGTTATAGTAATGCCTAATTGTACTTCCAAATTCTATACTTGCCATTTCCTAACAACGTACTGGTGCAGCCGATGGGTGAGGCGTAGCCGAGCATAAAAGCTGCGCATGGTTGGGGTTCGTTATTTTCTGTAATCTACAGTTTCTATCAACGTACTGTCTTTATAAACCCGTTCTTCAACTAATTTACCAGACGTTGTAAAGTATTTCCACTTACCCTCTCTGCTTCCCAGTTCATGATAAGTTTCAGCATTCAGCTGGCCATTCTCGTGGTAAACCAACAGCTTTCCGTCAAGCTTGCCATTTTTGTATTTGCCATGCGTATGAAGTTTGCCACTTTCGTAATAGGTTTTTACCTCACCATGCTTTTCTCCCTCCACATGCTGAATGTGTTCATGAAGTTGCCCATTCAGGAAGTAGGATTTAGACTCTCCATGAGGTAGGCCATTCTCATTGAACATCATCTCATTCTCTAACCTGCCGCTTTCATCATAGACTTTATACAAGCCAACAGACTTACCGTCTTTCTTTATTCCTTCTGCAGCTACAGCACCATTAGGATGCAGCTCTTGATACTTGCCATTTAGTAGGTTATTCTGAAATATGCCAACAGCGGTTATATTTCCATTCTCATCCCACTCTGTCCATACTCCTTCTTTCTTCCCTTTGCTCATCATACCTTCAGAGCTCCTCTGACCGTTCTCATGCCACCAGATAGTTTTACCATTCATCAATCCATCTTTGTATGGCGAACGAAAAGCTATATTTCCGTTATCAAAGTATTCCGTCCTCAAACCAGCAAAGAGACTATCGGAACCTATAACATACATTAAACCTTCTCGCTCTTCAATGGTAAGCTCTTGTTCTGCCTGCTGACAGCCTATAAGAAGAAAGACTAATAAGGGTATAAATATTCTCATTCTATTGTTCTAATGCGCCCCAATGGGTTTGGCTTTGCGGTGGTGCAGCTACCGTAAAGGTGTGGTGTGCGCCCAGTATGGGCACCTGATACTGAAGGTATCAAATTATTCCAGAGGGTGCAAGTCCCTTGCAGGCGAGTTGGTGAAGCCTGTTAGCAAGCCGCAAGCTGGCCGGCCGTGAGGCGTGCAGTGAAGAAAGCGGGACTGCAAAATCCGGTACTGACGGACAGAAACTGCATAAGAGGCAGGAAGTCGTGGGTAAGCAAGCACCCCTTTGCGATGCCCCTGACGGGCAAACGGCTTTGTGTAGATGCAGCAGGAATCGGAGGAAGGAATGTGCTCTTACCTGGGGAGGTCTCCCGGTGTCGTGAACACAGGGAGAAGTCAGCAGAGGCCATAGTAGGTAGAGGTAACGAGCCGGGAAGCACCCGGAGGTCTCACAACCTGCTGAAGGGCCGAACGTTAGGTTGCCCTTAATTCGGCAAGGAGGCTTAGCCAGCCTTGCCTTAAGCGGGGCAGAGATTACAGTAAAAGTAGTAAAGATGACAGAGAAGGTACTCCACCGGGGCAACATGCTCAAAGCATACGCACACGTAGTAGCCAACAAAGGTTCGGCTGGCGTGGACGGTATGCCCGTAGAGCAGCTGGCTTTGCACCTGAAACAAAACAGGGACGCCATCGCCACCGCCATCCGCAACGGCAGGTACCTGCCTTCTCCTATCCTGGGGGTAGAGATACCCAAGAGCAACGGCAAGAATCGCCTGCTGGGCATTCCCACCGTCACCGACCGGGTGCTGCAACAGGCGGTAAACCAGGTGCTAAGCCCGCTCTTTGAGCTGGAGTTCACCGAGCACAGCTACGGCTTCCGCCCCAACCGCAACGCCCACCAGGCAGTGCAGCAGGCACACAAGTACATCCACGAAGGCTACCAGCACATTGTTGATATAGACCTTCAGAACTTCTTTGACGAGGTGGACCACTGCCTGCTTTTGCAACTGCTATACCGGAAGGTGAAATGCCCCCTCACCCTGCGCCTCATCCGCAAATGGCTCCGGGCTCCCATCCTCATTAAAGGGAAACTGGCCAAACGCCGGAAAGGGGTGCCGCAGGGAAGCCCGCTCTCGCCGCTGCTCTCCAACGTCCTGCTCCACGAGCTGGACAAGGAGCTGGAAAGGCAGGGGCTGCGCTACGTGCGCTATGCCGACGACTTCAGTGTCTACACAAACAGTGAAGATACTGCCCGAAAGGTAGGCAACGCTCTATTCCTGTACCTGCGGGACAGGCTGAAGCTGCCCATCAACAGGGAGAAGTCGGGCATCAGGCGGCCTGTGGATTTCCAGCTATTGGGCCACGGGTTCGTGCCTACCTACAAGAAGGGCGACAGGGGCCGCTATCAGCTGGTGGTGGCAAAGAAGGGGTGGGCAAGGCTGAAACAAAAGCTGAAGGCTATCACCCGCAAAACCACGCCAAGTGCTTTCGATGAGCGTGTCCGGGAGCTGAAAGAGGCGCAGCGAGGCTGGGTCCACTACTTCCGATTGGCAAGTATACAGGGTAAGCTCAAAGAAGTCGACAGTTGGATACGCAACAGGCTTAGACATTGCATCTGGCATGACTGGAAACGAATGGAACGGAAAAGGAAAAACCTGATTCGGCTGGGTGTTCCAAAAGGCCAAGCATATGCCTGGAGCAGAACCAGGAAAGGAGGCTGGGCAGTGGCTCAAAGCCCCATCCTGATAACGACGGTAACGGTGAAAAGGCTCGTCCGTAGGGGATACGAATCATTGCTCAACTACTACAGGAAAGTAGCTCCACAACTTAACGAACCGCTGTATACGAGACCCGTACGTACAGTGGTGGTGTGTCACGAACAAAGAACACGAAATGCTTCTTTGGTGCTGTGCAAATGATGAGGGCAGGTCCCTCGGAGCCGGTATTCAGGTGCAGGCTCCAAACCGCCTTGTGCGGCTTTGCTTAAAAGGCATGGTCGTGAGCGACAAGGAAAAGTTACCAGAAAGGTAGCAGGTAGGTGTTAAGGAGACGAACGCAAGTGAACTGCTGAAGAAGTGTCGTTAGCGAATAGGTGATGTCAAAACCGGGAGTCACCACTGTCCCGGGACAAGCATGAGGGCAACCTGGCTACTGCTCATGCGGCATCCGGCATTAAGGCAGCGTGACCTTAACACAGGCGTTTGCACGGAACGTGAGAACGTGTCGCCCTGATGGGGCAAGGGAGAAGCTCAAGTGGCAGACCCACAAGAGCCAGAGTACCGAGGCAGGGCACGCGGGCGGAACACCCCGTAGTAGTAAGGAAGTCCCTGTAATGGGGATGGAGCGAAGGGGGTGTATTATCCGGTTTTTATCACGAAGAAAACTGCAGGTAATTCTGCAGGAGGTACTGACATGATTAAGACAAAACCATTTACAATCTCAAAGCACCTGGTGCACCAAGCCTACCTGCGGGTAAAACACAACGGAGGTAGCGCAGGCGTGGATGGGCTAAGCCTCGAGGAGTTCGAGCAAGACAGCAGAAACCACCTTTACCGGTTATGGAACCGGATGAGTTCGGGCAGCTATGTGCCCTCACCCGTGCTGTTGGTAGAAATACCAAAGAGCGGAGGAGGCACACGTCCTTTGGGCATCCCCACTGTCACAGACCGCATCGCCCAGATGGTCGTCACCATGACACTGGCGCCCGTGCTGGAGCCGGTATTCCATGATAACTCCTATGGGTACAGGCCGGGGAAAGGCGCACTGGATGCGGTGGGCAAAGCCAGGCGGCGGTGCTGGCGGCAGGACTGGGTCCTGGACCTGGACATCAAAGGCTTCTTCGACAGCATTCCGCATGAGTTGCTCCTCAAAGCAGTGCGCAGGCACACAGACTGCAAATGGGTGCTGCTCTACATCGAGCGGTGGCTCACAGCCCCTGTGCAGCAAAGGGATGGAGTAACCACAGAAAGGACAAAGGGCACTCCGCAGGGAGCCGTCATCAGTCCGCTGCTGGCCAACCTCTTCCTGCACTACTGCATGGACGAGTGGCTACGGATACACTATCCGGGCTGCCCGTTCGAGCGGTACGCAGACGACTGTGTGATACATTGCAGAACAGAGCAGCAGGCGACAGGGCTGAAAGAAGCGTTGGCAGAAAGGCTAAAGGCGTGCGGACTGGAAATGCATCCGGAGAAGACCAAAGTTGTTTACTGCAGGGACGAGGACCGACGCAAAACTTACCCGAACATGTCTTTCGATTCCCTTGGTTACACATTCAGAAGCAGGAAGTCTAGGAACAGGAAGGGCAAGTTCTTTACGGGTTTCTTACCGGCAGTGGGCGACAAGGCCAAGAAGGCCATCCGGCAAAAGATAAGGGGGTGGAAGCTGACTAGCAGAAGTGGAAGCAGCCTGACAAGGCTGGCCGAGGAAATCAACCCTGTACTGAAAGGGTGGATAAACTACTACGGACACTTCTACAAATCGGAACTCTATGAGGTATTGGGATATTTGAACCTTGTTCTCAAGAGCTGGGCCAGGCAGAAGTATAAGAAACTGCGGGGCCGTAAAGTCAGGGCGAGTAACTGGCTGGGGAGGATGGCTAAGGCCATTCCGAACCTGTTTGCGCACTGGCAGCTGGGAGTAAGGCCGTGAAGGTTGGATAATAGGAGCCGTGTAAAGCGAGAGTTTTACGCACGGTTCTGTGAGGGCGTAAGGGGGAGGATCCCTTGCGCTACTCGACTGTGAGGCGCTCCCCGCTACCTAACAGTGGCGGGGCCGTCTACACGATTGCACTAAGTTATTCTTTTCAATTTATTAATTTTTCAAGCTCAGACTTTAGCTCTCCCCTTACATAAAATTCAGGTACAGTCGCTTTGATTAGGCGCTTTATCAACTTGTTCTTAGTAGAATCTGTAGACTGTAAATATTGTAGTCCAGACCAAGTGTTTGAATGTATAGCAAAAACACCAAATTGAGGAGTATAGTAATGAACTACTCCGCCATCAATTACTTCTTCATTCTGTATATATTTTGCTACTCTGTACTCTTTATCGCTAATGATTATAGTTGTATCGACTAATTGATGCAGAACCCCATCTTGATATGAACCATCTATAAACAACAAGTTGCTGTTAACGGTAAAGTAGTTCAGAGTGTCACTGCTGGCAAAGTAAGAAAGTATAGTTGTATCTCCTTTTTCCTGTCGCTCAATTTTGGCAATTTGATTAATAGTATTCTTACGGGTTACCCAATGGTAATCTGTATTCTGCGCTTCTTTCTTACAAGAAAGTGCAATGAGCGAGGTGAAGGCTAAAATACAGATTCTCCCTATTTTCATTTATCATTATTAAGCCCAACTAATGGATATACGTGAACATACGCTTATCTGCACTATGTGCGGAAGCGCTCCTGCCAGGTCTTTGCACTAGGACTAGTGATTTTATAGCTACTTTGAGGCTTCCTGACAATATATTGTGACTATACAATATAAAAAGATATCAGGAGAACTAGCGCTTCTTTGCTGCTTTTTTGAGAGCTATCACATGAAGTATGCAGAAGGTGATGGCCGCAAGCCTTCCTCCCTAAGCCAATTCATCAACTTAAGGTGTTTCCTTATGCCAGCAGCTGCTGCTAACAGTTGAAAAAGGTGCAAAGCAGGTGCTTCAGGTATAAGTTCTTATTCGTGTATAAACGTTTATATTCGGGTAATAACACGGCTATAAGGAGCATAATGGCACAAATCTATATTCACGGAGCAGGTATGATTACACTTCTTTCTTCGGAAGAATAAGTTTAGTGCATTGGAGATAATATTGGAGTTGCAGGTTAGTACCGTTGCCCCTTATTTTAAGCTAGTTTAAGTGTGGGTTTTCTTGGGCTTAAATATGCTGTAGGGTGCAACTTTACAAAGATCTTATGCGAGCCAGGCAGATAGTTTGGCCTACTAGTGCAACGGCACACAATAGAAGAAATTTTGAGAATCTGTGTGGGAAGAGGATTGCTCCAAACGGAGTAGGTAGTTAAGGATTATCCACCATAAATAAGTCGAAAATAGTGACCTAAATGGTCGCTATTTTTGTTCTATCAGTACATCAGCATTTTAAAATATTGTGGTAACTTGCATAGTTACTTTACAGGCATCGATAAAGTGTCTGTTTCTGACATAGCAGCATATCATATATCTGATAAAACTGAATTTTTTATCCGTAAACATTTGACCTTCAGTCGTGTTCGGTTAAACAAAATAAAAGTGGTAATTTTACCTATTAAATCTACCCTGAGACACAAATGAGTGACGTGGAAGAAAAATCATTAGCAAACGATTATTCAGCAAATAGTATTCAGGTACTGGAAGGGCTCGAAGCAGTTCGTAAGCGCCCGGCCATGTACATTGGCGATATTGGCATTAAAGGCCTGCACCACCTGGTGTGGGAGGTAGTAGACAACTCCATCGACGAAGCGCTGGCTGGCCACTGCGACGAGATTTCAGTAACCATTAATCCGGATAACTCCATCACAGTATCCGATAACGGACGTGGTATTCCGACGGATTTCCACCAAAAGGAAGGTCGTTCTGCCCTGGAGGTAGTAATGACAGTACTGCACGCCGGTGGTAAGTTCGACAAAGACACTTATAAAGTATCTGGTGGTTTGCACGGTGTAGGTGTATCCTGCGTTAACGCCCTTTCTACCGACCTGCACGTAACAGTGCACCGCAACGGCAAAGTATACGAGCAGCATTACAATATCGGGGTGCCGCAATACCCGGTGCGCGAGATCGGTGAAACTGACAGAACAGGTACCATGGTAACCTTCCATCCGGATGCCTCTATCTTTACAACTACAGAGTATAAGTACGATACCATTGCCAGCCGCCTTCGCGAACTGGCGTTCCTGAACAAAGGTATCCGTATCAACCTGAAAGACCTGCGCGAAGTAAATGAGCAGGGCGAGCCGCTTTCGACCTCTTTCTTCTCAGAAGGCGGTTTGAAGGAGTTCGTAACTTACCTGGACGAGACACGCGAGAACCTGATTCCGGAGCCGATCCATGTAGAGAGTGAGAAAAATGGTGTGCCGGTTGAGATTGCCCTGCAGTACAATACCTCTTACTCTGAGAATATCTTCTCTTATGTAAATAACATCAACACCATAGAGGGTGGTACGCACGTGGCTGGTTTCCGTCGCGCCCTTACCCGTACCCTGAAAGGCTACGCTGAGAAGTCAGGTATGCTGGATAAGGTGAAGGTGGATATTAACGGTGATGACTTCCGTGAAGGTTTAACGGCGGTTATCTCTGTAAAAGTGGCTGAGCCGCAGTTCGAGGGCCAGACAAAAACCAAGCTTGGTAACTCCGAGGTTTCCGGTGCTGTAGACACAGCCGTTGGCGAAATGCTGACCCAGTACCTGGAGGAAAACCCGAAAGAGGCTCGCACTATTGTAAACAAAGTAATTATTGCTGCTCAGGCCCGCCATGCTGCCCGTAAGGCGCGTGAGATGGTACAGCGTAAGAACGTACTCTCCAGCACTAGCTTGCCTGGTAAACTTGCCGACTGTTCAGATAACAATCCTGAGAATTGCGAGATTTACCTGGTGGAGGGTGACTCTGCAGGTGGTTCTGCCAAGCAGGGCCGTGACCGCAAGTTCCAGGCTATTCTGCCGCTGCGTGGTAAGATCCTGAACGTAGAAAAGGCGCAGGAGCACCGCATCTACGAGAACGAAGAGATCAAGAACATGATTACGGCCCTGGGTGTAAGCTTTGGTACGCAGGAGGATGAGAAGGCCCTAAATATGGAGAAGCTTCGTTACCACAAAATTATTGTGATGACGGATGCCGACGTTGATGGTTCCCACATCCGTACTTTGATCCTGACGTTCTTCTTCCGCTACATGAAAGAGCTGGTGGAGAAAGGGTACATTTATATCGCATTGCCTCCACTGTACCTGATTAAAAAAGGTAAAGAGGAGCGTTACTGCTGGAGTGAACAAGACCGTATGGAGGCTGTTCAGGAGCTTGGAAAAGGCAAAGAGGATAGTGTAAACGTGCAGCGTTACAAAGGCTTGGGAGAGATGAACCCAGAACAGCTTTGGAATACTACGATGGACCCAAGCACCCGAAGCCTGAAGCGTGTAACTATTGAGTCTGCCGCCGAGGCTGACCACCTGTTCTCTATGCTGATGGGCGACGAGGTAGGCCCACGCCGTGACTTTATTGAGCGAAATGCCAAGTACGCACGCGTAGACGTGTAAGCTTAGACTAAATTATAATTGAAAGCGGCGGCTATACTTAACAAGTGTAACCGCCGCTTTTTTATTTAGAAGTTCCTCGCTAATGTTATAGAATACATCTGTTTTCCTATATTTATTTCAAGACCGATTTCTTTTTGCACTACCCATAAATGAAGCTATGTAATGAAGACACTCGATGAGTTAAAGTACCCGATCGGGCTGTACGTGAAGCCAGCCGAATTAACGAACGAAATTTTACGGCAAAGCATTGCTGAAATCTCAGCTTTCCCGCAACGGCTCAGAAGTGAGGTAGAACACCTGTCTGAAGCGCAGCTAAACACAGCGTATCGGCCAGGAGGATGGACGATCAGGCAGGTGGTGCATCATTGTGCTGACAGCCACATGAACAGTCTGATAAGGTTTAAGCTAGCGCTTACAGAAGACAAACCAACCATAAAACCATATTATGAGGACAGGTGGGCAGAGCTGGCAGACAGTAAGAATATGCCAATTGCTCCTTCATTAAAGATGCTGGAAGGCATCCATGAACGTTGGACGGTCTTACTGAATGCCCTGACGCAAGAGCAGCTTAAGCGCGTGTTTGTACACCCGGAGCATGGCAAGGAATTTAGCCTGGAGGAAAGTATAGGTTCCTACGCCTGGCACTGCAACCATCACCTGGCACACATCACTGCTGCCAAGGAAAGTAATGGATGGAAGTAAAATGAAGAAAGTTAAACTAGTAGCCAGAGTTACGAGAAAATGCCAAAGAAAGCCCTAACACTCATATCTTTGGCAGTATAAGCGTAAGTTCAATTTTATCAGGCTCTTAAACGTAAGCTAAGAGAAAGGGAAGGAGAAAGCCCTTGCACTAGACACTTTGATGATGTCGCCCCCAAGCAAGCCCTTCCCTTTCTCTTCTTCTTAAAAGCCTGGACAGTACCTAGAGGCTGCCCCATCCGCAGGCATGAGTGAGTGTAGGCCCGGAAGATGAATGTTTTTTGTCCACTTAAGCCCCTTTCAGCTATGAAGAATTTACTCTGTCAGAACCTGGGCGTCGATGTGAGCAAAGACGCCCTGGAGGTGGTCCTCTCCACCCTGGACATGGAGCGGCGGGTGAAGGTGAAAGCCTCCCGAAAATTCACCAACACCCCCACAGGCTTCAAGCAGCTGCAGCGCTGGCTGGAGGGCAAGCGCGCAGCGGACGTGGAGCTGCGCCTGCTCATGGAGGCCACGGGCGTGTACTACGAGCAGCTGGCCTGGTTCCTCTACCACGAGGGCTACCAGGTCTCGGTGGTGCTGCCCACCAAGGCCAAGCGCTACCTGCAGGCCCTGGGAAACAAGAGCAAGAACGACAGGATCGATGCCAGGGGCCTGGCGCAGATGGGCCTGGAGCAGCTCCTGGAGCTCTGGCAGCCCTTGTCGAAAAACATCTACCGGCTGCGCCTGCTGACCCGCCAGCTGGAGGACTTCTCCAACCAGCGCACCGTGTGCCTGAACCAGCTCCATGCCCTGCATCACGGTGCGCTGGTGGTCAAGCAGGTGGAGCGAAACCTCCAGAAGCTGGTCGGCACCCTGGACAAGAGCCTCCAGGAGCTGGAGGAGGCTATTGGGGAGCTGCTCTACCAGGATCCGCTGCTGGCTGAGCGGGTGGAGAAGATGCGCTCGGTCAAGGGGGTGGGGCTCAAGACGGTGGCCGTGCTCCTGGCCGAGACCAACGGCTTTGCCACCTTCGAGCGGCAGGGCCAGCTGGTCAGCTACGCCGGCTATGACGTGGTGGAGCACCAGTCGGGCCAGCGCTCGGGCAGAAGCAGAATATCAAAGAAAGGCAACGCCCACATCCGGCGGGCCATGCACCTGCCGGCCTTTACAGTAGTACGTTATAAAGAGCCTGTCTTTACTGCCCTCTACGAGCGGCTCGTGAAAAGGGGCAAGACCAAGATGCAGGCGTATGTGGCCGTGCAGCGCAAGCTGCTGATCCTGCTCTGGACGCTGTGGCGCAAGAATGAAGCCTATGATCCACGTTATGGGCAGCAGCCAGCGGAACCCAAAAATAACATCCAAATCCAGGAGGCCGGAGCCTCTCTTTCAGGTGTCAGCGCAGCTGACAAAGACGCAATAACGCAGGAAACGCAGCCAGAAACAGCAGAAAAAGAAATAGCCCCAGCTCAGGCCAGGGCTACGCAAGATGAACTTCCAGTACCAGTCGGCCCGGGAGCTCTCTTTCAGGTAGAGTGAAGATAAGAAAAATGTAAGAAAAATGCAACAAAAATCCTTGACTTTGAAGACAGTACCTTGGGGATTTAGCCAAGGGATGAATTTGGTTTTCTTTTTGAACCACTCGATGTGGTGCAGCATCCCTTCACTTTTGTTGGGTTCGATCTTACCCTATGTTCTACCGCCTGCACTTGCCGGCTGTTACCTTTGCTGCAGCAAACATGCCCTGCACCGGGCAAGGCGCCAAAAGCAGCCGTGAACCAGATCAAGACATACCGCTTCCGACTCAAACCCACCAGGGCGCAGGCACAGGTTTTCACTCAGTGGCTCGGTTCGTGCCGGTATGTCTACAACCTGTGTCTGGCCTACAAGAAACACCTCTGGACCAACTATCAAATCTCCGTATCGAAGAACCAGATGCAGCAAGAACTTGCAGCCATTGCCAAGGAGGTCGGGTGGATTGGCTGTGTTCACTCACAAACTTTACAGGAGGTGACAGATAGATTGTTCAGGTCCTACGATGGATTCTTTAAGCAAGGCAATGGATTCCCCAGGTTCGCCAAACGTAGCCTGTACAGGTCATTCACATTTAAACAGGGGGTGAAGCTGCATCAAAATACAAGTACCGTACAACTGCCCAGGATAGGCAAGGTGAAATACCGCAAGTCACAGGATGTGCAGGGGGTTATCAAGACAGCCAGCGTTGTCAGGGAAGCCGGTGGGTGGCATGTGACCCTGTGCTGTGAGGTGGAGATAGCCCCACTGCCACAAACCGATAGCGTGGTAGGTTTGGATGTCGGTATAAAATCCTTCGTTGTCACGTCTGATGGTGTTGCTGTAGACAATCCTAAACACCTATACCGCTATCAGCACCAGTTAAGGAGAGCGCAACGTGCTGTATCGAGGAAGAAGAAAGGTGGCAGCAACAGGCGAAAGGCTGTCGGCAAGCTTAGCAGAATACACCTGAAAGTCAGGAATACACGCAAGGATTTCCACCACAAGCTGACTACTCAACTCATTCGTGAGAGCCAAGCGATTGTCGTTGAACAGCTTCAAATACAGCATATGGTTCAGAACCATATGCTTGCCAAAAGCATCAGCGATGCTGGGTGGCATGGGTTTGTGCAGATGCTGGGATACAAGTCCAAATGGTATGGTCGGGAGCTTGTGAAGGTAGCCCCAAACCATACCTCTCAGGACTGCTGGGTATGTGGTTGGCGAAATACTGAACTCAAATTATCGGACAGGTATTGGACTTGTTCTAACGGACATGCCCTGCACCGGGATGTGAACGCAGCTAGTAATATAAGAAACAAGGCGGTCGGGCAGACCGTTTCAGCTTGGGAGATATACAAGGACAATGGTTCGGTAGCCCAAGAATCCTACTGCCTTTAGGCGTGGGAGTGTCAAATTAGGACTGATCTTCCTGATTTTCGGTCTGAATGGCTTTTACATCTTTATTCCGGTTCCAAAGTTTCATCCGTTTATGGAGATCATGGTGTCGAGTGGCTTTATTTATTTCGAGAAAGCCGTCGAAGTGATTGGAGGAGCTTTACTTTTAGCAAATAGGTTCGTTTTAGCGGCTCTGGTGCTTTTAGGTCCGGTTGTGGTTAATATTCTGCTGTTTCACCTCCTGATAGATCAGAGAAACTGGCCCATTGCCATCGTTAACCTTGTTCTGTATGTTATTCTGGTAAGTAGCTATTGGCAGTACTTCAAGATCTTCCTCAAGCCTAAAGTTGATTAAGTTAATAAGCTTTAGGTACCGGTAAACACATTCTGAGTATTATCTTATACCGGTACTTGCACAAGCCCGTTTTCATACTATCCTAGTATCTGTCAAAGTATAAATGTCATTATGGCTGTGCCACTGTCAAATTTTCGCTGAACAGGCAGGAAAAGAACAGCCTTATATAAGTTGGTATTCCGCTTGCTAAGCGGATTTTCGAGATCACAAAGCTTTGAACTTTGTTTCTGTTGGATTTTGGTGTTAAGCACGAAAGTGTGATTCTCAGATCAGTTACATAATGTAGTTGTTTGTTTTACACTAAAATTTAGAGACAATGAGCATTGTAAGAAGAAGTTTGTTGCTCCCGTATGCCTCTTGCTCCATAGTAGAGGATAATCAAAACTACATCCTCCGCATTCATTACTACTCAAAAGCTTTTCAGTAGCAAAGCCTTGTAACACACATGGCACACGCTAATAGCTGCCTGGCCAACTGGCAAAATTGACAGGTACAGCTAAACGAGCAAGGAAACCTGCCGCAGGCACATAGCCAGCAGGTATATCTGTTGAAACTCCGGCTGCCCAATGCCTGGAGTTGTACTTCTATGCCTTCATTTAAAGAAGTGGTACCAAACTATTTTAGAAACATTAACAAGACGTTTATGAAAATAGCGCAAATATCACCTTTATATGAATCGGTGCCGCCAAAGCTTTATGGGGGTACTGAGCGTGTTGTTTCTTATTTAACAGAGGAGTTGGTTAAACAAGGCCATGAGGTAACGCTGTTTGCCTCCGGCGACTCCTCTACATCCGCAAAACTGGTGAGCCATATAAACAGTGCCTTGCGCCTGAACCAGCTTGTGGAAGACCCGCTGGCTCATCATATCGTGCAGATGCAGGAGCTGGCAGAACGGGTGCAGGAGTTCGATGTGCTGCATTTTCACACTGACTACCTGCACTTTCCGCTTTCTGCACTGCTGCGAAAGCCTCACCTTACTACGTTGCATGGCAGGCTCGACATTCCGGACCTGCAGTATGTGTACAACAAGTTCCGTACTCAGCCGGTGGTGTCTATCTCAGATGCTCAGCGAAAACCACTTGTACAGGCAAACTGGCTGGATACCGTGTACCACGGCTTACCGCTGGACCTGTACCGGAAGGGCGACGGGGATGGAGGCTATGTCGCCTTTATCGGAAGAATCTCGCGCGAAAAAAGGCCAGACAGAGCCATCGAGATTGCCCGTCGAGCAGGAGTAAAGATTAAAATTGCTGCTAAGGTTGATAAGGCAGATGAAGCCTATTTCGAAACTGAGATCAGGCACTTGCTGGAGCAGCCGCACGTGGAGTTTATAGGAGAGATAGGAGAGGACAGTAAGGGAGAGTTCCTGGGTAAAGCCAAAGCGCTGCTGTTTCCGATTGATTGGCCGGAGCCGTTTGGCATGGTGGTGATAGAGGCCATGGCCTGTGGCACACCTGTAATAGCCTTCAACCATGGTTCGGTGCCGGAGATTGTTAACAAGGGTGAATCTGGCTTTATTGTGGAAAGTATAGACGAGGCTGTACAAGCGCTGGAAAACATCGACCTGCTGGACCGCAACAAAGTAAGAGAAGTGTTTGAGAAGCGCTTTAGTGCCCGTGTGATGGCCGAAAACTATGTGAGGCTATATGAGCAATTAGCTGGAAGGAAAGAGTCATTCTTCCACACTCCTTCCAAAAAAGGAAACATGATGGAGATGGAAAAGTGATCGATGGCACAGGCAGGTTATACTTAGGTAAAGTAGAAAACCTGCCAAAACAATAATGTCTGCATAAACAAGATAGAAATGGCTATGGAAGATAAGATCATACGTTTAGAGGATGACAAGTATTATATTTCAGCTGACTCGACTTATGCCGATGACCGTACGCAGGTGTTAAACCATGGTGACACCTTTGGTATATTCGATCGCTGGGGCGACATATTACCTATTGGCAAGGGGGCACAGGGTATTTACTACCGCGACACCCGCTTTATCAGCAGGTTGGAGCTAAAGCTTAACAACCACCGTCCTATTCTTCTTAGCTCCAACATCAAGGAAGAAAACGAAATACTGTCGGTAGACCTGGCCAACCCAGAGATTGTATTGGACAATGGTAAGGTTTTGCACCACAGTACAATTCATCTCCGCCGGAGCCAGTTTTTAAAGGACAACCTGTACCACGAGAAGATCGAGGTAGAGAACTTTAACGGGGAGTCTTATCCGCTCCATCTGTCGCTGACTTTAGAAGGCGATTTCAAGGATATTTTTGAAGTCAGGGGCATGCACCGAAGCAGAAGGGGAGAAGTGCTTCAGACGCAGTGCCAAGATAACCGCACCCTGACCTTGTCTTACCGCGGGCTGGACGGGCTCATCAGAAAAGCTAAGGTAACGTTTCCGCTTCCGTTTGAGCAGTATACTGATGATGGCACCATTCATTACTGGATACTGCTCTCTCCTCACCAAAAAGCTGTTCTTAACTATAGCATTGCCTTTGAGCAAGGGGAGGAAGAGGCAGAACCGGAGGCGGTAAGCTACAATGAAGCCAGAGAGAGCCTGGAGCCTGATCTGGAAAACACCAAATCTTACTTTCCCGTCATCGGAACAGCTAACGAGCAGTTCAACCACTGGATAAACCGTTCTCAGGCAGATTTGGTATCGCTGATGGCCGACACGCCTTATGGAAAGTACCCTTATGCAGGCGTGCCCTGGTACAATACTGCCTTTGGCCGTGATGGTATACTTACTGCCTTTGAGACGTTGTGGGTAGCCCCGGATTTATCTAAAGATGTACTAAAGTTCCTGGCAGCCAATCAGTCCGGCACGTTGGACGAAGCAGCGGATGCGGAGCCGGGAAAGATATTGCATGAGACACGCGGTGGCGAAATGGTGGCCCTGAACGAGGTACCGTTCAAGCAATACTATGGGACCATTGATGCAACGCCCCTGTTTGTGCTGCTGGCCGGTGAGTATTACGATCGCACCGCTGATTTTGAAACTATCCAGCAGATCTGGCCCAACATAAAAGCCGCTATGAACTGGATAGATGAGTTTGGTGATCTGGATGGAGATGGCTTTGTGGAGTATCAGCATAAAGCTGCCAACGGCCTTACCAACCAAGGCTGGAAAGACAGCTTCGACTCTGTATTTACAGAGGATGGCGTGCTGGCTGCACCACCGATAGCACTTTGTGAGGTGCAGGGTTACGTGTATGCGGCCAGAACACATGCAGCCAAGCTGGCGCAAACACTTGGGGAGCAGGAGTTGGCCAGGAAGTGGGAGAGAGAGGCCCTGGAGCTAAAGAAGAAATTTAACGAAGTGTTCTGGGATGCTGATCTCAATTGCTATGTACTGGCGCTGGATGGGCACAAGCAACCTTGCCGGGTAAAATCTTCCAACGCTGGGCACCTGCTGTTTACAGGTATAGCAGACCGCGACAAAGCCGTAAATCTGGCCGAAACGCTACTAAAACCGGACATGTTTAACGGTTGGGGAATACGCACACTCTCCAGCGAGGAGCGTAGGTACAACCCTATGTCGTACCATAACGGTTCGGTGTGGCCGCACGATGTGGCGCTGATTGCCTATGGTCTGTCGAAGTATGGCTTTAGAAAAGAAGCAGCTGCACTAGTAACAGGGCTGTTCGATGCCTCCCTGTTTATTCCTTTGCAACGGCTGCCGGAGTTGTTCTGTGGGTTTGACAGAAGGCACGGCGAAGGACCGACCTCTTACCCGGTTGCCTGCTCGCCGCAGGCTTGGTCGGTGGCGGCAGTGTTTATGCTGTTGCAGGCACTCCTGCAGGTAAAGATATGCCCAGTAAAAAAGGAGATTTCGTTTGAGAAGCCTATTCTGCCTGCTTACCTCGAAAAGGTGTGGGTGCAACAGCTTAAGGTTGGGGAGTCGTGGGTTAACCTGGAGGTTATCCGACACGAGCACGACGACATGATTAGTGTTAACTGGGAAAATTATCCTGAAAACTGGAGATTAGTTATTGTAAAATAAATGCCGTGTCGCAGTTTTGTGTGCAAAGGGTTAAGTATAAGTGAATAATGCCTAAAAAAGTAACTCCTGTATTTTACACCCGTATAATAAAGTACATACGACATATGGGTTTTAACAGACACAGGTGACAAGCCTGAATCAAGCTTGCTGAAGCTTGCCGGACCATGGTCCCGAATGTTTAGTTAAGACAGAAAAGCCTGCTATAGTAGAATGCTATAGCAGGCTTTTTGCTTTCATGAGCATAGGCGTTATTATGTCATTCCCACTAGTTGCTTACGAGTAAATGCCAAAGAAAGCCCTGGCACTCATATCTTTGGCAGTATAAGCGTATGTGCAATTTTATCAGGCTCTTAAACGTAAGCTAACAGAAAGGGAAGGAGAAAGCCCTTGCACTAGACACTTTGATGATGTCGCCCCCAAGCAAGCCCTTCCCTTTCTCTTCATCTTAAAAGCCTGGACAGTACCTAGAGGCTGCCCCATCCGCAGGCATGAGTGAGTGTAGGCCCGGAAGATGAATGTTTTTTTTCCACTTAAGCCCCTTTCAGCTATGAAGAATTTACTCTGTCAGAACCTGGGCGTCGATGTGGGCAAAGACGCTCTGGATGTGGTGCGACATTCCTTCACTTTTGCTGGGTTCGATCTTACCCTATGTTCTACCGCCTGCACTTGCCGGCTGTTACCTTTGCTGCAGCAAACATGCCCTGCACCGGGATGCGTCAGCAGCTAGTAATATAAGAAATAAGGCGGTCGGGCAGACCGTTTCAGCTTGGGAGATATACGGTCGCAGTAGCCAGGTAGCCCAAGAATCCAACCTGCTTTAGCGGTGGGAATGTCAAAATAATCTCCTCAGCAAATTAAACCTTATCCCTTGTGTTCCCTCTAAGTTAGCAGTAATACAGCATGTGTGCATTATTCTTGCAGCCACATACGTTTGCTAAAGCTGTAGAAACCAATTAGGAAAAGCATTGGTTGATACCTGTAAATGCCAGTTAAAAGCAATTTGCGGCCTCACTTTGGTTTTTATGCATTATTTTAGAGCCAGGAAAGATGCTGCATCACTGGCATTAACCTTTACTTTACAACCTTAAACAACCTTCGATTAAAAACATGTCGAACTGGAAGAATCACCTGAGACTACTGCTCTTCGGTGCTGCTGTGCTGTATGGCGCAGAAGCTACTGCGCAGCAAGGCGCTGCAACCAAAACGCCGTTTATCGACAAGACCAACATGGATCTTACGGTAAAGCCAGGCGATGATTTTTATACTTATGCCAGCGGTACCTGGCTTAGAAACAACCCTGTTCCTGCTAAGGAAACACGTTGGGGCAGCTTTAACTTACTGCGTGAGTTCAACATCCAGGCCGTTAAGGACATTTTGGATGAGGCCGCTGCTGACAAAAATGCTGCAGCAGGCTCTGTGAACAAGCGTGTAGGCGATTTCTACGCATCTGCCATGGATAGCGCTGCCATTGATAAGCTTGGTTATAAGCCTATCAAAAAAGACCTGAAAAGAGCTGGCAAGGTAAAAGATGTACAGGGCGTTCTGAATGAGGTAGCTTACCAGAGAACTTCTGGCGTAGGCTCTCCTATGTTCGGCTTCTATGTTGGCCAGGACCGTAAGGACCCTAATACCATGATTCCTCAGTTTAGCCAGGGCGGTACTACGTTGCCAGACCGTGACTACTACCTGAAGGATGATGCACGTAGCCAGAAAATTCAGGAGGCTTACAAAAATTATATCACCAAGCTGTTCACGCTAACAGGCACTTCAGATGCTAAGGCGAAGCAAAATGCAGAAACTATCTTCAACCTGGAGAAGAAGATGGCTGAGGCACAAATGGCTCGCGTGGAAATGCGTGACCCATACAAAACCTACAACAAGTTTGCTGTTGCCGACTTTAGCAAAACCACGTCTAACATAGACTGGCAGCCGCTGATGGCAAAGATGAAGGTAACAGGAGAGGATACGATTCTGGTAAACAACCCTAAGTTCTTCTCTGAACTGAACAACCTGTTAACAGCTACTCCGATTGCTGACTGGCAAACGTACCTGCAGTGGAATGTGCTGAAATCAGCGGCTCCATACCTGAGCACTCCATTTGCAGATGCAAACTTTGCCTATTCACAGGCGCTGAGCGGACAGAAAGTACAGACGCCACGTTGGCAGCGCATGTCTCAGCTGACTGACCGTACCATTGGTGAGTTATTGGGCCAGCTGTATGTGCAGAAGCACTTTAAGCCAGAGGCGAAAGCCAGGATGAATGAAATGATCGCAAACCTGATCAAGGCTTACGAGATCCGTATCAACAACCTGGACTGGATGAGCGCTGAGACAAAAGAGAAAGCACTTGCCAAGCTGCATGCTTTCCGTCCGAAGGTAGGATACCCTGACAAGTGGGAGACCTATGACGGATTGGAGATTTCACGCAAGTCATTCTTCGAGAACGTGCGCAACTCTGGCGAATGGGGCTACAACAAAATGGTAAGCCAGCTTGGCAAGCCAGTAGACCGCGAGCGTTGGGGTATGACACCTCCAACAGTTAACGCTTACTACAGCCCGGTAATGAACGAGATCGTGTTCCCGGCTGGTATCCTTCAATTCCCGTTCTTCGACCCGAATGCGGATGACGCTGTAAATTACGGCGGTATCGGTGCGGTAATCGGTCACGAGATCTCTCACGGTTTTGACGACTCAGGCAGCCAGTACGACAAAGACGGTACGCTGCGCAACTGGTGGCAAGAAGAAGATTTAGCTAAATTCAAAGCAAAGGCTAAGTTGCTGAAGGAGCAGTATGATGGTTATACTGTATTAGATACAGTGCACGTAAATGGCCAACTGACACTGGGTGAGAACATCGGTGACTTGGGTGGTCTGGCTGGCGCTTACGAGGCTTTCAAGATGACTGAACAAGGCCAGTCTAACGAAAAGATCGATGGCTTTACACCAGAACAGCGCTTCTTCCTGTCTTGGGCACAAGTATGGCGAGGTAACATTTTGCCAGAGGCCGCTGCCCAGCAGATTGTAACCGACCCACACTCTCCAGGCGAGTACAGAACAATCGGACCGCTGGTGAACATGGATGCCTGGTACGAGGCCTTCAATGTGCAGCCTGGCGATAAGCTGTACAAAGCACCAGAAGAAAGAATCAGAATCTGGTAGTACGGATCTGGGTCAAAATATAAAATATGAGAAGCCACTCTGGAAGTATAACCGGAGTGGCTTCTTTGCTTTTAGACATGCTGCAGGCTGCACTTGCAATAGGAGCGGCAGGAGCAGCAAATTACCGCCGCATTATGCACCAAAGTCTGAAAAGCCGTACTTTTACAAAAAATCCTTAAGATATGAGTAAAGCTAATTGGATTACAGTCAAAGAATACGAAGATATAACTTACAAGAAGTCGGGTGGGGTAGCCCGTATTGCCTTTAACCGCCCAAATGTGCGCAATGCGTTTCGCCCTAAAACCGTGGCAGAGCTTTTCGAGGCTTTCCTGGATGCCCGCGAAGATACTTCGATAGGTGTGGTGCTGCTTTCTGCTGAGGGACCTTCTACTAAAGATGGCGTATACTCTTTCTGTAGTGGTGGCGATCAGAATGCACGTGGCCATCAGGGTTATGTGGATGAGTCTGGTATGCCGCGCCTGAACATTCTGGAAGTACAGCGCCTGATCCGCTTTATGCCGAAAGTGGTGATTGCTGTGGTTCCAGGTTGGGCAGTAGGTGGTGGCCATAGCCTGCACGTCGTATGCGACCTGTCGCTTGCCAGTAAAGAGCATGCTATTTTCAAACAGACGGATGCTGACGTGACCAGTTTCGATGGTGGCTACGGTTCTGCTTACCTGGCTAAGATGGTAGGGCAGAAGCGCGCCCGTGAGATCTTCTTCCTGGGCAGAAACTACTCTGCACAAGAGGCTTTCGACATGGGTATGGTGAACGCGGTGATCCCGCACGAAGAACTGGAAGACACAGCTTACCAGTGGGCACAGGAAATACTGGCAAAGTCGCCAACTTCTATCAAGATGCTCAAGTTTGCTTTCAACCTTACTGACGATGGCATGGTAGGGCAGCAGGTGTTTGCCGGTGAGGCTACTCGTTTGGCCTATATGACGGAAGAGGCAAAAGAAGGCCGCAATGCTTTCCTGGAGAAGCGCAAGCCCGATTTCTCCGACATCAAATGGATACCGTAACAGCAGTTTAACTACATATCAAAACAGGCGAACCTTTAGGCTCGCCTGTTTTATTTTATACCTGTTGGTAACTCTGCATTAGAAACCGGATAAGTTTATATCCTCTGTGGGTGACATGGGTACCTGCTTGCCCATTTTCTTCTGAATCACTTTAAAATGATGGTCCTCATCTGGCGAGATCAAAGAGATGGCTTCACCGGAAGCCTCTGCACGGCCAGTTCTACCAATGCGGTGCACGTAGTCTTTTGGCGATCTTGGAAGCTCGTAGTTGATTACATGTGGAAGGGACTTGATGTCGATACCGCGGGAAGCTAAATCCGTTGCTACCAGTACTCGTAATTTGCCCGCTTTAAACTGGCGCAGCGCCTCTGTTCTGGCTCCCTGGCTTTTATCGCCATGAAACGCGGCCGCTTCTATACCGTTCTTCACAAGCTTACCCACCACATTATTAGCTGTCCGGATGGAGGATGTAAATACCAATACCTGCTGCATATTACTCTGCTTTATGAGGTAGCGCAGGAATGGCCCTTTGCGCTCAGCTGTTACCTGGTAAGCTGTCTGGTTAATCAGATCTGGTACAACGGCTTCTTCCTCTATCCTTATTTTTACCGGGTTGTGCAGTATCTCAGCAACAAGAAAAGCTACCTCCTCATCCAGGGTGGCAGAGAAGAGTACGTTCTGTCGCTTTTGAGGCAGCAGCGAAAATATCTTCTCAATCTCCTCTTTAAAGCCTAAACTTAACATTTTATCAGCCTCGTCCAGCACCAGCACTTTTACCTCCGAAAGCTGCACAGCTTTGTGCTCCACCAGGTCGAGCAGGCGGCCAGGCGTAGCTATCAGTATCTCTGTACCGTGCAGCTTCATCATCTGTGGGTTAATGGATACGCCCCCGAATACGGCCATAGACTTTACCTGGCGCGGCAGTTCCGAAGCGAAAGAACGTACTACTTCCCCCACTTGAGTGGCTAACTCCCGGGTCGGTACCAATACAAGCACAGGCACTGCTCTGTTTCCAGACGGTACCTTTCGCTGTAGCATCTCCAGGATAGGCAAGACATAACTTGCTGTTTTGCCGGAGCCTGTCTGTGCAAGCCCCAGGATATCCTTTCCCTGCAACATGGCAGGTATGGCCTCTTTCTGGATGGGGTAAGGTTCTTTGTACTGCTGGTTTTCTACAGCTCTTACCAGAGGTGCCGATAAGCCGAGAGATGAAAAGGACATGTAATGTTTGGTTAAGTATGATACTTGCTAATGCTCAAAGATACGAGTTATTATCTGGATAAGGGTTTAGGAGAAAGAGCTGGTACAGGTCAGGGACTGAAAACTTAATTCCCAAAACGCCAGCCAACCCGTACATCCAGGAAATCGGCCACGTGCCGGTGTGCTTTCAGGTTAATGCCGAAGAATAAACCGGGAGGAGTATGATACTCCAGTCCCCAGCGCTGGTACACCGGATCCCGGGCTTTACGCGGAGCATATAGGTATACCCCCAACATCTGGTTAAACCTGAACCTGCCGATGTATAGCTCGTGACCAACTAAAAGCGCTCCCCGCTGAAAGTCTTTATCAATATCTTCCTCATCCATAACTTCTTTGATGGAGTAATCTGCTACCCATTCTGCGCCTGCTGTAAGGGCGCTTAACCTTCCTGTGCGTTGGCTGGCATAGGCTGTAACGCCCCACAAAAGGAGCTTGTCTGTCTGGTCGATTCTGCCATCCTTCATAGTGCCTGACAACGCTACCAGGTAATAACGTTCCGTATCTTCCGGTTCATACTTTTGCAGTTGTCGCTCAGGGAAAGTGGCCGGGCGTAGCGCATAATCTACCCCAAGAGTTGCCATCGGAAAGTTTATACCCTTGTTAGGCTGGCGTATGCCACCGTTAGAAATGTGGCTGTAGGTGCCGCCGGCTCGCAGGAGCCAGGTCTCGCTCAGCCTGTAGTTTGCCATCAGGTTTACCGTCAGCGGAAAGGCAAGCCTGGTGCTGTAAAACTGATTTTGCGGATTACTGATGGCGTCGTACACGTTGCTCTGGTAAGATAAGCCACCTCCAAACCTGAATGAGAGGCTGACCCTCCGGTGAGCCGACAAAAAAGGCTCTACATAAAGTATAAGCGCATAGGCGTTGCCCAGCACGTCGGGGTTGTCGAAGTTAATGTAGGAGACAGATGCTCCAAACCTGGGATAGCCCTGGATGAACTGCCAAGCCTTTTTGCTGGTAAAGTGTAAGCTTAGGTCCAGTTCCAGTGCACGGGGGTGTGAGTAAGATACCTCCCGGATAGCATCTGAGTGCGGTATGATAAAGCCGTAGTGGGTACGCAGCCCAAGGTTTATAGCAGGCTTACTATCCTGTGCCGTGGCTGGTGCAGCAGCTTTTACCCAGAGAAAAAGAAAAAACAGTGATCGGAGAAGGAAAAGTATACTTTGGCTTCTGCTCATATCGTACTATATCAGGTGTGTGGCTTCGGTTCTGTACTTACAGCGCTTCCAGAGGCTTTACCGTAAGCTCCTGCACCGGCCACTGTGCAAGTTGTGCCCCGGCTTGGTACGCGCTTTCCAGAAAATCCAGTAGCGCCTGACGTGGGTTGTCTAGCTCCCGCAGTTCCTCATAGTTGAGTATGGCCATTGGGCTACCGTTAGAGTCTACCCAACTGGCTTGCTTGGGCTGCAGTGGCTGCTGGTCCAGCCCTTTTGGTGCGGGATAAGTATAAGAGTAGAAAGCAGGAAAGCGTACCTGATCATCGCCAGGCCAAAAGCCAAAGCTGATTACCTCGTGCGAGTAAGCATCTTTCTCCACTATGCTTGCCTCAGGATTTATAGGAACCTGTTTGCCGGAAAAACGCGTAACAGTCAGGTCGAGGTGGTGCCAGTACAGGTGCACAGGGCAGGTTTTGCCGTAGAACCGTCCGCTGAACTCCTTTAGTACCTGGTCTACTGTTACCAGCACCCGCCAGTACCGGTGTACCTGCTCCTGGTTGTACGTAGCATGGGTGTGGTCTTGTGCAAAAGGTATGGTACTCTTGTTGTCGTAAGGCTTGGCCAGAAGCTCTACATGAACGCCTAATACCTCCAGTGCCTTCATTACCTGCGTGTAATACTCGGCTACGCTTAGGCCATCCTGTAGCGTTATACTTTCTGAAGCACTGGTATTGGTGCGTAGGTGCAACTGGTGGTCGATAAAATCGAGCTCGCACTCCAACGTGTAAAACTTATAAGGCATAGGAGATGTGCTGAGGCCCCGGCTGGTAACGTAAAGTGTTGCGTTCCACCAGTGGTTGCGGCGCGGCATCAGCTTTAGCCTGATTTTACCGATTATCTGCAGGTACAGGTGCAGCGTGTACTTGGTGCTTTCCCATTCTTCCAGCGGCAGTGGCGGAAACTCGTCTAAAACAGGAGGAGTAGCGGTAAGAGAAGCCATGGCAGTTTTAGTTGTTTGCCCTTGTTGTACGTTGGTACTTGGCACAGGTATAAGAGGAAACTCAGCCACTAATAATTTTAAAGGAATATGAGGGATAACCTATACTTTATCCTTATATTTTGGGTTTATGAAGTATAGAGGGTGCTTGCCCCCGTTATGGCACTTTGCAGGTATCCGAAAAAGAGAGAAAGCATGCTTATCAGTAAGGTTTCTGACCAGATAAAGAAAAGTAAATACATTAGCCGTGACCTGAGCTGGCTGCGGTTTAACTATAGAGTATTGGACCAGGCGCGTGATGCCAACAAAAGCCTTTTCGACAGGCTGAAGTTTTTGGCTATCACCTCGTCTAACCTGGATGAGTTTTTTATGATCCGGGTGGGTAGCTTGTACAATTACCTCGACTACGGAAAGGAACGCACCGATTACTCCGGCCTGCGTGAACTGCCGTTCCGTAAGAAGTTGCTCGACTACGCGCACCGTTTTGTAAACGACCAGTACCTGACCTTCAACAACGAACTGAAGCCCCTCTTCCCCAAGAGTGGCTTTGATATACTGAAGGTAAACGAGCTGACCGAAATTGAGCAGAAGAAGGTGGATTCATACTTCAAGAATACCATCTACCCAATGCTCACGCCCATGGTGTTTGATAACTACCATGGCTTTCCGCTGCTCATGAACCAGTTGCTGACTTTTGGCGTGGTTACCCGTACCACCGACGAAGGCAAGCCGCAGGACCGCGTAACCTTTGTGCAGATTCCGCAGAACCTGGCGCGCTTTTACGAGATCAACCGCAAGGACAAGATCATCTTTGTGCCGATTGAAGAAATCGTGCGCTGGAAAATCAAGAAGCTGTTCCGCAATGTGGACATCGTATCGGTAAACCTGTTCCGCATTACGCGTAATGGCGACTTCACACTGGAAGAGTCGGACGACCTGGAGGCAGACTTTGTGCAGGAGATCAAATCTAAGCTGAAGACCCGTAAAAAAGGCCGTGTGGTGCGCCTGGAGGTAGAGCGAAATCCTTCTCAGTTTATGATGAAGATACTGAAGGAGCGCTGGACCATAGACAATGCCAACGTGTTCACCATTAACAGTATGCTGGACCTGCGCGGCCTGTGGCAGATCGTGAACCACCGCCATTATAAGAACAAGTGCTTTAAGCAACCAGCCTCTGTACTTCCGCTTAGCCTGCCTAGCGATGGGGTGGATATGTTTGAGTACCTGAAGGAGCATGATGTGCTGCTGCACCACCCATACAACAGTATGGAGCCAGTAGTAAACCTGCTGGAGCGCGCCGCAGAAGACCCATCAGTGCTGGGTATAAAGCAGACGATTTACCGCTTAGCAGACCAGAGTAGGGTAACAGCAGCCTTACTGAAGGCCGCTGAGAATGGCAAGCACGTGTCGGTTTTGTTTGAGGTGAAAGCCCGTTTTGATGAGGAGCGCAACCTGCGGGAAGGCGAGAGGCTGGAGAAGGCAGGCTGCTTTGTGATTTACGGTATCAGCAAGTACAAAACGCACACCAAAATGATGATGATCATCCGGAAGGAAGGGGAGAAGGTGACGCGATATGTACACATCGGCAGCGGTAACTACAATGAGGCTACGGCTCGTTTGTACACTGATGTGAGCTTGCTGACAACGAACGAAATCTATGCGCACGACGTGTCTGAGTTCTTCAACGTAATTACCGGCCACTCTCGCCCGAACGAGTATAAATACCTGATGACCTCGCCAAAGAACATGCGGAGCCAGTTGATAGATCTGATCCGGATAGAAGCCCGCAACGCGAAGAAGGGGCTGAAGAGCGGTATCGTGATCAAGATAAACTCGCTGGAGGATAGGGAGGTAATTGATGAGTTGTATAAGGCCTCAAAAGCCGGTGTTACGATCAAGCTGATAGTGCGGGGCATTTGCTGCCTGAGACCGGGCCGTGAGGACTTGAGCGAAAATATCTCTGTGAAAAGTATAGTAGGGGAGTACCTGGAGCATGCCCGCCTGTACTACTTCCACAACAACGGCGACCCTAAAGTATATGGCGGAAGTGCAGACATGATGGTACGCAGCTTCGACCGCCGTATAGAGGCTCTCTTCCTGATTGCTAACGCGGAGTTAAAACGCGAGGCAATCACCATTCTATACTACAACCTGCTGGATAACCAGAACTCCTACATCATGCGTGAAGACGGTACTTACATAAAGCGTCGTGCCGGAGCGAATGAGGAGGTTATAGACATCCACAAGTTATTCTACAACAAAGCTTATGTGGTTGAAGATGTAGAGTTGGTGTAGAAGCCTCCACTAAAGTATAAAAGCGGCTGCAGCTTAACTTCCGAAGAAGAGGCTGCAGCCGCTTTTATTTTTATACTTGGATACGTTTAGCTGATCTTGGTTATCACGAAGCGCTCCGGGTGGTAGCGCTCATAAAGGGAGTGCAGCATACCGTCTTTCAAACCTACCGCTGGTACAATCATGCTTTCCAGCTTAGCCCATTTCATGGCTGAAAGGTAGATTTCTGAGGCAGGTACAATCACATCGGCTCGATCGGGATTCAGGAGCAGTTCTGTAATGCGCTGTTCTAAAGGTAAACTAGCTATGTAGGCTGCTACTTCCTCAATCTGCTTCCGGTAGATAGGCTTGCCCGGCGTTTTGCCCGCTATCTCGTAAATTTTATTGATGTTACCTCCTGTACCTACGGCACGCGACAGGTGGTACTTCTTGGCATTGGCTTCTATCCAGGTGCGCATGCTGTTCCAGAGCTCTTCAGAGTCACGGCCATGCATATGCCTGATGGAGCCTTGCTCAAACGACTGGGAGGCCATCTTCTGGCGGTTTACATAGATGTTGAACTCCGTGCTGCCACCTCCAACGTCTATGTGCAGGTAGTTACGCTGCTCATCCAGGAAATTATAGATTACCTTGTTGATAAGATCGGCTTCTGTTACACCATCTATTACCTGTATTTCCATTCCCACTTCCTGTCTTACCCGCTCAAGTATCTCAGGGGCATTAAGGGAGCTGCGCATGGCTGAGGTAGCACAGATCATGTAGTGGTCCACATCATGAACATCCAGCAATAACTGGAAGGCCTTGAGCAGTTTAATAAACTTCTCGATTTTCAGGTCGCTGATGTAGCCCGTGTTAAACACATCCTCGCCGAAGCGGATGGCATAACGCACGTACTCTACTTTTTTGAAAAATACTCTTCCGTTCTGGTTCAGTACGCTGGAAATCTGGCATCTTACCGCATTCGACCCAATATCAATAGCAGCTAACTTCAAAGGCAATAAGTGTTTAGTTTGAGTGTTAAGTGTAAATATATAAATTATTGAGCAGTGTGCGGGTATGGATAGGTAGAAAGAGGTTTGTGAATTTCATTCCCGGTTACACCTTTGCCTTGCTATATTTTCAAACTGCCGTTCCTGGAACTTGAGGCAAATTTTTTTCTTTGCTGCTGTTCATCCATAGCCTTACCACCTGCTTGTTTCACCTCCTGCTTTGGTGCGCTCAAGGCCGCGGGGCCTCGTCCTGTGGGGGTAGGGGGCCTTCGATAAGGGCATCGCACCGTGTCCCTCCTGCGCCAGTGCGCTGTCCTACGGGCACCGGATCTCACAAGGCGCTCAACCCAAGGACTGGGATCAGATTTGATGACCGCTGTTCTTCAACTGTTCCCTTGAGGACAAGTGAGACGAGAGTAGAAACTTGCGACCGTAGGTCACAGGGGTGTAATCATTGGCCGAACAGATTCCCCTCCTCGGAGGGATGGGGGTGGGTTTACACCTGTGGCCTGTCCGCACAAGGACAGCTACAATGAAACTTATACTTTAGCTGAAGCAGTAACAGACTCCCCTCCTTAGACAAGCGAGAACACGAGTTCGAAACTAGCGGGCATAGTCTGAGGGGCAGGGATGGTTGGTCTATAAAGACCAGTCTTACCTTGCACTCAATGTCAGTTGTGGGTTTATCCAACCAAGTTCTCCGGCTTCGTTGCGCACCAGCTCATAGCCCTTATAGCTGCCAAGTATAGCCACATTGCTTCCGGCTGGCAGACTATCTTTAGCGGCGGCACTTGGGTGTGCTTCGTCCAGCAGGCTGGTTTCAGAGGCAAGCTTCTCATACTTTACAGGCTTTGTTGCAGGCTCTACTACACTACTGGCAATATAAGCTTCTTTGCCATCGGGCATGGCAACACGGTACCAGCTGGAGGTACCACCAGTAACCTGCAAAGGCGTGTGCTGAGGTAGCGAACGGTATACCCCCGACTTTGTGCTAGGCTGCAGTCGCACGTTAGCCGCGCGGCTACTTACACGAACCCAGTTGCCAACCAGTTCGCCGTTAATCTTAACAGCTGGCACAGGGGCGGAAGACTGGTGCACGTAGGGGTAGGGGTTGATGGCACCATGACCGTAGCGGTAAATACCAAAGTGCAGATGCGGCCCAGTGGTTCGGGCGTTACCCGTATTTCCAATCAGACCCAAGGTATCGCCTGCCTGTACGTGCTGGCCTACCTGCACCAGCTGGCTATCGAGGTGGGCATAGTACAGGCTTTGCCTGCGGTTGATGTCCGACAGCCAAACCACCTTGCCTCCGCGTGGAGTAGTGGCTACCTGCCTGATAACACCGTCGGTGCCGGCGATGGCTGGTGTGCCACGCTTGGCAAAAATGTCAACGCCTTCGTGCCGGCGTGCGCCGGCATCGCGTGGGTCGCCCCAAATGCTGGCAATGTTGCGGCTACTCTTCCCGTCTACCGGAAAGGCAAGTATAGGCTCTGATTGAATGGTTACAGTATACTGACCGCTGCGCAGTAACTCGGGCTGCACACGCAGTATGTGCTGCTGGTCTTCATCTACTTCATAAGCCAAGGTAGCGGCAGTAGAATCGGCGGCGGCTACATGCTTAGGTTTGCCATTGCCGCTTTCAAACAGGTCCATAAACACCTGCAGTTGCTCTCGTGCCTGTACCTCCAGGTTTACAATCAGCCTTTGCCCACGTTTGGCATCTATGCGATAACCCAAGGCACGGGGCTTATCGGCAGCAAAGTAGCCCGTCTCTTTAAAAGGCAGCCTTACGCTTAGCGAGTCCTGCAGGGCCTGCTGGCCAGCTGTTATCCACTCTTGGCCCAATGCCGTTTCGTCCAGGTTTGCATCTTTCAGCTTAGCCGCATACTTCTCGTAAGGTGTCTGGCTTTTGAACACTCCTCTTAAAGTCTGCTGCTGGCTACAGCTGGTTAGCAGAAGTATAACCAGTGTGAAGAAAGTGTAAAAAATATAGTTGGTGTAGTGCTTTTGCTTATTACTCATAATGTGTCTGTACAGATATTCAGGTAACATACATATTGGCAAAAATGGTGCCTTTGGTAAGTATGGGTCTAATTATCAATATGTTTTTGGGTTAGATAAACTTCTTATACGTATGCTGTAGTGTGTGTTTTAAACCGCTTTCGCGCTTGGCCGTAAAATCAATGAGTATAAAATTTTAAAGAGATGAGAAAGCCAAGATGGAGAAGAATGCGCCGCAAGCTGAGCCGCAACCTGCTGCCTTTGTTTGCGCCGCTCGTGCTTACACCAATGGCCACACCAGTTAACACAGGTGCCGCTATGCCGCACTCCAGCACGGATACGATGAAGCGGAGGATGGCAAACCTTAAACTGATGCACTTTAACCAGGTGGCTTACAACCTGTACAGCCACATACAGTTGCAGGAGGCAGGGCTTCGCTTTGAGGTGTTTAACAAAGCACTCACTGGCTACTATAACATGCGACACAACAACGAGGTGTCTGGCAAGCCATATATCACCATTGTTGACTTTACAAAGTCGTCTAACGAGAAGCGCCTGTGGGTGGTAGATGTAGAAAAGAAGGAGCTACTTCATAATACCTATGTATCGCATGGCCGCAACTCAGGAGAGGAGTTTGCCGAGACCTTCTCCAACAAGAGTGAATCTTACATGAGCAGCATTGGTTTCTATGTAACTGGCAATACATACCAGGGTAAGCACGGGCTGTCGCTGCGGTTGGATGGCTTGGACGAAGGCTTTAACACCAATGCCCGCGACCGCTGTATAGTGATGCACGGTGCTGAGTATGCTACAGAAGAATTTATTGAACAGGCTGGTCGTTTAGGCCGCAGCCTCGGTTGTCCTGCTATCCCGATGGAGGAGCACGAAGATGTAATCAATGTGGTTAAGGGAGGTACTACTATGTACGTACACGCTGCTAACGACAAGTATACGTCGCAGTACCTGGACCATGCCCAGGCTATGTCGGAGATGCTTAGTGAAAATAAGGTAGACCTGCCACCAACTTCACCGAGCTAGGCTGCTCGCCACTTAATGCCACAGCCAATACTTGGCGTCTGGTGCTCGGGTATAGGTTGCCCCGCAAGCAAGGCATCCAGAGCTTGTCGTAAATCTCTGCCTGTTACAGGTATGTTGCTTTTTGGCCGTGAATCATCAAACTGCCCGTGGTAGGCAAGGCACATGTTGCTGTTGTAAACATAAAAATCAGGAGTGCACTCTACCTGGTACGTACGGGCTACCTGCTGGGTCTGGTCGTAGAGGTAGGGAAACGGAAAATTCATTTCTTTGGCCAGCTTTTTCATCTGTGCCGGACCGTCTTCCGGGTAGAAGGAGGCATCATTTGCGCTAATGGCCACAAAGCTTACTCCCTGCGCTTTATATTGCCTTGCTACCTTCAGCAGCTCTGGCAGTATGTGCTGAACATATGGGCAGTGGTTACAGATAAACATGATAACTGTGGCCTTAGGCGAAGACACATCCTGAAGCGAAACAATCTTATCGGATACAGTATCCAATAGGGCAAAATCCTGAGCCTTATTACCAGGTGCGACGGAAGCTGTTTGTTGTACCATAGTTATGATAGGATTGAGCGGTGTAGCAGATATACTATACCCTAAGGTAAACTTTTAATTGTAGATAACAAACAGGTTTAAAGGATATTAGAGGTGAAAGGAGTGTTGTGAATTGTAGGTGGCCCGGTAGGTGAGGGAAGCAAAAAAGTGGCAGTGTTAAGCTGCAGGTGTTTCTGCTACTTCAAATAACACTGCCACCGTGATAGTCAAGAAAAGTAAAGCCTACTCTGTTTGCTCAAGAGAGCGGATAACTCTGCAAGGGTTACCGGCTGCAAAAACACCAGACGGTATGTCTTTGGTAACTACACTGCCAGCACCAATCACTGCGCGATCGCCTATACTTACACCAGGGCAAATTACCGCACTGCCACCTACCCAAACATCCTCACCGATAGTGATAGGCTTGGCAAACTCCAGGCCTGAGGCTCTCTCTTTATGATCCATGGGATGTGTGGCCGTATAGATCTGCACATTAGGACCAAATAGGGTTCGGCTGCCAATCGTTACCTGCATCACATCAAGTACTATACAGTTGAAGTTGAAAAACACCTTTTCACCAACTTTGATATTGGTGCCATAGTCGCAGTAAAATGGAGGCTGCAACCATAAGCCTTCGCCCGCGTCAGGTATGAGTTCTTTTAGGATACGGCTGCGCTCTTCCGCCTGGTCTTCGCGGGAGTCGTTCAATTCTTTGAGAAGTAGCCTTGTTCGGAGCCTTTCATCTGAGAGTTGCTTGTCGAGTGCGTCGTACAGCTCACCGGAGAGCATCTTTTCTTTTTCTGTTTTCATAAAGTATAATTTACCTAAAGTATAACCAGGCTGTGTAAAAGGTAAAAGAGAGTTGTCTACTGACCAAGTACTACTTTGTTGTCTTGCTCAAGCTATTTAGCTTTACATAAAATTCGTGGAGCAGATCATAGATTGCTTTCTGGTCTTTGCCGGATGATTCAGTATTCCAATCTGTGTTAACTATAAAGTACCGGCCCATCCTTTTGTCTTTGTAAAACCAGATCACAGAAGACATTCCTGGATCGCCGCCGGTGTGCCCGAAGTTTCCTGTAGAGCCAAATCCCATTGTGATTCCCATATTGTACTCATCACTGTATTCGCTGGTACTCCTGTTAGTGAAGTTTTCTGCCGCAAGTTGTGGTGTAAAGTACTCTTTGTAACTCTGTTTAGTGAGGATAGTCCCGTTGCCAAGATACCCTTTCATGAGTTCTAGAATGTACTTGCTCATATCTGAGCTCGTGGTTAGCAATCCTCCGTCTGGGTAACCAATAAGGGAGTAACAGGGATAAGGTGTTTGTTTGTCCTGATAAGTGGGGGAATAGCTTGAAAAATCAATTGCATTAAAACTCCAACCCGATGAATGCATCTCCAAAGGGCGTAAAATGTACTGTGAAGTAAACTCATCATAAGTAGTGCCTGTAGCTTTCTCCACTACTAATGCGGCAAGTGAGGCTCCAACATTTGAATACTCATACATGCTTCCTGGTTTACTTTTTGAGAATCCCTCTCTTGAGTACCATTCTCCATCGGTGTCAAGCAGGTTTTTCAAGAAGTCTTCTAAGGAGGTTTTAGCTGATGGAGGATTAAACCGTGTTGGCGAAACATCAATGTTGAGGTTGTGAACCAGATTAACTGTGTCCCTCAGTACCAGATTTCTGGAAAGGTATTCTTCTGTGTCTACAATAGAGGACGTATGCGTTACCAGGTGCCGGATGGTGATGGGGACCTCCGGGTATGCTGGATTGGATACGGTGAAGGGCAGATATTTATTGGCTGGGTCATCTAAGTTAAGTTTGCCTAATTCCTGCGCTTTAAGAACGGCAAGCCCTATGACAGTCTTAGAGATAGAGGCAATATTTTGAACTGTGTTTTCTGTATACTTGGCGCTTGTCTCGACATTAGCAATCCCAAAACCGTTTTGGTATAAAACCTCTTTGTCGTTTACTAAAGCTACGCCAAAGCCGTTGAAACTTGCTGCTTTACTTATTTGGGTCAACTTCTCTGTTAACTCTTGTTGAGTTTGTACAAACTCTTTCGAATGCAAATTCTTTGTCGTGCTACAAGCAGCGGCTATAAACGCGACAACTCCAAATAAAAACAATCTCTTTATGTTCTGAAACAAAATGTGTTATCTTTTGAAGTTGCCAATCTTGGAGTGTTACTCCCAACGGTTTGGCTAAGGCACTCCTTAGTATGCTTTAGCTCTTGTTAGGTGTTCGTTATTTTTTAAGTTCAGATAATTTGGATTCTTCTGTAGCTGATCAGGATAGTCATTTTCTAAAAGCTTTAGCGCCCAATTTTTGTCAGGATTCTGTATATCGTAGACAATGTATATTGAGTCTTTTTCTGAAAACTCCCCATTAGCGGCATGATTTTCATACAAAGTGTTGGCTACTTTAAAAGTATAGTAATGGTATGTTGTCCCTTTACCACCTACATCCTTTGATTCAAAAATATAGCCTTTTGTAATCTCTCCATTTTTGGCTAATTCCGTTTTCATTAGCGTTTTGAAGGTTACATGCTGTACAAAGTAAGCAACTAGCGCAAGTATGAATAGAGTACCTATATGGATCTTCCTTTTAAATAGGAACACATAAGGTAAGCTGATGCCCCAATGCTTGATCTCTTGTAGTTGCGCCTTCCTCTTCATTTGGGTTTATGTGTCCTTCTATACTTTGTAATGTTACCTGACTACCGTATCGCAGTAAACATACAGTTATCTGCACTATGTATGTAGTTAATGTATGTGGGCGTTGAAGTATAGTGCTAAAGCAATATAATAAAACACTTTGCATAAAAAAAGTATAGCTGGCGTGCCAGCTATACTTTTCTATCAGTTGCTATTCAGATAATTACTTGTTTTCAGGTTCTTCCCAGCGACCATAGAGTTTGGCCAAATCTTGCAATTCAGTTACATACTCTTTGGAGAATTGCCCTGGTTGAAGGCGCCATTCCCAGTTACCTGAGCCTGTGGAAGGTTTATTCATGATTGCCTCCTTGCCTAAACCAAGCACATCCTGTACCGGAACCACGGCTAACTGTGCCACTGACATATAAGCCATGCGGAGCATTACCTGGTGCACGTTCTTCTCTGTGATTTTTTGAAAAGCATATCGGCTTAGCAAATCTACGTCTTCGTCGTTAGACTCCTCAAGCCATGCGCGTACGGTACTGTTATCGTGTGTGCCTGTGTACACTATGCTGTTGTGGGTGTGGTTGTGCGGCATAAAAGAACTCTCAAACGCCTTCTCATCGCCCACAAAAGCAAATACCAATACCAACATGCCCGGCAAATCAAACTCTTTGATAAGATCCCGGACAGGCTGGTCTATTTCGCCAAGGTCTTCTGCAATTATCGGCATCTTCTTGTATTTGTGCTGAAGCAGGCTCAGTATTTCACGTCCTGGAGATTTTACCCACTTACCGTTTACTGCTGTGTCTTCGCTGGCAGGCACTTCCCAATAGGCAGAGAAGGCTCTGAAGTGGTCGAGGCGGAGCAGGCCGAAAAGACGCAGGTTGTGGTCTATGCGATGAATCCACCAATCGTACTTCTGTTCTGCTAAGGACTTCCAGTCATATACAGGGGTGCCCCAAAGCTGGCCGGTTTCGCTAAAGAAATCCGGTGGTACTCCCGAGACAGCGGTAGGGTTGCCTTCATCATCAAGCTTAAACAAGTGTGGATGACTCCATACATCAGCACTGTCGTGGCTCACATAAAATGGCATATCGCCAAAAAAGGTGATGTCTTTGCTATTGCAGTACTGCTTTAGTTTCTCCCACTGGCTGTAGAAGATGAACTGCATAAACATCTCAAACTCCACTTGCTCGTTTAGCTCCTCAGCCAGTTCTTTTACAGCCTTCTTGTCGCGCTGCTTTATCTCCTTTGGCCAATCTACCCAGCCTTTGTCACCAAAGTGCTTTTTAAAGGCTACAAAGTTGGCAAAGTCCTGTAGCCACAGTTTATGCTCTTTCTGAAAATCAGCAAATTCCTTCCATAATTTGTCGGGCAGCTCATCGCTAAAGTTTTTAAAAGCCCTTTGCAACAACTTCAGCTTAAACTTACTTACTGTGGCATAGTCCACTCGGGCATCATCGAACTTCTCATTGTGCTGCAGGTCTTTGTCGTGCAACAGGCCGTCCTTTACCAATAGCTCCGGACTAATAAGCAGCGGGTTTCCTGCAAAGGCAGAGTGGCTGCTATAGGGAGAGTTGCCATAACTTTCCTCTGTCGGGTTGAGGGGCAAAATCTGCCAAAAGCGCTGTCCGGCCTCTTCTAACTGATCGGCGAAAGTATAAGCCTCCGGACCCAGGTCGCCGATACCAAAGCGGGAGGGAAGCGAAGTAATATGAAGCAGGATTCCTGCACTACGGTTATCTATAATCATAAATCTCAAGCAGTTAATAGTGCGACAGGGAATGTCTTAAGTAGTTGTGCTACGGGTAGCGTACCATTCGCGTTTAACGTACTTTGCCCAAGCACCTGTTGCCAGCCCTGTGGCGCGGTTTCAGGTAATACAATGGCTGTGTCTTGCCATACTTCCTCACCTAGTGGCAATTCATGTCCGTTTACCAGGCTGGTAAGAAGTAGCGGAACAGCTACAATCGCCCATTTACCCTGATAGTGGCGGGCAAAGGCTAATACGTGCTGCTGCTTTGCCCCGTGTACCTGCAGGGGTACATAGTCTCCTTTATCGAACAGGTCCTGCATGTCGCGGCGGGTAGCCAGCACTTTGTGCAGCAAGTATAATTTTACCTTAGAGTTCTCTGGGTGGTGCAGCAGGGCCTTGTGCAGGTTTAGCGCATCTTTGGCTTCCTCCTGCTGCAATTCCTGCAGGTAGCGGTAGCGCAGATCATAGTCCACAGGGCGGCGGTTGTCAGGGTCAACCAGGCTTAGGTCCCAGAATTCGGTGCCTTGGTACACATCCGGCACGCCCGGGCAGGTAAGCTTAAGCAGCGATTGGCAGAGTGAATAGATCCAGCCGTAGTGCGCCACTTTCAGGAAGAAAGGCTGGAAGGAGTGCATAAAGTCTTCGTCCTCCTGCAGCAGCTGATGCACCAGGTTTTTCATGGCCTGCTCATACGTCTCGTTTGGTGCTGACCAGTCCGTATTTACTTTTGCCTCACGCAGTGCTTTCTCCAGGTACTCCTGCACCCGCTGTATAAGTGTCTCATCTACCTCACCTTCCAGTGGCAGTACGCCCAGCAGCGTCTGGAACAGGAAGTACAGGTCGTTCTTGGTAGACTCTGTTGTATACTTTTGGGAGATCTGAAGCCAGCCGGTAACCTTCTCTTCCCATTCTTCCGGCAACTCGCTCAGCACGTTCAGGCGCATGCGGGCTCCTTCGCCACGTTTTGTATCGTGGGTGGCAGTGGCGTTGATGGAGTGCGGATATACGCGCTGGCGATACAGCATCCGCTCATGAAACTCCTCTGTCTCGAGGTGGAAAATGTCGGGGCTGTTGCCTACTTCGTTAAGTGAGATGAGGCGGTTATAAGTATAAAATGTCGTATCCTCTACACCTTTGGCAGCCAGCGGACCGGTAAACTGCTGGCTACGCATCACAAAGTATAGCTTGTGATGCTTTGTATCCTCAGTATCATCCGGAGTGAGGGTAAAGAGTGTGTGCAGGTGCTTCAGTTGCTCGGCTACGTCCGGCGCCTGTTTATTAGCTTCGGCAAAGGCATTATCTACTACCTCCATCTCATCTTTAGAGAGTGGTAGGCGGTTGCCATAAATACAGTATACCGGCCAGGCCGCCAACAGTACTGCCAGTGCCTTACGCCATTGCTCCTCCGGGTCCAGTGGTATCAGGTGGCGCTCCTGCAGTAGGCGCAGCAGGTTCTCCAGTTCACCCTTCATGTAGTTGTTCAGGATAAACATTTTTTTGTCGAACACCAGCTGCTCATAATTATCAGGAGCAGCTGGTATCAGGCGGTGGTATACTTCGGTAAGCTTGCGACGGCCTTTGGCAGAAGTATAAAGGTTGCTAACCCAAGCCAGGAAATCATAGCCGCTGTTGCCCTGTATAGGCCAGCGCTCTGGTAACTGCTCTTCGCCTTCCAGAATCTTCTCCACGATGATGTACTTCTCAGGGCCAGCCAGCTGGCGCAGGCGCTTCAGGTACGTAGTTGGGTCAAGCAAACCGTCTACGTGGTCAACACGCAGGCCCTGCAGGATATCCTGGTCGCAGAGCTGTTTGATAAATTGGTGATACTGTTCGAACACCTCCGGGTGCTCCATGCGGAGACAGATCAGGTCGTTTACTGTAAAGAAGCGGCGGTAGTTTATCTGCTTTTCGGTGTCCTGCCAATGGCTAAGTATGTAATGCTGCTTTTGCAGTATCTTTTCCAGCTTCTCTTTTTCCTCGCTGGTATTTTGCAGCACCTGTTCCAGTGCTTTTCGTAAGGCCTCTGTTTTATAGAGTTTCTTCTTGAAGTTGCCCCAGGCTGCTGGGTTTATACTTTCTTCTGCCTCCAGCAACTCCAGTTCTTTCAGGCTTTGGTTTGCCTGTTTAGATACCTCCGGATCACCAGATGCCTGAAGTGCCTCCTGTAGTAAAGGACGGTAGCTGGACACACTAACCGGGTAAACATTGTCGAAGTAGTTAAGACTAATGCCTTTCTCCGTTAGCTTAAGTTCTAGCTGCCCTTGCTCTACTATCTTATCCAGCGGTTCTCCTAAAAATGGCACCATCACCTGCCCGTTAAAGTCCGGGTGGTGGAAATCAATATCGAAGAAAGTATAAAACTGCGACTGCGGCCCTTTCTCCAGTACGTCCATCAACCATACGTTATCCGGGTGAAAAGCCATGTGGTTAGGCACAATGTCCTGTAGCCAGCCCATGCCGCGCTCCTTCAGTTCGGCTGCAATTTCGCGCAGCTCCTTCTGTGTGCCAACCTCTGGGTTTATATCATACGGAGCCGTAACGTCGTAGCCGTGCTCGCTACCGGGGCGGGCACAGAAAATGGGAGCAGAGTATATGGTGCTGATGCCCAGTTCATGCAGGTAAGGGATGAGCTGTTTTATATCGCTCAGTTTAAAGTTAGGCGAAGTCTGTAGCCTGTAAGTGGCTGATGGTATATAAGTCATAGTTAAATTTTCAGGTTGAGGTTCTGGTAAAGCTTCTCGAACTTTTGGCACCAGTTCATGGCTTCTTTGTTGCCTTGCTGGCTGCGCTTTTTCATATCTTTATACTCATGCTGTTGCATTCTGAAGGCAATGTTCTGGGCCTGCCAATAGTCTGTTGCAAGCTTGGAGCCGGTAACTACCTCCAATAGCGCTATCATCAGGTCTATGGTGGCGATGTCCTGTGGGTGCTCTTGAATCTTCTTCATCAGCAGGTCTACACGCTGCGACAGGGCAAACTCCAGTGTCTCATAATCCAGGGTAACGTGCATGCGTTTTACCTCCTCCAGGGATCGCCTTATTTCCTGCGGGTCCGGCTCTTCTGATTCGAACTCAGTCTGCAGTCGGGTATTCACAATATGGTCTACTGTGGTTTGTAGTGGACGAGGCATCTGCATGCCTATGGTCTGAATGGCCGCTATGAGCGCATAGTTATTGTCGTACAGCTGCTGGAAATCTTTTTCGAGATTCTCCATGGTCTGTGCGAGAACCTGGTTAAGTATCTTTTTCTGATCGTCTTTAAACAGGTGCCAGAAAGAGTAGTTGTGCGACTCAAAGTGCTTGTCTAATAGCATGATCACTTCGCTCACGTAGCCGCGCTCGAAAGCCGTTTTTAGCTCCTGGTGTAGCCTGTTGTAATCCTGAAGGGTCATGAACTTCCGCACGCCGCCAAACAGCTGGTGGTCGCCGAGGTGCAGCACGCTGTAGGTAATTGTTATCTCCTCCCAGGTGACTTTGCTCTTTATTGTGGCGCGTCCTATTGCCAACTTCTGGCGGCCAGCTTGTATATAGTCATAATCTTCGGAAGAGGCCGTGTAGCAGTACAGGTCCAGCTCTTCCGGAAAGTTCTGGAAGAGGGAGGATACAGCATAGTGAGCTCCCACACGCAGCAGGTCGATCATGGTAGGCTTCACAGTCTTGATATAAGAGGCACCGGCGTCTTCACGGTCTTTGTGGTTACTCTTGGCTTGGCTCAAGCGCTGTATAAACTCAGGCCCCAGGTCCCCGCCACTCAAGTCCCGGGCAAGCTGCAGGGCACGTGCGGCGTAAAGTACGTCCTGAACTGTTTCGATGCCGGTGACTTCATCAAAGAACCAACCGCAGCTAGTATAAAGGAGCAGGGTATGGTACTGCATTTCCATCAGTTTCAGAAAGCGCACCTGCTCCTCTGTAGTAAGTTGTCTTGTTGTATGGTTCTTGATAAACGACGCGACATTGGCCTCAGATCGATCCATAATCACCTGGATGTAGTCATTCCTGGTGGTCCATGGGTCTGCTCCAAGGCTTCTGATTTCCTGCTCATACAGGGGGACAAGTTTATCTCTAAGCCAATCGAAAGACTCCCGGATGGGTTTTCGCCACTCCTGGTTCCAGCTAGGGTGGCCTCCAGTGTTACAGCCGCAGTTACTACGCCAGCGCTCTACGCCATGGGCACAACTCCAGGAACTTGCCTCAATGATCTGTGCCTCATAATGAGGCGGAAACTTTGAGAGGTATTCGCCATATACCGTGACCTGCGCCATCTTTTCTTCCTCGATGTGGTGCAAGGCATAAGAAAGCGCCATCTCGCCGAAGCGGTGATGGTGGCCGTAGGTTTCACCGTCGGTGGCAATGTGCATGAGTTGTGGCTCCCTTGAGTGGGCGTCAAAAGTGCCGCCTAGCCGATGGGCAAAATCCTCCCCATGTTCCAGCAAGCCCTCAAAGGCAATCCCCTGCGATACCGGGGCATCGTAAAAGAACAGCACGATCTCGCGGCCTGAAGGCAGCTTGCAGAGGTAAGGGCGACGCGGGTTGATATTGGCTCCTTCCGCTTTTACCCATTCTCTTTCTCCTATCTTGCGGAAGGCCTTTGCCTGGTAAGGCGAAAGGATGGTAAACTTAATGCCGTGCTCCGCCAGTACTTCCAGAGTAGGTGTATCGGCAGCTGTTTCGGCTAGCCACATGCCTTCCGGGTTGCGCCCGAAGCGCTTCTTAAAATCATAGATACCCCAAATTACCTGCGTATGCTTATCGCGCTCGTTGGCCAGCGGCATGATGATATGATTGTACACCTGCGCAAGCGCTGAACCGTGGCCGGAAAAGCGTTTTATACTTTCCTTGTCGGCATCCAGTATAGCCTGGTAGGTTTCGGGATCGTGTTTTTGCATCCACTCCAGCAGGGTAGGGCCGAAGTTAAAGCTCATGTAACTGTAGTTGTTGATGATATCTACAATGTTACCGTTACCATTCAGGATGCGCGAAGCAGAATTACGGGCATAGCATTCATCTGAAATACGCTCGTTCCAGTCGTGATAAGGTGCAGCAGATTCCTGCAGCTCCACCTCGTTTAACCAGGGGTTTTCGCGAGGTGGCTGGTAGAAATGGCCGTGTATACAGATGTAGCGTTGCATATTTTATTTTACTTTCTGCAATACCAGCATTGCTTCAGGCTGGACTGTAATGGTAGAGGTGATGTTTGCCGATTCTTTTTCAGCTTTTCCACCCCATGCTGACTCGGCAGAGTTAATTATCGCTCGCCAGCTTTGTCCCTGGCTGCTATCTAAGGTTACTTCCCGCTCTTCCTGGCTTAGGTTAAACAGGCAGTGGAGGCTAGGCTCAGCTCCAACGTGTACAAGGTGCAGCACCATTTGCTCGGCATCCATTTGTACATGCATGTGGGGCTTGTCCGGCTTGGCCAGGGCAGGGGCTGTTTTGCGTAGGTTAATTAACTCTTTATAGAAGTTTCGCAGCTGGTTTTGCTGTTCGTTCTGCGTGTAACCGTGCGTTAGTTTAGATCTGTTGAAAGTCTCTTCGCTCTGTGGGTCAGGAAACTCTCCCTTATGGGCGAAGTACTTGAACTCTTCTTTTCTGCCTTTACGTACAGCCTCCACCAGCTCTTCGTCGGTGTGGCTCACAAAGTATAGGAATGGGTTTTTCTCACCGTACTCTTCTCCCATAAACAACATAGGTGTGTAAGGCGAAAGCAGTATCAGCCCGGCCACTGTTTTAAGCATCTCAAAAGATACCAGCTCTGTAAGGCGCTCACCCAACATGCGGTTACCTACCTGGTCGTGGTTCTGAGAGCAAACAACAAACTGCTTAGCGGGTACATCGGTAGCATCGCTGCCAATGGTGCGTTTCCTGTGCTCAGAGTACAGGCCGTTGTATACAAAAGTGTGTTGCAGTGCTTTCTGGAGGTGTTCAGGTTTGCCAAAGTCCTCGTAGTAGCCTTCCAGCTCGCCAGTTACTAATGTATGGATGGCGTGGTGATAATCGTCAAACCACTGTGCATCCAGTCCATAGCCACCTTTCTCTGTTGGGTTAAGCAGGCGTACGTCGCTCTGGTCGCTTTCTGCTATAAGTATAAACTCTCTGCCAAGCTGTTTGCCCAGGAGCGAAGTTTGCTCTTTCAACTCCTGTAAGAAATGTCTGGCACCTGTATCATAGATAGCATGTACGGCATCGAGGCGGAGCGCATCTATGTGGAAGTCCCGCAGCCACATGAGCGCATTCTGTATAAAGAAATTGCGCACGTGGTCGGAGTGTGCATCATCAAAGTTCAGTGCATTGCCCCAGGGCGTGTTGTACTTGTCTGTAAAGTATGGGCCAAAATCGTTCAGGTAGTTTCCTTCCGGGCCCATGTGGTTATACACCACATCCAGCACCACCGCAATTCCGGCTTCGTGGCAGGCATTTACAAGTTTCTTTAGGCCCTCTGGCCCTCCGTAACTGTTTTGGGTGGCAAAAGGGTAAACCCCGTCATAGCCCCAGTTGCGGCTTCCGGCAAACTGAGCCACAGGCATTATCTCGATCGCGTTTACACCTAGGTCCTGCAGTTCTGTTAGTTTGCTGATAACTCCTTCAAAAGTGCCTTCCTCTGAAAAAGTGCCTACGTGCAGCTCATAAATAATGTACTGCTCCAGTGGCAAGCCCTTCCAGTTCCTGTCTGTCCAGTTAAAGGAGGTATGGTCAATAACTTCGGATGCCTCGTGTACTGTTGTTGGCTGAAACTGGGAGGCCGGATCTGGTCGCTCGGTTTCATCGTCCAATGTAAAAGTGTAGCGTGTGCCTGGTGTGGCAAACTCGCTCAGGCCGGTCCAGTAGCCCATGGCCTCTCGTTGCAATGGTACTTGTATTGGTTCAGGTTTGTGCAAAAGCACTTCTACTTTTTCGGCATTAGGTGCCCAAACTGTAAAAACTGTGCCTTGTTTATCTGGTGAAAAATGTGCTCCTATCTCTCTTAATATTGCCATAATAGTAATGGATTTTCTCAGCACGTTTTAACTGACTTTGTGAGCTTTAGGTTGTGCATTTTTTATTCGGAATTAGTACAGCTATTGATATTTTTTTTGCACATTCACTCTACTGCCGGGACAGCTGACGAGGGTTGCGCATCTACTTAGAATATTCACCGAAACATATTTACCCCAGATAAGTACGTACAACGGTTAAAGCAGAAGTATATCTTAATGGAACAGCTCGAAGGAACAAAACGAATTGTTATTGAAAATGTAAAGCCCGAGATCAATTGTGGCAGATTCCCAGCTAAGCGTGTGGTGGGAGAGGAGCTGGTAGTAACCGCTGATGTTTTTGCCGACGGGCATGACGAGGTTAAAGCCAGACTACTTTACCGGCACAGCCGCAGAAAGAACTGGGAGGCGGTGCCAATGCAATTCTTAGGCAACGACCGCTGGCAGGCAGCGTTCACGCCGGATGCTATGGGCCGCTATGAATACACCATCGAAGGTTGGGTAGATCACTTTTACACCTGGCAGAAAGGGCTCAAGAAAAAGTTTGAGGCAAACCAGGATGTAACCGTGGAGCTGCAAATAGGAGCCCAGTTGCTGGACGCCGCTGCCGAGAATGCCAAGCCAGGGCAGCAGAAGCGCCTTCGCAAATGGGCAGAGCAGCTGCGTAACAGTCACTCACATGCTGAAGATGTGTCTTTTGCCACAGGCCACGATGTAAGCGACCTGATGGATGCCTGCTGCGATAAGCAGAATGTAACCACTTACGACAAGGTATTGCAGCTGGACGTAGAGCGTAAGAAAGCTTTGTTCAGTGCATGGTACGAATTCTTCCCTAGGTCTGCTGCTCACGAGGCAGGGCGCCATGGCACCTTTCAGGACTGTATTCGCCTGTTGCCGCGCATTGCCGAGATGGGCTTCGATACAATCTACCTGCCACCAATCCACCCGATTGGCCGTGCTTTCCGAAAGGGTAAGAACAACTCTGTAACTTCAGAACCTGGCGAGCCGGGTTCACCATGGGCAATTGGTGCTGCCGAAGGTGGCCACGATGCTATCCTGCCTGAACTAGGCACACTTGATGATTTCCGGACATTTGTGCATCAGGCACGAGAGCACGGTATAGAGGTGGCTCTGGACTTTGCCATTCAGTGTTCTCCGGATCATCCGTATGTAAAAGAGCACCCGCAGTGGTTTAAGTGGCGCCCGGATGGTACCGTGCAGTATGCCGAAAACCCGCCTAAAAAGTACCAGGATGTGCTGCCTGTTAACTTCGAAACGGAGGACTGGCCAAACCTTTGGCGTGAGCTCCGTCGCGTGCTGTTCCACTGGATAGAGCAGGGAGTGTTTGTGTTCAGGGTAGACAATCCGCACACCAAGGCTTTCAGCTTCTGGGAGTGGGTAATAGCGGAGGTGCACAAAGAGTATCCGCAGGTAATTTTCCTGAGCGAGGCCTTTACCCGCCCGCGCGTGATGGAGCGCCTGGCGAAGATTGGCTTTACGCAGTCCTATACTTACTACACCTGGAGAAACTCAGTAGAGGAAATCAAAGAGTACATGCAGCAGCTTACCCAGTCTGAACTGCGCGAGTACTTCCGCCCGAACTTCTGGCCTAACACACCTGATATACTTCCTTATGCCCTGCAGGAGGGTGGAGAGCCTACACACATTACCCGTGTGGTAATGGCTGCTACGCTGTCTTCTAACTATGGCCTCTACGGCCCGGTGTATGAGTTTGGCATTAACCAGGCTGTACCAGGAAAAGAGGAGTACTATGACTCTGAGAAGTATGAGGTTAAGCATTGGGACTGGGGCAAGCTCACTAAGATCCGAGAGGTAATCACACTCATCAACAAGATCAGAAAAGTAAACCCTGCCCTGCAAACCACCTGGAACATTGAGTTTGGTGACTGTGAGAACCAAGCCATACTATGCTACGCCAAGTGGAGCAGCGACTTTAGAAATAAAATTTTCGTAGTAGTAAACCTTGACCCGCACCACACACAAAGTGGCTGGGTAAAAGTGCCGCTCTGGAGGCTGAAAATGGACAGTGACCAACAGTACCTGGTGCACGACCTGCTAACAGAGCGTAAGTATACCTGGACAGGCGAGTTTAATTACGTGGAGCTGCGTCCGCATGAGATGCCGGTGCATGTTTTCCGTATAGGAGAGGCAAACCCAGGTATGGGGCATGATAACCTCGATGATAATTGGCTACCGAATGACCACCACACCAACCATTAAGAAAGAACCCTTTTGACCACAACTATGGCAGACGAAAAATTCGAGTTTGACGACAACATCCATTGGTACAAAGACGCCATTATTTATGAGCTGCACATAAAAGCTTTTAAGGATGGTAACGGCGACGGCATCGGCGACTTTAAAGGCCTGATGCAAAAGCTTGATTACCTCGAAGACTTAGGAGTAACGGCCATTTGGCTGCTGCCCTTTTACCCATCGCCTCTCCGCGACGACGGCTACGATATTGCCGACTACTTTAGCATTAACCCGAGCTACGGCAACATGCAGGACTTTAAAGCTTTTGTGCGGGAGGCACACAAGCGTGGTCTTAAGGTTATCACTGAGTTGGTTATCAACCACACTTCCGACCAGCACCCGTGGTTCCAGCGGGCACGTCGGGCCAAGAAGGGTTCTAAGTACAGAGACTGGTATGTATGGAGCGACGACCCAAGCAAGTATAAAGATGTTCGTATCATCTTTACCGACTACGAGCCAAGTAACTGGAGCTGGGACCCTGTAGCGGAGCAATACTACTGGCACCGTTTCTTTTCGCACCAGCCAGACCTGAACTACGACAACCCTGCCGTGCAAAAGGAGGTTTTTAAAACGCTTGATTACTGGTTCGATCTGGGCGTAGATGGCTTCCGTTTGGATGCCGTGCCATACCTGTTCGAACGTGAGGGTACTAATGGTGAGAACCTGCCTGAGACACACGATTTCCTGAAAAAGCTTCGCGCGCACGTGGACCAGAAGTATACAGGTAAGCTACTGCTGGCTGAAGCGAACATGTGGCCGGAGGATTCTGCCTCTTACTTTGGCAACGGGGACGAGTGCCACATGAACTATCATTTCCCTATCATGCCGCGCCTGTTCATGTCGCTCAAGATGGAGGACCGTTATCCGATCATCGACATCTTTAACCAGACGCCAGCCATACCAGAGAGTTGCCAGTGGGCTATGTTCCTGCGTAACCACGATGAGCTGACGCTGGAGATGGTGACCGACGAGGAGCGCGACTACATGTATAAAGTATACACGAAGGATCCGCAGGCTCGCATTAACCTGGGTATACGCCACCGCCTGGCCCCACTGTTGGGCAACGACCGCGCTAAGATCGAGCTGATGAACATTCTGCTGTTCTCGATGCGAGGTACGCCGGTGGTATACTATGGCGATGAGATTGGCATGGGCGACAACTACTACCTGGGCGACCGCGATGGTGTGCGTACACCGATGCAGTGGAACGATAACCGTAATGCAGGCTTCTCAGATGCAAACCCTCAGAAGCTGTACCTGCCAGTTATCATCGACCCAGAGTATAAGTATGAGTCGGTGAATGTGGACACGCAGAACCATAATGCCAACTCGCTGCTCTGGTGGATGCGCCGCACTATTAACATGCGCAAGCGTTACAAAGCCTTTGGCCGCGGAAGTATAAAGTTCCTGAACCCAAGCAACTCCAAAGTACTGGCTTTTGTGCGGGAGTATGAGGACGAGACTATCCTGGTAATCGCCAACCTGTCGCGCTTCCCTGAGGCTGTGGAGCTGGACCTGCGCGACTACAAAGGTCATGTTCCGGTGGAGGTATTCAGCAAGAACAAGTTCCCGGGTGTCAAGGATGAGTCATATTTGTTTACGATAGGCGGCCACGGGTACTACTGGCTGGAGCTTCGTCCGCAGGAGGCAAACAAGGATTCCGGTCAGGATCAGTCTAAGCCTGCCGTTCAGATGAGCAGCCTAAAGCAGCCACTGGATGCACGCACGCTGCGCGAGCTGGAAAGCCATGTGCTGCCACAGTACATCTGGCAGCGCCGCTGGTTTGGAGGTAAAGCACGTACCATGCAGCGCATGCAAGTTATCCAGAACATGCCGATGCCGCTAAGCAAAGGTGGAGCAGCAATGCTGTTTGTAGAGGTTAGCTACAACGAAGGTCTGCCAGAGCTGTACCAACTACCGGTTGCCTTTGCATCAGGAGAGCAGGAGCAGGATCTACGTAACTCTAGCGCTAATGCCGTTATAGCGCGTGTAAGTATAGACGGCAAGGAAGGTATCTTGTACGATGCCCTCTACAGCGACGACTTCCGTCAGCTGCTGCTGCAGCTAATGGCCAGGCGCAAAAGAATACGCCATAACGATGCAGAGCTGATCGGACTGAGCGATAGAAATGTGGCTGTTGAACTGCGTAACGTCGAGGGACCGGTAACATCCAAAATACTCGCCGCAGAGCAAAGTAATACTTCCATTATCTATAACAACACCTTCTTTATGAAGGTATACCGTAAGCTGGACCGCACCATGAACCCTGATGTGGAGGTGGTGCGGATGCTAACCGAGCACGTAGGCTTTGCGCATGTGCCACGTTACCTGGGATCGTTAGAACAGCATGAGGATAAGAAGCAGCCTATGGTGCTGATGATGCTGCAGGAACTGGTGCCAAACCAGGGCGATGCCTGGAGCTATATCGGAGATTCCCTGAAACGCCTGTATGAGCGCCTGCAAACCCAGACCGAGCGTACAAAACTAGGTCAGGTAGCTGGTACACTGTCCCGTCCGCTGTCTTTCTCTGAGATTCCGGAGGAGGTGCAGCTACAGATTGGCGGTGCTCATGTAGAACGTGTGGAACTACTCGGCCAGCGTACAGCAGAGATGCACCTGGCGCTGGGCTCCATCACCGATGACAAAGACTTTGTACCGGATAACTTCTCGCTGCACTATCAGCGGTCGTTATACTCTTCGCTCACTTCCCTGGTACGCAGCAACTTCGACAGCTTGCAGAAGCACCTGCCAAACCTGCCGGAGCATGTAAGAGGTGAGGCAGAGGAAGTGCTACAGATGCGTGAGGAGATTCTGGAGCGTCTGAAAATGATATTTGCCCACAAAATCGATACTCAGAAGATCCGTACCCACGGTGACTATCACCTGGGGCAGGTGCTGTTTACAGGCAAAGACTTCTACATCATCGACTTTGAGGGTGAGCCAGCACGTTCCTTCAGCGAACGCCGCCTGAAGCGCTCAGCCCTGCGTGATGTGGCGGGTATGATCCGCTCCTTCCATTATGCAGCCTATAATGCCCTGTTCCAGGAAGAAGGTTTGCGTAAGGAGGACTTAGATTACCTGGAGGCTTGGGCTGAACAGTGGTACCACTATGCGAGTGGCTTCTACATGCACAGCTACCTTGCTAAAACCATGGGTACTGGTATTGTGCCGGCTAAGGAGGAGGACTTTGAGATACTCATCCATACCTTCTTACTGGAGAAAGCGATCTATGAGCTGGGCTATGAATTGAATAACCGTCCGGATTGGGTGCTCATCCCTATCAGAGGCATCAAATACATCATGAAAAAGTATAAGAATGGCTAAGAGAAAAGAAAGCACAACCCCCGAGACCACCGATACAGAAAAGGCAACCAAAGCAACAACCTCTAAAGCTGGCACTACGCGCAAGAAAAAGCCTATGGCAGCCGAGGAGGCAGAGGCGGAGGCAACTGCGAAGCCTTCGGCTAAGCGGGGCCGTAAGAAAGCCTCTGATGTGCCATTGGATGAATCGGGTGTGCCAGTTGCAGGTGTAGCTGAAGATACTGGCAAAACCGCTACTGCCAAGAGACGCGGAAGGCCTAAGAAAGGAACAGAGGAAGATGTGCCTGTTGAAGTGGCAGCGAAGGATGGCGTAATAGAGGCTGTAAAGATGAATGTGCACGGCACCGGTAGTAAAACAGCAGCCACCAAGGTTGTAGAGACTGGTGATGTTATCGTGCCTGCAGATCAGCCGCAAGATATGTCTGTTTGGTATGCCAGTCTCTTCACAGATTTCGATATCTACCTCTTTAAAGAGGGCAGACACTATAACCTATACTTAAAGCTTGGCTCCCACCCGATGGAAGTGAGTGGCAGGCAGGGTACATACTTTGCTGTTTGGGCTCCTAATGCCGATCAGGTATCGGTAATGGGTGAGTTCAACGGCTGGAGCCGTGACAGCCACCAGTTGCACGTGCGCCTGGATGGCTCCGGCATATGGGAAGGCTTTATACCGGATGTGGAAATTGGCGTGATGTACAAGTACCACATCAAGTCTAAATACCACCTGTACCATGTCGAGAAGAGTGACCCGTTTGCCTTCCGCCGTGAGGTGCCGCCGCAAACAGCCTCTATTGTGAGCAAGCTGGAGTACCAGTGGAACGACCAGGCCTGGATTGATGAGCGTAAGAACAAAGCCGGACAGCCACAGCCTTACAGTGTGTATGAGCTGCACCTGGGCTCCTGGCGCCGCAAGCCGGAGGAAGATAACCGCCCGCTTACGTACCGCGAGCTGGCAGATGAGCTTCCACGCTATGTTAAGGATCTGGGCTTTACCCACGTGGAACTGATGCCGGTAATGCACCACCCGTTCAGTGGCTCCTGGGGCTACCAGATTACCGGATACTTTGCCGCACACAGCCTGTTGGGCGAACCAGAGGACCTGATGTACCTGATCGATGTGCTGCACCAACATGGTATCGGCGTAATCATGGACTGGGTGCCTTCGCACTTCCCGTCTGATGAGCATGGCCTTGCCTACTTCGATGGTACACACTTGTTTGAGCATGCCGATCCGCGCAAAGGCTTCCACCCAGACTGGAACAGCTATATCTTTAACTATGGCCGTAGCGAAGTTAGGTCATTCCTGATCAGTAATGCGTTGTTTTGGCTGGATAAATACCATGTAGACGGACTGCGTGTGGATGCAGTGGCTTCCATGCTGTACCTGGACTACAGCCGCAAAGAGGGGGAGTGGATACCTAATGAGCATGGCGGGCGGGAGAACCTGGAGGCCATCTCTTTCCTGAAAGAGTTTAACCATGCCGTGCATAACAACTTCCCGGAGGTGCTCACTATCGCGGAGGAGTCCACCGCATGGCCGGCAGTTACTGGTCCTGTAGAAAACGGCGGCCTGGGCTTCAATATGAAGTGGATGATGGGCTGGATGCACGATACGCTGCACTACTTCTCTACAGATCCTATCTACCGTCGCTACCATCAGGGAGAGATTACGTTTAGCCTTGTTTATGCCTTCTCCGAAAGGTTTATGTTGCCGCTTTCACACGATGAGGTAGTGCATGGCAAAGGATCTCTGCTGAATAAAATGCCAGGCGATGATTGGCAGCGTTTTGCTAACCTGCGCACGCTCTATGCCTATATGTATGCTCACCCTGGAGCCAAGCTCCTGTTCATGGGGGCTGATATAGCACAGGGTTCTGAATGGAACCACGACAGCAGCTTGGATTGGCACTTGCTGCAGTATGGCCCTCACCATGGAATCCAGGAACTGCTGCGTGAGCTGAATGCTATTTACAAGGCCGAGCCAGCCATGTATGCACACAGCTTCAGCCCGGAGGGTTTCCAGTGGGTGGACATAAACGATGCTCACAATTCTGTAATCAGCTTCCTGCGCAAAGGAAACAACCCAGGAGATGAGATACTGGTAGTTTGTAACCTTACACCGGCCTTGCATGAGCATTACCGCATGGGTGTGCCACATGCAGGCGAATGGGTTCAGGTATTCAACTCAGACGATAGCCGTTATGGAGGCAGCAATGTGCATAACCTGGAGCCGATCCCGAGCATGCCGGAGCCATTCCATGGGCAGGAACATTCTGTTACTCTGAAATTACCGCCAATGGCTGTAACATACTTCAAGCTATCTTCTAGACAGAATCAAGCTTAACCTGGAGTAAGTATAAAACAGAAGCCGCCACCGCAAAGATTATTAGCGGTGGCGGCTTCTGTTTTATATAAATATCCCAAGGAGTTACATTAGCAATTGTCTTGCTGCTATTTGCCTTTACGTAGGGGAAACAGCTTGCGAACATCTGCCCCTCTCTCTGTTTCTGCCTGTGCAAGACCAATCTCTGATACAGAACGCACGTCCTCAACAGAATAGAATGCCTGTGGGTTGTAATCGTGGATGATATTGAGCAAGTGCTGCAGCTTTTTGCGCTTTACAATAAGGAAGAGTAGGTTTACCTTCCCACGCGTACCTCGTGCATCAATACATGTGAGGCGGTAACCGTGGCCCTTCAGGCGATCAATCAGTTTATCAGCCGGCTCTACAGTGATAACCCGCACTACCATCTGGCCTAAGGCAAGCTTCTGCTCTACGCGTAGCCCCAGAAAGTTACCCATGGCAAAGCCACCTGCCCATGCCAGGTAGGAGGCTACATTGCTCAGGTTCTCCATCACCTGTGTGATGGCAATTAGCCAGATCAACACCTCCAGAAAGCCAAGTATGGGAGCCACCACTTTATCGCCTTTAGAAACAAAGACGATGCGTAAGGTGCCGAGTGTAACATCGCATATGCGAGCAAAAAAGATAAGGGCAGGTATAATAACCCAGTCTACCAGCATCGGGTCAATGCCGTCGAAGAAATTCATAAGCTATACTTTGGTTGGGCAGGCTGAAGTTACGAAAGCTCTGGTAAGGGCGGCAATTTATCGCCCACAAATTCGCTACGGGTTTTAGGTAAGGCATTTGGGTAGTTGCGCTGTATAAAGTCAATTAGCTTCTCACGCACGTAACAGCGCAGGTCCCAGGCAATGCCGGAACTCTGGGCACTCATGAGCGCCCGCAGCTCCAGGGTACGCTCTTTGGAGTCTGTTACCTGCAGCACCGACACTTGCCTGTCCCACAATTCTGTAGAGGCAAGCACACGGTCAAACTCCTTTCGTAGGGGCTCAATGGGGACAGTATAATCTGTGTAGAGGTACACAGTAGCCAGTATGTCGGAGCCGGTGCGTGTCCAGTTCTGGAACGGCTTCTGAATAAAGTAGTTCAAAGGCAGAATCAGGCGACGGTTATCCCAGATCCGCAGCACAACATAGGTAAGCGTTATTTCCTCTACCCGGCCAAATTCACCTTCCACTACCAGCACATCATCCATCCTGATAGGTTGTGTAAAGGCTATCTGCAAGCCCGCCAACAGGTTGGCAATGGATGTTTGGGCAGCGAAGCCTACAACCACGCCTGCCACACCTGCAGAGGTTAAAAGACCTGTGCCCAGCCTGCGTACCGGGTCAAAGCTCAACAGTATAAGCGAGGTTGCTATGAATAGGATGGTAACAACGGTAACCTTCCGGAGAAACTGCAACTGCGTTATTAGCCTGCGCTCTCGAATATTATCAGGCTTATTCTCTATGTTATACTTGTGGCGTACCATGTCACGGGCCACATCTGTGAGTTTTATAAGAATCCAGGCAAAAGCAACGATGTTAAGAATTTCTGTTAACCGGCGCATTCCCTCTATTATGTTCTGTTCGTAGGGCAGAACAGGAAGCACTATCGTAACGAAGAGTAAGGGTAGAAACAGCGAAAACGGACCGCTCAGGTTTCTCGTCAGCGACTTGAAGAGGATGGGGTTGTCTGGGCGGTTATATAAATTTAGTGCTTTGAAAATGAGGTGCTTGGCAATAGACCCTGCTACAATGGCGGCTGCTATTATACTCAGGCCGGTAAAGATGTTTTGAAACTGTTCGTACCATATTTCAAATGATGTCATAGGCTTTCATCGGGTTGCTGTTTGAAGGGAATTACTACGGAAGGCCGCAAAGGGTTATATGCTAAGGCTGAAGTGTATAAGTTGTGTTAAAATTTAGTTGTTAATAGTTATTTTACTATATTAGAGAACGTGAGGCGCACTATGTACGTATGTGAAGGTAGGTTGATGCGTGTCAACCGCTGGAGATAAACCTTTACCCGGCACACAGCTGCAGTTCATCTGCGACTCAATCCCAAGGCTGCGCTGCATGCCGGAACAAAACCACAGAGCATGGCAAAACTGATTATCGTTTCTAACAGACTACCTGTAAAACTGCAAGAGAAAGAAGGAGAACTGAGCTATAAGACAAGTGAGGGAGGACTTGCTACAGGCTTAGGTTCTATTTACAAGGAGGGTGATAATCTTTGGATTGGCTGGCCTGGCTTGGTGGTGACAGAAGAAGCTAAGCAGCAACAGATTACCACTGACCTGAAGCAGGAGAGTATGCACCCTGTCTTCCTTACAGAGTCAGAGATCAAGGAGTTTTATGAGGGTTTCAGCAACGAAACCTTGTGGCCAACCTTTCACTATTTTAGCCAATATGCTATCTACGATCAGCAGCTTTGGGAAACCTATGTAAAGGTTAATCAAAAGTATTGCGAAGAGGTGGTGAAGCAGGCTGGGCCAGAAGACACTATCTGGGTACACGACTACCAGTTGTTGCTACTGCCAAGCATGCTTCGCGAGAAACTGCCTGACAGTACTATCGGCTTTTTCCAGCACATCCCGTTCCCGAGTTATGAGGTATTCCGCCTCTTGCCATGGCGAAAAGAATTGCTGGAAGGCATGTTGGGATCCGACCTTGTAGGCTTCCATACCTACGATGATATGCGTCACTTCCTCAGCTCAGTAAACAGGCTTGTCGGCCATGGCAGCATGCACGGGTGGATTCATACACCTAACCGCTCGCTGCTAGTTGACTCGTTCCCGATGGGAATTGACTATGAAAAGTACTCAGGAACCGCTGCGTTAGAAGAAGTGAAAAAGCGGGAGCGTATTTACCGCAACAACCTCAACGCAGAAAAAATCATACTTTCCATTGACCGCCTCGACTACTCAAAAGGTATTGCACAGCGCCTGAAAGCATTTGAGCTCTTCCTGGAGAAACATCCGGAGTTCCATGAGAAGGTAACCTTGCTGATGTTGGTGGTGCCAAGCCGCGATGCCGTGGAGAAGTACAAAGAGCTGAAAGAAGAGGTCGACGAGATGGTGGGCCGCATCAACGGTAAGTATAGCGACATAAGCTGGAACCCGATTCAGTATTTCTACCGCTCATACCCACTCGAAACGCTATCCGCCTTCTATCGCATGGCAGATGTAGCACTGGTAACGCCTATGCGCGATGGGATGAACCTGGTCTGCAAGGAGTATGTGGCCAGTAAGCTGGATCAGAAAGGTGTGCTTATACTTAGTGAGATGGCCGGAGCGTCTAAAGAGCTGTCTGATGCCCTGCTGATCAACCCGAACGACATCAACCAAATGGTAGATTCTATCTACCAAGCCTTGGTGATGCCGGAAGAGGAGCAGATACAGCATATGCGCAACATGCAGGAGTCGCTCCGTCGCTATAATATCCACCATTGGGTAAGTATGTTTATGGACCGCCTGTCTTATGTAAAGATAAAGCAGCTGTCGCTGGCAACCTCTTACCTCGACGAATCTACCTTCCTGGAGATGAGCAATGCCTACGAATCTTCCAGTTCGCGTCTGTTCTTCCTGGAGTATGATGGTGCCTTAGTAGACTACCGCCACCGACCACTGATGGCCCGCCCGGATGATGACCTGATGGAGTTGCTGGAGCGTTTGAGCAGTAACCCTAAAAACAGGGTGGTTGTAATGAGCAGCCGTGAGAAAGCTACTATGCAGGACTGGTTAGGTCACCTGAACATCGATATTATTGCCGAGCACGGCGTTTGGATAAAGCAGCGTGGCACTGGCTGGCAAACCATGCTGAGCCTGATGGACGACTGGAAAAAAGATATCCGCCTGATCCTGGATCTGTATGTAGACCGTACCCCTGGCTCGTTTATAGAAGAGAAAGAGTATTCGCTGGTGTGGCACTACCGCCGCGTAGAAACCGGCTTAGGCGAGCTTCGTGCCCGTGAGTTGGTGAGCCACTTAAACTTCCTGGCATCTAACAGTAACCTGCAGGTGCTGGATGGGCAAATGGCTGTAGAGGTGAAAGCCCAGGAAATCAACAAGGGTAAGGCTTCCAGTTACTGGCTAAGCAAGTTCCCGCATAAGTTTGTAATGGCCGTAGGCGACGATTGGGGCGACGAAGACATATTCAAAGCCATGCCGCGCAATTCATATACTATCAAAGTTGGTACAGCCTCTTCGGTTGCCAAGTACCACGTAGATACTTGCCAGGAAGCGCGCGATATGTTAGACCGCCTGGTACAGGCCGACAGACAGGAACAAGCACCTGGAGCTCTGATGACAGGTTGATAAAGTACAAAAAGAAAAAGAAAGCCCCACCAGCTGATACAGCCGGTGGGGCTTTTTAAATGTCATCACTTTGTTATCAGCATCCAACTTAATGTGATGCCATTAATTGGAATATCCGTAGTTATACATAGTGTTTAAGTGTTTTACATTGCACAAATCTGATGTGGTTATGATATTATGTTATTAACCTCTTGCTAAACTTGCGTATACATAGTAATATGATGATATAATCAGACACAAGCTAACAACAACAAACGCAAAAATGAGGAAAATACTATGTCCCACTGACTTCTCTGGTACCTCGGGGAAGGCTGTGGAGTATGCTGTGCATATAGCACAGCATGCCGGAGCGCACCTTACGCTACTGCATGTGGTGCACCTGCCAATTGTAGACACATCGGAAACAGCGCTGGTGGCAAGCGAACTGCTGGGGGAGCAGATGCGCACTGCCGCTGAGAAGCTGAAAGCCATGGTGCTGCATATGGAAGAGAAGTTTGGCGCAAACCGCGATGGCGGCTTTACATGTGACTATATTCTTAAAGAAGCTCTTCTAACAGATATTGCCGAGCAATTAAGTAAAAAAGAAGGCTACGACCTGATTGTGATGGGGACAACAGGGGTGGATAGCACAATGGAAGAACTCTTGATTGGTAGTAACACAGAGGCCGTAATCGAAGAGGTAAAGTGCTCGGTGCTGTCGGTACCGGTTAGTGCCCCAGCTCCTCGGGTTGAGCACATTGTGTATGCATCCGACTATAGCCCAGAAGACATACAAGCTATCAAAGAAGTGGTAAGCTTAGGTAGCTGTTTTGGGGCAACGATAGATGTGGTACACGTGGTAAAAGGACGCGAGAAGCAGGATGGGGAAGAGGCTGCCGCTTTCAGGGCGGAGCTAAAGGAGCTGTTTCCGAATGTGCCACTCACATTTCATGAGGTTACCAGCAAGCACCGCGACGAAGGGTTGAATGACTATTATACCCAGGTAGGAGGCGATGTGCTGGCTCTTGTAAGGAGGGAGAAAGGTTTTCTGAAAAGCCTGTTTTCACAAAGCCTTGCCGAGCGTATGACTTACCAGGCAAAGGTGCCTTTGTTGGTATTGCACGGTAAAAAATAAGTACACTTGTACTTCCTAATAAAACAGGGAGCTCCTGCTGCGGCAGAAGCTCCCTGTTTTTTACAAGGCAGTTATGAAACGTACTGCCTTGGCATGCTCTTTTATTTACCAAGTTCTCTCACAGCGTCCTGATCGAAAATGAAGTCTAAGTCTTCGCTGCACTCCTGGCAATTATAGCGTCCGTAGTCTTCGATGGCTCTGGGGAGCAGTAGGTTTCTGAAAGTACCTTTTCCTTTGCACTGCACCAGAATTGGACAGTCATGCTTCACGTGGAAAATGTCTGACTGGTTGTCCTCACAAATCCACACGCGTTTTTTAAGCATTTCTTCAGGAATAGCAAAGAATTCGGGAGCAGGTCTTTTTTCGGTGGCTACAGCAGCTGTTACCTCCGGTTCACTTGATACAGCATCTGTCTGCGTTGTTTCGTCTGATGCTCCTGTTTGGCAGGAGGTAGCGGCGCAAAAGATTAGTAATAGGGCGGCACTCTTTACACGTCGTGCCAAAGGTTCAATGAAGGGTAAATTCATGTATAATATTGCTTGGCGAAAATTAAAGGTATAAAAAATATGCTTTACCTGCTGCAGGTTTTGTCGGCTCTGCGCCCATACTCCCTAATGGCAGCGGCTTCTGTGGTTTTGATGACCTCTTCTTTGCAACGCTTCAGGACATGGCAGCTGCTATCGAGGTGGTACACCGATGAGCCACCGCTGTTGCAAAGATAAACCGTACGTTTAGTGGCACCGGCAGGGATAGGGGCGTTAGAGGTACTGGAAGCAGTGCTGGAGCTACTGCCACTGCGTTGCTCTTTACGGAAGTCCCATGGCGCAACAGGTTTAGCATCCTGCCACAGACCACGTTTGAAACGGCGGGCATCGGCCTCGGCGTTTGCCAGGTTCTTATCGTTCGAGTAAGCTTTATAGTGCCAGGCATAGCCGTTGCGCACCAGCTCCTCATTCAGGCTTCGCCCATCCGGAAGTATAATGGTGCCTACTGTGCGGCCATAGCGATCGGTGTTATTTACAATAAGGCGCACGTTTTTACCAAAAGCCAGATTGGAAGTATATTCCTTGGCTTTTTGCCCGAATGCCTGATTCTTTTCTGGAGTATCTACACCATACAAGCGCACCGTTACCTCCTGCCCATTGCGGAGCAGCACCACCGTGTCACCATCTTTTATACCTACTACTTTGTCGCCGGCTGCCGTAGCTGGTTTTGACGGAGTATCCGAAGTGGGGGCAGGAGCCTTTCCTACAGTTGCAACCGGATCCTCAGCAGTAGCAGTTGGTGTGTTTTCATCACGGTCCAGAATGGCCTGCCGACGCTCCCGAAACTGCTCCTGTGCATCTTTGCTATCGCTTTTGCAGGAGAGAGTGGCGGTCAAAACCGTAATTATCAATAGGTTGAGGGTTAACTTTCTCATAAGTGGTGTTTATGAGGCAAAGGTACTATTGCTAAAGCCAAAGCAGCATGTTTAGATCCACTTTTTAACACCTGTTCCTCCGCTTAAATCTTTCTACAGGCTGTCCTGCGACTGTTCTATAGTGGCTGCAGAATCTTCAAGTCCTTCACCTATATCAGTTGTGGGTTTATCAGGAGCTGTGGTGGGAGCTTTCGGATCGTCGGCTGATACCGGGGATTTACCTTCTTCTTGGTCTTGTGTACTTCCGCCGCAGGCAACAGCTGCACATAACATAAAGCTTAACAGCAGGTGAGAAAGGGTCTTTTTCATAGTTCGTTTTTTGAGTTTTGTATAGATACGGGTATACCTTCATCAAGAGTTAAGTTTGGTGTACAAAATAAAAGCCTCCCGCTTACTTAGCGGGAGGCTTTTAACTAAAATTATCACGTACAACTTAGTTCTTAATGCCTGGTACACCCAGCGGCTGCATGCTGTGCCACTCGAAGGCCGGAGCCTTACGCTTGGTTGGTGCAAGCTCATCTAGGGTTTCTCCATCGTACAAACGCCCGTTGCGCATGACAAACTTAATGGTGTTGGAGTTACGGATGTTCTCCAGTGGGTTTTCATCCATAATAACAAGGTCGGCTAATTTACCATTCTCGATAGAGCCGATGTCCCCATCCAGACCTAGTGACTTAGCTCCAAGTATGGTGGCAACCTTCAGTGCGTCGTGGTTGCTCATACCACCCGATTGCACCGACCAAAGCTCCCAGTGGTAGCCTAGGCCCTGCAACTGCCCATGAGAACCCACACCAGCCAGACCACCGGCCTTCACCAGTTTATTGACGAACTCAGCGTGGCGCTCAAAAATGTGCTCCTCTTTCATAAACCAGCCTGGTCTGCGGCGAGACTTGGCATCCAGCTCGTACTTGGGTGTGAAGTAGTTAAGCTTCTTATCACCATTCACATTTTCAGTGGCGTAATAGTAGTTCTCTGCCCAAGGGCCACCGTAAGATACCAGTAGGGTAGGCGTATAAGCCATCTGCGACGCTGATACGAAGTCTACCACGTCTTTGTACAGTGGGTAGATGGGGAAGGAGTGCTCATGACCTGGGTAACCATCGATGGCCTGCGTCATGTTCAGCTTAAAGTCAAGGCCACCTTCTGTTGTCGGTAACAGCCCCTGCTCTTTAGCCGCCATTATGATCCACTGGCGGTGTTGGCGGTTACCTACCAGGTACATTTTAATAGTTTTGGTGTTGTAATACTCAGAGTACTGGCGCAGCACCTGCTTCGCGTGCTCCTGGCTCTTGAGGTTGTAAGACCAATAGCCTACACCTGGGCCAGTAGAGTATACTCTTGGACCAATGATCTTACCTGCATCCACCATGTCTGCGTACGTCAACACGTCGGTAGTAGCAGTTTGTGGGTCGCGGGTAGTGGTAACACCATAAGCCAGGTTAGCTGCATAAATCCATACTTGGTTAGTATGTACACCCCAACGAGGCCACATGTGCGCATGTGTATCCACAAAACCAGGCGTGATGGTTTTGCCTTTCACATCTACCACCTTAACTCCTTTTGGTGCATTAAGTGAACCTGAAGGACCAACAGCCTTGATACGGTTATTCTCAATCAGGATGTCGCCGTTTTCAATTATCTCGTCGCCTTTCATGGTAATGAGGCGGGCACCTTGTAGCAGTATAGTTCCCTGCGGGATGTCGCGCTCTACCTGAATGGCAATTTTCGTCTCTACCGGCTTATAGCCCTCTACTTTTACAGCCTCTGTACCTAGAGAATCAGGTGTGGCTGTAGTAGCATCGGCTTTCTCCTTCTTATCTTCAGCGGTATCCTTCGCTTCGTTTTTGCGCTGCTGGGCAATGGCTGCCTCCAGGTCGTAAGCAAAGAAGCCGTTACCGATAGACCAGTATACTTTCTTGCCATCTGCAGACCAGCTTGGGAACTGACCGCCAATTTCAGTAAGCTTCCAGCTCGGGAACTGAGACTTCGTTACCTCAGCCACAGAAATAGCAGGAGTTTCACCACCTACTACCGGGATAGTAACCACATAGATTTCGTTGTTGATCAAAGCTAACGCTCTGTCGCCTACCGGAGCCTTGATAACTGTAGCTGCAGTAGAAGGCTTCTCTTTTGGCGCTTGCTCGTGCAGGTGCATGTTGAGGTTCATTTCCTCCTCTATCATGTCCTCAACAGAACCAAAGGTAGTAATGCCACTCACCTTCACGTGAGACTTTTTGTCTGTGCCATCCCAACGCATAGAAAGGAGACCCTCTTTGTTGTTATAGAGGTAGATGCGGTTTTCACCATTCACGAAGTGTGGTGTAGAGCCTGCATCAGCTGTAGTAACAAAAGTGCTCTGCCCGCCTTTGGCTGGAATCCAATTTATACTTTCACGTGAGCCAAAAGCTCCCGGACCCGGCTCTTCGCGGTAAGCCTGTGCCGATCCTTTGGCAAACACAAGGCGCTCACCGTTAGGCGACCAAACCGGCTCCTGAAAGATACCTTGCTCCTGGGTTAGTTTTGTAGGCTTACCTTTGCCGTTGGCGCTCAGTCTGTAAATGGCTCCACCTGTTTTCTCGCTCCAGGTTACATAAGCAATTTGCTTACCGTCTGGCGACCAGGCTGGTTGAGCTTCTGTGTAATCAGCATCCGTCAGGCGCTTTGGTGTACCGTTCGGGTAATCCATAATGTAAAGCCTGTCAAGAGCCGTAAACACAACACGCTTGCCATCCGGAGAAACAGCGGCATCGCGAATCTGTGTTACCGTCATCATTTTGTCATCCTTGATCGGGAACTTGAAGTCTAGCTTAGGACCAACCTCAATTTCGGTGTTCACTTCAAAAGGAATTTCCTTTGCTGCTCCACCAGCTATAGGCAAGCTATAGATTTTGCCACCATATGAGGCCACTAGGTTCTTGCTGTCAGGGGTAAACGACATGGCAGGAAGCACACCAAGCGGAGCGATAGACTCCTGCTCATCGCGCTGTACCGGGTAGGCCAGCCATTTCTCTTCGCCTGTTTTCAGGTTCTGAGCTACAAGACCGGTTTGATCGTTATAGCGTGTACCGTATACCAGCCAATTTCCATCTGGCGAAAGGGTAGGAGTAAAGGCAGAGCCATAACGGGAGGTACGGGTATCTACTTCGCCAGTCTCGCGGTCATAAGTTGCCAACTGGTATTGTGGTAGCTGAGCGTTGTAGTTCCAGGCGCTGGTACGCTTTGCAAACCAGATGTAGCGGCTGTCTTTCCCAAAAGCAGGTTCTACAGTCTTCATGTTCTCCGGCTCTTTTGTGAGCTCGGCACCGCTGCCACCGTCTTTATGGAACATGTGTAGCTTCAGGTTACGACGGCCTTTAGCAGCAATGATATAATTGCCATCTGGTGTCCACTCTGCAGACTGGTAGTTCTCGTTATTGCTCTTGCTGATCTGGCGAGGCTTTTTAGTTGCCAGGTCCATGGTCCAGACGTTATCAGAGCCACTTCTGTCGGAGATAAACACGATGGAATTACCATCCGGACTAAATTTAGCCTGTGTGTCGAAAGACATACCGGAGGTCAGTTGTTCGGCTTTACCGCCACCTATAGGAAGCAGGTACAGGTCGCCCAGCATATCGAAGATAATCCTGCTGCCATCAGGGCTTACGTCCAGTGCCAGCCAGGAGCCTTCCGTAGTATTAATCTTGATCTTTCGGGCTGCCTCCAGTGGCAGCTCTTTTTTGTCGCTTTTGTCTTTATCCTTCCCGTTGGCTGAGGCACTGTTTTGTGCCATGGTGGGTGAAGCCATTAGGCCAAGGGAACACAGCAACAGCAGCGATCTTTTTACGCGGCTGCTTTGTGTAGAGCGTTGCTTCATGATGAAACTTATTGGTTAGATGATTAAGTGAAGGAGCTAAAATAGGATATATTTTTGTAACACAGCCTATAATTTAGACGAAGCGCTGTATTTTCTCTACTTCTAGCTGTTCATGAAAAAAGGCTGACACTTTTTGACGCGCCAGCCTTAAAAGGAGTAGCAGGGTTGTTATTCTTGTACTTTGATTTTGATAGGGTTGTATCCACTGTTAGCAAGGCCAAACATTCCATAGACTGTTTCACCCGGCATTATCTTCCGGTTGTTGACATTCCCACCGCTAAAGCAGGTTGGATTCTTGGGCTACCTGGCTACTGCGATTGTATATCTCCCAAGCTGAAACGGTCTGCCCGACCGCCTTATTTCTTATATTACTAGCTGCGTTCACATCCCGGTGCAGGGCATGTTTGCTGCAGCAAAGGTAACAGCCGGCAAGTGCAGGCGGTAGAACATAGGGTAAGATCGAACCCAACAAAAGTGAAGGGATGCTGCACCGCATCGAGTGGTTCAAAAAGAAAACCAAATTCATCCCTTGGCTAAAGCCCCAAGGGCGAGGGCTTTCTTTGGCATTTACTCGTAAGTCTTGCAGCATTTTCTTGTTAGAAGAGCTGGCAACGGCCATATTTATACCTGTTAAGGCCGGGCCAAGAATAAGCCCAATCGGAAATGATTTGCTTTCTGTTTCTACACCGTTCACAGAAGTGCTGGAAGTAAATTTAACAGGCAAAAGTAGTAAGTACAATAAATGGGAAGGAGTGCTCTGCTTGATCAGGTTGTGTACAATCTCAGGCGCCATAGGCATTACTTGTTGCTGCCCCACATAAAACTTTAGATCCTGAGAGCCATCCAATACACGGCCAGTGTTATTGGTAATCTTTACCGCAACTACCTGCACCATCTTTTTCTTCTCTCTCTTGCGTACTTTTTATTCTTTGTTTCTGTGTATACGTCGTACTTGTAATCAAAAACGACACCGTCAGTTTCTGCCTGTGCATTGTAGTGGAGACCTTCAGGCCTGACAACCTTGTAACCAGAGGCACAGCCAGAGCAAAGAAGTACTAATGTGAGTAGAAAGGTGGAAATCTGTGTAAAGCTTGTTTTCATACTTTAGGTTAATTGGTTTGTAGATATATAACTATTATACAATATAATCAAACCAATATTTTAGAAGCAATAGTTAAGTATCGGTATTATGAAAAAATTATACTTAACTATTGCTTCTGGAGGCGCTCCAGGTAAGATGCCCCTTACCAACCTACAACTTCTACCTTGCTCACACCTCCAGGCTGACGTTGTACTTTAATCTGCGTGCTGATACGCTCTTTCAGCGCCTCCACATGCGAGATGATGCCAATCATTTTGCCACTGGCCTGCAGGTTCTCTAAAGTAGAGATGGCGGCATCCAAGGTATCGGCATCTAAGGTGCCAAAGCCTTCGTCGATAAACAGCGAATTTATTTGGGTGCGACGGCCAGCCAGATCCGACAAGCCCAGTGCCAGCGCCAAACTTACTAAAAAGCTTTCACCACCGGAGAGAGTATTCATAGGGCGCACTGCCTCTGCCTGGTACAGGTCCAAAATCAGCAGCTCCAGATCCTCTGTTGAAGATTTGAGAATACGGTACCTATCATTAAGCTTTTGCAGGTGGTGGTTAGCCAGCTCCACCAGCCTTGCCAGTGTAAGCCCTTGGGCAAAGCGGCTGAACTTATTACCATCGGCTGAGCCAATCAGGTCGGCTAGCTGCGACCAACGATTACACACTAATTGCTGCGTTTTCAGCAGTTCGGCTAGCTCTTTGTTCTTCTCTCGCTGCTGTGCATCCTGCTCGAGTAATTGCTCGTGGCGTGCGCGCTGCGATATAAGCTCCCGCTGTTGTTCTGTTTTTTGCTGATGCTGCCCTTGCAGGACTTCCATACTTTCCTCTGTCAGTTGTTTCTCCTGTAGCACTGCCAACTCCTGCTGTACATCGTTCACACTCTTGCGTAATTCAGTCAGGTGCTTCTCTGTTTGTGCCTTCAGGTTAGCAAGGCGGTCGGCTTCATCGCGGTGGAGCAGCATCTGGCTAAGAGCCTCTATAGTCTCTATTCCTTTCTGCTGCAGCACATGCAGTAGGCCTTCACGCAGCTCATCTAGTACAGATTTATTCTGTTGGTGCTTGTTGCGGCAATCTGCTTGGCGGGCACGTGTTTCTTGTAGCTCCTGTTGTTTTTGCAGCTGATGGCGACGTGCCTCCTCGGCCTGTTGGGCACGTACTTTAAGCTCCTGCTGGGCAAGCTTTCGCTCCTGCTCCGTTTCTTTCTCACCAAACAAAGTATGGCGCTCGGTTTTGAGCTGTGTCAGCTGCTCGTGTTCTTCTTTCAGAACCTGCTTTCGCTCTTCCAGCTCTTTACCTTTCTGCTGTACATTGCTCTTCAGGTTTTTTACCAGCTCTTTCAGTTCAATATACTTTTCGCGCATGCTTTCTAGGGCCTGCTGCTTCTGCGCATAGCTTACTGACTGCTGCTCTAACGTTTGCAGCAATGTATGGCGCTCTTCTGGTTTATACTTTAGCCCAAAGCTGGCAGCAAAGGATTCAGCTGTTTCAGTATGCACCTGCTGCTGCTCCTGCTCATCTGTAAGTATACTTTGTAGCTTCTGTAGTTGCGTGTGCAAAAGCTTGTCCGATTGCTGAAGTTGGTTGAAGGTGGCCTGTGCCTGTACTTGTGCCTCTCTTAGTTTCTGTACTTGCTGGTTCAGGTTTTCAAGGTCGCGGCTGAGGTTACGGGCCTGTGCTAGTTGCTGCTGTAGCGCTGTGGCAGCTTTCTGTTCAGCTTCACACAGCTGCTGCAGTTGTTTTATGTCGGAAATATGAACTGTATGTGGCAACCCTTCCGAAAGCTGCTCAAATAGTTGGTTAAGGCGCTGAAGCTCTTTTTCTGTCTCAGACTTCGCAGTAAAACCTACCTGCTGCTTTTGATCCAAAGCATTCTGCTGCAGCTGTAGTTGGCCTATACTTTTCTCTAGTTCCTTAACTAGCACCTGCTGCTTATCCCGCTTTTGCACTTCCTCTGGTAAATCGAAAGCATATCCATTGTCAGCGAATGGGTGATGTGTAGAACCACAGAGTGGGCACGGCTCATCCTTCACCAATGTATGGCGAGCCTCTTCATACTGCTGAATCTGTTGCTGCAGTTGTACCAGCTTTTGGAGCGTTTGCAGGTGATCTTCTGCCTGCTTATACTTGGCCTGCGAATCCTCTAGCTGGGCAGCTGTTTCCTTTGCCTGCCGCGTGTGTTGCTCCAGCAGTTCGTTTATGTTTTGCAGCTTCTGTGTATGCGTTGTATGTTGCTGCGCCAGTTCCTGCAGGCGCTCATACTTGGCTACCAGCGCCGGTTGCGACTGCGCAGTCTGCTCCAGTTCTTCCATACTTTTATCTGAAAGTATAGCTTTTAACTGGGTAAGTTTTTCCTCCTTCTGCTGGTGAAGCTGCTCTTGCTGCGTTTGCTGCTGCGCTTGAAGCAGTTGTAAGTCGTTTAACTGCTTTGCTTCCTGCTGGCGCTGTTTGTTTAACTCCTGTTGCTCCTGCTGATTACGTTTTATGCGTTGCTCTGCCTCCTGCAGGTCGCGAAGGGTGGCTTTAAACTCCGGCAAGTGCTCTTTCAAATCCTGCAACTGTGCATTTTGCTCCAGCCAGTTTTTTATTTCAGTAGCTTCTTGGGTGAGCTTGTCCAGCTGCAGTTGTTTTGCCTGTAGCTGTGCTTGTTCCTGCTTTAGTTGTTGCTCAAAAGTGACATAAGCAGTCTTGTTCTTGCTGTAGGATTCACGAATGCTGTTTAGTTGATGATCTAGCCGTGCAACCTGTGCCAGCAGAGGCTCCAGTTTTTGTAAGGCCTCTTCCTGCTGCTGATGTGCCTTGGTTGCCTCTGAGGCTATCTTTCCGGCGGCTTCCAACTCAGTTTCAAGTGCAGGTACACGTTTCTGCAGCGTTTGCAGCTCCTCATGTACCTCGGCTACTTTACTATTGGCACTGCGGATTTCAGCCAGCTCACCCACGAACTGGTGCGCCTGCTCATGCTGCTTCAGCCTGATAAACTCTGGTTGTAACTGTGCCAGCTTTTGTTCCTGTACCTGTAAAGCCGAGTGCTGCTGCTCTTGCTTTGCCTGTAGCTGTGCTACCTGCTGCAGCCACTGTACCTTTGCCTGTAGTTGCACAATATCGGCCTGAAGTACAGTTTCCTGTACGATTAGCTCCTTTACGCTTTGCTCATAAGCTACACGCTGCTCCTCAGGTAGTAGGTGTGTATCCTGCAACCGTCGCTCCATCTCATCGCGCTTCAGCCTTTCGTCCTTTGCCTTTTCATAAGCAAATTTGGAAATTTCAGAATAGATACCCGTATCGGTGATTTTTTCCAAAAGACTGCTGCGCTCGTTTGGGTTAGCTTTCAGGAAGCGTGCAAAATCACCTTGCGAAAGCATGACCGAACGCAGAAATTGGTTGTAATCTAGGCCACAGAGTTCGGCTACTTTTCCCGGAACTTCACTTGGTTTTAGGTCGAATAAAGTATCCTCTCCAAAAGAGTATAGCTCCATATGTACCGGCTGAATGTTACCATCCACTTTACCCCGGCTGCGGCGTAGATGCCACTTTGCGCGGTAACGTTTACTATCAGCTTCAAACTCAACCTCTGAAAAGCTCTCGGCCGTGTGGCGCGTCATGAGCTCAAGTGGTTTATCATTACTGTGGCGGTGTACCAGGCCATACAAGCCTACTGTTATCGCATCAAGAATGGTAGTTTTGCCTGCGCCTGTAGGGCCAGTTATAGCAAACAAGCCCGCCTCTGCCAGTGGGCTTTGGTCGAAACGGATCTCGTGCTCACCTTTCAGCGAGTTCAGGTTTTGGAAGCGTACAGATAGGATTTTCATGTGGATTGGTACTATGGAACCATAAAGATAAAAGATTGAGGTAGAGATTTGAAAAATTTTAGGAGAAGCCTGTTTAGATGTGAAGGTAGGACGGGGCTGCTAACAACAAAAAAGCCCATTCTCTTGAGAATGAGCTTTCTGAAAACTTGAATTTTATTTACTGTGCCAGCTCTGTTTTTAGTGGGTTGAGGGCCTCCGTCTTATCAAAAAAGATAAAAGCATTGTAGCGCTCGGGCAAAACCGAAGGCACATAATTCCCTCGCTCCGAACCCGGGTTATATACTACTCCGATTGCTCGGTGCCCGATTTGCTTAGTCAACCGGTTATCCTCAGCAAGATTCTCCATCAATACTACTTTATTAGCTGGGTTGATGCCATGCAGCAGTGCTTCCCAGGAGCCAGCTATACCTTGCGGCACATGCATGATTTGAGCCGGGTTGCCCCATTTGTTGGCTGCCACTACAGTACTCTGGTATGAACCAAATCCGACAGCATAAACATTTTCTTCACCCTGCTCTTCGCGCACCAGTTGACCAACGTTCACAGTGCCAGACTGTAACATATCAGTTGCGCGGGCATCACCGATGTGCGTATTATGCGCCCACACAATTACTTTGGCAGATGGTCCATAAAAGTCAACCAATCTGTTGATGGTTTTGACCATGTGCCTGTCGCGAATGTTCCAGGAACCTGCATTGCTTTGGTACATTTCGCTGTAATAATCTTCGGCATTGGCAGCAATCAAAGCGTTCTGGCTGGCATCAAAATCCTCTTCTGTGGGGATTGCTTTCTGTGCCACGTGCTTTTGAACATCCTCTAGTAGAATAGCTAGTTCATCGGCACAACTAGCAGTCCCACGCGATGCCTCATATCCATAACGCTGCTCATCCTGAGCATAAGGTGCAAAGCAATTCTTTACTTTCTGCAGCTGTGGCAGCAGTTCTGTGTTGTTTTTCCTGAGGTATTGCTCCAGTTCATCCAGCGAATCCCATAGGCTATACACATCCATGCCATATAAACCAACCTGCTGTGAGGCAGAAAGACCATTGTTATGCTGCTTTAGCCATTCAGTTAGCTCTGCCATTTCCTCATTGGCCCACATCCATGTTGGCCAGCGGTCAAATGTCTGCATAATGGCCTCTGCGCTTGCACCGGCTTGTTCTGTGCCTTTTATATACTGGTTTAGTTTATATAGGTCGGGCCAGTCTCCCTCTACAGTTATCACATTAAAGCCTTTCTCTTCGATAAGCCTCTTGGTGATTTCTGCCCGCCAGGTATAATATTCTTTTGTTCCGTGTGATGCCTCGCCCAAGAGCACATAGCGGGGATTGCCAATATCCTTTAGCAACACATCCAGATCCTGTGGTTGCTCTAATTCATAACTATTTTCGGCTACTAAGCTTGTGGTGTGGTTTTCTTTCAGGCTCTCTACCTCGTCTGCCTTAGAGCATGAGGTAAACAGTAAAGCCAGAGAAAGCCACAGTAAGTGTACCTTCTTCATGTTTTAATCTGTTTATTGATAGAAATAAAGGGGTGCTAGCTCATGAGTATGAGCTAGGTGTTGATACGGGGCTGTGAGTAGCCGCGGAATGCCCCGTCTGTTCTTAGAACATCAAGCGAGGAGGAAAAATTTACTTTAGAGAAAGAATTTTTGGGTTAATTAACCTTGATAGCCAATGATGTAATTGCCTGCGCTTAGCTTTCTTCTTCCTGCCCCATCAGCTCCAGCAGCTCTGAGAATGTAGCTAAAAGCTCTGAATGGTCAGAATCCGGGAAAGCACTTTGGCAGCGCTTCAGGAATACGTCTTTCTCCCGCAGACTATGCAAATCAACCTCTTCCTGTACCTGTTGTTCAAGCGTTTGCGTGGCTTTTTGTATGATAGGAGGCCGGTGGATAAGGAGTTGCAGTTCATCCTTTTTCGATTGCAATACCTCGTCCAGCTGCTGGTTCAGGTCGGGGAGGGGTGCTTGGAGTTCAACCTGTAATTCAGCCCAGGCTGTAAGCTTGTATGAGCTGTTGTCGTAAACAGCAATTTGTTGTTTTACCTTCTCCAGGCTACCCTTGAAACGTACTAATTTCCGGCAACATGGAATCTCAACTTCCCGAAGTTCTTTCAGCTGTCCTTCTTCAAAATCAAGTATAAAAACAACTTTGGTATCTGTTACCTCACTAAAGCTGAGTGGTATAGGAGAACCAGAGTAGCGGATATGATGTTTGTTGTTTACTTTTTGCGGGCGGTGCAGGTGCCCAAGGGCTACATAGTTGAACTCCTGCGGAAACTGGTCAGCCCCTATCTGACCTAGATTGCCTACATGTATTTCCTTCTCGCTCTCTGAGGCAGAGCCGCCTGCAGCAAACAAATGCCCCATGGCTACTATCGGTGTTCCCTCAGCCTTATATGCTTGTATATGGGGCACAAAAGCCTCGTAGTGCGCAGCTATACCTTGCTTTATGCGCTGCTCCCGCTCTTCAAAACTCTCGCCCGGCACAGATAAACGTATATCCCGGTCGCGGAGGAAAGGTACGGCACAAACCACAAGCTCAATCTCTCCTTGCTCATTCTTAAGCTCAAGCAGCTCATCCAGAGGGTTAGGAGAGGCACCGCCAACTATACGGATGTTAAAGCACTCTAACAGCTCTTTGGGCGCATTAAGAGTAGAAACAGCGTCGTGGTTGCCGCCCGTAATGATGATATGTCGACAGCAGGTGGCGCATACTTTAGTTAAGAAGTTGTAATACTGCTTTAAGGCCGTGTTGGAAGGAGAACCGTTGTCAAACACATCGCCGGACATAAGAAGAACCTCCACCTGCTCCTGCTCTATGGTTTGCAGCAGCCAGTCCAGGAAGTGCTGGTGTTCTTCGGTGCGTTCGAGGTTAACAAGGCGCTGGCCCAGATGCCAGTCTGATGTGTGTAGTACGCGCATACTTCTTCTTCTCCAATTCCGCTTCAAGATACATCAAGATATAGCGATACTGCAAGAAATTTAGGATTATAATCATTTTATAGGCCTAAACTGCGGTCTCAATACTACAGGCTTAGGGTAATGCGACGGGGAGGGGTAAGGTTGAGGAGCGTAGTAAATAAAAAAGGCCTGGAACGGAGTAGTCCAGGCCTTTCTTATTAGTAGAGTCAAGAATGCTACTGATTATCAATGTTTCCAGTTTCAGTTGGCAAGCCTGCTTCTTTCAATTCTTTATAGGCACCCAGATTATAGATATGCTTAAAACCTGCCTGTTTCATGAGTTCGGCAGCTTGCCCGCTGCGGTTACCGGAGGCACAGTACAGGTAGTATACTTTGTCTTTATCCCAGTTGGCCATGTCTTTGGCAAACTCACCACCCCGAAAGTCTGAAATTATCGCACCATCCAGGTGCCCACTAGCAAATTCTCCAGGCGTACGCACATCAAGCAATACTGTTTTGTTACTCATTCTTTGCTCCTTAAACTCATCCGGAGACATAGAGTGTACTTGCACAGGGCCCTGAGGCTGCGTGGTGGTGCAGCTAAAAAGTATAGCCGCCAATATTACTAGTATGAAAGTTCGCATAAGTATAATATCTGCTTTCTAGGTAAATGTAACAAAGTTCCGGCTCAGAACATTCTTCAAAAAGCAGGTTTATATGCCTAGCTAACTAATTATTGTTTGTTGAAAATTTTACAGCTTTGAATACAGCTGATGATATTAGTTATTGAATGATCGGTAAGGGAGTAGTACACGTTCTTACCCTCGCGCTGGGTATCCACTATTCCTTTATCACGCATGTTAGTAAGGTGATGAGATAGTAAAGACTGCTCAATCTGTAGTACTTCCTGTAGCTGCGTTACTGTCAGGCGCTCGCTTTGTTCCAGTAAGTCTATTATGCTGATGCGTACAGGGTGTGCCACGCATTTAAGTACATAAGCTGTTCTCTCCAACATCTTCTGGTCAGCGCGCACTTTATAGGTACTCATGTGATTGTAATATTAGATGTGATTAATACATGAACATACTTTCATGTAGCTACTCTAGTACATCTGTCAAGCCCATTAAGTTCCGAATCATATTGCACCGTAATTCTGCACAATTTTGCCTTCAGCAGAAGGCGTACCACTGGAAAGTGAAAATTAGAGTTGCTAAGTAATTGTACATAAACTATACTACCTTAAAAAGAAGAAGCACCAGCTTTCGCCGGTGCTTCCATCCCCCATATATCACGCGTTACTACAAGTGTAAATTAATTAGCATGCACATTTCCTGTAGCATGCTGGCTTATATCAACTCCTAAGCCTTGTGCTACAGCAATGCCTAAGCTGATATCAGCACGGAAGAAGTGGCACAGCTGGCGGTTAACGATAAGGTCACGCTTTTCGCCGCTGATACCCTTCATGGAGCCTATAATATTGCTAACAGTGTTTTGCTTTTCTTCCTGAGTCATCAGGCGGAATAGGTCTCCTGGCTGTGTATAATGATCGTTTTCCCCGGCAGCGTTGCGATCATACCAATCGGCTACTACATGGTGCCCTAAGTCCTCAGCAGGCTGCTTGAACTTCTCATCTGTGTACACATCATCAAAGCTGTTCGGGAAGTAGTTTGGTTTGCCACCACCGTTGCCATCAGTGCGCATCTGTCCGTCTCGTTGATAGTTGGCTACCATATAAGGGCAGCGGTTAACCGGAATCTGCTCATAGTTAGCACCCAAGCGATAACGCTGCGCGTCCGGATAAGACAGCAGACGACCATGTAGCATTTTGTCAGGTGAGTAGCTGATGCCATTGACTACGTGAGCTGGAGCAAATGCTGCTTGCTCAACGTGTGCAAAGAAGTTATCAGGGTTCTCGTTTAGCTCAATCACACCAACATCTATCAGCGGATAGTCTTTCTGAGACCACACCTTTGTCAGGTCAAAAGGATTCCACTTATAAGTTGCAGCTTCCGCCTCTGGCATTATTTGCACCTTCATGGTCCATTTAGGGAAGTCGCCGCGATCTATTGACTCTACTAAGTCTCGCTGAGCATGATCAGGGTCAATACCTTTCATGCGTGTAGCTTCTTCATCTGTGAAGTTTTTGATGCCTTGCAGCGTCTTAAAGTGAAACTTAACATAGAAGCGCTCATTTTCGGCATTAATGAACGAGAAAGTGTGGCTACCAAAGCCATGCATGTGGCGGTAAGAAGCAGGTGTTCCACGGTCGCTCATCAGTATCATTACCTGGTGTAAGCTTTCTGGATTCAGGCTCCAGAAGTCCCATACCATGGTTGCACTTTTACAGTTGGTGTAAGGATCACGCTTCTGTGTGTGGATGAAGTCTGGGAACTTCTTAGGATCTTTGATGAAGAAAACCGGAGTATTGTTGCCCACTAAATCCCAGTTACCTTCTTCGGTATAGAACCTTAAAGCAAACCCTCTAGGATCACGCTCTGCATCGGCACTGCCTTTCTCGCCTCCTACAGTAGAAAAGCGAAGGAAAATTCTTGTTTCTTTACCAATCTCACTGAAAAGATTAGCCTTAGTATATTTCGTAATATCGTTTGTTACAGTAAAGGTACCATAAGCCCCTGAACCTTTAGCATGCACCACGCGCTCTGGTATGCGCTCACGGTTGAAGTGTGCTAGCTTCTCATGCAGAATATAATCCTGCAGTAACACTGGTCCTCTAGGTCCAGCCGTCTGGCTGTCTTCATACTCATAGATTGGTCTTCCTGAGGCAGTCGTAAGTCTGGTGTTTTTTTTTTTCTCGTTCATGATAAGGTGCTTTGACTTCTGTTTTATTGATGCCTCAAAAGTATAGTAACTATGTCTATCGATCAAATCGATTAATTGTATACCATTATTGAGTGTATCTATTATGAATCGTTCAGTTTTTGTGCAGGAAAAGCTTTGGAATTTACAGCTATAATGAATGCTATTAACTATAATCAGGTGTTTTGGACTTTATGGCTATGACTTCCTTTTATTCTATTGCGGCATGTTAAATCGCTTTAGAAAAATATTTATAATCAACTTGATTATAATAGGAATCAATGAGTTTGAGCTGCGTTATTGAATCCTTAAGTGCTAAGAATTAACCAATCACCCTTTTCAAGCCAATGAAAAAAACTTTTACTTTTATAAAGCGATCTGATGTTTTTTGCGGCACTTTTCTATTATTAGCATCAACTGCTGAAGCTCAAATAGGAATGGGGCAGCGCCAAAACCAGTACACTCAAAACTTTGATGAACTGCCTGCTTCTGAAACTGCTGTTTGGGAGAGTGGTAGTTATTACCTTCCAGGTTGGTCTGTATATCGCTCTGTATCTAACAACATTATTACAGCTAATAATGGCTCCGGTAATACCGGTAGACTTATTAGCTATGGTTCTACAGGTTCAACAGATAGAGCTTTGGGGTCAATAGCATCAGCCAAAGCCGGTGAGCTCCTTTATATGTTGCTGTTGCAGAATAATACAGGAAGTACAATCAAGTCGGTGGAGTTGACATTCCCCCCGCTAAAGCAGGTTGGATTCCTGGGCTACCTGGCTACTGCGACCGTATATCTCCCAAGCTGAAACGGTCTGCCCGACCGCCTTATTTCTTATATTACTAGCTGCTGACGCATCCCGGTGCAGGGCATGTTTGCTGCAGCAAAGGTAACAGCCGGCAAGTGCAGGCGGTAGAACATAGGGTAAGATCGACCCCAGCAAAAGTGAAGGAATGTCGCACCACATCCAGAGCGTCTTTGCCCACATCGACGCCCAGGTTCTGACAGAGTAAATTCTTCATAGCTGAAAGGGACTAAAGTGGACAAAAAACATTCATCTTCCGGGCCTACACTCACTCATGCCTGCGGATGGGGTACTGTCCAGGCTTTTAAGATGAAGAGAAAGGGAAGGGCTTGCTTGGGGGCGACATCATCAAAGTGTCTAGTGCAAGGGCTTTCTCCTTCCCTTTCTGTTAGCTTACGTTTAAGAGCCTGATAAAATTGAACTTACGCTTATACTGCCAAAGATATGAGTGCCAGGGCTTTCTTTGGCAGTATAAGCGTAAATTATACTGGTGAGCAATGGCGACTTATCAATAAAACGGCACGGCAACATGTGCTTTCTTTTTGGTACGCTATCAGTAGCGAGCAGGGTGGCTTTAATACTTCCCCTAAATCAAACATAGGGTGCACTGAGGTGCCTGAGCTAAAGTTCTACGGGGCAAAGTTTGGAACGGAGGGTACTGCGCTGAATGGCAACGCTGCAGATAAAAGGAGGATGCTTGAAGCAATCTTGCAATTAGAGGTGACGGAAGGTTATTACCTGATGTTGCGCTGGAAAGACGCAGATGAAGTAGAGGCAGACCATGGCCTTGCTATTGATGAGGTACCAGTGAAATGGTACACGCAGGTGGTAGAAACACCTACACCCATACCTGTAGAATTATCGTTCTTCAGAGCAAAAGTTAAAGATATATTTGTAGAACTGTTTTGGCAAACAGCAAGTCAGGATCAGAATAGCCACTTCGTAGTAGAAAGAAGTTCTGATGGCATTTCCTTTGAGGGTATAGGTACAGTTGTGGGACATGGCATTACGGTGCAAACAGTAAACTATACTTTCAGAGATGAGGCCCCTTTTGCAGGAACAGCTTATAACAGGCTGAAGCAGGTGGGTGAGGATGGAAGTTACACCTACTCGTTTGTTGCTGTTGTGGCTCGTAAAGTGGCGCAAGAGGTGAAGGTTTTTCCAACTATAACAACTCACCAGCTACAAATAAATGCTGATATGCGTCTACACCAAGCTTTCGTAATGGATGTGATGGGGCGGAAGTTGAAAGAGCAGCAGCTTCAGGCAGATGCGTGGCAACATACTGTTGATGTTAGTAGCATGGAAGAAGGAACCTATGTACTGGTGTTGTTAGCTGAAACGGGCAAACGCCACACCAGCCGGTTTGTAAAGCGATAAACGTAACTACATAAAGAAGAAGCCCAGCTTGTTTTAATTAGCCTGGGCTTCTTCTTTATGTAGTAGTAAGATGCAGTAGGTGTTGTTGCTTAACTATTAAGTGGCAGGATAAAAGTAAAATACCAACATCCTGCATTCATTCAAATAACTACATCTGGTCATTGCAGCTCAGTCATCATAAAAAAAGCCCAGCTTGATATAGCAGGGCTTTTTTTATGATAGATGGTATTAGCTTATACCGAAAAGCTGTCGCCACAGCCACAGGTACGTGAGGCATTCGGGTTGTTGAAGAAAAAGCCTTTACCGTTCAGGCCATCGGAGAAGTCTAGCTCTGTACCTGCCAGGTACAGGAAGCTCTTCATATCTACCACAACCTTCACACCTTTGTCTTCGAACTCCTGATCCATCGGCTTTACCTCGTCATCAAAGTCGAGGTTATAGGAAAGACCTGAGCAGCCACCACCTGTAACAGAGGCACGCAAACGGAATTTCTCGTCGAGCTGAGCTTCTTGTCTCAGCTTAAATACCTTCTCTTTTGCTTTATCTGATACTGTGATCATAACTTATTATTAATTAGGAGACAGGATTTAGCACTATACTGAAAACTGTGATAGTGTTCATGTCTCTGCCATAGTATAATTTATCTAACGCCTCATACATATTACGTGCCCTAAAGTAAGAGGTGTTCAACTCTTTATCATCACGGGCAATCCACTGCACAGTAAAAGAACTTTCCTGGTCTCGGTAGCTTTGCACGTAGCTCAGCATTTTGCGCAACACTTCCAGTTTATCGTAGCCCACTTCTGAGTGTAGCAGGAACGATTGGTGGTGGCGCGGGTTAACCGTGATCAGGTCGAGGCGCGTTTTGTTGTCGAGCTGCCTGAATTCAAAAAGCAGACTGTTACCGCTTATGCCTAAGTGGTGCTCAATCTGCTTTTGAATACGGGCACTTTCAACGTGCACATCCGTAGTTGACTCCATGGAGTCTGGGCTTCTTAGTGGTGAGACTTAGGCATTTCCAGTTCTGGAAGGCCGTTTTTCACTCTGTAGTCGTTGATAGCAGTTTTGATGGCATCTTCTGCAAGTACAGAGCAGTGGATCTTCACTGGCGGAAGAGCCAGTTCTTCCACGATGGCCATGTTGTCTATGGCAAGCGCCTCGTCAACAGATTTACCTTTCAGCCACTCAGTAGCTAGTGAAGAAGAGGCGATTGCTGAACCACAACCAAACGTTTTAAATTTAGCGTCGGTGATGATTTGGTTCTCGTCTACCTCAATCTGAAGACGCATAACGTCACCACACTCAGGGGCACCTACTAAGCCGGTACCTACGTTTTTCTTTGCTTTATCAAGGGTACCAACGTTACGTGGGTTGGTATAATGGTCGATTACTTTATCTGAATAAGCCATAGCTATATTTTTTACTGGTTAATGATGATGAACTACTAATCAAGTGTAAATAACAAGTCGCTACTTACTCCTGACCAAATTCCTCTTAGTGTTCTGCCCACTCAATAGTGTCAAGGTCAATACCTTCTTTGAACATTTCCCACAGCGGAGAAAGCTCACGAAGTTTGGCCACAGCCTCTTTTACATGGTCGATGGCAAAGTCAATTTCCTCGTCCGTAGTAAAGCGACTCAAACCAAAACGCAGCGAAGAGTGAGCTAGGTCATCGCTAAGACCTAGTGCTTTTAATACGTAAGATGGCTCCAAAGAGGCTGAGGTACAGGCAGATCCGGAAGATACAGCCAAATCCTTCACACCCATCATAAGGCCTTCACCTTCTACATATTTGAAAGAGATGTTAGACACGTGTGGCAGACGGTGCTCAGTAGAACCATTCACATAAGACTCCTCAATTGTAAGAAGTTCACGCTCTAATCTGTCACGCATGGCTGCAATACGCTTGGTATCGGCTTCCATGTCCTGCTTAGCAATTTCAGCAGCTTTGCCAAGGCCAACAATACCAGGTACGTTCAATGTACCTGAACGCATGCCGCGCTCATGTCCGCCACCGTCCATCTGGGCAGTAACTTTAACACGTGGGTTTTTACGACGCACATACAGTGCACCAACACCCTTAGGGCCATACATTTTGTGGGCAGAGAAAGCCATCAGGTCAATGCCATCAGCTTCTACGTCCACTGGTATTTTACCTACAGCCTGGGTCGCATCTGTAAAGAACAAAATACCACGCTTTTTAGCAATAGCAGAGATCTCACGAATTGGCTGAATCACACCAATCTCGTTGTTGGCATACATTACAGAGATAAGGATAGTCTTATCGGTGATAGCTTCTTCCAGCTCTTTCAGATCGATCAGACCTTTGTCGTTCACCTTAAGGTAAGTAACCTTACCACCAATTTTCTCAATGTGCTTGCAAGTATCCAGCACAGCCTTGTGCTCGGTAGTAACCGTGATGATATGGTTGCCTTTAGAAGCGTACATCTCAAACACACCTTTTATAGCAAGGTTATCTGATTCAGTAGCGCCAGAAGTAAAGATGATTTCCTTAGGAGAACAATTGATCAGCGACGCGATCTGCTCACGTGCATAATCCACTGCCTCTTCTGCTTGCCAGCCAAAAGCGTGATTACGAGAGGCGGCGTTACCAAACATATTTGTCATGTAAGGCATCATTGCCTCCAACACGCGCGGGTCAAGCGGCGTAGTGGCATTGTTATCCAAGTATATCGGAAGTGTTAGCATAGTAACTATAAGGTTTCTTGTTTTGTCCTGTTAGCTTAACAGTTTGAAGAAATTATTAGTTTTGAATCCGGCACAAAAATAGCAAAAATTCTTTACTTAGACTAATTACAAACTCTAAATGAAAAACGTAGAACATATAGGAATAGCTGTTAGGGATTTCAGCGAGGCCAATGCACTATACTACAAACTGCTGGGCGTAGAGCCTTATAAAACAGAGTATGTGGAGTCAGAGGGGGTAAATACCTCCTTCTTTAAAGTAGGTGAAACAAAGATAGAATTGCTCGAAGGCACCACCCCCGAAAGCGCTATAAGCAAGTTTATAGAGAAACGGGGCGAAGGCATTCATCACATTGCCTTTGAGGTAGAAGATATATATGATGAGATGGAGCGGCTGAAAAAAGAAGGCTTTGTTTTATTAAATGAGCAGCCTAAAAAGGGGGCCGATAACAAGCTGGTTTGCTTTGTGCACCCGAAGAGCGCCAACGGTGTTTTGATTGAGCTTACGCAGGAGATCAGGTAAATTGCTGTACCAACAGTTCAATTATTGTATAAAGTATAAATGTGCTTTAGTAGGATAGCTACAGCACTAAGACAGTAAACGATAAGGTTTATGAACCAGTTAATAAAAGAGGTGCAGGCGGCAGAGGAGGAAGTACTGCTCGGAAATGTGGTCCTGTACCCGACCGATACGGTTTGGGGAATAGGCTGCGATGCCGAAAGTGCCGATGCAGTACGCAAGATTTTCAAGATAAAGGAGCGGGAAGAGTCGAAAGCCATGATTTTGCTCGTGGCTGACCAAGAAATGCTGCAGCGTTACGTAAAAGACTTGCCTGAGGGATTTGAGGAGATGGTGAAGCAGCAGGAACGCCCTACTACCTATGTCTTTTCTTCACCGCAAAACTTACCCAAGGAGGTTATAGCAGAAGATGGTACCGTTGCCATACGTGTGGTACAGAATGATGAGTTTTGCCACCGTCTTATCAGGCAGGTAGGCAGGCCAATTGTATCTACTTCTGCCAACATTAGCGGGCAGCCTTCTCCTAAAACCTTTGCTGATGTAAGCGATACTATAAAAAAGCGTGTCGATTTTGTGGTAAACTGGCGGCAGGACGATGATATGGCCTCAAAGCCATCCCGTATCGTAAAAATAGAAGCCGACGGTAAGCTTACTGTGTTGCGTGAGTAGTTTTTTTCGCAGGAAACAGGTAGCCTTTGTTCTTGCTGCCGGCTCTTTGAAATTATAAGTGTTTAGTAAACAGAGTATAACCAGCTTAAAATGTAGCCGTTTTCGTAATTGAGCAGGTTATACTTATTTTTGTGCCTCAGGCTGCACCCCTGCCGTCTGAGGTTTTTTTATTTTTAAGAGCATGATGGATAAAGTACAGTTACCCGAGCACCCTATTTTTAAAGTTGTAGCCGAGGCCGCTGACGAATTGGGCGTAGATGCCTATGTGATAGGTGGTTTTGTAAGGGACCTGGTACTGAAAAGGCCATCAAAAGATATTGACATAGTATGCGTAGGCGACGGGATAGTATTGGCAACGCAAGTGGCACAAAAGCTGCCTCACAAACCTAAGGTATCTGTTTTTAAGAATTTTGGTACTGCCATGCTGCGTGCTGGAGAGTGGGAGGTGGAGTTTGTAGGCGCGCGCAAAGAATCCTACCGGGAACATTCACGAAAGCCTGAGGTGGAACAGGGCACACTGGATGATGACCTGAAGCGTCGCGACTTTACCATCAATGCCTTAGGAATAAGCCTGAACGGGGACAGCTACGGTACTCTAATCGATGAGTTTGAAGGCTTGAAGGACATGCGCCGGCAGATTATTCGTACTCCTCTGGAGCCTGGCATTACTTTTTCTGACGATCCCCTGCGCATGATGCGCGCTATTCGCTTTGCCTCTCAGCTGGGCTTTGATATTGACCCCGATACCTTTGATGCTATCACTGATAATAAGGAACGCATCAAAATTGTGTCCCAGGAGCGAATAACTGATGAGCTAAACAAGATTATACTTTCACCGGTGCCTAGCTATGGTTTTAAGCTGCTGTTCGCCTCAGGGCTGCTGCACCTGATCTTCCCGAAAATGGTGGAGCTACAGGGGGTGGAAACCATCAATGGCAACTCTCATAAAGACAACTTCTACCATACATTGCAGGTGCTGGATAACGTGGCCCAGGTGTCGGATGACCTGTGGCTGCGTTGGTCGGCTATTATGCACGACATTGCGAAACCAGATACAAAACGCTATCACCCAAAGGCCGGCTGGACCTTCCACGGCCATGAAGACCGCGGTGCCCGTATGGTGCCTCGTTTGTTCCGCGATCTGAAACTGCCACTGAATGAGCACATGAAGTTTGTGCAAAAGCTTGTGCGCCTGCACCTGAGGCCTATTGCCCTGGTAAAGGAAACAGTGACTGACTCTGCGATACGCAGGCTCCTGTTTGAAGCTGGCGACGACATTGATGCGCTCATGAAGCTTTGCCGTGCCGACATCACTTCCAAGAACGATATCAAAGTAAAGCGCTACCTGCAAAACTTCGATAAGGTGGAGAAGCGACTGGTAGAGGTGGAGGAAAGCGATAAACTACGCAACTTCCAGCCTGTAATCACTGGCGAAATCATTATGGAAACCTTTGGGCTGAAGCCATCTAAAGCAGTAGGTGAAATTAAGGAGGCGCTGACGGAGGCAATTCTGGAAGGAAAGGTGAAAAACGAGTTCGAAGAGGCCTATACTTTTATGTTGAATCTGGGTGAGCAGAAGGGACTGGAGGTTGTAAGCAATAAAGCTGTTCAAGGAAAAGGAGAGTAGCAAGGTTCGCTTTTTCCAGGCTGTTCTTACTATGGTGCACAATGAGTAGCTGCTGCCTGCATAGTAACGCTAGTTATATACACTTACTCTTTCCCAGAACAGCCTGTGCATGTGCAAATCCCAATTTTCGGGAAAATACTAGGAGGAAAGGGAAGAAGAGGGATGAGTTTGACGAAGCCTATACCTTTCTACTATTCATAAAAGGCAGTAGGGCTTCGTCAGAATCACTCAAACAACTAAACAAACACTACTGAAGGTATATACCTAACGGGTAGATATAGCATAATATTATATATTCTTGCACTATACTTCTTTCTCTTTCAAGTATAAGTTGGTGCTCACAATTTCATAGTTAGGGTTGTTCTTAATAATATTTTGCAGTACGCCTATATGAGTTTGGCCCATAATGAGCAGTATTCTTTTGCCTTTGTGCTTTACTTGCGCATTTAAGATGTTAGAATATATCTTCAGGTTGCGTTCGTAAAACAGCGCAATAAACTCTGCTCCAATCTGTGTAGTGTCAATCGTGCTCCTGTTAAGCCCTTCATAACTTTTAAAAGAGCCATTCTGGACATAAGCCGGGAGGTTGTAAAACTGCTGGTGCGATAGCTGAACTATCTCTGGCTTGTTCATGAAGTAAAGAAACTCCATAAAGGTCGTTTGGCCCTCCATAAATTTACTGGTAGCACCTCTAGTCGTTTGCTGGAAATGTTGCAGCCCGTTCTGGAATACCTCTATGTTGTCGCCAGAGCTTAGGAGGCCTTGTGAGGTGCTTTCGTTATAATCCACGCAGTGCAGCTTCTCCTGGCCCAAGCTCTTAGCTAGCTTGAAAGCAAGCTGATAGACTTCACCTGCTCCGTTTTCTACCTCCTCTGGATTCAGTTCTCCATTCAAATACAATTGATAGAGGCTGTCATGAGTTGCCTGCGTTTTTGGCTCTCGCTCAATCATGATCATATCAGGAGCAAAAGCCTTCAAAGCTTGGTTCACCTCGGCTATTTCCTGCTGCCGCTGTTCGCTAAAGAAATTACTGGCAGGGTTGCCTGCATTATGAAACTGATTGAAGTGAAAGGTGCCCAACAGCATGATCTGAACTTTGTCGGTACTATCTGTTTGCACGTTGCCGTTACTGTTGGTAATTGTTTCAGGACCCGCACAGGCAACAAGTATCAGGAGTGACAGGCGTAGTTGAGCTGTTTTTCTCATAGTTACCTAGCGGGGTTAGTGTAGTTTTATTTTGTACTTAATGGCGGTTTGTTTAAGCTGGCTGAGAGGGTGAAGCTCAGCCAGCTTTATACTTGAATTTTAAGCTTAACGTCGTCTTACGCTGCTAGGCCCCGAACTATCAATGATCGTGTCGGATGGGTTGCCGCGGTATACGATGCGGCTGGTGCCGGAGGCATCGGCACGCAGGGTATTGGTTGCATAGACTTCGGCTACGCCTGCACCGGTTACGTCTACATCTACATAGCGGGCTTCCAGGTTGTCTGCATCTATACCGCATGCACCGGTAGCGTCCAGCTCAAAGCGATCAGCCTTGCCTGTAAACTTGCTGATAGTGGCTCCAGAGGCGTCTACACTCAGGTTGCGTACATTCAAGTTTGCCAAAGTTTGAATGGCGCCTGAAAGACTCATCTTAAGGTTATCAGCTTTAAGGTTACCTATATCTGCTTTTATAGCCCCATTCAGTTCAATGTTATTGATATCTGGAGCTGTAATCTGAATCAGCACCGGTTTTCTGTCATCGAACAGACGGAAATATTTCTGCTCTGTCCTGATTTCAAGCTCGTTTCCCTGCTGGTCCAGCTTCATGCGCTCTAACTCATCTTTCGCTGCACGCACAGCTACACGGTAGCTGCTACCCTGGCGTAGTTGCACGTGGTAAGGCCCGCTGATGGTGATGCGGTTAAAGTCGCGGAAGTTGAAAGAGCGGGAATTGCTGCTGTACTCCTTTTCATCTAATAATACACTGCCACGCATTTCGATGGAGCTCATATCTTCATCCATATTGAGATCCATGTTAAACTCGCCGCTATCACTGCTAAAGTCACTTTCAGTATCGAGCGTATCAGCGGCACAGGTAAGGCAAACTAAGCGGTCGCCGCTTACCTGCCACGTATTGCGGGCTATTTTCTCCTGGCCATAGTTGCCTTCCAAAGCTGCGCTCGGAAGCAGGTAAACGAAGTTGCGTGTTAAGCGCAGTGGCTTCTCCTTTGGTAACCGCAGCACCAGGCTAAGTTCCTGATCCCGGAAAGTGGCTCCTTCTTTAAACTCATAGCTGTCGTCAAAGCGTAAGGTAGAGTCGTTAAGTACAGCGCGGTAAGAAACCATACGGGCATTTGCCTTGGCCTCTTCCTCTGTTTTGCCTTTTGCTTCAATGCGCTGCACAATCTCCACATCAGGGCTACTGCCTTCCTGTACTTCGATGTATACTCTGTTGTAGTTCAGGCCTGTATCATAGGCATCGAGGGTGAGGGTGCCTATATTACCCACTGGTACTGTTTTACTTGTGACTACTTCTCCGCTACGTCGGAAGTTGTTGCTGAACATAACGATGGTAGCGATCATAGTGAACAGGGCTACCAGCCACACACCGAACATCGACCAGCCAACAATTGGCTTCATGAAGGTTCTCTTGATCAGCAAGCTTACTCCTAACACCATCAATAGTATCAGCGGAATAAGACCTACAAAGAAGCCTGCCACCAATCCGAGCCTGGGAAAGCCTCCGAGCATAACGGAGGCTGGGAAATCACCAATTTGAATGTACTGCGCCTCATCAATCAAACCAAGAGATACAAAAAAAGTGGAGAAGAGGGCAACAGTTAGGCCAATAGAAACCACCAGGAGTATAACACCGGCCGCCACACGAATCAGGGTAATGAAGAAGGCCAAAATGGGGCCAAGTGCTCTGCCCAGCCAGTTGATAACCTGAGCTACTAATCGGATAGGCAACAGTAAGATTTTTGCCAGTGTACTTTCCTCGCCGTTACTGTCGCGCATGTTCAGGTTGTCCTTTAGCGTGCGCTCAATGCCAGCCAGTGTCACCGGGTCGCCCTGCATCTGCATACGCTCCGTAAGGGTTACAGCCTCGGGCATGGCAATCCAAAGCACAATGTAGGCTAGTATACCAAAGCCGCCCAGAAAGATAGAGACCAAGAAAAGCAATCTGATTACGGCTACATCTACTCCGAAGTATTTGGCAATACCGCTACAAACCCCAGCCAGCTTCTTGTCGTCCGGGTCGCGGAACAGCTTACGGACCTTGTTTTCAGGCAGTACGCTGCTCTCGGGCATGGCAATCCAAAGTATACTATAGATGATTACGCCTGTTGCTGCCGATACACCAGCAGAAACCACTCCTAAGAGCACCAAGAGTACAAAGAATAGCCTGATCCAGAGTGGATCCACACTCAGGTAGTTGGCAATGCCAGAAGACACACCGGCAATTACTTTGTTATTCATGTCGCGGAACAGCTTTCTAGTACCTGCTGTGGCATGCACATATGCTGCGCCAGCACCTGCTTCTGTTCCAGCGCCTGCGCCAGCGGTTGTGTAGGCTTCCTCCTCCAGTGGCTCCTCCACCTCGAAATCCGTTACATTACCCATGCGCATGATCAGGTATTGCACATCTTCCTGTGTAATCACCTGTTTGGCCGGTGATACTCTGGCCGAGAAGATCTCAGCCACACGGGCCTCAATATCGGCTACTATCTCCTCGTGCCCCTCATAGTTAGAAAAGTATGTTCTGATAGAGGCAAGGTAGCGACTAAGTTGCTCATACCCATCTTCCTCGATCTGGAAGATTATGCCTTGCAAGTTTATACTTATATTCTTTTTCATGATTACTGGGCTTTCTTGTTTCGGATAATGTATTCAGTGGAGTCAACTAATTCGGACCAGGTGTTCCGGAGCTGCTCAAGAAACTCCTTGCCGGTCTCGGTGAGGCGATAATACTTTCGTGGTGGGCCAGAGGTGGACTCAACCCAATTGTATTCCAGAAGCTGTGCGTTTTTCAGGCGGGTGAGCAAGGGGTAGAGGGTACCCTCCACAACGATCATCTTGGCCGCTGTGAGCTCCTCCAACATATCGGACGCATAAACTTCACCACGAGAGATAATCTCCAGGATGCAGAATTCGAGAATTCCCTTCCTCATCTGCACTTGTGTGTTTTCTACTTTCATGATGATCCCGTTATAATGTTGAGGCAAATATATGATAAGGTACTATGTAACGCAAGGTACTGTTTGTTTTTCTTTACGACCTTTTTTTATAATGGTTCTGAGGTTGAGATTTATTATTATAAATGAGTAGATTTGGATAAAAATATATCCCTCCTAAAATCAACTAAAACAGCCAATTGAATGTTAAGGGGGCACCAAAGCACGTGTAGAGCCGCTGGGAAGGATTTTAGAGTTTAGATATAGATTTTTGCGAGTGAAATAACCTTTACTGTTCGAGGATGAATAAATTTTTTCTTCGTTGCCTGCTGGCGGCGATGCTTCTGCTTATATGGTCAGTGGCTGATGCTCAGGTATCCACCCCAAAGTATAGCAATGAGTTTCTGAACCTGGGGGTAGGTGCTCGTGCGCTGGGTATGGGTAATGTGCAGTCGGCCATAGCCGAGGATGCCACTGCCGGCTACTGGAACCCCGCCGGTTTGCTGCGCTTGCCGAACAAGTATAACGTTAGCCTGATGCACTCAGAGCTTTTTGCCGGAATTGCCAAAAATGACTACGGTAGTTTTGCCATGCCACTGGACTCCAGCAGTGCGCTGGCTGTTTCGGTTATAAGAGTAGGTGTAGATGATATTGCTGACACCCGCCGCCTGCAGAACGAGTATGGCTACATCCAGTATGACAGTATTCGTTTCTTCTCTGTAGCTGATTATGCTCTTTTGCTTTCCTACGCACGAAAGAGCAGCCTGATACAAGGGCTACAGTTAGGCGCCAGCGCCAAAATCATTTACCGCAATGTAGGCGATTTTGCCGATGCATATGGCTTTGGCATTGATGCCGGTGCTCAGTTGCAACGCGGGTCATGGCAGTTTGGTTTGATGGCCAAAGACATTACCACCACCTTCACCGCCTGGACTCATAATGTAGAGGAGCTGGAAGAGGCCTACATGCAAACAGGGAATGACTTGCCTGAGAATACTGCAGAGCTTACCCTGCCTCGGATTATACTTGGGGTTGGCAAGTCGTTTCGCTTCACAGATGACTTATCGGCTGTTTTAGCCACCGATATAGACTTTACTTTCGACGGAAAACGCAATGTGCTCCTGAAGTCCGACCCGATGTCGGTAGACCCTCATATAGGTCTGGAGCTTGCGTATGCAAACTCAGTATTTGTGCGCGCAGGCCTAAACAATTACCAAGAGACCATGAATTTTGTCGGAGGTACTACCAAACGTATTCAGCCTAATTTTGGTGTCGGAATCAAGACTAGTGGCCTGAACCTGGATCTTGCCCTATCGCGCATCAACAACAGCGAAAGTAACTCAGTCGGAAGCTCAAATACTTCTTCAGTTATAGTATCTCTGGGTTACGCATTCGATTAAACAACAAGTTTGCCCACAGCACATGTATAATACTTTGAGCATGAAACGATTTTTAACGGCAGCTCTTCTATTGATTGCTGCTCTAGCGTCTGGTGTGGCTAAGGCGCAAGAGCAATACGGAAATGAGTGGATAGACTACTCTAAAACATACTATAAATTGAAGGTTGTAGAGACTGGTCTCTATAAACTGGATTATGCTTACCTACAGCAGTTAGGCTTAGCTAATGTTAACCCGCAGCACCTGCAACTCTTCCGCCGAGGCAAGGAAGTTTCTATTCATGTAGCAGGAGAAGCCGATGGGCGCCTGGACCAGCAGGACTACATGGAGTTTTACGGTGAGCGAAACGACGGTGTACTAGACCAGGAACTATATAAAGACCCGGCGCATCAAGTGCATCAGCTCTACAGCATGTACACCGATACAGCCGCTTACTTCTTGACAGTTAATCCTGCAGGCGGCAACAAACGCATGCGCGAGGAAAACCCCGCCCCTAATGGTCTAACACCGGAGCCTTATCATTTTGCGAAGGCGACGTTGTTAACAGCTACTAATTATAGCCATGGTAAATTGTATGGAGACAATAGGATGCCTTGGTTAGACGCAGGAGAAGGCTACTTCTCAAGTATAACCACTGGTGTTAGAAGTTTTGAGATAACTAACATTACTAATTTGGAAAGCACTGGTCCTGCGCCCTCTCTTCATGTTGTTACAGTTGGGCCAAATACTGGTGTGCATAGGTTCAACATCAATACTGTAAATGGTAGTACACGAACCATTGCAACGCTCGAGTATGGAGACTATAGCTTTTCTAAGACAACCCACCCACTAAACTATTCTGACATAAATATTCAGAATAGTAAGCTTACTATTCAGTTAGCTCCCTTAGCTGTAAATGGCAAAACCACTGGAATGGGATTAGCTTATGCACAGGTGCTTTTTCCTCAGAAGAGCATATTTACAGGGAACTCCATGGTCATTTATTCTGATTCTCTTCGCTCTGGCTCATTATACTATGAATTTTCTGCAGCTCCCTCAACTGTAGTTGCATATGACGTATCAAATTCTAATAATGTAGTAAGAATTGCTGGTTTAGCAAACGGTGAGAAAAGAGGGTTTGTGATTAACCAGTCTGGCTCAAGTCGTAAAGTCTTGGTCGCCAATACTAATATAACTTTGTTGCCAGCAGAACTCCCGAAAAGAGTACTGTTTCGAGATATAAAGCCAGGAGAACATAATTATATCATTGTATCTAATAAAGTTTTGATGCAACGAGCAGGTGGAAGCTCTCTGCCGGCTCCGAAGGAATATGCAGCCTACAGAAGTTCAGTTGCCGGAGGTGGTTATGATACGCTTCTAGTATTTGTAGATGACCTTGTAAATCAATTTCACTATGGAGATTTCTCGGCTAACAGTATTCGCCGTTTTTGCTCGTTCATGAGTACTTCTCCTCGACAAAAACATTTGTTGTTACTGGGAAAAGGTGTTGAAATGGATAGAATAAGTTATCGAAATCCTGCACACCGAGCTTTGGATATTGTACCTACCGGCGGAGTACCTGCCTCGGACTTGTTTTTTACAGTTAACTTCAAGAGTGGGAGCTATGTCCCAGCCATGCCAACCGGTCGTGTGTCTGCTTTGACGGCAACAGATATCGTTAACTACTTGGATAAAGTTAGGGCATATGACGCAACTCCGGATGGGCTAGCATGGCGGAAGAACGTTTTACATTTAGGGGGAGGGCTTTCTGCAAGTGAAATTGAGAGAATAAATGGTTATATAACTAACTATAGCAATATTGCAAAAGGCCCCTACTTAGGAGCTAGTGTTGTAGAAAAGTCGAGGAGAAATCTAAGTGAGGTTGTAGAAACTCTGGATATATCAAAAGAAGTAAATGAAGGCGTTTCTTTGATAACCTTCTTTGGGCATAGCTCCCCAGCCACCACCGACCTAGATGTTGGATCTCCAGCTAGTCCGGTAAATAGCTACAGAAATGAAGGAAAGTATCCGGTTATGTTCATGAACGGGTGTAACGTTGGAAATGCTTTCGTTGCTAACTACACCTCATTTGGAGAGGGGTGGTTGAATACTCCCAAAAGAGGTGCTATAGCATTAGTCGCACATGTAGCTGCAGGCTACCCTCCTTATCTAAACCTGTACACTTCTTATATGTATTCTACAGGATTAGCTGATGATAAATTTTATGGAAGGACACTTGGAGAGGTCCAACAGGAGGTAATTAGAAAAGTAACCCAAACTACTCAAAATGATCTAGCTATCGCTATGGTGTTAGAGACAGTACTGCAAGGAGACCCGGCAGTACATATGTATAACCCTAGTAAGCCTGATTATCTTATAGGAGAAAACAGCTTTAATCTTTATGATAATGCTGGAGGTATGGCAACTGCTGCATCAGATTCAATAGTATTATCCTTTGAAGCAAGAAATTTAGGAAAAGCTATTACAGACTCTATCACTTTTTCTGTGAAGCGTACTCTACCAGATAATTCTGTTACAGAACAGTCGTTCAGGGTTGGTCCTGTTTATAACACTAGCAAAGTTAGAGTAAAGCTATCCAACAGAGGGAGTATTGCGCTAGGTATGAATATTTTCGAGGTTAAAGCAGATAGTCCTAACGATTTTGAAGAACTGAATGAGAATAATAATGTTGCAATTTATCAGCAATATATCTCTGCTAGTGGCTTAACTATTGTTACACCCTCTAAATATTCAATCATTGGAGAAGGCAACGCAACTTTAGCCGTACAAGCTAATTCTTCAAAATTGAACAAGGGTGTCTATATAGAGATTGACACAACCAACACGTTCGATAGCCCATGGAGTAAGAATACAACTGTTGCTAAATCAGGTTTTGCCTCATGGGATGTAAACCTTTTGAACAATAGCACAACAAATGACAGTTTAGTTTATTTCTGGCGTGCTCGTTTTGACTCTTATGAAATGGGTGAAGATACAGTTTGGGTAAATAGCTCCTTTAGACATATTCCGAATGTTGATGCTGGTTGGTCCCAAAGCCATAAGGGACAGTTCAAAGAAGTAAAGGTAGCTGGAGTGGACTCACTTGATCAGGAAACAGGAACTTGGGAGTTTGGAACTACCCGAAAGTTTGTTGACCTAAAGACCGCTGGAGGGGACATTCATTTCAGTAATCCTCCTTATGGAATATTCCTAGATGGTAATCAGCAATTAAGTTATTACTGTGGAGGAGACCCGTCTTACTATAGAAATAGTCAATCCCGTTTCTACATGTTTGTGTTCAACAATATAACGCTTGAGCAGGTAGCGGATCTACCTGGGCAGACAGTATGTGGGTACCAGGGGGGGAGATATCTGTTCGATACTGGAGCTTTGTTGAATGCGAACGGCCAGTTAGTGACAGCGAATTTGAGGAAGATAAAAACATTCATAGATGCTGTGCCTGAAGGATACTATGTAGCCATTATGGGAATACATAAAGTGCCATTTGATAATCTACCTGAAGAAGCGAAAGCTGCGTTCAGAAGCATAGGTTCTAAGCTAATTGACAACCTTAAAACGGGTGATCCTTTTGCTATTGTTGGTCAAAAAGGAGCTGCGCCTGGTACAGCTCAAGAAAGGACATACTCCAAAGAGGAGGCTGAGCGTGAGGGCGGGATTCCTGCATCTTCTCAAAGCATAGCTCTAAATGTAACACTGGAGTCTAATAGGCCTGCAGGCACCATCACTTCTACCTTGATTGGCCCTGCTTTAAGGTGGAACACGCTGCATCATAATATAGAGAAGTATGCGGGCGGTGATGATAAGTATAAGTTAAGTCTTATAGGTGTGGATACTGAAGGAGTTGAGACAGTACTACAGGATAATGTCACCTCGAAGGTGCTTGATATATCCCACATAAGTGCTAACCAGTATCCAAACCTGAGATTGTCTGCGTTTCTATCAGATTCTGCTGCCCGTACAGCACCACAATTAAAACAGTGGTTTGTGCTGTATGATCCTGTGCCGGAAGGCGTTATCCGACCGGATTTAGTAAAGGCAAGTACTGAGGATTTAACCTTGCAGGCTAGTAGTGGACGCTTATTAGTGCCAATGGCTTTCCAGAACGTAACGTCTACAGCCTTCACAGATTCATTAACAGTAGAGGTTACACTTAGTGGTGAGGGTATCCAGACTGTGACCTCACATTTCAAAATCAAGCCTGCCGGAGCTAATGAGACTGTATACTTCAATCATGCTGTTGCCACGGATGCTTTTGATGGAGACTATAGAATCAGTTTCTATGTTAACCCTAGGCTGCTACCAGAACAGGAGTATGCAAATAACATATATGAAGTTGGCTTTGGCGTAAAGTCTAAATTACACCCAATAATGGATGTAGCCTTTGATGGTATACATATTTTGGATGGAGATATTGTATCGCCAAGCCCACTCATAAGCGTAACAGTAAAGGATGAGAACAGGCATATCTTCCTTCGGGATCCTTCTAAAATGTCAATGGTGGTTACTGATCCTGCTGGAAATTTGCAGGAAGTTGAACTAATGAATAATGCCGAGGTGGTGTATACCCCGGCAACTGAGAATAGCGATTTTAAGTTGGAGTATAAGCCGGCAAAGTTAGCTGATGGCAAGTATACGCTGCAGGTACAAGCCAAAGATGCGGCGGGTAAAGACTCTGGTGTATCGCCTTACAAGATCGGGTTCGAAGTAGTTAGTGAGTCAAGTATATCTAATTTCTATCCGTTCCCGAATCCATTCTCAACCAAGACTAATTTTATTTTCACAGTCACGGGTAGCACTATTCCTGAGCATATCAAGATTCAGATCTTAACTATTACAGGTAAGGTGGTGAAAGAGATCATGAAAGAAGAACTTGGCCCACTACGTATTGGTAATAACAAAACAGAATATGCGTGGGATGGCACCGATATGTATGGTGATAAGCTGGCTAATGGAGTATACCTGTACCGTGTGGTAATGAGTAAAGAGGAGGAGTTCAGGAAGCACAGAAACACCTTTGGTGATGGATCTTTTAAGAACGGCTATGGTAAGCTGTATATCCTGCGTTAAACAGCAAAAGCAATAAAGAAGAAGGGCGGCCCTTCTTCTTTATTGCTTTTGCTGTTACTTCTTTTTTAGCGTCATGAAAGTATAGCTGTATTCATTCCTTTCATCAGGTTCGTGGTATTCCTGCTCTACTACTTGCCACTCTTCCTCAGATAACTCCGGAAAAAAAGCATCACCCTCAAAGGCATGGTGCACACGAGTAAAATAGAGCGTATCTACAAAAGGCAGCGCCTGCTCATATACATTGGCTCCTCCAATGACACTTACGTGTTCATCTAACTCCTTAGCTTTGGCAAAAGCTGCTTCTAATGAATGCACAACTACACAACCATCTGCTTTGTAATCTTCCTGCGAAGTAACAACGATAGAAGTGCGGCCAGGCAGCGGCTTACCGATTGCCTCATACGTTTTGCGCCCCATGATCATAGGGTGCCCCATCGTAAGCTTCTTGAAGTGTTTTAAGTCTGCAGGCAGATACCAAATCAGGTCATTATCCTTGCCGATAACATTGTTCTCGGCGGCGGCTACAACTATTGCTATCATCTGTACTTATACATTAAAGTTATACCCCCGCAATAAGTCCTGTACAGGCATCCGCTTTTTACCTTCCATTTGTAAATCAAGTACAGATATGGCTCCGGCAGCAGTTTGGATGTGCAGAAAAGTTTTATTGTCGGTATGGACTGTTCCTAGCTCAGAAGTATAACCAGCATTTTCCAGTGCCTCTACCTTAAAGATTTTGAAGTTCTTGCCGTTCAGCTTTGACCAAGCGGCAGGGTAAGGACTTAGCCCCCGAATGAAGTTTCGCACTTTTTCGGCTGGCATACCCCAGTTTATCTCGCATGTATCCTTGAAAATTTTAGGAGCATGTTTGGTTTCTGCAGAAGTTACCTGTGGCTGAGGCTGTACTTCACCACGCTCTATAGCCTGAACTGTACGGAGCGCTAGTTCCGCTCCGCTATACTTTAGCTTTTCATACAACGTACCGAAATCATCCTCATCAAGAATAGGCACTCGCTCCTGAAAAATCAAATCGCCGGTATCAATCTCGTGTTTCAAAAAGAAGGAGGTAACGCCTGTTTCTTTCTCGCCGTTGATAATAGCCCAGTTGATAGGCGCCGCTCCACGATACTGCGGCAGCAGCGAAGCATGGATGTTAAAAGACCCAAGCTCAGGCATTGCCCACACCACCTCCGGTAGCATGCGGAACGCCACAATAATCTGCAGGTTAGCTCGATAGCTGCGCAGCTCCTCCAAAAATACCTCAGATTTGAGATTTGTTGGCTGCAGTACCGGAATTCCCTGTGCCACCGCGTATTCTTTCACCGGCGACTGATTCAGCTTTTGTCCACGGCCGGCCGGTTTATCGGGGGCGGTGATCACAGCTACTACGTTATACTTGTGTTCCACGAGTGTCTGCAGGGTAGGCACGGCAAAATCCGGCGTTCCCATAAACACAATGCGCAAATCTTTCATGTTTAGCTAAAGTCTGGGTAAAGCAGGTACTGCTTACGCAAGGTTTTGTAGTTCGATAGAGCGGGCTCCCATGAGGCTCTGATTTCTACCTCGGTTTTACCAGCTTTTATCTGCTCACGCAGTTTAGTCGTGCCTGCCAACCTCTCAAAGAAGTTATTGAAGAATTTATCTTTCTGAGTTGAATTCTTATACATCTCCAGCAGGAAGCTCAGTGTAAACGGTTGTGCATCGGCTGGATCAGTTAGATCCATGCCATAGCAGGTAACACCCTTATGAGGAGGATCAGTAGCACCTGGTGTGCTAACAGGCGTAAAGCTGAACTCTTTGATTTGGTAGTATGGGCTACCAATTATCTGAAATGGTGTTGGTGTACCACGACCTACACTTACATTGGTTCCTTCAAACAGGCAGAGAGATGGGTACAATGCAATTGACTGGGCATTTGGCAGGTTAGGTGAAGGCCTTACCGGCAATTCATAGGCCATGTTGTGGTTATAGTTAGCCATAGGAATGACGGTCAGGTTTGCCTGGTGCTTTCCTTCCAGCCACTTTTCACCGTTGATCATCTTTGCCAGCTCGCCTACAGTTAAACCATGCACAATCGGAATAGGGTGCATTCCCACAAAAGAAACCTGATCCTGCTCCAGCACCGGACCGTCTACATAATGGCCATTGGGGTTGGGGCGATCCAGCACCACTACCTCTTTTCTGTTCTCAGCGGCAGCCTCCATCGCATAATGCATGGTGCTGATGTAAGTATAGAAACGTGTGCCCACATCCTGTATATCGAATAGCAGCACATCAAGGTCTTTTACCTGCTCAGGCAGCGGTTTTTTGTTTTTGCCGTAGAGCGAGATAATTGGTAAACCGGTTTTAGGGTCATTGCCGTCTTTGATGTGAGCGCCAGCGTCAGCCTCGCCACGGAAACCATGTTCTGGTGCAAAGATGGTTTTGATCTCTACGCCACGGCTAAGCAGCGTGTCTACCAGGTGTGTTTGCCCTATGGTTGATGTCTGGTTTACAATCAAACCTACACGCTTACCCTGTAGCTTAGGTAAGTATAATTCTAATTGCTCGGCTCCAGTTTTAAGAGGCTTTGCCTCTGGCACAGAGGTCTCTGTTGCTGCAGCCTGAGGCTGTACAGGTACAGAGGCAGGAACTTGTTTCGAGTTGCAGCTGCCAAGCGAGAGAAGCAGCGAAGTTGAGAGAAGCAGGAAATGGTGTGTCATTGTTTTTCTAAGGTAGAAGTCAAAATTCATACCTATCTTTAAGGCTGTTAAAATGTGACCAAAGGCGAGTGAATATCTCCAAATACATATCCGATAAAATATCAGAAGTGCAGACCGGCTCTTTTACGCAGTCGGTTACAAAAATAGCAATTATAAGCATAGCCGCAGGTATTGCTATCATGATTGTGTCTTTTGCCATACTGGAGGGATTCCGTAATGAGATACGCGAAAAGATTTTCAGCTTTGGTGCACACCTTCAAATCAGCAAGTATGACACGAATAACTCCTATGAGGGGGCTCCTATCAGTCAGAACATAGGCGTTACGGATTCTATACCGGGTATAAAAAAAATACAGGCCTTTGCCCGCAAAACAGCCATTATTAAAACTGAAGACGAAGTGCTGGGTGTGGTGATGAAGGGGGTAGGGGAGAACTACGACCTCAGCGCTATGCAGCAGAACCTGGGGGGAGGCGAGCTTATCGCTTTCAATGATACAGTGTCTTCAAAGGATGTGCTGCTGAGCCAAAGTATAGCCAGTAAGCTCCGGCTGAATGTGGGAGACGAAGCTATCTTTTATTTTATCCAGAACCCACCCCGTGCCAGGAAACTAAGAGTAAGTGGTATTTATAATACCGGCTTGGAAGAGTTTGACGAGGTCTTTGTTATCGGAGACATAAAATTGATTCGGGAGCTAAATAATTGGCCGGATACTCTGGTGGGTGGGGTAGAAGTTGTGCTGCAAGACTTTGAGCAGATAGACCAGGCAGCTGAGCTTGTTTTTGAGCATATGAACTACGATCTGCAGCTAGAGAAAATTACGGATCGCCATGCCCAACTCTTTGACTGGCTAAAACTGCTGCAGAAAAACGTTGTGATCTTTCTGGTGCTGATCATTTTTGTGGCGACCTTTAACATGGTTTCCACGGTGTTTATTATGATCATTGAGCGGATAAACATGATTGGTGTTTTGAAGGCCGTGGGTGCCACCGATGCGCAAATACGACAAGTATTCTACTTCCGAGGGTTAAAGCTGACTTTGAAGGGAATGCTTTGGGGTAATATTACTGGGCTTGGCTTCTGTGCTGTTCAGTATTATTTCGAGCTGATTCCGCTGGACCCAGAGAACTATTATATGGACAGGGTACCTATCAGCTGGAACTTTGGCATGGTGCTGCTGCTGAACGTGCTGACACTTGTTTTGACGATGCTAGCTATACTTATACCAGCCGCCATGATTGCACGCATAAAGCCGGTTAAAGCCATTAAGTTTGATTAGAACTAAGGTCCAAGAAAGAGCCTTCTGCAGTATATCTATCAAACAAAAAGCCCTTGCTATGGTAGCAAGGGCTTTTTGTTTGATAGATATGTAAGTAAACTATTTGCTGCTCGGTTGCGACAGCACTTCTCGTTTAGGAACTGGCAAGGCAATACCATTTTGCTCAAATGCGGCCTTGGCACGTTCGTTCATGTCCCAGAGCAAGGCCCAATAATCAGGGCGATTACACCAGATACGCGTGCTGATGGTAATGGCATGCTCAGCAAAGTTAGTAACTACAATGGCCGGAGCAGGCTCCTGCAGTACACGCTCATCCTTGTTGATAAGCTCCTGAATAAGTTGACGTACTTTACCTATGTCGTTATTTACAGAAACAGTGAAAAGAAGCTCCACGCGGCGTGTTGATTCTACGGAATAGTTAACTACAACTGTTGAAGCAAGTGGGCCATTAGGAAGGTAGATGGTTTTATTATCGGCAGTTTTAAGTACAGTGTTAAAGATATTGATCAGGTGCACTGTACCACCTTGTCCCTGTGCCTCAATGTAGTCGCCAACTCTAAAAGGCTTGATGGTAAGTATAAGTACCCCACCAGCAAAGTTTGACAGGCTGCCCTGCAGTGCCAAGCCGATGGCTAAACCGGCAGAGCCCAATACAGCTATAAACGAAGTCATCTCTACGCCAAGCTGCGCAATCACCAACACAAGCAGCAGTACCCATAGGGTTATATTTAATATGCTGCCCAAAAACGGACGAAGCGATTCATCAATACCCTTACGAACCATCAGGTTGTGAATGATTCGGGTTAAGCGTTTGATGATCCAGGTCCCAACTACCAGAATAATAATGGCTACTAATAGCTTTAAACCATAAAGCACGGCAAAGTTTATTACCATTTCGCGGATAGAATCTATATCCAGCATCATGAACAAATATGGGTTAAGGTTAAAAATAAATGCCACCAGTAACTGGTGGCACCAATGAAATGTATGCTAAAAACTATGCGGTCTTGAAAGTATCAGGCAGGTGGCGGCACTGCAGAATAAGGTTCGGGTCCGGGCAAAGCTGCTCGTACTTGGCGCGCTCTGAAGTTGTGGCTACGCCTGGAAAGTCTCCGTACTTACCACTCATATCCGCAATTATCTGGAAATGAAGGTGCGGAGGCCAGTGGCCGTTTTCAGGGTAGGGACCTACTTCTGCTATTTTCTCGCCTTTGGCAAAACGCTTACCGTCGTGCAGGCCCTTCAGGGAGGTGCGGCTAAGGTGGCCATATAAGGTGTAAAATGTTACTCCTTCCAGCTCATGCTGTAGGATGATAGTAGGGCCGTAGTCGCCAAAGTTATCATTGTCCTGAAAGCTATGCACAATAGCATCTAGTGGCGTAAACACTGCTGTGCCCGCAGGGAGCCACACGTCTACGCCCAGGTGCAGGTTGCGACTTTCTGTTGCTACATCAAAGTGTCGGCTGCGGCGGTAGATAAAACGGTCTTCCAGGTACCCACCAACACCAACGGTTGCTCTTTGCTCTTGCATCATTTGGAGCACAGCCTGGTTGAAAGCATCCGTATCCTGCAGGTCAACATCTTGTAGTTGTACGCAGGAGGCTGTAAAGTCCAAAGTGCAGACGCAATCGGCGTTCAGGTCAGTGTCCAGCACTGGAGCAAAGGTATGGCGATGCCTGCTTAGCAGAGAGCTAAGGTCTAGGGTGTTTTCCATAAGTGCACAGTAAGCGCGATTTATGCGCCCACGGTGCAAGTTAAGGAGAAATTAGTTTAAAGGTGCAGCCTCTTCTTCCTCAAGTACCTTGGTAAAGGTCTTTAGGCTCTTGGTTTTGCCAAAAAGCTCCTCAGACTTTTTGCTGTAGGCCAGGGCAGCCTCCTGCAAAGTCTCAAAGGTGCCAAGGTTAATGCGCTGCTTGTTGTGGTGAATAATCGCGCGATACTTCTGGGCTTCTTTATGTACCCCTCTTACACCAAGTTTATTCTCGGTTTTAGTCGTGTTGCGAACAATCTTGCATAGCGGAGCCCATTCCAGATTTTCGCGTCGGCAGTCGAGTTTGTTCCCGTTTTTAAAGTGCACATAAAGCTTCATATCACTCTCAGGCTTTTCCATCAGCTGCTCACCTATCATCTTGTGCAGGTAGATGGTCTCGTTACGGTACTTACCGTTTTTAAGAGGCCAGTTTTTCTGAAAGAAGGCGTAGCCGTTAGAGTGAATGCGGAGGTGCTTTAGGAACTCAATTTGTTGTAGATACGCATTGCTTTGGATGTAATCATAGGTAGCGTCATCTACAACTACAGTTTTTTCACAGTTCTTTAGAGTCAGTTTGTACAGCATGTTGTTTTCATGTTAAAGAAAGATAGCGTTCAATACGGAAGCAGGGGCTGCCGGGTGAATAGTTGCGGTAGCCGTTGCAGCGTTCGGTAAAGTTGCAGCTTTTTTTTAATATATTTTACAACTAATATTCTAATTATTTTATTGTGCACCCTCAGGAGTAGTTCCAAAATTTATACGATACTTTCTAAGAACAGGAGGGATTATCGTAACTTTCAGCCTTCAAACCAGTTTTAGACCAAGACGAACTAGAGTAAAACTATAAACCATGAGTAGCCCTTACTTTAACCTAAAGGTTATAGAAATCACCCGCGAAACGGCAGATGCTGCCACCATACATTTTGAGCACCCAGATAAACAAACGATAAACTACAAGCCAGGTCAGTTTCTGACGCTGATCTTGTCCATTGAAGGTAAGGAAGTACGCCGTTCGTACTCTTTAAGCAGCACAACACAGGAGGCGCCTCGTCTGTCGGTAACCGTTAAGCGTGTAGAAGGAGGTTTAGTATCGAATTATCTTTTAAATACTCTGGAGGTAGGCCAGGAGGTAAAAGTGATGGAGCCTCTAGGCAACTTCTGCCTGACCTGCGCCCCACAAAACCAACGGAATGTTTTGCTTTTTGGAGCGGGTAGTGGCATCACGCCCCTCATGTCAATCCTGAAAGCAGTACTGACGGAGGAGCCAAACAGCAAAGTAACCCTGCTTTACGGCAACCGTGATGAAGACTCCGTTATTTTTAAAGATAAGCTCCAGGAACTGGAGCAACAATATGCAGACCGCCTGCATGTAGAGTACATTTACAGTCAGCCGAAGCATGATTGCGACCACCGTGGGCGCATGAACCAGAGTATGATCATCAAGATTCTGGAGCGCCTGCAACTGGCTAAGATTTCCAATGCTGTATACTTTATGTGTGGCCCGGAAGGAATGATGGAAGAGGTGCGCCATGCACTGGATGTGCTACACGTACCGGCAGATTGCATCTTCCGCGAAAGTTTCGTGAGCAATAAGCTACAGGATAAGCAGGAGGAGGCACAGCACGGTGCGGTGGTGTCTTCAGACGAAGATGAGGAAATTACCACCCAAACAGTCACCGTTATATATGAAGGCTCAGAGTACAGCTTTGTTGTAGAACCAGACCAGACTATACTGGAAGCAGCACTAGACCAGAATATTGACCTGCCTTATTCCTGCCAAGCTGGTCTTTGTACCGCTTGCCGTGGTAAATGCTTGAGTGGCAAAGTACATCTGGATGAACGTGAGGGGCTTTCTGATGCAGAAATGGAAGAAGGTTACGTGTTGAACTGTGTGAGTCATCCTCTTTCTGCTAACGTTATGATAGAAATCGGATAACCCTAAACAATCGTATAAAAGAGCAGTGCCAAAGGATTTTCTGATGGTACTGCTCTTTTTTTTGTACTTTCATAAGAAGTGCTTATATTGTACTTCCGAAATATATATTGCTATAATGACAATACAACAAACAACTAACTTAACTATTCCTGAGCGCAGACCTCGCACCTACCTTTCCGAATATTTCAAAGTTGAAACTTGGGAAACCATAAAGCCATACTTCGAGGAATTAAAGGCGCGTGAGCTGAATAGTGTTGAGGAATTAGAGCAGTGGATGCAAGACCGCAGTGAACTCGAAAGCGTACTTTCAGAGGACTTAGGCTGGCGCTACATCCGCATGACTTGCGACACACAAAATGAGGAAACCACTAAGGCATTTCAATACTTTATCTCAGAGATCGAACCTAACATTGCACCGCTGGATCATGAGTTGAATCTGAAGCTGATGCACTCGCCATACGTGAATGGGTTGGACAAAGAAAAGTATAAAATATACCTGCGCGGTGTAGAGCGTGCGTTGGAAATTTTCCGGGAAGAGAATATTCCACTTCAAACCGATATCAGTACAAAGCAGCAGCAGTATGCTGCCATTACCGGTGCCATGACAGTTACGCTCGATGGGGAAGAGATGACACTGCAGCGCGCCGCCGATCGCCTGAAGCGCACTGATCGTGCTGTTCGCCAAGAAGCTTGGCGTGCAGTTCAAGAGCGCCGTTATCAGGACCGTGAGAAACTGGATAATCTTTTTGATGAGTTGCTGAAGCTGCGCCACAAGGTTGCCACCAATGCTGATTTCGAGAACTTCCGCGATTACATGTTTGCAGCCATGGGCCGCTTCGACTATACACCGCAGGATTGTTTTGATTTCCATACTTCAATTGAGGAGACCATTGTACCGCTTCTTACAAAGGTTGATGAGGAGCGTAAAGAGAAGTTGAATGTAGAGCAACTGCGACCTTGGGACCTGGATGTTGATCCATCGGGCAGAAAGCCACTGGAGCCATTCAAGTCTGGCGAAGAGCTTTTAGAGAAAACAGTACAGGTATTTTATAAGTTAGACACTTACCTTGGGGATTGCCTGGCAACCATGCGCGAAATGGGGCACCTGGACCTGGAGTCTAGAAAGGGGAAAGCCCCAGGTGGTTATAACTACCCGCTTGACGAAATCGGAGTGCCTTTCATCTTCATGAATGCTACCTCTAGCTTGCGTGATGTTATTACTATGCTTCACGAAGGAGGCCATGCTGTTCATTCTTTCCTGACGCGTGATCTGTGGTTAAACTCCTTCAAACACCCACCTTCAGAAGTGGCCGAACTTGCTTCAATGTCGATGGAACTGATCTCGATGGACTATTGGGACACTTTCTTTGTGGATGAAGATGAACTGCGCCGTGCCAAGAAAACACACCTAGAAAGTGTGCTGGAGACATTTCCTTGGGTGGCGACAGTTGATAAATTTCAGCACTGGATTTATGAGCACCCAGAGCAGACGCAGGAGCAGCGCCATCAGGAGTGGCTTACCATCTTTGAGACTTTTAACCACAAAATAGTTAATTGGGAAGGGCTGGAGAAATTCAAACCATTTATGTGGCAGAAGCAGCTTCATATTTATGAGGTGCCATTTTACTATATAGAGTATGCCATGGCGCAACTTGGAGCTATAGCGGTTTGGAAGAACTACAAGGAGAATCCTGCCGAGGGACTTGCTGCCTATAAGCGTGCGCTTGGCCTGGGCTACACCGTATCGATTGGTGAAGTTTACGAAGCAGCAGGGATTAAATTTGATTTCAGTACAGATTACATCAAGAGCCTCGTGGATTTTGTTAAATCAGAAATGGCTAGTCTGTAAATACTAAATCAAACATTTATGCAGGAGCCTTGCTGTTGTCAGTGAGGCTCTTGTGTTTTAGTAAAGTGGCGTTCTTCAACGCCGCATAACATAGTGCGTAAGCTCTATTACAATGAAGAAAGCAGTAAATATTTTATGGGTGGGGGCAGTGCTGCTATCAGGGGCTGCTTGTACAACAGGTTCTGTTTCTGATATATATACTCAGCCTGTAGATGTAGGCGTTGCTAAGACTGTTGAACCTGCAGCTGTTGTAGGTACGTGGCGTGGTGTAATCCCATGCGCTGACTGCCCGGGAATTAATTATAACCTCAGCCTAAACGCGAACAACACCTTTGAAGAGACACTAGTTTACCAGGACCGGGATGTGCAGCCTTTTACACGCACTGGCACTTGGCGAATTAATGAAGGTCAAGTGGAGTTAGGGAGCGCAAATAACAGCGGCACTTCCCGTTTTAGCCTAACCCCGGAAGGAAACTTGAACATGCTGGATCAGGAGGGTAAGCCTGTCACCTCAGAGCTTGCTCCCATGTATCTTTTGAGAAGAGATACAACTCTGATAGAAGACAATCCGGCGCTATGGAGTGAAAAACGGAGATTAGGAATAGACTTTGTTGCTACTGGGAATGAGCCGGGATGGTCTCTGGAGGTTGATCTGGATAAGGGCATGTTCTTTAAAACCCTTCCTTCCGAAAGTATAGCCATGGAGACCGCTGTGCCCACGCAAGCTAAAAGTGGAAAGGTCACAACCTATAGCGCCACTACGGATGCTGGTGAATTGAAAGTTGAGATAGTCCATCAACCTTGTGAGGATACTATGTCTGGGAAAGTATCCCCATACTTAGTAAGGGTTACAGCTAAAGGAATCAATTTTAAAGGTTGTGGTACATACCTAGGTGAACAAACTCAAGAGAAGAGCCAGCACTAGAGCTTAATAGATGCAGAAGGGTTTTAACTGCTCAAACACCTGACAACAATTGTTGCTGTAATGCATATTATGGTATAATGTTGGACCAAATGGTGTACGCAAGGTAGTGTTAGTGCTGTTGAAGTATGAAAGGTAGCACATTCTATGATGACCATCATGCTTTGTAGGTGGGGCAAGATTAAACTCTTTTAATGCTTTGAGGCCTTTCTCGCTTATCTTGTTGCTGTCCCAATAATCATCGTAGCTCATGTTTACAGTACACCTACTGATGCCGTGTTTCTCTACATTTCCTGCTCTGTTCAGAGCTTGTAGTTATAAGGTCCGATAAACTAAAGAGCTGAGCCGTTTCCGACTCAGCTGCTAAAGGTAGTTTAGTTAAGGTGTATTAAGGTGAGAGTAAGTATCATGTAAGGCCTGCTAATTGGTTGCAAGGCCATTTAGTAGCATCTCTGATAAGTTTTCGGCAATTTCAGACGGTGTCATCTTGCCCTCTGGCTTATACCAGGTATGGATCCAGTTGAGACTCGATAGTATGGTAAGTGCCGCGAACTTCTCATCCGGCACTGCAAATTCTCCATCGTCAATGCCGGTGCGGATTATCTCCCGGAAGCGAGCCTCATACTTGTCGCGTAGTGCCAGGTAAGTTCCGTGCATCGGCTCGCTCAGGTGGCGCCACTCGTGCAGAAAAACCGCTGAAGCCTCTGTATTTTGTGTTAGCACCTGCACATGGGCAGTAATTGCGCGCTTTAAGCGGTTAGTAGCACTGCCTTCCAGAGCTTCAGCAGCGTCTATGGCCTCAAAAAACTCCTGCGCCATTCTAAAGCACACACGCTGCAGAATTTCCTCCTTTGATTTAATATGGGAGTAAATGCTGGCAGCCTCTATGCCCAAAGCAGTTGCCAAATCACGCATAGAGGTGGCAGAAAATCCTTTTGTTCTAAAAAGAGCCGTAGCTGTCTTCTCTATTTGTTCTTTTCTGCTCAAAACTGCTTCCATAGTAGTTACCTTACAAATATCGACAGCCTAACGTTCGTTAGCAAATTTATTTTAACAAACGTTTATACTTTAGTAAGGTTGCCAACTTAGCTGCTGTGCTAGTGGGAAATTGTAGAAAAAAGTTATATTTTAAGATTGCTCAAATAAGTGTGCGAGTGGTGATTTTTTAGATGAAGCGTTGCTTGCATACTTCCGTATATGGAAACACAGAGCGCCACTATAAACATACAACTAATCAAGACAAGACCATGACCGAACTAATGAATACTGCTGAACAGCAGACGCTGGAATATGTAAATTATGAGGTGAAGGAGCGGGTGGGATACATTACGCTTGCCCGAGCCGAGAAAAGAAACGCCCTTAACTTTGAGGTTGTAACAGAGCTGAAGCGGGCTTTCGCTTTTGCCGAAGAAGATGAGGCCAGCAAGGTGCTGGTGCTACGTGCCGAAGGAAAGGTATTCTGTGCCGGGGCCGACCTAGAGTACATACAGCGCCTTCAGGAAATTGATTACCACGATAATTTGATTGATTCCACGCATTTGATGGAGCTGTTCAGAATGATTTATACTTTGAAGAAAGTGGTAATCGCACAAATTCATGGGCATGCCATTGCCGGCGGTTGTGGCCTGGCTGCTATCTGCGACTTCGGGTTTACCGTGCCAGAGGCAAAGTTTGGCTATACAGAAGTAAAGATCGGTTTTATCCCTGCTATTGTTAAAGTGTTCCTGCTGCGTAAGATAGGGGAGGCCAAGGCCAAGCAACTTCTGCTTACCGGTGATCTCGTCTCTGCTGAAGTAGCTGAAAAGTATGGGCTGGTTAATTATGTAGTGCCTGCCGATGAGCTGGAAGAAAGAGTGTTTGCCTTTGCGCAAAAGCTGTGTGCTGAAAATTCAAAACAATCGATGGAGGTAACGAAGGAGATGATTGCGCGAGTACAGGGCATGACGCTGGAAGAAGGCCTGCAGTATGCCTCCGAGATGAATGCTGTAGCCCGCGGTAGCGAAGATTGTCAGCGCGGTATAGCCGCTTTTCTTAACAAAGAACAAATAAACTGGTAGATACCTGCTTATTATTTTAAACTATTCCTTAAACTTGCTGTTTTGTGGATATGCTGACAGGCATCGGAACCATGCTTTTGACTTTTGTTGCCATGGAAGGTGTGGCGTGGCTCATGCACAAGTATGTGCTGCACGGGTTTCTTTGGTTCCTGCACAAGTCGCACCACACACACCATCATCATGCCTTTGAATGGAATGATCTATTCTTTGCCTATTATGGAACGCTGGCAATGCTATTCTTTATTTTTGGCAGCGATCCAATTGATTATAGGTTTTGGATTGGCGCAGGAATCACGTTGTATGGCTTGGCCTACTTCTTGATACACGATGTGTTTATTCATAGGCGAATAAAGGTGTTTGGCAAAACATCCAATGTGTATCTCAAGGCCTTGAACATGGCACATAAGGTACATCATAAGGTGCAAGATAAGAATGGTTCTGAGTCGTTTGGAATGCTGTGGGTAGCGCCCCGCTATTTCAGGTTGGCTTATGAGATTGTGAAGAAACAGGAACAGGAGGAACGTGGCTCAGTACACTATTAAAGAATTAGAACACCTTTCAGGGATCAAGGCGCACACCATACGTGTGTGGGAGCAGCGCTATTGTATCCTAAAACCAAAGCGCACCGAAACCAATATCCGCTATTACGATGATGCGGACCTGAAATCTCTGCTCAATATTTCACGCCTCAACGAGCGTGGCTACAAGATTTCCAAGATCGCACAGATGGGCCAGGAGCAGATTCTGGAGAAAGTGCAGCAATTGTGCGATCAGCCCTGCGAGTGTGCCCACCATGTAAGTGCCTTGGTAACTGCCATGGTGGATATGGATGAGTATAAGTTTGACCGTGCGCTTTCCACAGCCACTATCCAAATGGGCTTTCAGGAAACAATGCAGGAAGTTGTTTACCCCTTCCTGAACAAAATTGGCATACTTTGGCAAACCGGCAACATAACGCCCGCGCACGAGCATTTTGTCAGTAACCTCATCCGGCAGAAGCTTTTGGTGGCCATTGATGGGCAAACTGCCCGCTGGAAAGAGGATGCTCCCGCTTATATACTTTACCTGCCCGAAAATGAGTTGCATGAGCTAGGTTTGTTGTACATGAACTATATTCTGCGGGCGAATAATCAGCGGGTCATCTATATGGGCCAGCACCTGCCTTTCAAAGATTTGGAGCTGACTTACGAACAAGTTAAAGCAAAGTATATATGCACAGTGCTTACCTCGACTCCGGAGCGGGAGCAAGTGCAGGCGTACATAGACAAGCTGTCGAAGCGATTTTCTGATTGTACCCTCTATGTCTATGGTTATCAGGTGCAGTATGATTTTCTTGAATTTCCACCCAATGTGCAGCGTTTTAAATGCATGAAAGAGTTTATCGCAAAATTTAGTTAGGCTTTTTTTCACTCATTTCAATCCGAGCTCTTACCACTTTCGTTTATACGGTGGTAGGAGCTCGGATTTTTTTGTGTCGTTTGCCAAGGAATAATGTACATACACGGGTTACGAAGGCACGTTTGTCGAATTTGTTTAACCTGCATCGAAATTAAACTAGACAAATTTATTTTTATTGGCAGTCATGTCGTATATTTGTTTATGGTTTCACCATAAAACATTAAACAGAATGACAGCTCTGGAATTCAATACCCTCGTACAGAATGTAGCACATACGCTACGCCCTGCAGCCATGAACCTGACTAGAGACCAGGATGATGCAAAGGACCTGGTGCAGGAAACAATGCTGAAGGCTCTGACGAACCGAGATAAATTTAAGGCAGGTACAAACCTGAAGGCCTGGCTCTATACAATCATGCGCAACACCTTTATTAATAATTATAATAAGGTAACGCGGCGCAGTAGCAATATCGATAGTTCAGAGTACCTGCAGTACCTAAATACGGACGAAAACTTCGTGACCCAAAACAAAGGAACAGCAACTTTCGTCATGAACGACATCAATAAGGCAATTGCCAATCTAAACGAAGAGCACCGCACTCCTTTTATGATGTACTATGTGGGGTACAAGTATCTTGAGATAGCAGAGAAACTGCAGATTCCGATAGGTACAGTTAAGAACCGCATCCACATAGCCCGTAAGGAGCTGAAGAATGTGCTGAAGGTTTACAGGCAGGATGCATGATGAAGTAGGATCTAAAACCAATGTATGGGTGGAACACGAGTAATAGTAATCGGTTCAGGCTTCTCGGGCCTATCTGCTGCCACAAGCTTGGCAGATAAAGGCTATGAGGTAACGGTACTGGAAAAGAACAGTAGTCCTGGTGGCCGCGCCCGGAGCTTTTCTGCCAACGGATTTACTTTTGACATGGGCCCCAGTTGGTATTGGATGCCCGATGTGTTCGAGTCATACTTCAACAAATTCGGTAAAACCACTTCCGATTATTACTACCTCCGCCGACTCGACCCTTCTTATACTGTTGTATTCGGTGAGAATGATTTTGTAGATATTCCAGCCCAGCTGCCGGAACTGCAGGCGCTCTTTGAAAATATGGAGCCCGGCAGTGCTGCGCAGCTGGACTTGTTTTTAGAGCAGGCTGCTTACAAGTATGAAGTAGGTATAAACCAGCTTGTATACAAACCTGGGCGCTCGCTCACAGAGTTTATGAGTCCTCGTCTGCTGCTGGACGTGCTGCGGATGGATGTTTTTCAGTCGTTCCACAAACACATCCGCCGTTTTTTTCAGCACGAGAAGATCATCAAACTTATGGAGTTCCCGATCCTCTTCCTGGGGGCTCTCCCGCAGAATACGCCTGCCCTTTATAGCCTTATGAACTATGCCGACATCAGCCTGGGTACGTGGTATCCTATGGGTGGCATGTATAAGATTGTGGAAGGAATGGTGCAGCTGGCAGAGGAGAAGGGTGTAAAGTTTCTATATAACCAAAACGTGCAGCGCCTGGATGTAGGAGAAGGGCAGGTGACTCAGGTGCTGACAGAAACAGATGTGTTTGAGGCAGATGTAATGGTGGCTAGTGCCGATTATCATCATGTAGAGAAGGAGCTGCTGCCCAAAGCCTATCAAAGCTATTCAGATAGTTATTGGGAAAGCAGGGTTATGGCACCCTCATCTCTGCTGTTTTATGTGGGCGTGAACAAGCGTCTACAAAACCTGCAGCACCACAACCTGTTCTTCGATGAAGATTTTGGTCCTCATGCCCAGGAAATTTATACTACTCCTAAGTGGCCGGAGAAGCCCCTTTTCTATGTTTCCACCCCATCCGTAACAGACCCGAGTGTAGCACCGGAAGGCTGCGAGAACCTATTTATACTTATTCCTCTGGCTCCTGGTCTGCAGGATACGGAGGAGCTGCGCGAGAAATACTTTAACCTGGTGATGGACCGTCTGGAGCGGCTGACAAAGCAGGATGTACGAAGTGCAATAGTATACAAGCGCAGCTACGCGCATCGCGACTTTATTCAAGACTATAATGCTTTCAAAGGCAACGCTTACGGCCTGGCTAATACGTTGCTGCAAACAGCAATTCTGAAGCCAAGCCTGAAGAGTAAAAAAGTAAAGAATCTGTTTTATACCGGGCAGCTTACTGTGCCTGGTCCGGGCGTGCCACCCTCATTGATATCCGGACAGGTAGTGGCGAATGAAATTTTGAAGGAGTATGCACCGCCGGTTGCAGCAAACGTATAATCTGCCAAACCCTCTTAAGTATGGAGCAGCTTTTTAAAGATACCTGCATGCAGTGCAGTAAAGTAATTACCCAGGCCTACAGTACTTCCTTTACCTTAGGCATCAAAACCCTGGATAAGAAATTTCACTTGCCTATTTACGCTATCTATGGTTTTGTGCGCTGTGCCGATGAGATTGTGGATACTTTCCATAGCCACGATAAGCGAAAGCTGCTAGCAGACTTCAAAAAGCAAACCTATGAGGCGATTGAGCAAAAGCTAAGCCTGAACCCTGTACTGCATGCATTTCAGTGTGTGGTGCACACCTATGATATTGATAGAGCATATATTGAGGCCTTTCTGAAAAGTATGGAAATGGACCTGGATGACCATGTGTATGATCGTATGCTTTATGATGCGTATATTTATGGCTCTGCTGAGGTAGTTGGCCTAATGTGCCTGAAAGTATTCTGTGAAGGAGACAAGGAGATGTTTAAGCGCCTTGAGAAGCCGGCACGAAGCCTTGGAGCTGCCTTCCAGAAAGTAAACTTCCTGCGCGACATGAAAAGCGATTATAAAGAACGGGGCAGGGTTTATTTTCCAAAAGTAGAGTATCAAAAGTTCAGCAATGCCTGTAAAGCGGAGATAGAGAAGGATATATTGAATGATTTTAATGATGCCTATGTTGGCATCATGGCGCTGCCCCGCTCCGCACGCATGGGAGTGTACCTGGCATACGTCTATTACCTTAAACTTTTCCGCAAGATACAAGACCTGCCGGCAACCCGCATCCTTAAGGAGCGCGTAAGAGTACCTGATAATGCTAAGTTGGCATTGCTGCTTAGCTCTTATGTCAAGTACAGATTTAACGTGATCTAAATGATATACAAATTACCCCTTATACTTTTACTTTTTGTAGGACAAGTGGCACTGGCTGGTAATGAAGCCAGTTACAGCCTTCCGAAGCTAAGAACAGAATACCTGCAGGCTAGCAAGAGTAAAGATGCCGCCGAGCGCTTCAACAAGAAGATGGGCGATTATGGAGAAAGAGATCCTGTGGTACTGGCCTATAAAGCAGCCTCGGAGGCAGTAATGGCCAAGTATGTCTGGAATCCTTACAGTAAACTAAAGCAGATTAGAACAGCTGCCGCTATTTTTGAAGAGGCAGTAAAGCTGGATCATGATCATCCGGAAATTCGGTTTCTAAGATTTACAGTAGAGCATTATGTGCCTCGCTATCTCAACCTGAGCCAGCATATTGAGGAAGATAAAAGAGTGATGATTAGTAGCCTGAAAGCGCACCCCGATTCTGGCATTTCGACAGAGTTGGCCCGTACCATGCGCGATTTTCTGCTGACAAAGGACCACTGTACAGAAGCTGAAAAGAAAGAAATCCGGAACATTAAAATTTAGAAGCGCAACAGGAACTGGGGCAGTAGAGAAGATTCATCCTGATGGTATGGCTGGCAATAAACCTGTTTCAGTTGATTTTTGGCTCATCATTCCAAATCAGTAGCTAAGCATGTACCTCTACCTCTACTTGAATATATTCACCATCCTGTTTCCCTTTCTGCTGTCTTTCGACAAAAAGGTGGCTTTCTACAAAGATTGGGGAGCACTGTTTCCTGCCATACTGGCTAACGGGGTGCTTTTCGTTGTTTGGGACTTGCTCTTTACCAGGAACGGCATCTGGGGCTTTAACGAAGAGTACCTGACGGGCATATACCTGTTTAACCTGCCCTTAGAAGAGGTGCTGTTCTTTCTGACGGTGCCATACGCCTGCGTGTTTATCTACGATGTACTGAATGCTTACATCCAGAAGGACCTGTTGCAGCCTTATGCCAAAGCAATTGCTGTTGTGCTGATGCTGGTTCTGTCCCTGATTGCAGTATTCAGTATCGGACGGCTGTATACCTCTGTTACTTTTATCCTGCTAACGCTAGTGCATCTGGTGCATCTGCGCTTCTACGGCACACGCTACCTAGGGCGTTTTTACCTGGCTTACCTGGTGCACTTGCTTCCCTTTTTGCTCGTAAATGGAGTATTGACTTACCTACCCATTGTATGGTATAACGATGACTATAACCTGGGCGTGCGCCTGGTTTCTATACCCGTGGAGGATACTATGTATTCTATGGCTATGCTGCTGCTTACGGTTTCTGTTTATGAGGGGCTTAGGCAGCGAAAAAGCGTTAAACAATATGACCCGGTAATTGTATAAGAAGTGTATGCAACGCCTGCAAGTAACCATAGATGAGGGCTCCGGCTTCTGCTTTGGAGTGGTGTATGCTATCCAGATGGCGGAGGATATTCTGGATGAGCAGCAGTACCTCTATTGCCTGGGCGATATTGTGCACAACGACGTGGAGGTTGAGCGCTTGCAGCAAAAGGGCTTACGCATTATAGACCACCAGCAATTGCGGCTTTTAAAAAACGAAACGGTGCTGATTCGTGCCCATGGCGAGCCGCCTGAAACGTATCAGACAGCTTTGCAGAACAACCTTACACTCATTGATGCTTCCTGCCCCGTGGTGTTGAAGCTGCAGAACCGAATCAAAACCTCCTATGATAAAAGTGACCAGATCTACATTTATGGTAAGCATGGCCATGCCGAGGTGATGGGGCTCTTGGGGCAGACAAATAACCAGGCTGTGGTGTTCGAAAGTATAGAGGAGCTGCTGCAGCATGAATTGCCTTCTAAAATTACGCTGTACAGCCAAACCACTAAGAGTACCGACAGCTTCTACAATATCAAAAATACGCTGGAAGAACAAGGCTATGAAGTAGACGCGAATGATACCATTTGCCGGCAGGTATCCAACCGTGATAAGGAGCTTCGTAAGTTTGCGGCCAAGTATAGCAAAGTAGTCTTTGTGTCGGGTACAAAATCCAGTAATGGCAGGGTGTTATACCAAGTTTGCAAAGACACTAATCCCGAAACCTATTTTGTGTCTAAAGTAGAGCAGTTACAGCCTGATTGGTTTAAGGCAGGTGAAACTGTAGGCATCTGTGGTGCAACCTCCACACCAATGTGGCTGATGGAGCAAGTACGGGATGCGCTTTTGCAGTATGAGTATTAATTTATAGCCTACTTCAACTGAATTAGGCATGTGTAGGAGACAAGCAAATTGAGTTTCATATCCAAAAGAACTATATCAGTTGTACTTTATAAGTAGAGTTCCTGTTAGAATATCATGCTCATGGCACTAGTTAAGCAGAGTGATAATAGGGGAGTTGTAATAGCAGCAGTTATACTTATGAGCTGGTCTGTGTTGCTGGTGTATCTACTGCGCTATTATGATGTGGACTTTGCATCTCCGCTAACTTACCTTTTCTTTTTGCTACAAACCCATTTGTATACCGGGCTTTTTATAACCGCACATGATGCTATGCATGGTGTAGCTGCACCTGGAAAGCCAAAGCTGAACAAGGCTATCGGAACCGTGGCTGCTTTTCTATTTGCCTATAATTGGTACCCACGTTTGCTGCCAAGGCATCACCAGCACCATCGCCATGTGGCAACAGCTGAGGACCCGGACTATCATCATGGTTCCTTCTGGTTATGGTACCTTAGCTTTTTGAAGCAGTATATTACTTGGTGGCAGATGCTGCTTATGGCTATTACTTTTAACCTGCTGAAGCTGTTTTTTCCTGTAGAGAATGTAGTGCTGTATTGGATGGCACCAGCTGTTCTTGCAACTTTCCAGCTCTTTTACTTTGGTACCTATGAACCGCACAAAGGGGAACATCCGGCTGATAATCCACATAAATCAGGTACACAGGCTAAGAATCACCTTTGGGCCTTTGTGAGCTGCTACTTCTTTGGCTATCATTATGAGCACCACGACAAGCCATACTTACCTTGGTGGCAACTTTACAAAACAAAAATATAAAGTAGATTAATCTTAATTGAAGCTATAAAACTGCAACAGCGTTGGCAGGCAAATCGTATGCCTAAGGGTTTAAACAGACAGTGAATCCTTCGTTCTACCCTTTGCCTTGCCAATCCATGAAATATAGTGTTGCTTCCTTATCCTTTGGTGCATGCTTTCTTGTGCTTTTGCTAAGCCAATCGTTCGCCGCATCTGGCCAGACCTTTGTAAATGGAGGGGCAGGAAAAGAGCCTGCAGCCTTGAAGGCAGGCGTCAATTTCGTGTGGCTTTCCGAAAATGATAGTCAGGGGATGATGTTTAGCAACAGCTTCAGCCACTATGTAGGTAAAAGGCTATCTGTAGGACTGAACTTAGGACTTCTCTCAGCTAAGCGATACGACGATGCAAAGCAGATTTATACTGTCCAGAATACTTTTTACATGGGCTCATTGGAGGCAGCGTTTGACGTAATGCAAGGAGAAACAGTTTCTTTCAGGTTAGGAGCAGGTCCCAGTGCAAGGCATCGTGCCGAGGTAAACTCAGATCCGGAAGGGCAAGGCACGCAAGACGGGTCTGTAACCCATATCAAAACCTCCGATGTCGGTTTCCATGGCTTTTTTGAAAATGACTTCAATATACTGCGTAATGGCGTGGCCGGAGGCAGGGTGTCGTACTTTCATTACACAGAAGGTACACCCATTCTCTCGATTGGCCTGCATTTAGGCTTTAAGTTCTGATATAACTACACTTATAAAACAAGGAAGGGAGCCAATATTGGCTCCCTTCCTTGTTTTCAGGCTGGCAATTCTTAGTGATCGCCGGCTTCTTTCTTGCAGCAGTCATCCAGGCGGTTGTAAGCACGCTCGTCTGCTGGTATCTTGTTGGCATCGTAACCCGTTTTTGTCACTGCTTTAAGTATGTTTGCCTCATCTGTCTTGCGGCTGTCGAACACAACCGTCAATACCTTTGACTTTACATCCAGGTTAGAGGATTTAACACCTTTCTCGTAGGCCATAGCTTTCTCCAGTGTCTTCTTACACATATCACATACTGCGGAGGTCTTGATCTGGATAGTTTCTGCACGGCCTTTTTGGTTTTGCGCGTTCACGCCCATACTTATTAAGGCCAAAACCATTGAAAGAAAAAGCATTTGTAGTTTTTTCATGTGCTTCTATCTGTTAAAGTAAAATATTGATTAGTCAATTCTGAACCTGAGACCGGCATACACTACGCGTCCAGTAATCGGTCCCCATACCATACTAGCATCAAAATTGCTGCCAAATGGCTCTGAGGCACCAATAATTGGGTCAGTCTGGCGATAATTCAGCAAATTTTCTGCCCCCAGGTATACTTCCCAACGCTTAAATGCACGGGTGACCTGCGTGTTTACAGTGGCAAAGCGCTTAGAGGTATGCATCTGCTGTTCCGTTTGCTGCGATACAGGTGCTAAGGGCATCAAGCCAAAGTACTGCGTTGTCAGGTCGGCACGCCACTTATCAAAAGGTGTGGCAAAGCCGAGGTTAACAAAGAAACGATGCTTTGGTATCATCGGCTTTTGCAACAGCTCCCCTTGGTAGCTTGTCTTTACGTCGTAATATTTGTAGGCTGCTTTCGCATCTAAACCTTTAACTAGTTCATACTGTAGCTCTGCCTGAAAGCTGTTGGAGTAGGAACGGCCATCCAGGTTATAGAATAGCACCTGGCCCGGATTGCTGTACATGTCTGCCACCACCTGGTTTGTGAAGCTCGTATGGTAGAAGTCTGTCACAAAAGCACCGAGTCTGCCTGCATGTTCAAAATAGTGGGTAAAAGACCCGCCAATATTCCAGGCCTCTTCCGGCTGTAGCTCTTCCAGTACTGTAAACTTGCGGGAGCTCACCAAGGCTGCGGTGTTCTCAGCTATTGGGTTAGCAACCCTAAAGCCTCTTCCTGTAGCCACGCGCACAATTGTTTTTGGCGAAAAATCATACTTCACATTAAGTCGTGGCGTAAACACAGTGCCATACAAGTTATGGAAGTCTACTCGTGCACCTGCTACTACAGTCAGATTTTGCGCGTTGTTATAAATGTACTCCCCAAAAGCTCCCGGAACATACTCTTTGCGGCTAAAGATAGAGTCTGTCAGGTTTTCGGAATAATCCTCAAAAGTATAGCTCAAGCCTGCTTTATAGGTATGGCGGGTATCCCCAATGATAGATTGAAAGATAAGACGGGCGTTGGCGCTGTTTTGCTCCCCATCATACTTCCGTAGCCCATAGTTGGAGTTAAACTTGTGGTGCGTGGCAGAGGTTATAAGGCCTAAGCTTTGGTACGGCTTGCCCGGGAATGTATAAGAAGTTTTGTTGAAGCCGGATAACCTATCTACTTCAGACGTGGTGCCATAGTAAGCTTGTGCTGCCTGCGGCTTACCCTCATCAAAGTCCATCTGGCCACCTACTCTCTCCTCGCGCAGCGCATTAAACCCGAACTCTGAGACCCAAGCCTCATGCTCATACTTCCACTTGTTAAACACGTTATACTGAGAGCCTAGCGAGAGGTCCATAAAACCATCATTGTTTCGGTCTACACGGCTGTGCAGCTGGTCTGTGTGGAGCATCAATAGGGTACTCCATTTGTTGTTAAGACTGGTAGCCAGGTTCAGGTTGGCATCGTACCGGCCAATGCTGTTGCCATACAGGTTTAAGTACAGGCGTTCTGCCTTAGCTGGGTCACGCAACGTTACGTTTACCTGTCCCGATATCGACTCATAGCCATTCAGCACAGATCCCATGCCTTTAATGATGTCTATCGACTCTATGAAAGTACCCGAAAGGTAATTAAGACGATAAGGAGTAGCTAGTCCGCGAAGTGCGGGTACGTTGTCAGTAGTTAGGAGTGTGTAAGAGCCGTCGAGCCCCAGCATTTGTATCTGCTTAGCCCCTGATACGGCATCAGTCGTGCTTACTTCCACCGAGGCATTGGTCTCGAAGCTTTCTGCCAAGTTGCAGCAAGCTGATTTTTCCAGGTCACGACTTGTGATGATTTCTGTTTGTGTAGGTGTGAGTGCTGAGTGCCGCTCTACTTCACCTTCCACCACCACCTCTTTCAGGCCATTGGTTTGGCCTAGGCCAATGGTGGCTTGGCTTTTACCTTGAACCAACACAGTATCTGGTGTATAACCAATGTAGGTAACAACTACAGCGGGAGCTTCGGCATCAGCCCATGAAAGGGTAAAGTTGCCAAAAGGATCAGTAGCGGTGCCCTTTTCTGTTCCCAACCAAACAACGTTGGCTCCAATAAGGGGCTGACCAGGATTATTTTTGTCTACCACCTTGCCCTGTAGTTGCTGGGCATAGGCTTGAGAGGATAAGGTAAATATAAAAAGTATGGCAAGCAGAGCTATGGTATAGCTCCTGGTTTTGCCGTTTGATTTAATCATAATGAAAATCGTTTTAGATCTCAGAATATAATGTGTGATTACATGCGCAGGTATACCTGGCAGAATACAGCAGGTGCTTCTGAGGTGGTTAAACGATTAGGACATGCAGAAAATGCAGTAGGTGCCGCCCATAAAGTGGAGGAGAGCTATTAGTATAGCTTAGAACTGCCTGCTGCGTTTGCTGATTTACCTGGTAAACAGGTATAAAAGGAGTAGGAGCAGAGAAAGCCAGCGCAGGAATCTGCAGGCCATACTCTTTCGGGGTAGAGACTGGCTCTAATTTATGGTAAGCGACGTGTTCTTCGCAGCAGTCATCCTTTGCGGTATTCGACGAAGCCGGTTTGTCACAGCATTCATCTGCCACAGCCATTGTTGTTGTAGATTTTATGCTGGCTAACCGACATAACTGCTGAGATAAGGCAACACCAAACGACCCCAGCAGAATGCTGAGCGATAGCATGAAGATTACGCTGTGTCTGAAGGTGCTTCCCATACCACAAAGATACGAAATCTTACGCCACTATGCTCCACCTTAGTTAAATCCCTTCCACTTTCTCCCACTTTTGCCACTTCGCCCCACTTTTAGCGTGGATAAGTATAAATTATAGGGTATTCTCTATTTTAACAGTATAACTAGTTGATGTTTAGTGGCTTATCTATTTAAGGTCTCGTATTTTAATGATTTTGTTAATACGCTGCAAATAAAGTTATACCCAAAGTGGGGAGCTGGTGGTGTGGATAATGTGGATAAGTGGTGTGGATTACCATAATTTATCCACAAAGTGGTAAAAAGTGGTAGATTGTGGTTGCGATATTTTGTTGAATGGCTACATTTGTATAGTCCAAAGTCTATACGGACCAAACCACCATAAGCCTATGAACTTCCTTTCTGGCGAATATGAGTGCAAGATCGATCCGAAGGGAAGGTTGGTTTTACCTGCAAAGATAAAAGCCAACCTGCCGGAGGCATCTGGCAATCATGTGGTTCTGATGAGGGGGTTTGAGCCTTGCCTGGTGTTGTACCCGAAGGCAGAGTGGAAGGTGATTTACGATAAGGTGGCCGGGCTTAACGAGTTCAACGAAGAGTACCGCCACTTTCAGCGTAACTTCTTCCGTGGGAACACCGAGATCGAGTTGGATGGAAACGGGCGTTTTATAGTGCCTAAGACCATGGGCCGATTTGCTGAACTGGAGAAGGAGGCGATTGTAGTGGGTCTTGGTAACCGTGTGGAGATCTGGAACCCTGATAAGTATGAAGAGTTCCTGATTAAGGATCAGCAGAATTTCTCACAGCTCGCCCAGAAGTTTTTGGGTGATAAACCGGCAGAGGAGCAAAGTATATAATGGAGTATCATCGCCCAGTATTACTGGAAGAGTCAGTAGAGGCGCTGGCCATAAAGCCGGACGGAATATATGTGGATGTGACGTTTGGGGGCGGAGGCCATTCAGCGCGCATCCTGAAGGAGCTCACAACAGGTAAGCTCTATAGTTTTGACCAGGACGCAGATGCGCAGGAGCAGTCGAAGAAGTTAGAAGGGCCAAACTTTGAGTTTGTGCGGGCCAACTTCCGCGATCTGAAAAAATACCTGAGACTGTACCGGGTAACCGAAGTGGATGGAATACTAGCTGACCTGGGAGTGTCGTCGCACCAGTTTAACGTGCCTGAGCGAGGCTTTTCTACTCGCTTTGATGGCCCATTGGATATGCGCATGAATTCTGATGTAGGCATGACTGCACAAGAGGTGCTGGAGACATACTCAGAGGAGCAGTTGCACCGCATCTTCGGGATTTACGGAGAGGTTAAAAACGCAAAAACCCTGGCTCGAACAGTAGTGGAGAAGCGAAACCGCCAGCCACTGGAAACGATTGGTGAGTTTAAGCAGGCGATTAGCTCTTGCACTCCAAAAGGGAAAGAGAATAAATACTTAGCGCAGGTTTTTCAGGCACTACGAATTGAGGTGAATGATGAAATGAAAGCGCTGGAAGAGATGCTGGAGCAGGCAGCACAGATGTTGAAGCCCGGCGGAAGACTCTCGGTTATTTCTTACCACTCGCTGGAAGACAGGATGGTGAAGAACTTTATAGCGAAAGGTAAATTCTTCGGAGAGGTAGAGAAAGATATTTTCGGTAATGAAATAAAGCCGTTGGAGGCGGTGCATCGCAAGCCAATAACACCAACAGAAGAGGAGTTGCTGCAAAACAGCCGCTCCAGGAGTGCCAAGCTAAGGGTGGCAGAGAAGAAGGGGGAACGAGAAGGAAAGTAAAACAAACTATTAGCTAAAGAGAACAAATATGGCTTCTAATGTACTCACTCAAAGAACAACTGCGCCGAAGGTAAACACGGCGCGTGTGAAGCCAGAGGTAGAAGAACAGCAGAAGAAACCTAAGAAAAAGGGTTTCAGCCTGTTTGCTCTGCTGGATAAGTATGCCAATGTTGATGCCTTGTTTGAGGAGGGTGTGCCGCTGAAATATATGCCGCGCGTCCTGTTTCTGACGGGCATTACGCTTTTATACATCGGGAATACCCACTTCGCTGTGAAAACGATTCGCCAGATAGATAAGGTGAAAGTGGAAGTAGAAGACCTTCGTGCTGATTACTCTACGTTGAAGTCAGAGTACATGGAGGCAAGCAAGCAGTCGGAGGTAGCGCGTAATGTGGCGCCTCTCGGTCTTGAAGAAAGTTCAACCCCGCCTTACCAAGTAATAGTGCCTGCAGATGAGTATTAAGAAATCCATACTGATCCGGGTAAGGCTGGTCTTCCTGTTTGTGTGCCTTTTTGCGTGCGCGATCGTGTACAAGATCGTGCACATTCAATTTCTGGACGGGGATAAGTGGAAGAGCATCTCGAAGGAGCGCCGCATTTTCTATAAACCCGTGCATGCAACCCGTGGGAATATCCTCTCTGATAACGAGAGTATACTGGCCACTTCGCTGCCTTTTTACCGTGTCGCTTTTGACCCTACAGTGACGAAGGCGGAAGTATTTAACAGCGGCATAGACTCACTGGCTATGCTGCTTTCTAAGTTTTACGGGGATAAGTCAGAGGATTACTACCGTCGTAAAATCAAGAATGCGCGCCACTCAGGCAGACGATACATCCGCCTGAACAGCCGCCAGATAAATTATCAGGACAAGAAGCTGATGTCGCGCTGGCCTATCTTCCGGGAGGGTAAAAACAGAGGCGGCGTCATATTCGAGAAAGTGGAAAAACGCTTTAAGCCATTTGGTATACTAGCCGAGCGTACCATCGGGTTTATAAATGAAGATAAGAACGGTGCTGGTTTAGAGTACAGCTATAACGGGCACCTGTCAGGTACGGATGGGGAGGCGCTGTTTGAGCGTATTGCCGGAGGCAGCAAGCCAATATACGACGGTACAGAGGTAAACCCTCAGCATGGCTACGACATCAAAACCACGCTGGACATTAACCTGCAGGACGTAGCTGAAAACGCGCTGTACAAAGCATTGGAGAAGACTGATGCCGAGTATGGTACCGTAATTCTGATGGAGGTAAAAACCGGGGAGATTAAGGCAATGGCTAATCTGGGTAAAACCAAGGGTGGGTATATAGAAGACTATAACTACGCTGTTGGTAACCAGGGACGAACAGAGCCAGGATCCACCTTCAAGCTAGCTTCCATGATGGCGCTTTTCGAACATGCGCCGGAAGTAAAGTTGACAGATACCATTGATACCGGAGACGGACGCTACCGCATCAAGAATACCATCATGACGGATGCGAAGATTAACGGCTACGGGAAGCTAACGGTGCAGCAGGTGTTTGAAAAGTCGTCGAACATCGGGGTGGCAAAGTTAATGGAGCAGTACTTTGGCAATGAGCAGCAGGCTTATGTCGATTACCTGAACAAGTTTGGGCTGAACAGTACGCTTGGTTTCCAGATGGACGGAGAGGCCCGGCCTTATATGAAGGATCCTCAGGACAAGAATTGGTACGGCACCACGCTTACTTCTATGTCTATTGGTTATGAGATGAAGCTCTCTCCACTGCAAACGCTGGCCTTTTACAATGCTGTTGCTAACAATGGCGTAAAGATCCAGCCGATTATAGTGAAAGAGATCCGAAAGGTAGACGAAGTAGTGCAGTCGTTCCAAACGCGTGTGCTGGTAGAAAAAATCTGCTCTGATGAGACGCTGAAGAAGCTTAAAACCATGCTGGAAGGTGTGGTAGAGCACGGAACGGCTAAAAACATACTTAGTGCTGATTACAAAATAGCAGGTAAAACAGGTACTGCGCGCAAAGTAAAAAATGGTCGCTATGTACGTGAATACTCTACTTCTTTTGCTGGCTATTTCCCGGCTGATAATCCGAAGTATAGCTGTATTGTAATCATCGACAGCCCTAGAGGTGTGAATGTGTACGGTGGTGATGTGGCAGCACCTGTCTTCAAGGAGCTGGCTGATAAAGCTTATGCCCGTGACCTGGCGATGCATAAACCAATGCATGCCCGTGTGGTGCCTGATAAGGAAAGTTTGCCAGTAGTGCAGGCAGGCAGCTTCGACGATCTGAAAATGATCTATAATAGCATCGGTATTAGCACGCACACTGGTAATGTTGAGGAAGACTGGGTAAAGGTGGAGCCCAAGCGTCGTTCGCTGGAGTTCAAATCAAACCCTGTGTTGCAGAACAAGGTGCCGGATGTTATCGGAATGACACTTCGCGATGCCTTATACATACTGGGTAACCAGCACCTGAATGTGAAGGTGGAAGGTGCCGGAAAGCATGTAAAAAGTCAGTCACTGGAGCCAGGCACTGACATAAATGAAGATAAGACAATAACGATTATACTTAGCTGATGCAGCTATTACAAACCATACTTCAGGATGTAAACGTGCAAGCCACACACGGCTCATTGGCTGTGGAGGTGCAAGCCATTGCCTTCGACTCGCGACAGGTGCGGGAGGGGGTAATGTTTGTGGCAGTGCGCGGTGTACAGGCTGATGGACATGACTATATACAGAAAGCGGAAGAGGCGAAGGCAGCAGCTATAGTTTGTGAGCAGCTACCGCAGGAGCTTCAGCCAGGTATTACCTACGTGCAGGTGAAGGACTCAGCTGAGGCCTTGGGCCAGCTGGCATCAGCCTACTACGGGCACCCTTCTGAAAAGCTCAAGCTGATAGGCGTAACCGGAACAAACGGAAAAACGACGTCAGTAACGCTATTGCACAAGCTGTTTCGTGAGCTGGGCTATCATGTAGGGCTTATCTCTACAGTACAGAACCAGATTGATGAGGAAGTAATTCCTTCCACACATACCACGCCCGATGCAGTAAAGCTGAATGAGCTTTTGGCGCAGATGGTAAAGGCAGGCTGTACGCACTGCTTTATGGAGGTAAGTTCGCATGCGATGGTGCAACGCAGGGTCGCTGGTATCACGTTTTCTGGTGGTGTGTTTACCAACATTACGCACGACCACCTGGACTACCACGGAACTTTTGAGGAGTACATCAAGGCTAAGAAGTCTTTCTTTGATATACTGCCTAAAAAGGCTTTTGCCTTGGTAAATGCCGATGACAAGCGGGGCCCGGTTATGGTGCAGAACACCAAAGCCAGCGTGCATTTTTATGCTCTTCGCAAAGCTGTTGAGTTCAAGGCGCGCATTATTGATAATACCATCCAAGGACTACATCTGGAGGTAGACGGCCAGGAAATCTGGTGCAAGCTTATCGGAGCCTTCAATGCTTACAACCTGCTGGGCGCTTACGGTGTAGCGGTGTTGTTAGGCGAGGATCCGGTAGAGGCGCTGACAGTGCTTTCAAGTTTAAGTTCTGCTGCAGGCCGTTTCGACTATATGGTGTCGGACTCGCAGGTGACAGGTATTGTGGACTATGCCCATACACCGGACGCCCTGGAGAATGTACTCAACACCATACAGCAGATTCGAAACCCTAAGCAGAAAGTAATAACGCTTATAGGCTGCGGCGGTAACCGCGATGCTGCCAAACGACCGGTGATGGCTGATATTGCTTGCCGCCTAAGCGATAAAGTAATTCTGACATCTGATAACCCACGTTTTGAGGAGCCGCAGGCAATTCTGCAGGACATGCAAAAAGGGGTGAAGCCGCTTGATTATAAAAAAACGCTATCAGTGCTAGACCGTAAGGAGGCTATCAAAACTGCCTGTATGCTGGCCGAGCCGAATGATATCGTACTTGTTGCAGGCAAAGGACACGAGACATACCAGGAAATTAAAGGTGTGAAGTACGACTTTGACGACAAGCAAGTGCTACGCGAGATGTTTCAGCAACTAGGGAAATAAACTTAAAGCCAAACAATTTTTAGCCAAAGGTAACTGATTACAAAATTTTAAATGCTTTATCACCTTTTTACATACCTCGACCGCGAGTTCGATTTTATCGGTGCTGGCGTGTTCCAGTACATTTCCTTCCGGGCAGGTATGGCTACACTTGTGTCGCTGCTAATTGCCATGATTTTCGGAGGCAGACTGATCAAAATCCTGCAGCGCAAGCAGGTTGGTGAGTCTATCCGCGACCTCGGGCTGGAAGGCCAAATGGAAAAGAAAGGGACACCAACTATGGGAGGCCTGATTATTTTGATGGCTATCCTAGTACCTGTGCTGCTGTTCGCTCGCCTCGACAACATTTACGTGCAGCTTATGCTGGTATCTACCGTCTGGCTGGGTATGATCGGTTTCTTGGATGACTATATCAAAGTTTTCAAGAAGAATAAGGAAGGGCTGGCAGGGCGTTTCAAGATTTTAGGACAGGTTGGTCTGGGTCTGATTGTAGGACTTACATTGTACTTCAACGATGATGTCGTAGTGCGCCAGTACATGTTCTCAGATGGTTCAACTTCTGCAGTAAATGCTTCTGCCAAGTACGTGGATGTGCACAGCATGATCACAACGATACCTTTCCGAAAAAACAATGAGCTGGACTACTGCAACCTGTTTTCGTTTGCAGGCCCTCTTTTCGAAGGCTGGTCTTGCTACCTCTATATACCATTTGTGATCCTGGTGATCACGGCTGTATCTAACGGAGCCAACATAACAGACGGCATCGATGGTTTGGCAGCGGGTACATCGGCTATCATCGGTACAACCCTGGCCATTTTTGCCTGGGTGTCTGGTAACACCATCTTTGCTGATTACCTCAATATCATGTTCATTCCGAACTCTGGCGAGTTGGCAATTTTCTGTCTTGCCTTTGTGGGGGCCTGTGTAGGCTTTTTGTGGTACAACACTTATCCGGCACAGGTTTTTATGGGAGATACAGGCAGCTTGGCCATTGGCGGTATCATTGCGGTTCTTGCCCTGATTGTGCGCAAAGAGCTACTTATACCTATCCTCTGTGGGATCTTCCTGATAGAGAACCTGTCGGTGATGCTGCAGGTGAGTTACTTTAAGTACACCAAGAAAAAGTATGGTGAAGGCCGTCGCATCTTTAAGATGTCGCCGCTGCACCACCACTACCAGAAACTGGGCTACCACGAGTCTAAAATTGTAGGGCGCTTCTGGATTATAGGGATCATGCTGGCCATCCTGACGCTGGCAACATTGAAGCTTAGATAAGAGGTAGCCGGAAGCATAACAAAATAACAACTATGAAGATAGCGATACTAGGAGCAGGAGAGAGCGGAGTAGGAGCCGCTTTATTGGCAAAGGCAAAGGGGCTTGAAGTATTCGTGTCTGATAAAGGGGAGATTAAGGAGCAGTATAAAGCAAAGCTGGCTACAGCTGCCATCCCATTTGAAGAAGGTACACATACTTTAGAAAAAATACTCGATGCTAACGAAATCATTAAAAGTCCTGGCATTCCTGATAAGGCTGCAGTCATACAAGAAGCCAGCAAGAAGGAGATTCCAGTGATTTCTGAAATTGAGTTTGCCGGCAGATATACTGATGCAAAGTTCATCTGTATTACAGGCACCAATGGCAAAACCACTACCACGCTGCTTACCTACCACCTGCTTAAAAATGCAGGTATTAATGTAGGGCTGGCAGGAAATATAGGGGAGAGTCTGGCTGAAAAGGTAATCGACAACAAGCACGACTACTATGTATTGGAGCTGAGCAGTTTTCAACTGGACAACATGTACCAGTTCAAGGCGCATATAGGAGTACTTACCAATATCACGCCTGACCATCTCGACAGGTATGAGTACAGCATGGAGAAGTATGCCGCCTCAAAGTTGCGCATCGCCCAGAACATGGCTGGAGCTGATTTCTTCCTGTACAATGCAGATGATGAGAATATAGTCAGTGCCTTCGACTCAGCCAGTTTTGGCGGGACTACCGTGCCTTTCTCTTTGAAGGGTGCCGAAAATGCTAAAGTATACTTTGAGGGTGATAAGATAAAGGTGACCGCAAAGTTCTACGAAGGCACTGTGAATACTTCGAAGTCTAGCCTGATCGGCAAGCATAACCAGTACAACACCATGGCAGCAGTAGCTGTGGCTAAATTGATGGGAGTCGCTGACCAGGAAATTGAGAAGCAGCTAGAGACTTTCCAGAATGCAGAGCATCGCCTTCAGCCAGTAGGTGTAGCCAAAGAAGTTACCTACATCAACGACTCAAAAGCTACAAACGTGGAGGCTGTTTGGTATGCATTGGAAGGTATAAAACAGCCTATTATCTGGATAGCCGGTGGCGTAGACAAGGGTAATGATTACAGCACATTGGTAGAGTTGGCCCGTGAGAAAGTGAAGGTGCTGGTTTGCCTTGGCAAAGATAATGAGAAGCTGAAAGAGACATTTGGGCGCGTAGTGCCGATTATTGCCGAAACTACATCCATTGACTACGCTGTGCGTCTGAGCCGTTCTCTGGCAACACCCGGAGATGTGGTACTGCTGTCGCCAGCTTGTGCCAGCTTCGACCTTTTTGATAATTATGAGCACCGTGGGCAGCGCTTTAAGGAGGCTGTAGAAAAGATAGTTTTGAAAAAGTAATTTAAACGAGTAGAGCCAAAGGTATGGTAAAGCATTGGTTGCAGAAAAACCTGAAGGGAGATTCCGTGCTGTGGGGTATCGTGATCGCGTTCTCGCTGATCAGCGTTGCCGTGGTATACTCTGCCACCGGTACTCTGGCTTATAAAAAGATGGAGGGGAACACAGAGTACTTCCTCTTTAAACATACTTTCCTGATTTTGGTCGGACTGGCATTTATGTGGCTGGCACACAAAATCCCTTACCGCTTCTATTCAAAACTATCGCTGGTGGCGCTGATTGTTTCTGCACCACTCCTGATCATAACTTACTTCTATGGGGCAAATATCAACGAAGCTTCCCGTTGGATCACCATACCTGTTATCAACCAGACTTTTCAGCCCTCCGACTTAGCTAAACTTGCTCTGATCTCTTACCTGGCAAGTATGCTTTCTAAAAAGCAGAAGGAGCTTGAAAACTGGAAGGCTACATTGCTACCCATGATGGTTTGGACTGTGGTTATTTGTGCTATGATAGCGCTGACCAACACTTCCACAGCGCTATTGCTGTTCGCCACCTGCATGCTGCTGATGTTTATTGGCAGGGTTCCAGTCAAATATTTGGGTACAGTTATGCTGATCGGTGTAGTTGTAGGAGGAGGAGCTTTGGCAGCTGGTCAGCGTATGGGCACGGCTATGAGCCGCCTGGAAGACTTTATGGATCCTAATGAGGTGCCGTTTCAGCTGGAGCAGTCTTACATAGCCATTGCTACTGGGGGTGTGGTAGGGAAAGGCCCGGGCAACAGCGACCAGCGTGACATTCTGCCTCACCCTTACTCAGACTTTATTTATGCCATTATACTGGAAGAGTATGGTTTGGTAGGCGGCGTGGTGGTGCTGTTTCTATACCTGGCGCTCCTTTACCGGGGTCTGGTAACTGTTAATAAAAGTGATGGAGCCTTTGCTGGTCTGTTATCAGCAGGGCTGAGCTTTAGCTTAGTGCTGCAGGGAATGGTGAATATGGCTGTGGCTGTAGGACTTGGGCCAATAACGGGTCTGCCGTTACCGCTCCTAAGTATGGGTGGTACCTCTTTGATCTTTACCGGAATTTCTGTTGGAATTATACTTAGCGTGAGCCGCAAAGATTTGAACGAAGAATCTGTGGTTTCTGCTAGCGCACCTTTAAATACACCAGTTAATGCCTAAGCAGGATAGACAATATCGCGTGATCATTAGCGGCGGCGGTACCGGCGGGCATATTTATCCTGCTGTGGCTATTGCTAACCAGTTGCGTGTAGTTAATCCGGAGGCAGAAATTTTGTTTGTGGGTGCGCAGGGCCGTATGGAGATGACACGTGTGCCGGAGGCAGGCTATAAAATTGTGGGCTTATGGATCAGCGGTTTGCAGCGACGGTTAACGCTGGATAACCTGTCTTTCCCACTAAAAGTGATAAGCAGTGTTCGTGCCTCACATAAGATCATTAAAGAGTTTAAGCCAGATGCAGTAGTAGGTGTAGGCGGTTATGCCAGTGGTCCGCTGCTTTATGCAGCTACCTCACGTGGTATACCAGCGCTTATTCAGGAGCAGAATTCTTATGCAGGCATAACAAACAAGCTTCTGGCTAAGCGTGTGCAGAAAGTATGCGTGGCTTATCCCAATATGGAGGCTTTCTTTCCTGCTGATAAAATAGTGCTGACCGGAAATCCGGTACGCGCTGACATCATGAATTTAGATGGAAAGCGTGAAGAGGCGCTGCAACACTTTGGCTTAAGTACAGAGAAGAAAACAATACTGGTAATAGGTGGCAGCCTTGGCGCCAGAACGATCAACCAAAGTATAGCGAGAGGCCTGCAAAGTATAGCCGATGCTGGTTACCAGTTAATCTGGCAAACAGGCAAGGCCTTTTTCCCTAAAGCTCAGGAGCTGGAAGCAAAGTATAAGAACCAAGGCATCCGGGCTCTTGATTTTATCAAGCGCATGGACCTAGCATACGCTGCTGCCGATGTGGTGATTTCCAGAGCTGGGGCCTTATCAATATCTGAGCTTTGCCTTGCCGGGAAACCTGCCGTTTTAGTGCCTTCGCCAAATGTGGCCGAAGACCATCAGACAAAGAATGCCATGGCACTGGTACAGCAGGAGGCTGCTCTACTAGTGCGCGACGTGGAGTCTATGGAAAAGCTGGTGCCAACGGCGCTAGCTTTGTTGAAAAGTGAACAGGAGCAGCAACGACTGCACCAAAATATATTAAAAATGGCGCGGCCAAACGCTGCAGCCGACATCGTAAACGAACTGGTAAAACTGATCAAGTGAGACTGGAGGACTACAGCTATATCTACTTCCTGGGCATTGGCGGCATCGGTATGAGTGCCATCGCCCGCTGGTTCAAGGCTAAGGGGTATCCGGTGTGGGGATATGATAAAACCCGTACCGCGTTAACTGAGGCACTGGAGCAGGAGGGGATTGTTGTGCATTATGAGGATGATGTGGAGCATCTGCCACAGGTAGTTCTCCAGCACAAAGCTGAGACCTTGGTCGTGTTGACTCCAGCCATTCCTGCAGAGCATACCGAGTGGGCGTACCTGAAAGAGCAGGGATATACTATAAAGAAACGCTCCGAAGTACTTGGCATCATTACCGGAGCCGCTTATACAGTGGCTGTGGCTGGAACACATGGTAAAACCACTACCTCCAGTATTGTGGCGCACCTGCTGCATCATGCCGGTGTGGACTGCTCAGCCTTTTTAGGAGGCATTTCTACCAACCTCAACTCAAACCTGCTTATTGGTAAAGGTGAGGTTGAAAAGGAGGTGATTGTAGTGGAGGCCGATGAGTATGATCGTTCCTTCCTGACGCTGTTTCCAGATATTGCCATTGTAACTTCTGCAGACCCAGATCATTTGGATATTTATGGTGATCGGGAGGAACTGATCCGCACTTTCCAGCGGTTCATAAGCCAAATCAAACCAGGAGGTTTCCTGTTTCTGCACGAAGCAACGGACCCGTGTCTGACGGATTTAGTACAGGAGGGGGTGCAGGTTTACAAGTATAGTTTGAACAGTGGAGAGGCACATGTAGAGCACCTACAGGTGAATGGCCGTTGGTTTGAGTTCGATGTGGTAAGCCCGCTTGGTAACATAGGGGGATTGAGGCTAGGGGTGCCTGGTTTCCATAATACTGAGAATACTTTGGCGGCAGTACTAGCAGCACAGGTACTACAGGTGCCAACATCGGATATAAGTGCCGGAGTAGAAGCATTTACAGGTGTAAAGCGTCGGTTTGAGTTTGTCTTTGAAGGGAACGGCAAAGTGTATATCGACGATTATGCACACCACCCAAAAGAGATCGACGCTTTTATGGAATCCCTGCGGGCACTCTATCCTGAAAAACGAATAAAAGTGATATTTCAGCCTCACCTGTTCAGCCGCACGCGTGACTTTGCAGACGAGTTTGCTGAGAGCTTGAGCAAGGCTGATGAACTGGTGTTGCTTGATATATATCCGGCGCGTGAAAAACCGCTGCCTGGAGTTACCTCAGATGTTATTTTACAGCAGGTCACAAGCCCTGTAAAAGAGCTGATGCATAAAGAGGAAGTTGTGGAAAATCTGCTTAAAAACGGCGATTTTGATGTTTTGGCAACTGTTGGAGCCGGTGACATTGACACGCTGGTTAAGCCTATCAGAAATTTTTTAGAAAATAAAGTGTATGGGCTTGAATAGTAGAATAAAATCTTTAATTTTTGCAGGTTGTAGTATCCTATCAATTGGTGCTCTTGCAGGTTTTGCTTCTTCTAAACAGAATGAAAAAATCTGTGAAAAAGTCACAATAAAAATTGATAATGAGTACAACAATTACTTTATTGGGGATAAAGAAGTTCGAGGTTTGCTAACACGAGAAGGCGAACGTAAACTCGAAGGTCTCTCTAATGAGAACATCGATCTGAAAAACCTTGAAAAACGCATAGAATCGCATAAATTTGTGAGGGATGCGGAGGTCTTTAAAGGATTAGATGGAAACATCCAGGTATTTGTAAAACAGAACAGGCCTATTGCAAGAATTATACGATCAGATCAAGATGTATACATCGACGCAGAGGGGAATATTCTTCCGCTCTCAGACAGGTACACCGCTCGTGTAATCCCAATAACTAAGTCAGCTCTAATACAACCAACTGACAAAGGGTTTTTTAAAGATTCCCTAGGCCAGTCTTACCTTTCATTGCTCCAGTTCATCGAGAAGGACGAGTTTTGGAAGGCCCAGCTTGCCCAAATGCATATAGATGGCAAAGGCAAGGTTTCTTTTCTGCCACAGGTAGGCGAACATACGATTGAGTTCGGTAAGCCGGTGAAGGTGGAGGAGAAGTTTAAAAAGTTAGCAATTCTGTATAAGCAGGTTCTGCCTACCATGGGCTGGGAGCGCTACAAAAGAGTTAACGTTGAGTATGAAGATCAGATTATTTGCGAATAATAGACACACGATATGCAGAACGACAAAATAGTAGTAGGCTTGGATATTGGGACAACCAAGGTTTGCGCACTTGTAGGTCGGAGAAATGAGTTTGGCAAGCTGGAGATATTGGGCATGGGTAAAGCCGTGTCAGAGGGAGTGGTGCGAGGCATTGTGAGTAATATCGATAAGACTGTCGAAGCCATAAAGAAAGCGATTAGCCAGGCTGAAGAGCAAGCGAAGATTAACATCGGCGTGGTGAACGTAGGTATTGCAGGGCAGCATATCAAAAGCCTGCAGCACAATGGCAGCATTACACGCCAGGTAACTGACGATGAGATCACAGTGGAGGATGTAAACCGCCTCACCAACGATATGTACCGCTTGGTAACACCTCCGGGCAGTGAGATCATTCACGTGATGCCACAGGAGTATAAAGTTGATTACGAAGAAGGTATCGTGGATCCTGTTGGTATGTCAGGTGTGCGTTTGGAGGGTAACTTCCATATCATCACAGCACAGTCCAATGCCATCAATAATATCAATAAATGTGTCGCCCGCGCAGGCCTCGAAGTAGATCAGTTAATACTGGAGCCATTAGCTTCAAGTATGTCAGTACTGAGCGATGAGGAGAAAGAAGCTGGCGTAGCATTGGTAGATATTGGCGGCGGTACAACAGACCTGGCCATCTTTAAAGACAATATTATCCGCCATACGGCAGTTCTTCCTTTTGGAGGCAACATCATAACCTCTGACATAAAGCAGGGATGTATGGTGATGCAAAACCAGGCTGAGCAGTTAAAGGTGAAGTTCGGAAGAGCAATCGCTGATGAGGCTTCAGATAACGAAATCGTTTCTATACCTGGTCTGCGTGATCGTACTCCGAAGGAAATCTCTATAAAAAACCTGGCTTATATTATTGAGGCCAGAATGGAGGAGATCGTGGAGTTGGTATATGCTGAGATAGTACGCTCAGGTTACGCCAACAGCCTCGCTGGAGGTATTGTAATTACTGGTGGTGGCGCCCAATTGCAGAACCTGGTGCAGCTGGTAGAGTATATTACCGGCATGGATACCCGTATCGGTTATCCGAACGAGCACCTGGGCAGATCGAAAGTTGATGCCGTAAAAGGCCCAATGTACGCCACAAGCGTGGGCCTGGTGTTGGCAGGATATCAGCCACTCGATCAGCGCGTGGAGCGCTACAAAGGAGTAGAAGAGCAAGTATACACAAAGCCGGCTGTGGAGCCTAAGAGTACAAATAGCAACAGCGGTGGGGGACTGCTGCAAAAGCTAAAAGGCTTCTTATCAGACGACATAGACTAACAAATAAACTTATCAACCCATAATAGCAGGAGAAATAGCATGACACCAGCATACACATTTGATTTGCCATCCAGCGGCAAGTCCATAATAAAGGTCATCGGTGTGGGAGGTGGTGGCAGTAATGCCGTTAACCACATGTACAACCAGGGCATCAAAGACGTGGAGTTCATCATCTGTAACACAGATGCACAGGCGCTGCAGAGTGCCGCCGTGCCTAACAAGCTACAGATTGGTGAGAACCTCACAGAGGGACTTGGTGCCGGTGCCAACCCTGAAAAAGGTAAACAAGCTGCTCTGGAAAGTAAGGAGGAGATTCGTGAAATGCTGAGCAATGATACCAAGATGGTGTTTATCACTGCTGGTATGGGTGGAGGTACTGGTACTGGTGCTGCTCCTGTCATTGCCAAAGTGGCGAAGGAATTGGGTATTTTGACAGTGGGTATCGTAACAGCCCCTTTTGCGTTCGAAGGTAGAAAGAAAAAGACTGCCGCAGAGAACGGTGTTAAGGAGCTTGGTGAGAACTGCGACACGATCCTGGTGATCCTGAACGATAAACTTCGCGAGATGTTCGGCAACCTGACCATACGTGAAGCTTTTGCAAAGGCGGACAACGTGTTAACGACTGCCGCAAAGTCTATTGCTGAAATCATAACGGTTACTGCTGAGGTGAACGTGGACTTTGAGGACGTGAAAACGGTAATGAAAGACTCTGGTGCCGCAGTGATGGGTTCTGCGACAACAGAGGGAGAGGGCCGTGCTCTTCGTGCCGCCGAGGAGGCGCTTTCTTCTCCATTGCTGAACAACACTGACATTCATGGGGCTCAGAGAATCCTGCTTTCAATTATGTCTGGTGAGCAGGCCGAGCTGGAAATGGATGAGTTGACAGAAATCACTGAATACATTCAGGACAAAGCCGGCCAGGAAGCTGAGGTTATCTTCGGCCACGGTATTGATGCTTCGCTTGGTCAGAGTATTCGTGTAACTGTGATAGCTACTGGCTTTGCCAGCGATGCGGAGAGCATCATCGAGCCAAAAAAAACAGTTTTTGACTTAGAGAGCCAAAAAAAAATTGAAGTAGCTGAGCCTGCAAAGCCTGAGCCAGAGGTTGCGACATTCGTATCTAAGCCTGTTGCGCCAGCTCCGGTCGCTGCTCCTAAACCTGCAGCTCCGCAACCGCAGCCAAGCAACTTCGATAACAGTGCACCGCGTCGCCCTGAGCAGTCACAGCAGCAGCAAGCACAGCCTCAACCACAGCAGCCACAGCGCATTGTGTTTGAACTGGATGGAAACTCACAAAACGATTTCCAAAACAGCTATCGGGAAGAGGAAGCGCGTGAAGTACGTGAGAAAGAAGAGGCAGCACAGCGCCAGTTGGAAGAGCGTGAGCTGATGCAGCGTCGTGCAGAAGAGCGTCGTGAGCGTCTGCGCATGCTAAGCTCAGAGACTACTTCTGAGGCTATCAAAGAGAAGCTGGAAGTACCTGCTTATCTTCGTCGCAATGTTGCCTTGGATAGAGTAGCTCACTCTTCTGAGAGAAACATCTCTCGTTTCAACTTAAACGATGATAACGAAATACTAGGTGATAACCGTTTTCTACATGATAATGTAGACTAGCAGGTTTGACTAGGTATAAAAAAAGCGCCCGCAGTTTAATAGCTGCGGGCGCTTTTTTTATGTTCTATAGTAGAAGACTAGAATTTGATAAACTGCTCAACATGTTCCTCCAGTAGCTCCTGATACAACTGGTTTGTAAGCTGCTTTCCATTAAAGTTTTTCTCTATGTGAGCTAGTTTGATACGCGTTGCCATTACATGCATTCCTAGGTAGTTAAGGATGTCAGACAAATGGCTAAGCGCCAATCCACTTCCTTGCATACCTGATGATAGACCTATCAAAGCACCTTTTTTATCCTTGAAAGTATAAGGGTAATCCAAGCCATCAATAAAGGCCTTCAGCACACCAGGGAAGGAGGAGTTATACTCTGGTACTGCAAACACAAACTTATCAGCATTGGCAATCATGGCTGTTAGCCTGTTGAACTCTTCGTTCTTGCCTGTATTCTTATACAAGGCTGAATAGGTAAAATCTGCAGGTAGTTCGGCTAGGTCTAATATTTGATATGGCTCTCCATGCTTCTCCAACATTTCAGCATAGATATTAACGATTGCCCTGCTATTTGAATTTGGTCTGTTAGTACCTGATATTAATGTGATCATACGTTTTGACATTCTATCACCCTGTTGGTGCTGGCGGCTTTACTCATAACTGCTGAACCAACAATAGGTTTGAGCGATGCTCGATTTCTATTTTATTGCTAGGTAGCGAAAGTAGAAAGTATAGTTAATTGATGCAATTTCTAAAACATAAAAGGCGAGAACAGTAACTGCCTCGCCTTTTATACTTATAGATTTATATCTCGCTAAAGGTTCTCAGAAGTGGCTTTAGCTGCGATAAATTCTCTTCTAAGCATGTTGATGTTCTCCAAAGAGATACCAACAGGACACTCAGCAGCACAGGCACCAGTGTTTGTACAAGCACCAAATCCTTCAATGTCCATCTGCGCTACCATGTTCTCCACACGTGTTTTACGCTCAGCCTGACCTTGTGGCAACAGTGACAGCTGAGATACCTTGGCAGAAACGAACAGCATAGCTGAGGCATTCTTACAGGCAGCTACACAAGCTCCACACTGTATACAGGTTGCAGCATCAAATGCTTTATCAGCAATTGATTTTGAAATTGGAATAGCGTTGGCATCAGGTACACCACCAGTGTTTACCGATACATAACCACCAGCTTGCTGGATGCGGTCAAACGCTGAACGATCAACTACCAGGTCCTTATGTACCGGGAAGGCAGCTGCTCTCCATGGCTCAATCGTGATGGTTTCACCATCTTTGAAGTGACGCATGTGCAGCTGGCAGGTAGTAGTACCACGCTCTGGGCCATGCGGACGACCATTGATAAAGAGGCTGCACATACCACAGATACCTTCACGGCAGTCGTGGTCAAATGCAATTGGATCCTCTCCTCTTAGCAATATGTCTTCGTTAAGCACGTCCAGCATCTCCAGGAAAGACATATCCGGAGAGATTCCCTTTATAGGGTAGGTCACCATTTGACCTGGTGAATTTTTATCTTTTTGGCGCCAAACCTTTAGTGTAAGGTCCATCGGTTTAGCATTTGGATTACTTCCAGCCATGATATTATCAATTATGAATTACGAATTTAGATCTATGACAGGCTCTATTTCTAAAGCTTATCATAAGTATTCATTATCAATTATTTATAGCTACGCTGCGTCAGCTTAACGTTTTCAAACTTCAGGTCTTCCTTGTGCAGCACTGGGTCGTTACCCACACCTGTAAACTCCCAGGCAGCTACATAGGCAAAGTTCTCGTCGTCACGCAAGGCCTCATTCTCTGGTGTCTGGTATTCTTCGCGGAAGTGACCACCACAAGACTCATTTCTGTGCAGGGCATCTTCTACCATCAGTTCACCAAGTTCCAGGAAGTCAGCAACACGGTTAGCCTTCTCCAGCGTTATATTTAGCTCTTCGTTCACGCCAACAACTTTAACATCACGCCAGAACTCATCACGAAGTTTGCGGATCTCCTGCTTTGCGAACTGCAGGCCTTCAGCATTACGAGCCATACCGCAGTACTCCCACATAATGGCACCAAGTGCTTTGTGGAATTCATCTACTGTGCGGTTACCATTGATTGAAAGAAGTTTGTTGTTGATGTCCACCACGTTTTTCTCAGCTTCCAGGAATGCAGGGTGATCCACCGGAACCTTATCGTAAGGCATTTTAGCCAGGTAATCGCCGATAGTATATGGCAGTACAAAGTAACCGTCTGCCAGACCTTGCATAAGAGCAGATGCACCAAGGCGGTTAGCACCGTGATCAGAGAAGTTTGCCTCACCAGCAGCATATAGACCAGGGATGCTCGTCATCAGGTTGTAGTCAACCCACAGACCACCCATAGTATAGTGTACAGCCGGGTAAATACGCATCGGTCTTTCGTACGGGTTCTCGTCTGTGATCTTCGCATACATCTCGAAGAGGTTACCATACTTGGCTGCAATGGCTGCTTGTCCGTCACGCTTGATAGCATCGGCAAAGTCCAGGTAAACGGCAAGACCTGAGGAACCAACGCCACGACCTTCGTCGCAAACCAGTTTAGCATTACGAGAGGCCACGTCACGTGGTACAAGGTTGCCGAAGGCAGGATACTTACGCTCCAGGTAGTAATCACGGTCAGCTTCAGCGATATCGTTTACAGTGATCTCTCCTTTTCTTAACCTCTCAGCAATCTCTTTGGTCTTTGGCACCCACACACGTCCGTCGTTACGGAGCGACTCTGACATCAGCGTCAGTTTAGACTGATAACCACCGGAAACCGGAATACAGGTTGGGTGAATCTGTGTATAGCAAGGGTTAGCGAAAAGAGCTCCTTTTTTGTATGCTCTCCATGCGGCTGTAGCGTTAGAGCCCATCGCGTTGGTAGAAAGGAAGAACACGTTACCGTAGCCACCTGTTGCCAATACCACTGCGTGTGCACTGTGCGACTCGATCTTACCTGTGATCAGGTTACGAACCACAATACCACGAGCTTTACCGTCAACCATTACAAGGTCCAGCATTTCAGTACGAGGGTACATCTTAACCTTACCGTAAGCGATCTGACGGTTCAGGGCAGAGTAAGCTCCCAATAGCAGCTGCTGTCCAGTTTGGCCACGGGCATAGAAGGTACGGGATACCTGAGCACCACCGAATGAACGGTTAGCCAACAACCCGCCGTAATCACGTGCAAAAGGTACACCCTGCGCCACGCACTGGTCGATGATGTTAACAGATACCTGTGCCAGGCGGTACACGTTTGCCTCACGGGCACGGTAGTCACCACCTTTTATCGTGTCATAGAAGAGACGGAAAACAGAGTCACCGTCGTTTTGGTAGTTCTTGGCAGCGTTGATACCACCTTGTGCTGCAATAGAGTGTGCACGGCGTGGTGAATCCTGAAAGCAGAAAGCCTTAACGTTGTAGCCAAGCTCACCGAAGGTAGCAGCAGCAGAGGCACCGGCAAGACCTGTACCTACTACAATAATATCATACTTGCGCTTGTTGGCCGGGTTAACCAGCTTTACATCAAATTTATGTTTATCCCACTTCTCAGCCAATGGGCCTTCCGGGATTTTAGAATCTAATATCATAGCAACTATAGAAAGCTTTTTTTACACAAAGAAGAAGAAATAGAGTGGGATTGCGGCAAAGCCCAGGCAAACCAGAACAGAGAAGGCTACACCAAATTTCTGGATGAACGGCGTGTACTTCTTGTGGTCAAGGCCAAGTGTTTGGAAGGCACTCTGGAAGCCATGGATCAGGTGATAAGCAAGTGCTACCATAGAGATCACATAGATTAGTACATACCACCAGATCTGGAACGACTGTACCACTTTCAGGTAAAGGTTGTCATACTCAACATCCTCGATTACCACGCCTTCCAAGCCGCCAAAGCGAGCCGGTACAAAGAAGTTCCACAGGTGGATGATCAGGAACACCAGGATAACTGTACCCAGAAGACCCATGTTACGAGATGACCAGGTGCTGTTCTCCTCCGGGTGGTTGTTTGCATAATCCACAGGGCGAGCAGCCTTATTACGTCTGGTAAGTACAACAGCATCGTAGATGTGGAACACAAATCCAAGCACCAATACAATCTCCATGATACGGATGATAGCATTGTGGGCCATGAAGTCCGAGTAGAGGTTGAAAGCAGCACCGCCGTCGTTTCGGAACAACTGCAGGTTTCCAATCAGGTGCACTACCAGAAAGGAGCAAAGGAAAAGACCCGTAACGGACATCACGATCTTTCGCCCGACTGTACTGGAAAACGTTTTAGTAAACCAATTCATCTGTGTTTGTTATAGGTTAAGTGATTTAAGCGTTATCTTTAACGCTCAAAGGTACATTCGGACCGTTTAGAAAACAATTTTGGATTCATATTTTGAATCAATCTAAATTGGTATCCGTACCTCTTAAAATCTGCGCCTTTTTCCCGCAACACGTCTACTTACACAACATTTATGTATTAATTAAGTTTAAGAATATAGCTACATTTACTGCCTAACCCGATCCATCTATGCTAAACCTTATACGCCTGAAGTATCTGCTGCATGGGAGTCTGTTGTGGGTGTTGATTTTACTGTTGTTGGGTACTTTTTCAGAAGTACAGGCTACTCATATTAGAGCAGGGGATATCACTGCCAAGAGGGACACTACGCCGAACCCTAACCCTCGCCGCTTTTTCTTTACTATGATCATTTACACCAACCACTTCTCGCAAGCCGAGGACCCGGAGGTGACAATATATACAGGGGCTGGCAACACTACACTTATAGTACCGCGAAAATCGGTAACTCCAATCAGTGCAGATACGGACAAGGAGGTGTTTGAGTGGGAGTACACTTACCCATCAGATGGTAGTTTTACCACTTACTGGATTGGGGAGAACCGTAATAACGGCATCCTGAACATGGCGCCACCTTCTGACCAGCGCTCTTTCTTTATCTCTACTACCATTGATATCAATGCCCTGCGTGGCTTTAATAGTACACCTGTACTTACAGTAGCTCCGCTTGATAAGGCTGCCCTTTTCCGCAAGTTTACCCATAACCCTGGTGCCTACGATGCCGATGGCGACAGCCTTGTTTTCAGACTGATTGCGCCACAGTATGAGCAGCCAAGTGGTGCCATTGCTGTGGTTCCTGGCTACAGCCATCCTAACCAAACATTTAACTGCCGTACTTCCGACGACAGCGGCCCTGCCATTTTTACACTTGACCGTAATACAGGTCAGCTCACTTGGGACGCCCCCTGTGTGGCAGGGGAGTATAATATAGCCTTTGTAGTGGAGGAGTGGCGAGTCGGGCCTAACGGAGGTGCCGTAAAGATTGGACAGGTAATACGGGATATGCAGATACGGGTAGAGGAAAACGAGAACCGCCCTCCTGTGCTGCAACCAAAAGATACTTGTGTGGTAGCCGGAACTACACTAAGAGGCATTGTTAGAGCCACTGACCCGGATGGTGACCTGATTAACCTGACTGTGGCTGGTAGTGGTATTGTGCCTCCTGCCACTTTCCGCCAGGTTACCAGAAACCCTGGCGTTGCTACAGGCGAGCTTATCTGGAACACAACCTGCGAAGATGTTCGTGAAGCACCATACCAGGTAGTATTCCGTGCCGAAGACGTTCGTCCTGACGGTGACAAGAGGCTAGCTGATGTGCAGCCTTGGAACATCAGGGTAATTGGCCCTCCGCCTCAAAACCTGAATGCCGCAAGTGCGGACCGAAACGTGACCCTGACCTGGGATTCTTATGTCTGCCAGAATGCTGATAAGATCCGCATTTACCGACGCGAAGGGCCGAGCAACTTTGTTCCGGATGAGTGCCAGACAGGAGTACCGGCTTCTACAGGCTATGTGCTGATAGGAGAGGTAGACGCCGGGCAAGTAACCTTTTTCGATGACAACAATGGCGCAGGCCTGAAAGCTGGGGTAGAGTACTGCTATATCATCTATGCAACCTTCCCGGCACAGCCACGCGGAGAGAGCCTTGCCTCTATAGAGGCCTGCGTGGTGATAGACCAGGACATCCCATACCTGACAAACGTGACGGTAGATGTGACTGACCAGACCAACGGGCAGATTACCGTGAAGTGGGCACAGCCTATAGAAGTTGAGGCGCTGACACCTCCGCTGGAGTATCGCCTGTATCGGAAAGTGGGTATGGGACCAGGAGAGGGCTTTACAGAAGTGAAGAGAACCCGCAACATGAATGACACCACCTTTGTGGACAGAGGCCTAAATACGGTAGAAAATGCTTACCGCTACCGCCTGGAGTTCTATCAAACACCAACACCTGGAGGGCAGCCTACTTCACTTCGTGATAGCACTGAAGCGTCTAGTGTGTACTTAGAGGCAACACCATCAGAAGGTGAGAACATAAAAGAGATACAACTTAACTGGACATATGAGGTGCCTTGGAACAACCAGGTGCTGCAGCATTATATCTATCGCGAGGTAGATGGTGAGTCTACACTAATAGACAGCGTTTCCGCATCTGCTACTGGAGGGGCCTATACTGATACAGGTACATTTAACGGGCAGGAGCTGCTGCGTGGGCAGGAGTACTGCTACTACGTGCAAACAGCCGGTACTTACCAGATTGAGGGACTGCCGGAGCCGCTGCTTAACAACAGCCAGCGGGTGTGTGTAACGCTACCGAAAAACATCTGTCCCCCGGAACTTAGCATTGATGTATTGGATTGTAGCCTGTTTGAGCAGAACCCTACCGAACCGCCGTACCAGAACGTGCTGACGTGGGCGCCGAACATTACTGGCGATTGTACAGATGAGATAGCTTACTACACAGTATACTTAAAGCCTACACTTGAGGCAGAGTATACGCCTCTGGATACAACCACTGAAACTACATACACGCACAGCGGCTTGCAATCATTTGCTGGCTGCTATGTAGTAACCGCTACCGACGTGAACGGGCGCGAGAGTGCGTTCAGTAATGAGGTGTGCAAAGACAACTGTATCTCATTTATACTTCCAAACATTATAACTCCTAATGGAGATAACCTAAATGACGTATTCCGTCCTAAAGTAAGAGCCTTTATTAGAAGTATGAGGTTTAAAGTATACAACCGTTGGGGTGTGCAGGTGTATGACAGTGGCAAGGTTACAGAAGGTGAAGGCCGCTACATTAACTGGCCAGGTGTAGATAAAGATGGTAACCGCCTGACCGATGGTACTTACTACTATGAGGCGGAAGTGGAATTCTATACATTAGATCCAGCCAGGGCCAGATCTACTTATAAAGGTTGGGTAGAGATAGTACAATAATGACATCATTACCAGATATACAGCAACTACAGGGCCGGCCCGTCGTGTTTTACGACGGCACCTGTGGCTTTTGCCAGGGCAGTGTGCAGGTAGTGCTGAAGCATAACAAGCGCCAGCACCTATACTTTGCGGCGCTGCAGTCAGGTGTGCTAGAAGCTTTGGTGCCAAAGGCTCAAATACCTGATCCTTTGCCTGATTCTATACTTTTTTACGAGAATGGTAAGCTATACGCAGAGTCTGAAGCGGCGCTGCGGATAGCAGGCCACCTTGATTTTCCCCTTTCCATACTTTCTATTTTCCGCATTATTCCTTTATCTTTCCGGAATTTTGTGTACCGCCTGGTAGCCAAAAACCGCTACAGAATAGCTGGTCGCACAGAGAGCTGCATGCTTCCAAGCCCTGAGCAAAGGGCAAGGTTTGTAGCCTAAACAAGCACTACAAGATTGATAAACACTAAGAGCTGCCTGAGTATGCAGCCTTGTGTATGGTAGTATCGCTGAACAGGCGATACTATGATCTTGTGCTGCTAAATCAGAGCGATAGATAAACGAACAACGATAAAAGAATACTAAATGAAAGCTTATGTTTTCCCGGGACAAGGTTCTCAGTTTGTAGGGATGGGTAAAGACCTGTACGAGCAGCACGAAGAAGCAAAGCAGCTGTTTGATAAGGCAAACGAGATCTTAGGCTTCAACATTACAGAGATCATGTTTAACGGCACCGATGAGGAGCTAAAGCAGACAAAGGTTACGCAACCGGCAATTTTCCTTCATTCTGTAGCTCAGGCGGCAGTAGCCAAAGACTTTGCACCGGATATGGTGGCAGGTCACTCGCTTGGAGAATTCTCTGCATTAGTGGCCAGTAAAGTGTTGAGCTTTGAAGATGGCCTGCGCCTGGTGTCGAAGCGTGCGCTGGCAATGCAAGCTGCTTGTGAGGCAAACCCATCTACCATGGCTGCCATACTTGGTTTGGCTGATGAGAAGGTGGAGGAAGTGTGTGCCTCTGTTGAGGGCGAGGTGGTAGTGGCTGCCAACTATAACTGCCCAGGCCAATTGGTAATCTCTGGCTCTAATAAAGGCATCGAGATTGCTTGCGAAAAAATGAAAGAGGCTGGTGCTAAGCGTGCTCTTCCTCTTCCGGTTGGTGGTGCGTTCCACTCGCCACTGATGAAACCTGCTGAGGAAGAACTGGCAAAAGCCATCGAGGAAACCACCTTTAGCCAGGGTATCTGCCCAATCTACCAGAACGTAGACGCGAAGCCACACACAGATCCAACTGAAATAAAGAAGAACCTGATCAGCCAGTTGACAGCGCCGGTTCGCTGGACACAGTCGGTGCAGCAGATGCTGGCTGATGGTGCTACGCACTTTGTAGAATGCGGCCCTGGTAAAGTTTTACAAGGTTTGGTGAAGAAGATTGAGCGCACGGCAGAGGTTAGCTCGGCTGAGTAAGCCTCAACTGAAAGTATAAAGTATAAACGCCCTCTCTGGTCTTGTGCCGGGGAGGGCGTTTATACTTTATAAATATGTCGGAGTAGTAAGTATAACCTATTGGATGCAAAGTATAAATAATTACATTTGCTCCTGCTCCTCAACCTAAAACTATGGAAAAGAAAACTCCTCTGGCTCTCTGGATACTAGGGTTCCTGCTGCTGAGCCTGTATGTAAATTTAGTGCCGCGCTTTTTTGATGCAGGCAACGTGCCGCTATGGTTTTTGTATTGGGCAGGCTTTTTTGTGCTGGCTTTTGTAGTAAGCAAGTACGTGCTAAAACTAGAGGGAATAAAGTCGCTTGGCGTGCGGCGGCACAGAGGCTGGTTGCAAAATCTGGGAATCGGTTTTTTTGTTGGCTTCCTGGTCTATGCCCTGAAGTACCTGACCTATTACGAACTTGGCAAGTTTGAGGTGGTGGGGCTGATGGAGCCATCATTTATACTTCCTATGCTGGCGCAGGCCTTGCTGGCTATGTTCTTCTCCTCTATCCTTAACGATATTACCATCCGGGGGTACTGGTACAGCTTTTTCCAGCGTCGGCGATTGTTGGCTTGGTACGTTTTTGCGGCAACAATGCTCTATACCATGGATGATTTCTGGAACGAAGGCATAGATTTCCTCAACCTCTTGTTCTCAGCCATACTTGGGTTAGCTTTCGCCTACACCGTGTTAAGAACCGGCTCCATCTGGATGTCGCTGGGCCTGCATTGGGGAGGCAACATGATGTACCGTGTCATGTACGGCTTTAGTGGTCAGGGTGTATGGCAACTGGAAAATGTGCAGGAGAGCCCCCTCTACGACTATGTAAGCTTAACTATAACAGCCTTGATGCTTCCTGCCGTTTATCTTGTACTGAAGATAGTGAGCAGATATGCTCACGCAGAACCAGGCATAGCGCAGCAGGAGGTGGGGCAGAAAAAGGTCGTAGCTCCGTAATATTTAGTTAGCTGAGTCATTTGGTCTAACTTCAGCATTCATGTATGTCCGAAATTAGGAGCCGCTGATTGTCAATCAATTGAACAGAGGATTTGCCTTATACCTTGGGTGGCTTTGCTTTTGATACCAAGCTGAGAACAGCGCAATAACGAGAAGGAGCTCCGAAAGGTCACCACCATAGTACATAATTTGAGCTGCACTTTGAATCTGCTCTGCGCTATGTGGCGAATTTACTGGGAGTAAACGCGCATACATCAACTTGCTGAGGTATGCATGAGCTGCTATACTTATGAATATTACCGTCACCCTTAGAGTAAAGCCAGGCCTCCTGGGCGCAGGATCTGGGCCAGCTATGGACCAGGTAAACAAATAGCCTGCGGCCAGAAAGTGAAAGTGTAACAGGAAGTGCAGGCTTGGGCTGGTTAATGTAGTATTATACACAGGTGTCAGGTACAGCACGAACATACCCCCGATGTTTAGCAGAAACGCCGTAACAGGATGACCTACTACGTGGAATAAGTTACTGCCAAGAACCGTAGTGATACCCCTGGAGGTATACTTGGGTAGTGTTTTGAGCGCTAAGGTTACAGGCATGCCAAAAACTAACCCGATAGGGGCGAACATGCCTATTAAGAGGTGCTGCACCATGTGCCCCCGTATGTCGTGGTGGGCAAACTGCATCATTTGTGGCAACATGGCTATCGTAAGTAAGCCAATACCGCTCGCAAAGCTAAGGGTTCTCCAGTAGCTCCAGCTTTTGCCATGCCCTTGCAGAGAAATCACCCCAAGCAGATAAATAAACAGCATTGCAGCAATGAGCAAAAGCGGCACATAAGAGGCGATGCTGGTGCTGGTTTCGTGATGCTGCATAAGGCCTTAGTTGGCTGATGATATAGTGCTTGCAGCTTTAGATTTCCTCAGTAGAACAAGGCCAATGATCAGGAGGAGGAGGCCCGCCAGGTTCCAGGCAAGATCATACGGAAGAATGTTGTCTACGCCATACCGTACTTGATGTAGCCTGAGAACTTTATGATCTACAATGCCGTCGAAAAGCTGAAAGCCGCCAAGACCAATAAAGAAACCTGCCCATGCCCTGAGCGGAACAAGTGCCTGCTGCCGGCGCACATCAGAAAACATAAAGAACCCTGCCACAATGGCGATTAACTCTGCTGCGTGCAGCAAACCGTCTGTTAACAAGCCTATTTCCGGAGTAGAGCGGTCGTAGAAGTGGTGCCAGGACAGAAGTTGGTGGAATATAATTTCATCAATTGCAGCCATCATACCCACTCCTATAAGCAGTGCGGCCCGCATAGATCGCTTTGGCTGTAGTTGATGATTTTGTTTTACCCCCACGTTATATAAGTATGGTTTATACCTTACCGGGATATACTTGTGGCAGTAAGTACAGGTTGCGGGAAAGAGAGCAGGTGAGGGCTACTTCTCTAGCGTGAGGTGGTAAAAAAACAGCTCCTCATTAGCGTTGGGAAGCGTAATAAGGCCATTATACTTTAGTCCCAGCTTTTCAAGCAGCTTTTGGCTTGCCTTGTTATCTTTTGTAGTGATAGCGTAAAGCTGCCTTAACCCGAAGTGATTGAAGGCAGCTTGTTTTAGCTTATTGGTGGCCTCAAAAGCATAACCATGCTTTTCATGCTGTGGAAGAAACGCAAAGCCAATGTCTATGCCGGGCAATCCTTCGCGGTCGTAGAGGCCGCAGGTGCCCAATTTGGTGCCGTCTGCTTTGCGTATAACGGTGTAGGTACCATACCCCAGCCTTTCTAGCTGAGGCAACATCCTGCTGCTGATATACTCCTCTGCGGCCTTTAAAGATTTTACGTTTCGGTCGCCTATGTATTTCAGCCACTGCGGCGTGTTCAGGAGCTCATAAATAAAAGGAGCGTCTTCATAAGATGTAGGCCTGATGATTAACCGCTCCGTTTCGAAAGATGTGTAAGGGTGCATATTTTAACGGCTGATGAGTTCATCCATCTGCTGCATCATACCTAACCAAGCCTCTCTGGTTCTATCAGCGTAGTCTTTCCAGGTCTCGTCCATCTGGTGCACTAACCTTACAGCTGAGCCGCCGCCAGCCGGCTTTATGTGTATAGTTACAGTATCAACATCTTCCATATCATCCATCGCCCAGGTAAATGAAATGAGGTATGGCTGGTCCAGCGTCAGATACTCGCCATGGTGGCTAACCGGCTGCCCATCCCGCACCTGCACAATGCAGAATCTACCACCTACCTCAGCGGCTATCTCAACCGGCTCGGTTTCCCCTAGCCCGGGAGCAAACCACTGCCGTGCCAATTGCTCATTAAGCCATGCGCTGTACACTACCTCAGGATTGCCGGTGTAGGTGTAGTTTACTTCTACTTCGAAAAGATTTTTATCAGACATGCTGCTTATACTAGGTTAGTGTAGGTTGTCATGAACATTAACTTTGATTAGACACTGGCAACTTGTAGATACCATTTTACTGATGAGCCTTTATCTTTCTTTTTCCTCTGGAGTCATTAGATCTTCTGTGACTGTAATGCAGCACAACGTTACTCGTGCAGCCGATGGGCGCGGCGTAGCCGAGCGTAAAGGCTGATCTTTGTTGGCAAAAGTTGTTCTTCCATTATCATTGTTCTGTAGACTCAATCACTCAGTTTTAATTTGTGATATAACAGCACAAGCAAGGCTACAACTGCTATAGGACAAGTGAATAAGAAGAAGTAATACCAGAATTTCAACCTTTGTGTGGTTGTACTTAATTCTACTTCAGGAGAAGTAATATAATCAAGTCTTCTTTGGTCACCATACAAAGCACCTAAATTAAATATCTCAAGCAAAGAGAAGAAGAAGTACAGCGTTAAAAGCAGGACAATAGAATAAAACAGGTATCTGTTGCTTATCAAGTTTACAGCCGTTCTTATGCTCTTTATAGTTTCAATTTTTGCTAACTACTTTATAGCAGTAAACATAGGCTTATCTGCATTATGTGCGAAAGATCCGCTACTCATCTCTACCCACATACTCCCACACCTCCAGTTCATCAGGACATTCCTGCAGCAGCTGATTTATACTTCTGCCTAATGCCGGGTGCTCAAACTCAGGAGCGAGCGCTGCCAATGGCAACAAGGTGAAGCGGCGGAGGTGCAACTGCGGATGGGGAATAGTTAGTCGCTGGGTCTGCTGCACCAGGTCATCATAGAAGAGTATGTCAATGTCTATAACACGTGCCCCCCAATGCTCCAGCCGTACCCGCCCAAGCTCCTGCTCAATAAGGTTTATACTTTGCAGCACCTGTTCCGGGGCTAGGTGTGTCTGCAGCTCCAGTACCTGGTTCAGGAAGTTAGGCTGATTGGTTTTGCCCCAGGCAGCAGTTTCATACACTTTGGAGATGCGCGTTAGGGTTCCAACCTGCTCGTTTATACTTTCGCGGGCCTGTTGCAGATAAGCAGTGCGGTCTCCAAGATTGCCACCTAGAAGCAAGTATACTTTATGCATGTCTCCGGAAGAAATCTATACTTAAATCAGCAGCTGTTTGGGCTGCACCTGGTAATACGTCTGCCTCATAAGGGTGCTTTCCTCCGAAAGAGTGATCGGCCTCCGGCAGCAGGTGAAGCTCAGCGTCAGGCTTCCAGCTTTTGAGCTCGTGTGCCATCTTTGTAGGTAAGGTTTCATCCTGCTCGCCGTGCAGCAGCAGTAGGGGCTGTTGCAGGCGCTTTACTACTGTTGGTATATCGAGGCGGTGCTTATTTTCGAGAAAATTCTCAACAATTTGGTAGTACAGTGGCATCTGCAGGCCAGTTCGGGCATTTTGCACATACTGCACTCCTTTCTCTTTCCACTGCTCCATTTGCAGGTTGTCCCAACGGTTATCGTACCTGTTTACGCCAGCCCAGCTTGCTACGGCCTTCACACGTGGTTCCTCGGCAGCCTTAAGTATAACTGCCCCTCCGCCACGGCTGTGACCTATCAGGTAGATGCGCTTTATGTCCAACTCCTGCACCTGTAAGGGTGGGTTATCGGAATGTAGCAAATCAATCAGTGCCTGCATGTCGTCAAGCTCCAGGCTGAAGTTGTTCTGCCCGAACGCTTCCATGTCATGCATATCGGAGTAGTCCTCAACGGTTGTGCCGTTGTAGGCGAAGTTGAATTTGATGAACACAAAGCCTTGCTTCGCAAAGTAAGAAGCAAGCAGGTTAAAATGTCCCCAGTCCTTAAAGCCTTTAAAACCGTGGGCAAAAATAACGATTGGCTTAGGTGTGCTGTCGGGCCAGAAGGTGGCATCGGCTGTAAACGGGCGTCCGTGTTCGGGATATACTACAAAATCAACTTTCATCTATATATGAATGGGGTAGCTTTATGGTTAAATTGCTGATTACGTGTTAAACAGAAAGAAGACGGCAAAAACAACTGTCACACTATTCGGAGTAACTATTCACCAATATAACAATTCGGGTTGCAGCAATTTAACAATTAAATGCTGTTTTACCACCCCGCGTTTGGAAAGCACTCCGGGAGGCCGTAATATTGCGGACTTAACACATGAGCATAAGTCTAAACGAAATACAGGCGCCCATCGCGTCGGAGATGCAGCAGTTCGAGAAGAAGTTCAGGGCTTCCATGAAGACCCGCGTTTTGCTTCTGGATCGGATAATGAGCTACATTGTGAAGCGCAAGGGAAAGCAGATGCGGCCTATGTTCGTGTTCTTTATGGCTAAGCTCTTCCAGGAAAGCATTACGGATGCCACTTACCGTGGCGCTGCCCTTATTGAACTGTTGCACACAGCCACCCTGGTGCACGACGACGTGGTGGATGATGCCAATTACCGTCGTGGTTTCTTCTCTGTCAACGCCCTCTGGAAAAATAAGATTGCTGTACTGGTAGGAGACTACCTGCTCTCGAAGGGTCTGTTGCTCTCGCTGCAGAACGACGATTACGACTTGCTCAAGATCGTGTCAAACGCTGTGAAGGAGATGAGCGAGGGAGAGTTGCTGCAGATAGAAAAAGCCCGTCGTCTCGACATCACAGAAGATGTATACTTCGACATTATCCGTCAGAAAACAGCCTCATTGATTGCTTCCTGCTGTGCAGTGGGTGCTGCCTCCGCTGGTGCCTGTAAGGAGGACGTGGAGAAGGCCCGGCTGTTTGGTGAAAAAGTGGGTATTGCCTTCCAGATAAAAGATGACCTTTTTGATTACGGCACCGCCGAGATCGGTAAACCGGTGGGCATCGACATCAAAGAGAAGAAAATGACCTTGCCGCTCATCCACGCCCTGCGCGAATCTGACTGGATGACAAAGCGACGCGTGATTTACAACGTTAAAAACAACAACGGAGATAACAAGCGCGTGCAGAAGGTAATCAACTTCGTGAAAGAGTCTGGCGGTATTGAGTATACCATTCAGGCTATGAACCGCTACCATGCTGAAGCTTTGGCGATACTTCATACTTTCCCAGACACTCCATCTCGCCGCTCCCTGGAGCAACTCATTGCTTATACTATAGAGCGGGAGAAGTAAGCTCAAGAAGCTAGCTTTTAGCCGATAAGTTTAGATAGATTTTGCAGTATGCGCAGTTTCTGTGAGTGTTTGAAAAGCAGCCTATCTTATACTTTTATAAACATCAGCTGAAATTTTGAAACAGGTAGTATAGGTACAGTAGGTAGCTTTGCTTTTGCAAGATAACCTATGAAAGATGAGCCTGAACACCAACACCTGGAATCGCCTGCGGTATACGCTGTACCTTCCTGTTTACGACTTTATCGCGGACCGTATTTTCCGAAAGTATAGAAAGCGCTCTGTACAACTGCTGCGGGCAAAACCTGCTGATGCCATACTCATACTTGGAGCAGGTACTGGCCTCGACTTACCTTACCTGCAAGGCTACACCAACCTGACCGCCATCGATATTACCCCTGGCATGGTAGCCAAACTAAAGCAGCGGGCGCACAAGCTAAACATAACAGTAGATGCCCAGGTAATGAACGGGCAACAGTTGCGCTTTGCAGATGCCTCTTTCGATGCGGTTATATTGCACCTTGTACTTGCCGTCATTCCTGATCCAGAGGCGTGTATTAAGGAGGTAGAGCGGGTGCTGAAACCAGGTGGTACTGTAATGGTGTTTGACAAGTTCTTGCCCGACGGGCAAAAGCCTTCTGTGGTTCGACGCCTCTTGAACCAAGTTGCCAGTGCCCTCTTTTCTGACATCAACAGAAGTATAGGTAATATCGCCCAGCATACATCCTTGGTGATCGAATTAAATGAACCAGCCGCTTTGGGAGGTGCCTTCAGGTTGGTGAGACTGCGAAAGCCTTAGGTAAAATACTGAGCAGAGTCGACTGGAAAGCAAAAGGCCGCAGCTCCTAGAAACTGCGGCCTTTTGCTTTTCTTTGATGGGAGTTTTACTACTTCTCAGCCAGTAGTTCTTCCATGGTCTTGTTGAAATCAGCTACCCATTCTTCGTAGTACTGGCCAGTACCTGGACCAGAAAAGCCGGTGTGGATTTTGCGTACTTTTCCGTCGCGGTCGATAAAGATAGTGGTAGGGAAGGAGAGGACGTGGTTCAGGGCTGGCAGTGCCTTAGCAGCAGCTTCCTTGTCAGACACACCTGCAACCAACAGGTCGTAATTCACATCCAAGCGGTCCTTCATCTTCTGCAGGCGGGCAGCGGCTTTCTCAAATTCTGGGCTACGCTCAAAGCCAAGGCCGATAATCTCTAACCCACGATCCTTATTCTTATCATAGTATGGTGCCAGGAAGTTCGTCTCATCCATACAGTTCGGGCACCAGGAGCCAAGCAGCTGCACAATCACGACTTTGTTTTTATACTTGTCGTCAGACAGCGACACTTGCTCGCCCTGTAGGTTAGGGAAGCTAAAGCTTAATGACTCATACCCTGGCTTCAGGTAAGTAAGTGTGTCGGCGCTGGCGAGCTCGGCATTTGGGTTACGCTTGGCAGTCCAGCTTTCGTAGCCTTTCATACCCGAGTAAAAATGGCCGGTCAGGGTGCTATCGGTATTGGGCTTGGCTGTGAACAGGTAGGCATGGTTACCGTCAAAAGTAGATACTTTCAGTTCATCACCTTCTACCTGCCCTTCCAGGTAGCGGTAGTCGCCTGTTTCGGTCAGGAAAGTACCGGTTACGTTGTTATCCTGCTGTTCGAATACGCCTACTGCTTTATAGCTTTTGCTGCCGTCTTTCTCGGTGAACACTACTTCCCATTTGCCGTCATAGTCAAAAGTAGCTTGGGCTGGCTCGGCTGCAAAGCGGTTCTCCTTGCCATGCTCAGCCGTGAAAGGCACAGAATAAGGCTCTTTGGTATCGTTCTTTACAAAACGACCTGCCATTTTGCCGCCTTCAACTTTGGCAATCAGATCTGCGTCAAAAATATGAAGGCCTATTTTAACTGAATCTTCCTGCTGCTGAATATCATCTACAAGAATGCGCTCCTCGCCGTTGATAAGGTAAAGTACAGTTTTGCCGTCTTTCTCCTCGGCCTGCATGATGAACGGAATTTCTTTACCCTCGGCGTGCTGCAGGGCTACCCGCCAGCTGCCGGTTTGGATCGTGTTATCAGTAGATGTCATAGAGCTACAGGAAATTAGAAGTTGTGTTATCAGCAATGCCAAAAACAAAAAGGGTCTGGTGTAGGTATTATTAAAGTGATGTTTCATGCGCTTAAGATTTAAAATGACTGATTACAAAAGTACAGCCTATGACTTAAAAATCCGCATTTTAATGATTATGCATGCATATTAATGTAGCAACCTATATTCGTGAAAGCTTATGTTTTTCAAGATATATAGTTTTCGTACATTTGTAGACTATTATAAAATAGAGTATAAAACACTAACAATAGCAAAACTATGGCATTTGATTTAGAAATGATCAAGGCGGTGTATGCCGGCATGGATGAGCGTATTGCAGCTGCCCGCCAGGCAGTGGGGCGTCCGCTTACCCTGACAGAGAAGATCCTGTATTCTCACCTGTACGATGGTACAGCGAAGCAGGGCTTCGAGCGTGGAAAGTCTTACGTAGACTTTGCTCCGGACAGGGTAGCAATGCAGGATGCCACGGCACAGATGGCCTTGCTTCAGTTCATGCAGGCTGGTAAGCCGCAAGTAGCTGTACCGTCTACTGTGCACTGCGATCACCTGATCCAGGCACGTGTAGGTGCTGATTCTGACCTTCAGGACGCGTACAACGAGAACAAAGAAGTTTATGACTTTCTTGCTTCTGTATCGAACAAGTATGGTATCGGCTTCTGGAAGCCGGGTGCTGGTATCATTCACCAGGTAGTACTGGAGAACTACGCATTCCCGGGTGGTATGATGATTGGTACCGACTCACACACACCTAACGCTGGTGGTTTGGGTATGGTAGCAATTGGTGTTGGTGGTGCCGACGCTGTAGACGTAATGGCAGGCATGCCATGGGAGCTGAAGTTCCCGAAAGTTATCGGTGTGAAGCTGACTGGTAAAATGAGCGGCTGGACTGCACCAAAAGACGTTATCCTGAAAGTGGCTGGTATCCTGACTGTAAAAGGAGGTACCGGTGCTATCGTGGAGTACTTTGGCGAAGGTGCTGAGAGCATGTCTTGTACTGGTAAGTCTACTATCTGTAACATGGGTGCAGAGATTGGTGCAACAACATCAGTATTTGCTTACGACCAGAAGATGCGCGAATACCTGAACGGTACGAAGCGTGAGGAAATTGTTCAGATGGCTGATGAGGTAGCGCATAACCTGCGTGCTGATGACGAGGTTTTAGCTGATCCGGCTGCTTTCTATGATCAACTGATCGAGATCGACCTTTCAGCGCTAGAGCCGCACGTAAACGGACCATTCACTCCGGATGCAGCATGGCCAATTTCTCAGTTCGCTGCTGTAGTTAAAGAGCACGGCTGGCCAGCTAAACTGGAGGTAGGTTTGATTGGTTCTTGTACTAACTCTTCTTACGAGGACATCACACGCTCTGCTTCTATTGCAGCTCAGGCTGTAGAGAAAAACCTGGAGGCTAAGTCCGAGTTTACCATCACTCCTGGTTCTGAGTTGGTTCGTTATACTACTGCCCGTGATGGTTTGTTAGATACATTTGCTCAGATGGGTGGTGTTGTATTGGCAAACGCTTGCGGTCCGTGTATCGGCCAGTGGGCTCGTCATACAGACGATCCTAACCGTAAGAACTCAATCATCACTTCATTCAACCGTAACTTCGCGAAGCGTAACGACGGTAACCCGAACACACACGCGTTCGTGGCTTCACCAGAAATCGTAACAGCTTTCGCTATTGCCGGTGATCTTACTTTCAACCCGCTTACGGATACGCTTACAAACAGAGACGGCCAGCAGGTGAAACTTGATGAGCCAAGAGGCGTTGAGATGCCACCACAAGGCTTTGCGGTAGAAGATGCTGGATATGTAGCTCCTGCTGAAGATGGTAGCAGCGTTGAAGTAGTAGTTGATCCTGCTTCTGACCGTCTGCAACTGCTGGAAGGCTTTAAACCATGGGAAGGTACAGACCTAAAAGGCCTGAAGCTTCTGATTAAAGCACAAGGTAAGTGTACTACTGACCACATCTCAATGGCTGGTCCGTGGTTGAAGTACCGTGGTCACCTGGACAACATCTCTAACAACATGTTGATCGGTGCCATCAATGCTTTCAACGGTGAGGCTAACAACGTTTACAACGACATGACTCGTGGTTACGATACAGTTCCTGCCACTGCTCGTACTTACAAAGCTGCCGGTATCGGTACAGTGGTTGTAGGTGATGAGAATTACGGTGAAGGTTCATCTCGTGAGCACGCTGCTATGGAGCCACGCCACTTGGGTGTTCGTGCGGTTATCGTGAAGTCTTTCGCGCGTATCCACGAAACTAACCTGAAGAAGCAAGGTATGCTGGCCCTTACGTTTGCTAACAAAGCAGACTATGACCTGATCGATGAGAACGATACTATCGATATCCTGGGTCTGGAAGACTTCAGAGAAGGTCAGCCACTGAAAGTTGTTCTGCACCACCCAGATGGCAGCCAGGACAGCTTCCTTGTTAACCATACTTACAATGCAGGTCAGATTGAGTGGTTCAAAGCTGGTTCTGCTCTTAACCTGATCCGTCAGCTGCAGAAGCAAAACGCTAACGCATAATTGCGCAGCAGTTTTAGGTATAAGAAAAGGGGGTGTCCTGAAAGGGCACCCTCTTTGCGTTTATCTGGCTGCTGTTGTTTTTCAGGCGGCCATGTAGAGAACGGCTCGTCTCGGGCTGAAAAAGGCGGAAAAGTGGTCCAGCAAGCAAGCATGAGCCGCGGTCGGCTGTTTCAGCGCGCCAGAGAGGCCGGAGGCGGCCCTTTCCAGCGCCTCTTCGAAGGCTTTTACTCCCTTTCGGGCTACTTTGCGCAGGTTATGGGCCACAGCGGCCAGGCCAAAGTCCACCTCGGCTTTGGCCAGCGTGCGCAACCTAAAGCGGGTGAAGCGGTTGTTGCTCTTGACCTGCCCAAACACGGCCTCGGGCTCAATGGCCCTTTGCCTGCGGTGGCGCACCCCCTCCTCGCTCAACAGTAGCTCCCGGGCCTTTGCCTTCAGGCGCTGGAGCCGGTGGTTGACCTCGATGACTCTGTTGCCCTTGCCCCTGAAGCACTGCCCTCTTAAGGGGCAACTCTCGCACCGGCGGGCCTGGTAGCGGCTCACCTGCGAGACATAACCCAAGTCAGATGTACGCTCGTACTGGCCCACCTGCTCCAGCCGCTGGCCCATGGGGCAGACGAAGAAGTCCTCCTGCTGGTTATAGTACAGGTTAAGCGGATGGAAGATGTCATTTCGGAACTTGCGCTTCTGCTCTTGATGGAAGTAGTTGTACTTGACATAGGCCTGGATCTGCTTATCCTCGAGCCAGGCGTAGTTCTGCTCCGAGCCGTAGCCGGCGTCGGCCACCACTTCTTTTGACTGCTGCTGGTAATGCTCCTGGAACTGCTGTAGGTGGGCAATCAGGGTGGCCGTGTCGCCCGGCCGCTGGTGCAAAGAGAAGTTGGTGATCAGCTGGTTCTCCGAGCTGATCTGCACGTTGTAGGCCGGCTTCAGCTGCCCGTTCTTCATGTGGTCTTCTTTCATCCGCATGAAGGTGGCGTCCTCGTCTGTTTTGCTATAGCTGTTCCTGTCACCGAGCTTCTCTAACTGCTCCTCGTATTTTTGTAGTCGCGGCAGGTGCTCTTTTTCCAGTTTGGCCACCTGCTTGCGGGCTTTCTTGTCCAGCTCAGCCACGTGCTCGTTGAGCTTTTGAATCTCCTCTTTGAGCCGGTGGGCGTCCACCTTCTCGGGCAGCCGCTCCTGGGGCGCTTTCCTGTCTTCTTTGATGGCCTGGCCGATGTCACAGAGCACGCTGCGGATCTTTCTCTCCAGCCTTTCCTTGTTCTTCTCCACCGCTCCCCGCCACACAAAGGTATAGCGATTGGCGGCCGCCTCTATCTTGGTGCCGTCCACGTACTGGGTCTCGAGGCTCACATACTCCAACCGGTGCATCAGGCGCACCACCTGGGCGAAGAGCTCCTGGACCTGGTTTTTGAGGCGACGGCTTCTAAAGTCATTGATGGTGCGGAAGTCGGGGGTGCTGCCGCCCGAGAGCCACATGAAGTGGATGTTCTCTTCCAAGGCCCGGGCAATGCGGCGGCAGGAGTAGATGTTGTTCAGGTAAGCGTAGAAGAGCACTTTCAAGAGCATCCGTGGGTGGTAGCTGCTCGTGCCCCCGCCTTTATAGGTGGCTATGATGCGGTCGATGTTGAGCTCATCGACCACCCGGTCCACGAGCCGCACCGGGTGGCCTTCCGGGATGCGGTCTCCGATGCTTTGGGGGAACAGGACCACCTGGTGGCCCGGCTGCGCCTTGAAAACAACGCTGCGCCTTTTCATGCCTACTAAAATAGCAAAAGGCCAAGAAATGAAAAAGGGACTGCCCTTTTTGGACAGCCCCTTTTTATTTTCTACAGGCTCAAGTTTTAAAGTATAAGTTTTACTTTCTCACCAGTATACGCTCCACATACGTTTGCCCCTGGTACGTAATGTGAGCAATATAAACACCAGCAGTAAGATGGCTGAGGTCGTAGCGTATACTGGTGCTGCTGGTTGCAAGCGGTACTGCGGACACTGCTTTACCAGTCATGTCTGTCAGGCGTACCTCAGGTATAGAATTTTGCTGCTCTGTTACAGGCCTTGTCAGGTTCAGGGTGATTTGCCCTGTCGTTGGGTTAGGGTACAACCTTGGTGCGGAGTCAAACACGTCGAGCACCTGCTGATAGGAGCTTCGTGTACAGTTTAAAATATTAGTAACTGTAAGTGTTACGGTGTAGCTGCCTGGCTTTTTATAGGTATGCTTCGGATGCTGCTCAGATGATGTATTGCCATCACCAAAGTCCCAGAGCCAGCTGGTGGCATGGTCGCTCTCATCTTTGAATTCTATAGCCTTGTTGATCTGTGCAGTGTTTGCCAAGCCTCTGAACGAAGCATGAGATGTTGGTACGACCTGTACTTCCATTGGCACAAGGTTGCTTAGGTAAAGAGAATCTGCGTTGGCAACGTATATCTGGCCGCTTTCCAATGCCTCACTTATTGTGAACTCAGAACCAGAGGCCAGTAATTCGGTTGCTTCAGGATCGGCGTAGAAGTTGAAGTAGCTTCCTCCGTCCGGAGCAATCACCACGGCGTCAGCAGCACATGTCTGGTAAGCCATAGCAACTGGAGCAGGGCCAGATTTAATGCGTTTATACTTCTCCTGTGCGGCCTGTGCATGTTCTTTCAAAGCGTCCAGATTATCGCCGGCCACTACTGCAAAAGCAATTGTTTTCGTCTGGCGAGGGGCAAGGTCAACAGCGGTAGCGCCTACCACATGCGATATACTGTTGCCATACTTTCCGCCGGCACGCTCACGGCTCACACCATTCGAGATAACTTTATACTTCTCTGCCGCTGAAAAACCATCATCAACGGTAACAGTAGAGTCATTTCGGCCAATATTATCTATCGCGTGGTAGATTAGCTGATTTTCAGGAGTCAGAATCTTGATACCAGTATAAGGTAAGGAGGCGCTGGCATGGTAGGCATAACCTAATTTCAACTCAGCATCCCAGCCTGCTTTATTCTCTGTGTAGTTACCTATATCCCAATCAGCAAAAAGGCCTGCGTGCAATACTGGAATCGCTTCTGTAGACTTATTTGTGAGCTGGTATTCAATAATCACATAATCCTGATCCGGGTCGCTGGCCCATGAGTAACCAATAGTCTTTACTTCCACCAGTGGGTGCCCCTGTACCTTTGTCTCCATCAGGCTTCTGATTTCCTGGTCAGCCAGGCGTGTATTGAAATGAGGTGTAGTAGGAACCAGTGTGGTAAAACCACGACTATTCTGCCAGTTTTCGTTATGGATGTTATCTGCTACTTTTCCTTCTGCTGCAGACAAGACCAGCCCACCTTCGAACAGGAGGGAAGAACTACCTTTATAGGTTGCACCTACTCCCTGCTTCAGGTTAAGGCCATTATAGCCAATATTGCCCTCGCTGTTGAGCGTTAAGTGCAAGTTTCCGGCATTAAGGGTTACAAAATTAGGATTGATGATCAGCGTAAAATGCTGGAAATCGCTGTAATCACCATCTGAATAACCCAAACGGAAGTATACTTTATGGTTATTGGGTGCATCATTTGAAATCCTGATCAGGAAAGGAGGCTTACCTGATGAGGCTGTACCCATAGTACCTATACTCTTTAACTTTATTTTATCCTGCACCACGCTTACATGCGGCGACAGGGATGTTAGAGTAACCTCCAGGTCATTAACAGGAGAGAGTAGGTTGATGAAGCTGGCATCTAATGTTACTACGCTTCCTGCCGTCATACTTTGGTTAGGGCTTGGCGCAAACGAGAGGCAGCGAACTGATTTAAGCGCTTCAGCTTTAAGTGCCTTTTTCAGGTTAAATCTGCCCTTGCCAAGCATTTCTAAGTATGGCTGGTTTCCTGCCAGATTATAAATATCGTCTGCACTTACTCTCAGCCTTTCGGCTACCTGACCTGCATTAAGATCAGGAAACCGTGCCCGTACTAAGGCGGCACCACCAGCTACAGTAGGGGCAGAAAAGGAAGTACCACCGACATTGCCGTATCTGGCGTCCCCGAGTACAGATGTGCTGTAAATTTCGGCGCTAGGAGAGATGAGGTCGATATTATAGCTGTAAGTATGGTCTTTGAATTTTACATCCTGTTTATTAGAGCCTCCTACAGAAAGTACATTTTTGTAAGAAGCAGGGTAAAAGTCTAAGTGAGCATTGGTGTTACCGGCTGAAGCAACTATCAGCACGTCTTTTTCAAGGGCAGCATAGTTGATGATATCCTGCTCAAACTCAGAATAACCGGTGCCGCCCCAGGAGAGGTTAATAACTTTACATCCCTTGTTAGCAGCATATACAATAGCCTCATATCCGCCAAAAGGACCATTAGGGTAAGAAGAGAAAACCTTAAGCGGCATAAACATGGCGTTATAGCCTAAACCTGCCATGCCTGTTCCGTTGTTAGTAGCACCGGCAGCTACACCGGCTACAGCAGTGCCATGTCCCCGCCAGGGGCTATCATCGGCTACATCGTTGTCACGGTCGGCAAAGTCCCAGCCGCTGAAATTGTCAATATATCCGTCTCCGTCGTTATCTATGCCGTCAATCGGGTCGTCGTAATTATGCTTTACTTTTGACTTCAAGTCCTGGTGTGACAGCCTAAAGCCGGTGTCAAGTATACCGATAACCATGTTAGTATCGCCACGCTCCACTGCCCAACCAGCGTAAGCTTGCACCTGCTTTAAGTAAAACTGTGTTGTTTTAGTAGAATCGGAGGCAGGGTCGTTTGGCTGGTGTAAAGGCTCACGTATATACAGCGGCTCCACGTAGGCTACCTGTCCTGTTGCCATCAGGGCAGTTTTAACCTCTTCAAAAGAGTGGCTGGAAGCATACTGCAACTCATAAATAAGCGAAAGGTCTACAGCCGGGGCAGCTCTTCGTGCACTGGCCATTACCTGTTGTGCCGCTACCTGAGGAAACTTCTGAGTTACCTGCTTTGCACCGATCTGCTGTAGTACCTGGATTATACCTTCTCCGGGCGCTTTGCGGAGGAGAGTTGATTGCTGAGGCTTTAGTTTATACACTACCCGGTTAGGAATAGTGTTATTTCCAAAGTCTAAAGCAGGACGTTGTGCGTACAGCAGGGGTACGTACAGCAAAAACAATAATGCGAGTACTAAACTGCGCTTGGGCAGCGATATAAGGGTAAACATTTGCTCAATATAATATCCTTGAGTGTACGACTTTGAATTAGAGCATTTCATGGACGGGTACTGCAAAAGTACCAAAAATCCATTAGAGGAAATTAGAAGCGTAATCTTTTCTTACAAATATTTTCGCTATAATCTCTTCAACTGATATTTTATAGCAAATGTTTCTTTTTAAGTAAAAAATATAATAAAATTACTAAAATCTTGGAGTTGCCGAACAGCATCAAGAAACTAGTTCAAAGGCTATAGAGGCTCTAATAAAGTGGACTTTTTTTGCCTGCTAACCCAAGAACTCATCTCCTGAAGAGTATGGCGAAACTGCAGATAAGGAGTGGCGTGAAAAGTAAAAGGCACTTTAAATAACAACTTCACAGAGCTGCTACAGGAAGAGAATAATGGATGGGAGGAGACTTGCGGGTACACCTGTAAGCTATAACTTAACAAGCGGAATAGATGTGAACCAGAATACAGGCTTCTCCGATTTTCGTGTTTCGGTAGGTAATCGGACAGGTAATTTTTCGGTCATTACCTTAAGTTCGTGATTAAGCGCTTTACCTGGATGTGCTTCCGTGGGACAACAGCAGGATAAAAAATAGAACAAAAAAGCCTGTGCTCTATACGGCACAGGCTTTTTTACTTATTTAAACAGGTTATCTAAATCTTTTTTCAGGCTGTCCAGGCCGTTGCGTAAATCCTGCCATGTAGATTGGTCATCATCTGCGTCTTTCATTTTGCTGGCTATTAGCTCTCGCTTTTTCTCCAATCCTGCAATATGCTCGTGATACGTATGATTAGAGTCTGAAGTGGTAGCATTAGCACGTGCGCGCAGCGTTTTTATCTTACTATCCAGCTCATCCAGACTTTTCTGTACCTCGCCTTTGGTAAGATGAGCCGGTGCTCGCATATGTTCTGGTTTTAAAGGGTAATGATCCATAGTATAAATGCTTTTTTTAAGATCTAGCCAAGTAGGCACATAACCATACTACTCTTATTAAGCCCAAAAAGATGTGTGCGTGACTACAAAATGCAGTAGGAATGGGGCAGCTGTAGCTACAGAATTCTTGCGTTGGCAGGTGCTGTTCTTGCTGAATTTACTCTTTTGCTAAAGGCTGTGTTTACAACAAAGAACTAATGCGATAAAAGTGATATATATCATTAATTCCCCTTTTTGAAAAACCAGTGTTTGATATTAACAAGGGTTATGCGATCTTCGCAAAAGATAAATAATATCGCCTGTATTTACTGTTTTTATGTTGACGGCAGGCTAAACTTTGAAAGGATATAAGGCAGTATGAGCGGTTTGATGAAGCCTTACGGATACCCTCTTGATCTGGTGTTACTAGTAGACGACGACGATACTACTAACTACCTGAACGAGCGGTTATTGAAGGAGATGCAGTTAGCAAGAGAGATAAAAACTCTTAAAAATGGTAAAGAGGCGCTTAATTATCTGGCCAAATCAGAAGGGCTAGGGGCTAGTGCAGAGTATAAGCGACCGGACCTGGTGTTTCTGGATATCAAGATGCCTGTTATGGACGGGTTCTCGTTTTTGGAGGAGTACCATAAGCTATCTACAGATGAGGTAAATCCTGTGATTATACTTATGCTTACTTCCTCTGCTAGCTTTTATGACCTGGAGAGGCTGAAATCCTTCCGAAAAGTGAAAAAACACTTCTCTAAGGCACTGACAAAGCATGATGTACACGAAATTATGACGGAGTTCTTTAGCAAAGTAAAATAAAATCAAAGGAGGTGCTGCCACAAACAGCACCTCCTTTGTTTATAAGCCTTCCTGTATCAGCTCAGCCTTAGGCCAGGTAAAAGAAAAGCGACTGCCGCGCCCTTCAGACTCCACCCATACTTTGCCACCTTTTTCCTCTATGATTTTGCGTACAATAGAGAGCCCTAGTCCGGAGCTATCTGCCTGTGGGAAAGACTGCCCTGTTTCATACATATCGAAGATTTGCTGCTGAAGCTCGGGGGCTACGCCAGGGCCGTTGTCTATTACAGTGAAGTACAGCCAATCGCTACCCAACGTATAGCTTACCTGCAGATGTGCCTGCTCTGGCCGATCGTGATACTTTATAGCGTTACCTATAAGGTTGCTGAACACCTGGTACAAGTATACTTCCTGAGTATACAAAACGGGTAAATCATCTTGTACTTCTATCACGAAAGAGGCTGGCACATTTAGCGAGGAGATAACCTGGTGCAGCAACACTTGCAGGTCGAGGGCTTTTTTGGGCAGGTTGTGATGCCCGGCCAGTGAGTAGGCAAGTATGCCGGTAATCAGGCGGTCCATCTTCTGAGTTTGCTGTCGCAGCATTGGCAACACAAAGTTTGCCTCCTCAAACTGTCCGGCTTCCAGGCAGGCTTCCAGAGCAGTGGTAATACCATTTATATTTTGCAGCGGCGCACGCAAATCATGCGATACAGTATGGGCAAAGGCGTCTAGGCTTTGGTTTATCTCCTGTAGCATATGGTTCTTCTTCTCGCGCTCCTCCAGTAGTTGGCTAACATCGTGGTTCGACTGCTGCAGCTGCGTGTTCAGACGACGGATCTCCTGCAACTGTTGTTCTGCCTCCAGGTTTCGCATTCGAAGTTGCTCCAGTACCTCCAGAAGCTGCATGTTTTGGCGTTTTATTTCGGCATAGGGCGATATATCCGACTCATGATTAAATTCCTCAACCCATTTTTCAAGTGCATGGTAGGTAACGGTAGGCCCTGTTTGGGAAAGTCTCTTGCCCAGCCTTACCCGGGTACCACGTTCAGAATCACTTTCGATCTCAAACAGGTCCACCAGCTTTTTGGAATTGATGATGCCGGTACCACGGGAGCCATTGTTGTTATAGTCGGTGCGGGCAAGTATGAGTTCCAGGTTGCCAATGCCGCGTCCACGATCAGTTACAAGCGCCTCCAGGTATTTGTAGCCAGATACCTCCGTCAGGCTATACTGTATAGTGCCGTTGCCCACATACTCTATTACGTTGCGACATATCTCCGAGACAGCCGTTGCAAATTTTGTTTGGTTTGCCTGCTGCATGCCCAACCGCTCTGAGAGCTGCATGGCTCGCTTGTAGGCTAACACTACGTCTAGTTCGTTATTAACGTCTATTTTAAGAATGCTTCGCTGCATGGGAAATTATGGTCTACTTCGGCAAACTACCACCAGGGTGTCATCGGTTTGGCGGCTGTTGTCCTTGTAAAGCAGGGCAGCCACAGTGGTTGGCAAACAGCGGTTCAGTGACTGGTACTTGCTCAGGTCCCATCTTGACTTCAGGCCATCGGAGTGGAGCACGATTGTGCGGTGTCTTCCCCATTCCAGTTCCTGGTTGTTTAGAGTGGTAGGTATGTTGTGTCCTAGTATGCCGTTGTAAGAAATCATGTTCTTATACGGATTGTTACCGTACGATGAATCAGGAGCGTATAACTTGCCGGCTATATTGCCAATGCCACAGTAGCTCATGCGCCAGTTATTGGCACTTATGTTGGCCACAAAGCCTACAGCGCCCCGTGTTCGCTTTATACTATGGTGGATGTGGCGCAATGCATCAGCAGGTAGTAGGGAAGGAGAGGAAGTATATACTTGCACGGCCAGTTGTGCAGCCTCATGTGCGTTTAGGCCGTGTCCTAATCCGTCCAGTGCCAGCAGGTACAATTCCTTACCCTTTTCTATTATGGCCAATCCATCTCCACAGAGGGTCTCCTTGGGTTTAGGTACCAGCACGTAACCAACTTCGTGAGATTTTTCAGCCTGTGGTGCAGTAGCTGCCTTGCTGTGTTTAAGAATTCTGGAAAGTATAACCGTGCCAACCCCCTGCTGCGAGTACAGGTCAAAAACATCCGATTGCCTTTTGATGGCACCCAGGCCTTCCCCAGCTGTTCCAAATGTGGAGACGCCGTCTTCCTGCATCTTTACAGGGTCAGACATACCGGGGCCGTTATCGAGGCAAATTACTTCAATACCTTCTGTAGGTAACCCTAGCGAACGGACCAGCAACTCACCACCCTGTGCCGCGTGTTTAGATAGGTTAGACACCATCTCCGACACAACAATGTTTAGCTTCCCCACCTCGTTTGCAGACATGCCCATACGTTCTGCAATGCTTGTAATATCACGCTTGGCAATATTGGCATACGATTTATCCGGTATCAGAAAACGTTGGTGCTGATTAACGTCCATGCTTCCAGTGTATTATGGTTACAGTAGTGCCTTCTCCCGGTGTGCTTTTAATGTCGAACTCGTTCACCAGGCGTTTTGCCCCCGGTAATCCGAGTCCAAGGCTTTTTCCTGTAGAGAAGCCGTCGCGCATAGCCTGTTGCACGTCTGCAATACCTGGGCCCTTATCAATAAAAACCAGCCTTATGCCAGACTGCGCATTTTTACTGATGGTTTCCAGCATTACTTTTCCGCCATTGGCATACTTGAGCATATTCCGCACCAGTTCGCTGGCAGCAGTTATCAGCTTGGTCTGGTTTACCAGGCTCATGCCAATTTTGGTACTAAGCTCCCGCACTCGGTTCCGGAAAGGCACTACATCCTGCTCCCGCACGATTTGCATCGTGTCTTTAGTCATTACGATCATCCGGGTCCTCCTCTTCGTCTTTTTCGGAATCTTCCAAGATGCCTATCTTATCTTGCAAGAGCTCCATGCCTTTCTCCACATCAAGGGCAGTGTACACGCCCTGAAGGGTAAGGCCAAGCTCTACCAATGTGATAGCTACGGCAGGTTGCATGCCCACCACAACTGTTTCAGCATCCATTATCCGAGACATAGAGGCAATGTTGCCCAGAATGCGTCCCATAAAGGAATCTACTATACTTACTGCTGATATATCAATGAGAACGCCTCTTGCCCCTGTTTTGCTTACCATGCCAATAAGGTCGTTTTCCAGGGTCAGGGCTAGCCGGTCGTACAAATCTACCTGTATGGTTACAAGTAGGAACGGCCCCATCTTCAGAATCGGAATTCTATCCATTTTATTTTACTATCGGCTCAGGTTAAAGCCTGTTGTGCTCTTGTTGATTTTTCTCACCTCTACGCTGCGCATGCTAAAAGCTAGCTGCAGTGCGCTGGCAAGGCTGGCTTTCGTTTTGATATTGCTAAGATCAATACCCAAATGCACAATGGTTTGGGCAATTTCAGCGCGTATACCGCTGATGATACACTCAGCACCCATCAGCCGGGTAGCACTTACAGTTTTGATCAGGTGCTGGGCCACGAGCGAATCTACTGCCGGTACACCGGAAATGTCTAATATGGCAATGCTACTGCCGGTGTTCACGATCTCCTGCAGCAGGTTCTCCATTACAATTTGTGTGCGGGCGCTGTCGAGCGTACCGATGATTGGTAGGGCCAGGATACCTTCCCATACACGAATAACCGGAGTAGAGATTTCGTTTATCTCGTCTGTCTGGCGAAGGATCACCTCCTCACGACCCTTGATAAACGTGTCGAAAGTGACCATGCTTAGGTTGTCGAGGAGGTTTGTGGCAGCGATCAGCGCTTTGTATAGTTCTTCTGGCTGTCCACTATACTTCTCCTCCAGCACCTGGCTAATGGCCTTTTTCAGGCTTAGTACATACATACCTGTCTCGCGTGGGCTAAAACCTTGTCGAGCACGGGTAATGGAGATATCAGTTAAAATCTCGGTTACCTGCTCATATTCTGGAGCGTAAATATTATCAATATTACCGCTCGCTGTCGCACGGTCAAGGCCATTTAGCAACTCATCAGACTGTCGGCGGATTTCATCGTTTGAGATAAGGTCATCGCGAAGCGACGCATCTGCAAGTTGGTTTTGTATCCATATCTCTAATATTTCTTTCTTATTATGTTGTAATAATTGCGCTATTGTGTTCATACAAAAGTGTTGGTGTTATACTTTTTTTGAGTACCCTGATTGGGTTAAACTTATCCTTAAGATAAAGGTAAGAAATGTAAGTGAAGGTACAGGGTACTATATATAAAGAGTGATATACAAATATGCCTCTAAAGCTTTACACATACGGAGCAAACCCAGAAAGGTAAACAGAATTGTGTTTGCAGCTGAAAAGCGAGAAAGTTTGGTAATAGCATAAAAGCCCCCTGCTTTTGCAGAGGGCTTTTACTTTGCCGGAGCGGCGAAATTAAATAACATATATCAACAGTTTATACTTTCTAAAATGCCTCTAATACGTTGGTGATATGTTTGATTCTTGTTGAAATTTTGATTTTTTTGACTGCAGCTGAAGCAGATTCTCACGCAAACGCTACTGTTGCAGGAAGTGACACAAGGTAGTTTTATCTTTCTAGGCAATAAGCTGGCATAGCAGCTTTACTGTTGTGGTTGTAAACGATTTCTACTGTTGATATATAGTTTACTAACGGAGGTTTAAGGTCTTTTTTACAGCCTTATACTGAGCGTCAATCACTGCCGGGGTATGCCCGTGCGCAGCACCCGGCACAAGCACGAATTCTTTCTTAGGAGCTTTCACTTTATCAAAATATGCCTTGGTAAGCTCTGGAGCGGTAAGGATATCTTCCTCACCCTGAATAAAGTACACCGGGATCTTATAGCGCAGCCCATCCTTCATAAAGTTCACACCTGCCTCCATAGAATTAATTCCCATCGCTTTATGGCCGGCAAAGTATAGAAAGGAATAATCGTCTCCGTTATACCTGTCATTGGCATCTTTCTCATTGTCGTATTCGCTCGCCACCTTCCACCAGGTGGCAGGGGCAGGTGTTGAGTTCTCCCGCTCATACTTTTTGATAATGCGCATGAGCTGGCCCGATTTTCTGGCGTCACCATAAGGAGGAGGGCCTAAGGCCGCCAGCTTGTCTAACGACTCCTGGTCGTTGGCGGTCTGAGCCAGCTTGGAGACTTTATTGAAGGCATGCCGGAACCCTTCTTCCCCATTGACTATTTGTGAATGGCCTATATAGACTGCGAAAAGTTCTGGGCGCTTCAGGGCCATATTGGCTCCCAGCACCGATCCCCAGGAGGTTCCTACAAGATTTATTTTTCGCTTACCGAGGTGTTTGATCAGATACTCAGAAAGCTCAATCCCATCAGCTGTCATGCGCTCGATGGTCAGTGGGTTTTCAATCCAGTAATCCTCAGTTATAGTCTCAGGTGCATTACGGCCAAAGGTTCTTCCTGCTCCCCGCTGGTCCCAGTAGACCAGCACGAAGTCCTTTTTCCAGTATCCATAGATGGCGTCATCGTATTGGCTCATGGTGCTGCCCGGCCCTCCATGCAGAAACAGGATGACAGGTTTGTCCCTGTCATCCCCGCTGATCGTTACCCACTGCTCTATACCGCCTATTAAAATAAAATTTGCCTCGTTTATGGGCTTTGTTTGAGCAGCTAACCCGCCTGTTATTAAACAAAGAAATAAAATCAGTAGCAATGTATGCTTCATGTTTTGCTAAGCTTCAAAATAAATGATTATAGACTTGGGTAATGCTTTATAATAAGTTGGCAAAAACCAATGTACAAGTTGAATGCCTGTTCCTGTTAGCTGCACAATATATGGGAAAGCTTTGTAATATAGAAAGATATGATAATAGTTAAGGATGCTTGCTTGGGAATGCTACAGGAGTGGCGGGGTAAGCGGCTCCACTTTTAATGACAGGAGATGTGAAAAAGTGGCTCGAAGTGCTCGTAGGGCCTGGATTTCTCTGAAAATCTGCGTCAGTTTGCTTCACTTTTGCGTCAGTAAAAAGGGCCTTCACATGCTGTAAAGGCCCTTTTTGTCGGAGTGGCGGGATTCGAACCCACGACCTCCAGCACCCCATGCTGGCGCGATACCAGGCTACGCTACACCCCGTTTTAGGTATTAAATATATTGATCGGTGTGAATAAACAAAAGCCGCTGCGTAATAAATTTTTGCCTGTATAGCGTTTCTTGTCAGTCTAGTCCTACAAGTTTCTTGGCTGCCCCAAACGCTTGAAAACTGAAGGCGTATAGGTATAAAACTTTAATAAGTAAAAACATGAAAACCAGCCTCAAGCTTACTGTACTATCGGGAATTTGGTGCCTGTTTCTGGCAGCCTGCTCACCTGTTAGGGTGCTGGAATCGGAAGCAGATGAAGGCTTTCGACTTAGTAATTATAAGACTTTTAATTTCTTTGAGGTAGAGACTAGTGGCGAGGCGCTACAGCCGTATGCTTCTCAACTTGACTATCTTAAGCAGGAGATAGTTCAGCAACTGGAGCAGCGTGGGCTTCAGCAAAGTTCATCGGAGCCAGATTTAAATATCAATTTAGGTGTAGTAGTAGCGGAGAAGGTACAAACGCGGCAAACGAATATCCTGACCGATCCACCTTTTTATATTGGGCAGCGCCGCTATACCTGGAAGAGCAGAGACGTTGAGGTGGGGCGGTACCAGCAGGGTACTTTGTCGTTACACTTGGTTGATAATGCCAGAAACGAGCTGGTTTGGCAAGGTGCGGCAGAAGGAGCAGTGCCAGATGATAACGCTGCTAAATTACAGGAGCGCATCAGAGAAGGAGTACAAAAGCTGATACAGGAAATACCCCAATAAAGATGGAATACTTAGAAAACAAAAGAGCCTGCTTCAATCAAAGCAGGCTCTTTTGTTAAGTCGGGGTGGCAGGATTCGAACCTACGACCTCCACATCCCAAATGTGGCGCGATACCGGGCTACGCTACACCCCGATTCGGTATCAAAGTATTTTCAAATCACTTTCGTTCTTTGTGAATGCAAAGGTACACGTTTCGGAACATTTTACAAGCATTTTGAGACAGCTGACAAAGATTTTGTGCTGAGTTTTTCTTCGCCTCAGGAGCCAGTAAATGTTACTGGCTGCAACACAGGGCGCTAGCTATGGAAGCCTTTTCTTTACACTAATAAAAGAAGTATAATTTCTGCTACTAAAATTACTGACCTTTACGACAAGGCCTTTTTTGTATAGGTTTGAAGCCATGAGAGATGTTCCTAGTTGATAACTATTGCAAGAGCATTTCGGGCAGAGGCAACGCCATCCTGTAGAGTTAATGTGTTGTTAATTTGATTTATTAGCTTTACCACTTCAACAATTTAAATACTCTTCGCTATGATGAAGTGCCTTCTTGTAGAAGATGATGCTCGTGTTGCCTCTTTTATCGAGGAAGGTTTAACTGATAAAAGCTTTCAGGTGGATCGGGTGGCAGACGGGTATGAAGCTGTCAGCAAGATCAGCAACAACGAGTATGATGTAGTGATCCTGGATATCATGCTGCCCGGTCTGGACGGTTATGAAATCTGTAAGATTACACGCAAGCGTAACATCGCCTCTATCATCATCATTCTAAGTGCACTGGGTGATCCAGAAGAAAAAGTAAAAGGCTTAGAGGCTGGAGCGGATGACTTTATGTCAAAGCCGTTTCATTTTAAGGAGCTCCTGGCGCGTATTAACGCACACATCAGAAGAAAGCAGTTAGAGCAGGGTATTTTTGAGGCCGACAAGTATGCTGACCTGGAGGTAAATGTAGAGCAGAACATTATAAAAAGAGCAGGCAAAGAGATCACCTTAACTCCTAGAGAGTTTAACCTGCTGCTGTACCTGTTAAGAAACAGAGAAAAGGTACTATCGCGGGTAGAGATAGCGCAAGCTGTATGGGATATTCATTTCAGCTCCAATACAAATGTAGTAGATGTTTACATCAACTATCTCCGTAATAAAATAGACAAGGATTTTGCGTTCAAGTTAATACACACCATAAAGGGGCGTGGCTACATGTTGGCTCAGAAAACGAATGAATCTTAAACAAAAGCTTGCCTTACGCTCTACGTTAGTCTGTGCCTTAACACTGCTGCTTGTTTTAGGAAGCACCCTCTATTTCTATAGAAACTATACCCTTAACTCATTTTACAATAAGCTAGAGAATCGTGCCTTGCTTTCTGCTATTATATTCCTGGAAAAGGATGAGCTGAATAAGCGGAAGTACCAGGAGTATGAGCGCACGTATCTAAACACACTCGATAACGAGACACTACAAATCTATGACGCTGCCGGTGATGTTGCTTTTGTGCAGGAAATAGAATCGTTCCCGGTAGACAAGCAGGTGCTGCAGCTTATTCACCAAAAGGGTAGGCACAACTTTAGGGTTGAGGGGAGGCAGTTTGTAGGTATATACTACGAAGACAACCAGGGTAATTTTGTCGTGATTAGTTCGGGTGAAGATAGGACAGGAGAAGCCGGATTGAAAAACCTGAGCCTTGTTCTCTTCTGCTTGCTGATCATTGGTATTCTGATCAATTATGTGCTTAATGTACTATTGGCTAAAAGAACATTCAGACCTTTTTCTGCTATCCTGCAAAAAGTAAATTCTATCTCCACCGAAAACCTGAGCTCCCGACTTGCAGAAATAGAACGACCTGGCGATGAGCTAAGTGATTTGACTTCTACCCTTAACACTTTTCTAGACAGGCTGGAGTCTGGGGTGAATAACCAGAAGCAGTTCTTAAAAAATGTTTCTCACGAGTTAAAAACTCCGCTTGCAGCCATCCTGGGTGAAGCTGAGCTGAGTTTGGATAAAGAGCATACTTCTGAACATTACAGGAAGGTGCTAAGTAAGGTCGCCAAAAATACTTCAGAGTTGAATTCTGTAATCGAAGGGCTTCTTCTGATAAGCGGTTTGAATAACAATGATCCTAAAACCACTTTTCGCTCTTTCCGCCTTGATGAGCTTTTATGGGAGGTATTGGAAAAACTGCACTTCAAGTATCCGGATGCTGAAGTGGAAACGCTCATAGAAGTAGATGATAGCGAAGTGATGCAGCTCCATTCGCATCCGGAACTTATAGCTACGGCTCTAACGAATATTATTGATAATGCGCTTAAGTTTTCGGATGAGCAGAAAGTAACACTCACAGTGAAGCTGTCAGAACAAGGGCGGCTTACACTACTGGTGCAGGATAGAGGATTGGGGATACCGGAGCAGGAGCAGCACAAAGTATTTGACCTCTTCTACCGCGGAACCAATACGCAGTACCTCAGGCCAGGGCATGGGATCGGTCTGTCGCTTACCAGGCATATCACTGAATTCTGTCACATTGATCTCTCCATAGCCTCGGCTGCAGAACACGGCACAATTGTGAAGCTGATATTTCCGGCCTCTTAATCATAAAATAATCCTTCTCTAATCTACTTCTAATTTAAGCCAAAGAAGCCTTTAATGTAGCCGCGATAGCTTTGTAAAAGAATACATACAGCTATCAGTCTATCATGATATTAAAGTTTTTCTTTTACCCCGCATGGCTCCTGTTGCTATTGCTTTTGCCTGCTTACCAGGCTCAGGCACAGGAGCAGCAACCAGACACCCTCTCTCTTTCGAGGGTTGAGGCAGAGGCTCTTTTCTTAGAGAGAAACCTGGCCATTATAGCCGAGCGGCTCAACATTGAAGAAGCAGAAGCCCTGATCTTGCAGGCAAAGGCCTGGCCCAATCCCGAGCTGGAAATCAGCGAAGTAAACTTTTGGGCAACTCGCCATCAGTTAGCCAATGGGGAAGGAGCACCTCCGCTGTTCGGCGATCGTTTTGGCAAGAACAGGCAGTTTTCTGTTCAGCTAGAGCAACTGGTGCAAACTGCCCGGAAGCGTAAAAAGAATATCTCGCTCCAAGTTGCAAACCGGGAGCTGGCTCAGACAGCTTATACTGAGATGCTGCTCTCGCTAAAAGCTGAATTTAGAACCCAGCTTGCAGAACTGCTTTTCCACCAGAATAATGTGCGCCTGCTTCAGCAGCAACAAAGTGTACTCTCTCAGCTAATTCGTGCACAGGAGGCACAGCTGCGCAATGGTAACATTTCCAAAGCTGACTTCTACAGGATCAGGGCGCTGGACTTAGCAATGCGAGCAGAGCTTAAAGAGGCGCTGGAGGATAGTAACGAGGCGCAAAAAGAGCTAAAATCGCTGATGCTGCTGCCCGCATCTGTCACGCTGTTTCTGACAGATGCAGCGCCGCTTCCTGACCAAGCTCTACTACTGAACCAGCCGCTCGATAGCCTATTAGCCATGGCCGAGCGCCAGAACCCTGCTGTGCTTGTGGCAGTTTCTGATATGCGGGTAAGCGAGGCAGAGCACACACTGGAGCGTGCCCTGCGTGTACCTGACCTGAGGTTCAACACCAACTACGACCGCGGTGGGAATATCCTGCTCAACTTTATTGGCTTTGGCGTGGCCATGGATCTGCCGTTCTTTGATCGCAACCGAGGAAATATACAAGCGGCACAGGCACGGGTACAGCAAAGCAGGCACCTGCACGCCTTGCGGGTAAATGAGGCTCAAAACCAGGTGGTAAAAGCCTACAAAGATTACCAACTGCTTGCAGATCTCTATCAGTCACTAGATGAGGCTTACATCAATGAGCTGGATGAAGTGCTGGCTGGTGTTAGCCGCAACTTTCAGCGCAAGAACATTAACCTGCTGGAGTTCCTCGACTTCTTTGACGCTTTCAAAGAGAATAAGCTCCTCTACTTTGACACTATCCGAAGCCTTGAATCCAAAAAAGAAGAACTCAACCTGTTAACCGGAACCGATTTATGATACGCTCATACTATATAAAAAAGATTAGTAAGTTTTCTGCTGCTATTTGCTTTGCGGCACTAGTTACCTCTTGCCAAGGTACAGACACAACAGAAAAAGAGGCAGCTAGCACGGCTGAAGGTTACTGCCTTCCGGCGCAGCTGGCAAAGAACATCAAACTGGCTGATGTAACACCTGCCACAGAAAACAACCACATTCAGCTGACAGGCAGGGTAATGAGTAACCCTGAGAAATACTACCGCTTTGTGCCTTTGCTGGATGGCGTAGTGTCGAAAGTTAACTTCTCATTAGGTGATTATGTGAAGGAAGGTACTGTATTGCTGGAAATCCGCAGCCCGGAGTTAAGCAGCCTGAACGCCGAACTACGCACAGCACAGGCGCAGTTAAAGTTGGCACAGCGCCAGCTTTCCGCTACACAGGAAATGTTTGAGGATGGCGTTGCGTCGGAGCGTGAGCTGATTGAGGCGCAACAGGACGTGGAGATGGCCAAGCACGAAATCACTAAGGTACAGGAGAACCTGGGGATTTACGGTGGTAGCCTGGAGCGGGGCGTGCTCATCATTAGAGCGCCGTTTAGTGGCCACATTGTATCGAAGAACATTGTGGGCGGGCAGCAGATAGAGGCTGGTGATGAACCACTGTTCTCCGTTTCAGACCTGGAGGAGGTATGGGTAATGGCTAATGTCTACGCCGGTAACCTAAGTAGTGTGAAGCAGGGAATGGAGGTAGAGGTAAGTGCCTTGTCCTACCCGGACCAGAAATTCAAGGGCAAGATAGACCGGCTGGCCAATACCTTCGATACTGATGAACGTGTGCTGAAGGCGCGCATCAGCATTCAGAACCGCGACTTGCTCCTGAAGCCTGAGATGTTTGTGAATGTATCGGTAACACAGGACAATCTCGCAAAAGATGATGAACAGGAGCGCTTGCTGTCTTTCCCGGCCAAAGCCATGATATTAGCCAACTCCAAACACCAGGTGGTGGTGTACCGCGATAGCTGCAACTTCGATATAGTGCAGCTCAACCTAGTGTACCAGACAGCAAATGCTGTAATGGTGAAAGAAGGCTTGAAAGAAGGGGACAAGGTGGTGACCGAAAACCACCTGCTCATCTATAACCAGATTCAGAACTAAGAAGGAGGAGCAAGAGAAGACACATGGATAAATTTGTTCAGAGCCTGGTATCGTTCTCGCTTAAAAACCACATCATCGTCTTTTTCCTGACGGCGCTGTTGGTGGCGGCGGGCATCATAAGCTATATAAACACACCGATTGAGGCCTTTCCGGATGTAACCAACACCAGGGCCCGTATTATCACCCAGTGGCCTGGCCGAAGTGCCGAGGAGGTAGAGAAGTTTATCACACTGCCTGTCACACGCCAGATGAACACCATACCACGAAAGGCCGAGGTGCGTTCTACTTCGCTTTTTGGCCTATCGGTGGTAACGGTACTGTTTGACGAAAATGTGGATGACTTCTATGCACAGCAATATGCTTCTAACCGCATGCAGGGCATTGAGTTGCCTGAAGGTGCCGAGGCAGAGGTGGAGCCACCTTCAGGGGCAACCGGTGAAATTTTCCGCTATGTGCTTAAAAGCAAATCCAGACCAATCAGCGACCTGGCGGCTCTGCACGAATGGGTTGTGGAGCGGGAGCTGGTGGGCGTGCCAGGCATAGCTGAGGTTATCAGCTTTGGCGGTGAGGAAAAAGTATACGAGATACAGGTAAACCCTGTAGAGCTGGCCAATTATAATCTTTCTCCGTTGGATGTTTACGAGGCGGTAGAGAAAAGCAACATCAACGTAGGCGGCGATGTAATCGACAAAGGTGACCAAGCTTACGTGGTACGTGGTGTGGGCTTGCTGGAGAGTGTGGCCGACATTGAGAATATCCTCATCGAGAATGTAAACGGAACGCCTGTGCTGGTAAAGCATGTGGCCGATGTAAAAATATCTGCCAAACCGCGCCTGGGCCAGGTAGGACTCGACGACGACGATGACCTGGTGCAAGGCATTGTGATTATGCTGCGAGGAGAGAACCCAAGCGAGGTAATCGAAAGACTGAAGGACAAGATAGAGGAATTGAACACCAGGATTCTGCCAGCCGATGTAAAAATTGAAGCGTTCCACGACAGAACCATACTTGTCGATAACACTGTGCGAACGGTAACGCATAACTTATTGGAAGGTATCATTCTGGTGTCGGTGCTGGTGTTTATCTTCCTGTTCAACTGGCGTACCACGGTTATCGTGGCATCCGTTATTCCACTGGCCTTCCTGTTTGCGATTATCATGCTGCGTATACAGGGCTTGCCTGCCAACCTGATATCCATTGGTGCTGTAGACTTTGGCCTGCTGCTAGAAGGAACCATGGTGGTGGTGGAGCATGTGTTTGTGGGCCTCGACAAAAGGGCGCATGAGCTGGGTATGCCACGCTTTAACAAAATATCTAAACTGGGTATCATCAAAAACCAGACACGTTCTGTAGCCAAGTCTATCTTCTTTGCACAGATTATCCTGATTGTGGCGCTGATGCCAATCTTTACTTTCCAGAAAGTAGAAGGTAAGATGTTCTCGCCGCTTGCCTTTACCTTAGGCTATGCCCTGATTGGTGCTGTACTTCTCAGTTTGACTTATGTGCCTGCCATGTGTAAGGTGCTGCTGAACAAGAACGTGGTGGATCGGGAAAACCCGATAACCAACTTCATACGCGGAGCAATGTTCAGGCTGTACCAGTTAGGTGCAATCAATAAAAAACTGACAATAGCTGTGTTTGGAGTGCTACTGGTTGCCTGTGGCTTTGGCTTCAGCAGACTGGGTACAGAGTTTATTCCGCAGCTGAACGAAGGAGCGCTATATATAAGGGCAACCCTGCCAAACAGTGTGAGCCTGGATGAGTCGGTAAAGCTGACCAAAGAGATGAAAGCCAAGTTCCGTGAGTTTGACGAGGTACAGTTCGTCCTAACACAAACAGGCCGCCCAAATGACGGTACAGACCCGACTGGTTTCTTTAACATTGAGTTTCACGTGCAGCTCAGCGACGAAAGCGACTGGAAACGCAAAATATCGAAACAGGAGCTGCTCACTGAAATGGAGCAATCGCTTGCAGTGTATCCCGGCGTTACCTTCGGCTTCAGCCAGCCAATCATGGACAACGTGGAGGAATATGTATCAGGGGTGAAAAGCTCCCTGGTAGTGAAGATATTTGGCAACGACCTGTTTGAACTGGAGAACACTGCCGATCAGGTAGCAGCTGCCATTAAAGATGTGGAAGGTGTAGAAGACTTGAACATCTACCGTAATATTGGCTTACCAGAGCTGCGCATTAAACTCGATGAGACCCGCATGGCTCGCTATGGCGTGAGTATGGCCGATGCACAGGCGGTGATTGAAATGGCCATAGGTGGTAAGGCTGCCACTTCGTTCTATGAAGACGAGCGCATATTTGATGTACGGGTGCGTTATGCAGAACCTTTCCGAAAGTCAGAGGAGGAGATAAAGAACATACTGGTGCCTGCCAACAGTGGCTCTATGATCCCGCTGTACGAGATCGCTGATGTCGGTTTCTTTACAGGGCCAGCCTTCATTTACCGCGAAGGAAGCAGTCGCTATATTGCCGTGGGTTTCTCGGTGCGGGGGCGTGACCTAGGCAGTACAGTGGAAGAAGCGCAGAAACGAGTAGAGGAGCAGGTAGTGCTTCCGGAAAGTTACGACTTAACCTGGGCAGGTGAGTTCGAGAACAAGGAAAGGGCAACCAAGCGATTGACTTACATCGTGCCGATCTCGCTCCTGATGATCTTCTTCCTACTGTATGTCAACTTCGGTAACCTGAAAGACACGGTCATTTCGCTCATTACCATTCCGTTTGCCTTCATCGGCGGCTTCCTGTCGTTGTGGCTCACAGGTACTACCTTCGGTATATCTGCAGGTATTGGCTTCATAATTTTGTTTGGCGTGGGTACCATAGACGGTATCATCCTGATCGCCGTGATGAAAGACTATCTCCGCAGAGGCTTATCGCTTCAGAAGGCTATCTCGGAAGGTGTATACAGCCGGATCAGGCCTGTGTTTATGATCGCCATTATGGGCTCGGCAGGTTTGTTGCCCGCTGCGCTATCAACAGGTATGGGGTCTGAAATTCAAAAGCCACTTGCCATTATGATTGTGGGAGGATTGATAATTTGTATGATTCTGTCTTTGATAGTGCTACCTCAGGTATACTATCTGGCATATAGCAAGACAGAAAAGAAGAGAAAAAAGGTTTTAGTTTAGATTGTGTTTGAATGGGGTGTGTGGATATTTTTCTACTCACTCCATTTTCTTTTTACCTGGGGTTCTTTTACTGCTTCTACTAGAAGAATACAAAATTGCTCCGATTGATGTTGGGAGGTTTATGTTATACTTTATGATGAGCAAAACTTGTTCATCTGGATTACGATCAGAGAAGGAGTCAACAACTAATAGATAACTGCCAGTTTATAATGAGGGAATTCTTTCTTGGCAGCATACCATCGCAGAGTTAATTCTTTGGAGTAAATATGCTCCGAAATGGTAAAGGCTACTTGTTAACCTTTGTATGACAAAGGCTAAGAGTTCAAGTGGGAAGATTGCTTCTGCACCTGAATTCTTAGCATTTCTTTTTAAAGCGTAAGCCAGCTATTGACCTGCTGTTTATACTGTCATCCTGATAGGCATAATCTTGTTTTGCTTACGGCTTTCTTCGGCCATAAAGCCCATAATATGTGATTCGATGGACTCATCTATAGTAGAGGTGAGCAGGCTAGGGTCTTGCTGCGCGACGGCCTGCACAAAATCGCGCATGAGCAGCCAATCGCCGCCACCGTGCCCGCTGTTTTTATAGTTCTCTACATCCTCGGCCTTTGGCACCAGCTTTAGCTCTTTTTTGGTTCTGAAGTCGGTTACCACCAACTCATCCATGTCGCCTACCATATCGCCCATAGAGCCCATAATGCGGGTACGGCGACCGTGGTAAGAGGTAAAGGCCTCCATAGAGAAGCTGGCTGTTACGTTGTCTGCGAATTGTATGGTGGTCACGTAATGGTCGGGCTGGTCGTTTTCCATACGGTATACACAGCGGCCGTAGTTGGTGGTTTTCAGGCGATCCATAATTACTTCGCTGTGCTTGCTTTTGTCCTCCGGCAGGTCCATCACATAAAGTCGCTTACGATCGTCGTGGTAGTGCCGCACGGCAGAGTATGGGCACTCACGTTCTACTTTACAGCCATCGGTGCAGCGGGCGGTGCTGCCTTCCGGTGCATTCTCTTTCCGGAACCATTTCAGGTCGCCCATAGCTGCTATACGTTGGCTCGGCTTGTTTATCACCCATTTTATAATGTCGAGGTCGTGGCAGGATTTGGCAAGTATAATTGGAGTAGTTTCCTTAGAGTTGTGCCAGTTGCCACGCACGTAAGAATGGGCCATGTGCAGGTGTTCTATCGGCTCAAAGTGCTGCACGCTTACTACCTCTCCGATAGCACCCTGGCTTATCAGTTCTTTCATCTTTACAAAGTATGGCGCATAGCGCAGGACATGGCAAACAGCCACTATACGACCAGTTTTCTTGGTCATCTCCAGTATATCGCGGCACTCTTGTTCGGTCGGGGCTATAGGTTTTTCCAGGAGCACATCGTAGCCCATCTCAAGGGCTTTCATGCAAGGGGTATAGTGCAGTGCGTCTGGCGTTGAGATGATGATGGCATCTGCAAACTTAGGTCGCTTGAACACCTGCTCCCAAGTATCGAACCTATGCTTTTTGGGTATCTGGTGCTTCTCGCTATACTTGGAGTTGCGGTAGGGGTTAGGTTCGGCAACACCCACAATTTTGAGCTGATCAGGGAATTTAGCAGCGAAGTTACCATAAACGGTACCACGGCTTCCGGCTCCAAGTGTAATGGCTGTGACAGGCTTGCCTAGAGGCTTGTGCAGCGGGTTGTCTGGTAACTTATAAGTATAGGTGCTGTCGGAAAGGCGGGCTAGCGACTCCGTGCTGATGACGGTTGCACCAATGCTAAGGCTTAAGGATTTGAGAAGGTTTCTTCTGTTCATGGATAGGAGGTACTAGGGATTTAATATTTCAGGACGGCCACTATAGGCAAATGGTCAGAGGCATATCTTTCTGCTATCACCTGCTGCTGGTCTACTCTGAACCTGTTGGCAGGAGCGTAGGATATAAAATCGATTGCTTTGGTTGGGTTATTAACCGGAATGGTAGGGCTGCACGGCTCGCAACTACGCTTAAAGTGTGAGTCCAGTAAGGTGATGGTTTCTGTGCCTGGTGTCGCATTAAAGTCACCGGCTATCACAAACGGCAGTTTCTCAGCAGAAGCAATTTCAAGAATTTTGGCTGCCTGCATCTCTCTGTTCACAGAGGCTCTCTGCGCATCAAGGTGCGTGCTGCCAAACCGGATGCTCGTGCCATCGGGTAGGGTAACTCTAGCAGTGGCTAATACCCTTGGCTCCCCGTTTGTCTCAGCCATTGTTGGCAACTTGTTTACTACAGTGTCTGCCAAAGGATACTTGGATAGTATAGCTACACCGTAGGCTCCTCCATCATAATCTATGGCTTTACCGAAGAAGTAGTGCATATTTAATTTCTTTGCAATTTCCTCTGCCTGATTGTAGGGGCCTGAACGCTGCGTATGCACATCTATTTCCTGTAGCGCCACCAGGTCCGGGTTTTGATCTTTTATAGTCTTCACAATGGCATCGATGTCGATAAAGTCCGGTCGTGAAGGTGGGTTGCAGTGGTGCACGTTATAAGACATTACCCGTAGTGTGTGCTGATTGGCTGTCACGTCACCGGTGTCTGTTGCAGGTGCAGGGTCGTTTGCTTTGGAGGTGTTAGAGCAGGAGGCCACCCATATGGTAGCCCCTGCCATAATTGTAAATAGAACGTTCTTGATTGTCATCTTACCAGCCTGAGTTTTGCCCGAGATTAGGATTGCGCTGCAGTTGCTCCAGCGGAATTGGCCATAGGTAGTTTCTGCCTTCGTCAAACCTTCTGCCTGTGTTGATGATCAGGTGTCCTTCCTCGTCTGTAGGGATACTGGCTACGTATGCCTGGTTATAGTCTGGGATAAGGCTTTTTTTCACGCCTTTTACATCCTGAGCCAGCAGGTGGCCCTGGTTCCAGCGAAGTATATCAAAGTAGCGCTGGCCTTCTCTTGCCAGTTCTACACGTCGCTCTCTACGGAGTTCGGTACGCACATCCAGCCCATTTGCTGCAAGCGTACCCAGGTCCATGTGAACCATTCCTACACGATCTCGCAACATGTTCACGGTCATGTCAAGATCTTGCTGGGTCAGCTTGCCCTGCTCTAAACGGGCCTCCGCATAAGTAAGTAGTACCTCAGCATAGCGGAGCAGGTGGATGTCGTTATCATCTTTGTTATAAGTGCCTACAGCGGCAAGGTCAACATACTTTGTAAAGTAATAACCTGTGCCTGTTACACAGCCTTTCTTGTCTGCATTGAACTTTGGCAGGCTGAAGGTGCTGTTAGGCTGGTTATCTTTGTCTCCATCGTCTTTTCCTCCCCATTCAGCTCCCGGAGCCAGGATAGTTTGGGTCATGCGTGGGTCCCTGTTCTGGAAAATTGCTTCGTAGGAATCCTCGCTGTACAACGGCGATTGCTCTATTGGCAAACCATCGCTGCTGAGGTAGGCGTCAACCAAAGATTGTGTTGGGCTGAAGCGTGAGGTTTGGTCTGGCACCTGCACTTCACGGCTCATGTTATGCATGGTGACATCCTGCAAGTACAGGCGGGCCAGGATAGTCTCTTTGTTCTTGCCAGCTGCCAGTTTCCCCTTGTCTGTAAACAGTTCCTGGTAGCTTGTAGCTGGATCACCATTTGAGTACAGTTGGTAAATACCAAGGTCCATTACTGCTTTTGCTGCAACCTCTGCCACATCGTAGCGCCCGTAGAACAAGGCAACTCTGGCTTTCCAGCCTAGGGCAGCTCCTTTGGTGATTCTTCCAAGGTCATTGCTACCATAACTGGTTGGCAGTAGCTTAGCAGCTTCTTCCAGTTCATTTAAGATGAAGTCAACCACTTCTTCGCGTGGTGCTCGCTTACCAGAAATCTCTGCGTCTCCGATATTCAGGGTATTTGTAACTAACTGCACATCTCCAAAGAAGAAAGACAGGTAGCTGTAGTGGAAAGCACGCATAAAACGCACCTCGCCTTCGTACTGGTTTAGTTTCTCCTGGCTGATACCCTGTGCTTTCTTAAAGTTTTCCAGAAAGTGGTTGCAGCGTCTGATGCCTTCGTACTGGGTGGTCCACTCGGTGTTAACTGTACCCACTGTAAAGTCGAAGTTACCGCTGGAAATTGCTTGGTAGTCTGATCGTGGGGGATAGATAGTATTGTCAGCCAGGTTTTCCATATCGTGGAAGTTCTTGCCTTTAAGGCCGGCGTAGCATCCGTTTACAGCTAGCTCTAACTGTTCCTGCGTTTTCCAGAAGCTTACGTCAGAGATAGTGTCCAAAGGCATGCGCTCCAGGAAGTCATCCTCGCAGCCACTCAGTGAGGCAAGCATTAAAACAGGCATGGAAAGCGTGGCGATCCTGAAACCAGCCTTGCGCATGAAAGTATGTAATTTTGGTGTAGAAGTATGTGCTCTTCTCATGATGTCTTATGTTTTTCAGTAAGGAAGGCAAGTATGGCCGGTTTGTTCCTGCAGCCTGTATGCCTCTCGCTACTGCTGTTATTTAAATCTTAGGTTCAGACCAAAAATGAATGTTTTAACCTGTGGGTAAGTACCGCCGTTGGTAGTTGCCACTTCAGGGTCGAAGGCGTAGAAGAAGTCAGTCTTGGTAAGCAGGTTGTCTGCCGATACATATACCCTGAGGTTATCTATTCGTAGCTTATTTGTCAGTTGCTTTGGAATAGTATAGCCAAGCTGCACGTTTTTCAGGCGCAGGTAGGAAGCATCCTGAAGCCAATAGTCTGACACGCGCAGGTTTCGGGAGTCGGAATATGTAAAGCGAGGGTACCAGGCATCCGTGTTTTCAGGTGTCCATCTGTCGCGGTGCACCTCATGCGGGAAGGCTCCGTTTGCATAAAAAGGATGCATGCCAACACCAGATACATAACCATTGCCTTTGCCTACACCCTGGATAAAGAAGGAGAAGTCGAAACCTTTGTATCCGAAATCACCTCTGAAGGAGTAAGTGTAGCGTGGGAAAGCATCTCCTATCACTGTGCGGTCATAATCTGCCGATATGATACCGTCAGGAACTCCTTCCGGGCCACTGATATCTCTGTACTTTACATCACCAGGACCAACTTTGCCTTTGTCTGCATCAAAAGTCGGGAAGTTAGGGCTTAGCTTGCCAGTGGCAGGGTCTAGTGAAAAATCACTTTCCTGTGCCAGTCCGTCTGTCTGATAACCATAGAAAGCATCGATCGGGAAGCCAACCTGACGGATTCTGTCGCCTATTTCTGGTGGTGCACCGCCTAAGTTCTCGACATTGTTCTTTACATCCGATAGTTGCGCGTTGAAGCCATAAGTAAAGTCGCTGATTTGATCTCTCCAGCCCAGGCTTACTTCCCAGCCTTTGTTTGATACGCTACCGGCGTTCTGGTCAGGAACTGTTAAGCCAATAACAGATGGCTGCGGCACTTTTAGCTGAATATCCTTGGTCTGCTTCTCAAACCAGTCTGCTGAAAATGTCATGCGGTTTCGGAACATACCCAGGTCCACTCCCACGTTTAGCATATTGGCCTTTTCCCACTGCAGAATGGCGTTCGAAAGTATGGTTTGTGCTAAACCTAGCGTTTGTTTATTACCAATAGGCATGGTGCCTATTGAGTTCATAACAGGTATGTATGGATACCACTCTGAGTAAGCCGGACCGTTAGCACCATACTGGCCACCTAAATCGCCATATGATGCTCTTACTTTACCTTCGGTTAACCAGGATAAGCCGCTTAGCTGTTGAATAAAGTTCTCTTCGGTAAAGCGCCAGCCAACAGATGCTGAAGGGAAGGCGCCATAGCGGTATTCAGGAGCATAGCGGGAGGAGCCATCGTAACGGAGGTTGAACTCTGCCAGGTACTTTTCTTTGTAGTTGTAGTTTATTCTTCCAAAGTATGAGCGTAAGGCATACTGGTAGGCATCACCGGTGGCAATCGGATTGTCGCTGCCCAGGTTAAACACAGGCACGTCGTCACTCACAAAGCCCATTTTGGAGGCAAACCATGCTTCATACTTATATTCTTCCTGCTGATATCCTAGTAGCGCGCTTAGATGGTGATTGCTTAAATCAACGTTATAGTTCAGTTGGCCTGACAGGTTCTCCAACCTACTGGTATAGTCGCGGTTAGCCAGCTGGTTTGCTGTCATATTAGAGTACCAGAAGTCTCCTGTTTCAGGATAGAGGTAGTCTATTTTGCGGCTGAAGGTGGAGCGTAGCTGGTTAAAGATGTTTACCCCATACTGCGCTCTCAGACTCAGGTTCTTCAGAATGTGTACTGTACCTGCCAAATTCCCATAAAACTCCTGCGATTTGAAGTTGTTGTAGCCCCCATCCGTGGCAACTGCCACAGGGTTACTGGAGCCACCGCCGTAGCCCCACTCGCCATTCTGGAACCTTACTGGCGTAAGTGGCGACATAGTAAAGGTCTGGTAAATTGGGCCGGAGTTGTAGTCCGTACCGCCTGCTGGCTGGTTTTGCTCGCGGTCTACGTAGCTCAGGTTGGCATCCAGGTCCAACAGGTCGAACAATTTGTTTGCACCCAGGCGCAGCTTCATATTGTTTCTGGTGGCTTTGTACTGATCGCCAACTACCAGGCCCTCCTGATTTAACCTACCGTACGAGGCATAGTAGTTAAGATCCGGAGTGCCGCCGTTTATACTTACGTTGTGGCTCTGCTGAGGCGCGTAGTCCTTTAGCAAGGCATCAGACCAGTTCGTGTTGGCGTAGTAATCAGGGTCAGAGCCTTCTCGTGCAATCTGGATTTGCTCGTCTGTAAAAGTGAGCGGGTGGTCAACGTTGCGCTGAGACTCGTTCAGCATTTCCATGTACTCTACTGAACCCAGCATTTTAGGCAGAGCGGTTGGAGTCTGAAGGCCGTAGTAGCCGTTGTAGCCAACTGTTGGCTTCTGGTTAGCCTGGCCTTTTTTTGTGGTGATAAGTATAACGCCATTGGCGGCACGAGAACCGTAAATAGAAGCCGAGGCAGCATCTTTCAGTACAGATATACTTTCAACATCATCAGGGTTAAGGGAGCTGATGTCTATTCCGGGCATTCCGTCCACTAAAACAAACGGCTCTGAGTTGTTCAAAGTGCCAGTACCACGCACACGTAAGGTAGCACCAGAGGCACCAGGAAATCCGGTGTTGCTGATGGCTGTTAAACCTGGAAGCAATCCTTGTAAGCCAGATTCTAAACTGGTAATGGGGCGGCTGTCCAATGCTTCAGCCGTAATCATTTCTACAGCACCTGTTACATTTTCCTTCTTCTGTGTTCCGTAGCCAACTACCACCACTTCGCCCAGGCTTTGCAGGTTCTCTTTTAGAGTGATGTTTATGTTCTGATCCTGCTGAGACACTTTGTGCTCTACAGGCTGAAAACCAATCATGGAAAAGACCAGCACATCGTTAGGGCGCACCCTGATCTCAAAGCTTCCATCCACTGAGGTCACTGTACCGTTAGAAGTGCCTTTCACTACTACAGAGACACCTGGCAGAGGATTGGCAGCGTCAACTACTTTCCCTTTAATTAGGAAAATATCACCCTGTTGCGAACTAGGTCTAGACTCAGCTTTGTCTTTTCTTGTGATGATTATCTTTTCACCCTGCTCCTGATAAGTCACAGATGTGGTAGAGAGCAGTTGCTCCAATACTTTGGCAACTGAGGCCTCGGAAACCTGAAGACTAACATCTTTGTAGGAATCTAAAAGACTGCTTTCGTAGATGAAGCGAAAGCCACTTTTCTTCTCAACTTCGCTAAGTGCATCTTTAAGCGAAACATGGTTGAAGTTAACTGTTATCGTTTTGTCGTTGAGGTTTTGCGCAAAACTGGTGGTAGCTGCCTGAGTATGCAGGCAGGAGGCTAACAGCAGTACTGCCAGCACTTTTTTTGCTTTTTGAGGAGCTTTAGGCAGTTGGGTAGAAAAATTAACCATAATTTTAGTGTGTAGTGAATAGTTCAATAGCTATTTATGACCGCGGCAACTTGCCCGTTGCCGTTCCAGAGCCATCGCTGCGCCAACAGCGGTGGCTCCTTAGTATCATGATTGTTGAGTTGGTTGTACCATAGGCGTTTATTTCTTTTGTTGTTTATCAATGGTATAGATTAGTGCCATACTACTTCCGTTTCAGATTTGTCATGAGACTGAAGTCCCGTGATCATCTTCAGAATGTCGGTGATATCCTGAAAAGAATCCTTGTTATCGAAACTGGCCGTAATGTGCTTTGAGGCAAGTGTAGGGTTCTGAACAGTGATTTTCTTTCCAAACTTGTTACCCAAAACAATGGCTATATCCGCCAGACTCTCCTCTCTAAACTGAAACTCGCCCTGTTTTTGCCACCAGTTGATTCCTTCAGCGTTAAAGCTGTTCTTGCTTAGCTTTGCGGTTTGGCTGTTGTATCTTGCTTCCTGGTTAGCTTTTAGCATTACCTGGTCCTTGCCTTCCGTTACAGCTACTTTGCCGCTGCTAACGGATACAGTGGCCTGTGTTGCGCCTCTATAAGAGCGTATGTTGAAAGATGTGCCCAATACCTGTGTTTTCAGGTGGTCAGCGTGTATGATGAAGGGCTTTGTTGTGTCTCGTGCAACTTCAAAGAATGCTTCTCCCTCCAAGTATACTTCTCTCAGGTCACCCTCAAACTCTTCTGGGTATCTGAGCTCACTTTTGGCGTTTAGCCACACCTGGCTGCCATCGCTTAGGGTAATCTGTTTTATTTTCCCTGCCGGAGCTCTGAGAGAAATGTAGGTTGGGGTGTTGTTCGTCAGGTAGATAAAAAACGAAGCTGCCGTTATCAGCAGCAATAAGCCGGCAGCAATGTTTCTGTAGGTGCTGTTAAAGTTCTGCCACAAGTCTATTATCGTACCGCCAAAGGCTCCTGTTTGCTCTTGTGGAAAGCGAGTTTGTATTTTACTCCAAAGTCTTAGCCTGACTTGCTCCTCATGCGCTTCATCTCTGAAGACAGTACGGTTTTTTCCCCGCGCATCAAAGGAGTTGTACCACTGGTCCAGCTGTTCTTGCTCAGCAGGGTTTAGTCTGTTTTGTGCCGCTTTTTGAAGTAGCTGTTTTAGTTCTTGCTTATCCACTTGTAGTGCGTTTGTGGATATACTCGTACTACTGGGACTGCAGTACTAGGTGCTTTTTCGATTTAACAGAAGAGTAACAACCCGATTATGCAGTGGTAATTTTAGGGTGTGTTTTGTTAACCTTAGGTTAGCTAAAGCAGCAAAAGAGGAGTAGTAAAGAGGTGTAGTCGCTGAGCCTTGTGCGTAGCCTTCTCAAGGCAGAGCTGATCTGATTTTTGACGGTTTGGTTTGAGATGCCAAGCTGCTCTGCAATCTGCTCTATGCTCATAGATTCCTTTCTGCTGAGCAAGTATACTTGCTGCATCTTTTCAGGCATTCTGCTTACCTCTTCCTGCACGCACAGCTCCAGTTCTTCGGCTAAAAGGAGCTCATCACTTGTAGTTCCAGCATGCTTTGTAGCCTGTAGCTCTTCTAAAGCAAAAGAGTGGCGCAGCTGATCTTTTCTGTAAAAGTCGATAATTTTATACTTGAGTGCCTGGTGTAGGTAAGCTTTAACCGATCCTTCTTTATCAAGTACCTCCGGCTTTTGTACAAGTGAAAGGAAGATATCCTGGAGAATGTCTTCTACTTCTTCCTCCGACCTTAAACGTCGGAAGGCCGCAACATAAAGCTCACGCCAGTATTGGGAATAAATTTCTTCAATCTTACCAAGGCTCCTGTTATGCGTCACGCTGTAGTGGGGATAAATAAGGATACTATCACTAACTCCTCAAAGTAAAGCCCTTGATGTTATCCCAATATGAGCCTAAAGAGAACAAAAGATTAAAAATGACTTGCCTTTACTTGTTGGAAGTTATTTTAACTGTTGTTACAAGTTTATCTCGGCTGTGGTGTATAAGGTTTTTGACATTCCCACCGCTAAAGCAGGTTGGATTCTTGGGCTACCTGGCTACTGCGACCGTATATCTCCCAAGCTGAAACGGTCTGCCCGACCGCCTTATTTCTTATATTACTAGCTGCTGACGCATCCCGGTGCAGGGCATGTTTGCTGCAGCAAAGGTAACAGCCGGCAAGTGCAGGCGGTAGAACATAGGGTAAGATCAAACCCAACAAAAGTGAAGGGATGTCGCACCACATCCAGGGCGTCTTTGCCCACATCGGCGCCCAGGTTCTGACAGAGTAAATTCTTCATAGCTGAAAGGGACTAAAGTGGACAAAAAACATTCATCTTCCGGGCCTACACTCACGTCTGATACCAGGTCATGCCTGCGGATGGGGCAGCCTCTAGGTACTGTCCAGGCTTTTAAGATGAAGAGAAAGGGAAGGGCTTGCTTGGGGGCGACATCATCAAAGTGTCTAGTGCAAGGGCTTTCTCCTTCCCTTTCTGTTAGCTTACGTTTAAGAGCCTGATAAAATTGCACATCCGCTTATACTGCCAAAGATATGAGTGCCAGGGCTTTCTTTGGCATTTACTCGTAAATTTTGTGCGTGGGCAGAAAGCGATAGGAGTGAGTGCTTTGTTCGTCTCCTGAGTTGCTGAAGCCTACTCAAAGCTGAAATATATGCTGGTAGGCTGTTCTTAGACAGAGGTGCTTGATGTTTCTCTGAATTAAGGATGCTACTTTGATCCGCAAAAAAGTACAAGATTCCAGCTCAAAGCCTCAAAACGAGGTGCTAAAACAGTCCTAAAACAAAAAAGCCCTACTTTTCAGTAAGGCTTTCTTCTAAACGTGCTCTCGGGGGGACGAATTTCGTACCATTTCATGGAGGATTTGAGGGTATTGAGCGTCTAGGGGCAGCGTCCAGCCACTGTATAGGTAGTGCTGTCCGTGCTGTGCCTTGATTATAGAGCCTCCTGTTGAGTTGACTTGTCTTGTCTGTGAACTTCTTCCCTTATCAGATCATTCTTAGAGCCCCAGCCTGTAAAACCGCTCCTGCAGCACAGCTTTGTAGTCGGACTTAAGATCCCGACTCAAGAAGCTGAGTTCAATAAAGGCAAGCCATTTTTGCTTTGCTCTCCTCATCTTTCCGAAAATGTTCTCCTGCTGCTTTTCGCTGAGCATAGAGGTGCTAAAAGCTGCATTGAAATCCTTACGGTTGATTCTCTTCTTGTTGCCGTTGAGCACCAGCGCCAGGTCCTCATCGTCTGCCGGGTTCACAAGCGCCGTTGCCACTAAATCATAGGCAGGGGCAAGCACCGGGCCCAGTCCGGGTTGGTGAAGCAGGGAAAAGTTTTTCAGGTGCATATCGGTATTACCCGTCAGGAAAGAGAACAGGACCTGCTCGTAGAAGTTAACCGCATCCAGACCCGGGTTGGCCGAGTACCTGAGAATGGCCTTTGCAATTTGCTCATAGGAGCCCCGGTACTTATCCTCTGTGAGCCGCTCTGTGAGTTGGCACATGTCCTCCATGTGCAGCTTGCCCTGCCGGGTGCGGTCAATGCGCCTGGTGATGTAGGCCAGGCTGCCCGACTGCAGGCGGATCAGGCTGTGCGGCACCACTGCGATGCCTGCGATCGCGGCCAAGTGCATCGTCAGGTCCTCCACCTCCGGCAGCTCCCTGTAGTGCTGGCTTGGTGGCTTTAAGATATAGCCTCCCCACAACCCTACGATCGTGAGGCGCTTTGGCTCTCCTTCTCTCTCTGCGGGGGCCAGTTCCAGCGAGAGCTTGGGGGCTGCACGCCGGTCACTGCAACCTGGCTTCGTATTGTCTGCTTTGCCAGCTCCTCCATCTGTTCTTCTGTGTAAGGCAGGAGGGGAGGGGTAGCCTGGCCAAAGAGTTTTTTGCTACAGGCCGGATGGAAGTCTGCTTCATTTCCCGGCAAGGGCCGGTAACAGTACAAGCATCTGTTCATGGGTTATCCTCCTCTGCCACAGGGTGAATGCTTACGGCACCAATGCAGTCCTTGCAGCAGGCCAGAAGCAGCCCCATCCGGTCTCTTGGGTTCAATTTCCAGTTCTTTTCGGCTATGTCCAGCAGCCAGCCCTCTGGTATCAGCCCGTCGAAGAAAGGGAACAGCACCCGGTCGGTGTAGGGTTGCTCCTGCAGGGGAAGGGTCAGGCTGACGGGTTCCGGGTTTTTTGACCGGAGGTAGGCCGTGTCATAGGTGAAATGGAACCCGGTTTCATCCTGTGTGAGCCAGCCGGCCGTTTTGTCCTGGTATATGATTTCTGCCTTTCTCATCGGAGCAATTCGATTCGGTTGATAGGCAATGCGCCGACCTGATGGCCAAAGAGCTGCAGCACCTGGTTCACCTTGTCCAGGCGCAGGCTCTCCTTCCCCTGCTCCAGGTCGCGCACGAAGCGGAGACCCACCCCAGCCTTTGCTGCCAGCTCGGGCTGGGTGAGCCCGGCTGCTCTCCGCCGCTCCTTTACAAATTCGTGTAGTGACATGCTTTATACCTTATCGGGTATAAAGGTAACTCAAAATATAATCTTATACCTTATCGGGTATAAAATAATTTAATTAAGCATTTAATATACCCGATAAGGTATAAAATAGGAGTAGAAGACAGGGTTTATAACTGATAAGGTATACTAAGCAGGCAGTGGGGAAGCTACACTATTATAAGTGTGATGCTGTGGCAGGCAGTTGATTCGACTTATAGAGGCTAGACAAAGGGCAAGAGAGTAGCCTCCCCTGCCATGAACTCTATGCCCCACTTGTTCGGCAGGCTGATGAACTTTTCAAAGTCGCTAGTCAATATCAGGAGAGAGCTTTCTTCTGGTCACAGCGGTTTTGTCCATCCTTTGCCCGGGCTTGAGGTACTGTGAGATAATGAAGGTCACTGCTTCCATTCGCTCCCTTGGGGAGCGGTCGAGCCAGTAAAGCAGGTCCTTCCGCTCATCGATCTCCTTTATATGGCCTTTTCGTACGACAGCTTGTAAGCGCATGATACTCAGTTAACTCTACACAAGGCAGCTTAAGATACGCCCTTCACAAATATACTAAATTAATTAGACTCTTGTTGTGAAGCAAGAAGGGGTTGGTGGCTGTCGTAGGATATGCCGGGTGCTAATTTCATTGCGTAGATACAACATGAGACATAAGTGGCAATTCTGGTACATGAATCATAGTACATGTACCGCGGTGGTACACGTTCCTCTCTTCACGTTCCTATTTGGTACATGAGCGGCATATAGTTAATAGAGCGCCCGGGGTGCCTGTACCCATCACTATTACACGCCAGATGCTGTATAAAGATCAGCAATTCCTGATCAAGGCACATTCTTCGTGACACGCAGAATCACTAGAAAAGGGGGCAGAAGGTTTGATATTAGTAAGAAAAATATAAATATACTAATTTATGGAAGGGGCGGGCTGAAGTGATGTCTTATGGTTAAATCGCTTATTTATGCCAGTATGGCAACAAAAAAAACGCCAGCCACTTCTGCAGTAGCTGGCGACTTAAATTGTACTTGTGCACCCGAGAGGATTCGAACCCCTAACCCTCGGAGCCGAAATCCGATATTCTATCCAGTTGAACTACGGGTGCAATGGTTTGCAAAAATAGCAAGTGCGCGCAGAAAAACGAAATATCTGGCATCAAAAATATGAGTGTGAAGTACTTTAATTTATGCCATAAAAACATTAGCAGCAAAGATGCAGTTAAATCATCTATAGGAACAAACTTAAATACCTGATTACTATGGAAAAACTGTATACGGCAGAGGTAACTGCCACAGGAGGCCGTCATGGCCAGGTGAGATCATCAGACGGAATAATTGATATGAAACTGGCTCTGCCTGAAGGTGTGGGAGGGCAAGGAGGAGCGACTAACCCGGAGCAGCTTTTTGCCGCAGGGTATGCTGCCTGTTTTCAAAGTGCTTTATTGGTAGTTGCCGGTAAGCACCGAGAGCGCCTGAACCCTGAATCTACAGTTACTGCACATGTAGACTTAAATAAGAACGACGATGGTGCATATGCCTTAAGCGTAAAGCTTGCTGTCAATCTGAAAGGTGTGGATAAGGAGAAGGCGAAACAGATGGTTGATGAGGCCCACCAGATTTGCCCATACTCTGTTGGCACTCGCGGTAATGTAGATGTAGAACTAGAGGTAGTATAAATAACAGTATAGAAGCAAGTTTATACTTCTATAACCTGAAGCTATAAAACAAGAAAGGCTGCCAATTGCTGGCAGCCTTTCTTGTTTTATAGCTTATGCTGTTGTACTAAGCTTGAGCCAGAACCTGCTTTACTTTCTCAGCAGCCTCTTTCAGAACTACTGCAGAGTATACTTTCAGGCCAGACTCATCAATGATACGAGCTCCTTCTTCAGCGTTTGTACCTTGAAGACGCACGATAATAGGAACGTTGATATCGCCGATGTTCTTATAAGCCTCAACCACACCGTTAGCAACTCTATCGCAACGCACGATACCACCAAAGATGTTGATCAGGATCGCTTTAACGTTAGGGTCTTTCAGAATGATGCGGAAACCAGCCTCTACAGTCTGAGCGTTTGCTCCACCACCTACGTCAAGGAAGTTAGCAGGCTCACCGCCAGAAAGCTTGATGATGTCCATGGTTGCCATAGCAAGACCTGCACCGTTCACCATACAGCCAACGTTACCGTCAAGCTTTACATAGTTCAGGTGGTATTCGCCAGCTTCAACCTCCAACGGATCTTCTTCAGAAAGGTCACGCATTGCAGCCAGGTTCTTGTGGCGGTACAGGGCGTTATCATCCAGGTTCACCTTCGCGTCAACTGCCAAAATCTTGTTGTCTGAAGTCTTCAGCACAGGGTTAATTTCGAACATAGAAGAGTCTGTTTCCAGGTACGCTTTGTACAGGTTGGAAACGAACTTCACCATTTCTTTGAAAGCCTCACCTTCTAAACCGAAAGCGAAAGCAATTTTACGAGCCTGGAAGCCTTGCAAGCCAACAGCAGGATCAATCCACTCTTTGATGATCTTCTCCGGAGACTTTTCAGCTACCTCCTCAATGTCCATACCACCTTCGGTAGAGGCCATGATCACGTTCATACCTTTAGCACGATCCAACAGGATGCTCAGGTAGTACTCTTTTGGCTCAGAGTCGCCAGGATAGTATACGTCCTGCGCAACAAGTACTTTTTGTACCAGCTTGCCTTCCGGGCCTGTCTGGTGCGTAACCAGTGTCATACCCAAAATCTGGTCAGCTAGCTCTTTTACCTGGTCCAGGTTTTTAGCCAGTTTCACACCGCCACCTTTACCACGGCCACCAGCATGGATCTGTGCCTTGATAACGTGCCAGCCTGTGCCTGTCTCTTCTGTCAGTTTCTTGGCAGCAGCTACAGCCTGCTCTGGTGTCTCAGCCACGATACCCTCTTGGATACGTACACCGTAGCTTTTTAAAATTTCTTTAGCCTGATATTCGTGTATGTTCATGCTTTCAGTTTTAATGGACGCACGAAAGTAAGCCTTTCACGCCTTAAATTCAAGTAATGCGTTTTTAAAATATTTCCGACCGTGTTGTACTGCGAGGTACCTTTGCAACGAGCAAAGTCTTATCTCAGTATCAGGGTATACTCAATAAGCCTCATCTATGATACAAACCTAAGAGACTAATGCTTAATGTTTACTTATATGCCAAGCGTGTAGCAATAGCTGCGCTCATTGTTCTGTCAGTCCTGACTGCTTTCTACCTGCTAGGGTGGCATGCTTACTTTTTCCTGCTCATTTTCGCGTCTATCCTGCTGGCCGTTCTATACTGTGGCATGGCAGATTGGATTACTGATAAACTGCATCTGAAAAGAGGACTTAGCCTCTTACTGGCTGTGCTTTTATTCTTTGGGGTGATTTTTGTTGCTTTCTGGCTTATTGCACCTACCGTAGGGCAGCAGGTAAAGGAAATGCGGCAGACGGTTCCGCAGGCTGTGTCGCAGGTACAGCACTGGCTTACCCAGTTTGGTTGGGGCGAAAAGCTAATGCAGCAGGTGCCCAATGATATGAGCGAAGTGGTGCCCAAACAGGATGCTTTGCTTTCTAAGGTATCCGGGATGTTCTCATCCACCCTGAGCTTTCTGGCTGACTTTGCCATTGTGATCATTTCAGCTCTTTTTCTGGCTGCAAATCCATCGCTGTACACAGTGGGTTTATCCAAACTTTTCCCGGTGCGCCATCGCGTACATATCAGGGAGGTGCTTGATAAGAGCTACACTACCCTGAAATCCTGGTTAGTGGGCATGCTTTCGGCAATGGCCATTATTGGTGTAAGCTTGGCTATAGGATATAACCTGATTGGGCTGCCTTTAGCTTTTGCACTCGCCCTGATTGGCTTTTTTCTGGCGTTCATTCCTAATGTCGGGCCTTTAATAGCAGGAGTGCCTGCTGTGTTAGTTGGCCTTACGGTTAGCCCCCAAATGGCGCTTTATGCATTTCTGCTCTACGGTGGTATACAGCTGGTTGAAAGCTATCTTATCACACCACTTATTTTCCAGAAAACAGTTGATCTGCCACCGGCACTTCTTTTGTTCTTCCAGGTATTGTTAGGCATACTGCAAGGAGGTTTAGGGTTGTTACTTGCTGCTCCTATACTTGCTGTGCTGATGGTGGTAGTCAATGAGCTATATGTTAAGGGCTTGCTGGAAGCTTCGCCAGTTAATGCTGCTGAAGAAGAGGTGGAGTAGCGGTAAGTTCAATTGCGCAGAGGAGCGTGTACCAGTTAATCGGTGTTATTTTGCTTATACTTATGAGAGAATAGGCTTAAGTGTAGGACGTAAGCAATCATCAACCCCAAAATTTTTGTAGCTTTGGCTGATTAACTTACGTTATCTAGGCCAAATTATACTCACAGAAAGTGCTGCAGGTAAAAAACATTCATAAAAAGTACGGTTCGCTGGAAGTGCTCAAGGGCATCGACTTGTCTATTGGTGCAGGGGAAGTAGTTTCTATTGTGGGAGCCTCCGGGGCTGGTAAAAGTACGCTGTTGCACATTTTGGGTACGCTGGATACAGCTGATTCAGGTGAGGTAATGTTTGATGATAAGAACATTGCCAAAATGAATGCAGCTGATATGGCCCGCTTCCGTAACAGGCACATTGGCTTTATTTTTCAGTTCCATAACCTGTTGCCGGAGTTTACAGCAGTAGAGAACGTTTGTTTACCAGGGTTCCTTGCCGGTCGGCCAGAGAAAGAAGTACGACAGAAAGCAGAGGAACTACTAACCATGCTAAACCTTTCTCACCGCTTCGAGCACAAGCCTTCCGAGATGTCGGGTGGTGAGCAGCAGCGAACAGCCGTGGCCCGCGCTCTTATCAATTCTCCAAAAATTATTTTTGCTGACGAGCCAAGCGGTAACCTTGACTCTAAAAATGCGCAGGAGCTTCATGATATCTTCTTCCGTCTCCGTAGCGAGTTTAATCAAACTTTCGTGATCGTGACGCATAACGAGCAGCTTGCCACCATGGCAGATCGTACGCTGGTGATGAAGGATGGACAAATAGTGCAGGAGCAGCAGTTTTAAAGCTAAAAAGCTCCTCTTTTTGACTTTTCTTGCTACTGTTCTCAATTTTCATGTGAAGAGTGGAAGTAAGCCGATTCCTGGTATAATAGTCTTCGGGTGATGGTCAGAATTGCCTGCGTATAAACGCTAATTAGTTTGTCTTTGAGCCTTCTCTGGCTTTATAGAAGTATAACTATTCGACTTGCCCGTTTCTTCCTTTTCAATATCCCTACCTCTAAAGTCTTCGTAAACACTTTTTACCCTTTACTCAACTTTTAGCTTCTGAGCAGCGCAATCGCAAACTCTTGCTTTATCAGGAAAATATTTTATAAGTCACTGATTATCAGTAATATAAAATAGCTATTTTTTTTGATTTTTTGCACTATTTGCGGTTTTGCTCTGTTTGATATATGTACGATAACTATGAAAGCTAAATGAGTATGAATCAACCTAATAAAGAGACAAAGGTGCTTAAAAAGCCGAAGATTGAAAGCTATGATATTGCTAAGTCTGATGAGACGCTTCACCTGGCCACTGACCTGGCTAAGTTCATTAAGGAGAACCGCCTTTTCCAGAATATCCAGGGTAAAGAGTATGTGAACGTGGAGGGCTGGCAGTATGCTGGTTCGCGTTTGGGTATTTTACCGGTAGTGGAGCATGTAGTGAACATCAGTACCGATGATGAGATAAAGTACCAGGCAAAAGTGAATTTGCTGGACCTGCGCAGCCAGCAGGTAGTAGGAGCAGGCTTTGCCATTTGCTCTAACCGTGAGCAGGGTAAAAAGTATTACCAGGAATTTGCCATTGCCTCTATGGCGCAGACTCGTGCCATTGGTAAAGCTTATAGAAACATCCTGGCCTGGGTGATACGTGCTGCCGGATATGAACCAACTCCTTCTGAGGAAATGGACTACGGTGGCAACGAACCGGCAGCTAAGCCAGCTGTGCCAACTGAGAAGAAGGCTACTATGAAATCTTCTACTGCTGTACCTCAGGCTGAGGCCGCTGAACCGGCTGAGGAGCAGTCTGGCAGCGTACGTTATGCGTCCGCTAAGCAGAAAGAAGAAATCATCCGTTTGCTGAATAACCCGACCATTACGCGTCAGGAGAAAACAAAGATGTTGCTCAACATTAACCGCTTCGACGAAGAGCGTGCCGCGCAGGCTATCGAAAAATTGAAGAAGGTGATTGAAGAGCGCGAAGACGGACAGTCAGCTGCTGCATAAGAATTATCTTTACCTATAGCTTTGGTCTCCATCTCCTTAGAGGTGGAGACTATTTTTTTGCCTTATCTCCACCTGCACAATAAGGCTGCCTTATATGTAAGAGCCGAAGGCTTGTTTATGCCGTATAGCTTAGCACATCTTTACTAGGAGGCTGTATGGAAATTTTATCACGTTGGGGAAGTATACTGCTGCTGTTGCTCATTACCATTACAGCTAGCCCTTGTTTTGGACAGGGAGAAGAGAAAATAGAAACTGACCGCCCTGACCAGACAGAGTCCTCAACGGTTGTTCCCAAAGGTACACTGCAGATTGAATCTGGCTATTTTTATCAGAAGGCAACAGAAGAAGTGAAAACTGTTAGAACCCATGCCTATCCTACTGCTTTGTTTCGGGTTGGTGTGCTGGACTGGCTTGAGTTTAGGGTGCTAAGCTCTCTGCGGGACTCTGTGGTGGAGAATGGTGCCCGGCGTAAGGTGGATGGCTTATCACCACTAAACCTGGGGCTAAAGTTCAAACTTTGGAAAGAGCAGGGCTTGAGGCCGGAGGCTGCCTTCCTGGTGCGAGCTGCACTGCCTGTAGGCTCACGCGCCTTCCGCCCGGATAATCCGGAGCCAGAGCTAAGGCTCATGTTTTCGAATGAGATAACAGATAAGCTGGAGCTGGCCTATAACTTATCTCACAGCTGGGTAGAGGGAGATACCAGAAGGGGCTATACGCTTAGCCTGAGTGGGGAAGTGCACGACAGGTTAACCATTTACGGAGAGGTGTTTGGCAATAAGCAGAAAGGGGAAAAGGCTGAGCATCAGGCTGACGCGGGCATACTTTTTCTGCTCAGGCCCAACCTACAGTTCGACCTTGCGCTAGGAGTTGGACTCAATGAGGTTGCTCCGGATTTCTTTATCACCACTGGTGTCTCTGTCAGGTTACCAAGGTGATACTGTGCAAGATTACCCTTGTGGTGGATCAAATAGAAAGTACAAACCTCAGTACTGCTGCTGACTTCTATATGCTATGTCTTATCTTCGCAGTGTAGAAACAGCCATATTTTGCAGGACATTCACCACATATTAAAAACATATTGGGGCTACGACACTTTCCGGCCTTTGCAGGAGGAGATTGTACGATCGGTTCTGGCAGGGCAGGATACACTGGCCCTGTTGCCGACCGGTGGTGGTAAATCAATATGCTTTCAGGTGCCGGCAATGGCACTGGAGGGAATATGCTTGGTTATTACACCACTCATCGCCTTGATGAAAGACCAGGTAGAGAACCTTAAAAAGCGCGGTATACCGGCTGTGGCAGTATACTCCGGCATGAGCCGCCGCGAGATTGATGTTGCCTTGGACAACTGTGTGTATGGTGGTATAAAGTTTCTGTACTTGTCCCCGGAGCGCTTATTAACAGATCTTTTTCAGGAGCGAGTGAAGCGTATGAAAGTGGCGCTGTTGGCAGTGGATGAAGCACATTGTATCTCACAGTGGGGCTACGACTTCAGACCTCCCTACCTGCAACTGGCTGAGCTGAGGGATACACTGCCTGATGTGCCTGTTATTGCACTTACGGCCACAGCTACTGAGGCAGTAAGGCAGGACATACAGGAGAAACTCAAATTCCCGAAGCCAAACGTATTCCAGAAAAGCTTTGCGCGTGCTAATCTATCATATTCCTGCATTGCGACTGAAGACAAAACGAACCGCCTGCTGGAAGTGCTGCAGCGCATGCAGGGGCAGAGCATTGTGTATGTGCGTAGCCGCAGGCAAACAGTAGAGATGGCTAAACTTTTGCAGAGTCGCCGTATTCCGGCTGCTGCCTACCATGCTGGGCTAAAGTTTGAAGAGCGCAGTGCCGTGCAGCAGTTGTGGGTGGAGGATAAAGTGCGGGTGATGGTAGCCACTAATGCCTTCGGGATGGGTATCGATAAGCCTGATGTACGGCTGGTAGTACACCTGGACCTACCTGAAAGCCTGGAGGCGTATTACCAGGAGGCTGGACGTGCGGGGCGTGATGAGCTGTATGCTTATGCCACCATACTTGTTGGTCCAAATGATGTGGCCGACCTGCAACGAAAAGTAGAAGAGGCGCATCCACCGGTGGAGTTCATCCGCAGGGTATACCAGTGTTTGGCAAACTACTACCAGTTAGCAACTGGCAGCGGGCAGTTCAGCAGCTTCGATTTTGAGTTAGCAGATTTTGCCAAACAGTATAAGCTAAAGCCCCTGGAGACACATCATGCCATAAAGAGGCTAGAGTCGGAGGGATATCTGCAGCTTAATGAGGGGTACTACATGCCTTCCCGGCTGATGGTTGTGCTGGAGAATACGGAACTGTATAGCTTCCAGCTCAAGAATCCGGAGCACGACAAGCTTATACAGCTTATACTTCGGATGTACGGTGGGGAGGTATTTGTTAATTTTGTGAAGGTGCGGGAGCGAAAGATGGCGGAGTTGTTGAAGGTGTCGGAACAGGAGCTGCGCCGTAAACTGGAGTTCCTGCATAAGCTTCAGGTAATTAATTATGAGCCACAGCACGACTCACCACAGCTTGTGTTTACAGCACCGCGTGAGGATGCCAGCCGGGTTATACTTAATACAAAGAAGCTGGATACGCTTCGTGAGCGTGCACTACAGCAGGCAAAAGAAATGGGCCGCTATGTAGAAACCGGGAACAGGTGCCGTACTCAGCTCCTACTGGAGTACTTCGGAGAGATAACCGACACAAGCTGCCGCATCTGCGACTACTGTCTGGCTGAACGCAAAAAGCAGCGACAGCTGGAAGACAAAACCGTATTACGCAATAAATTAGTGGAGCTCATTCAGGTTAAGCCATACCTGCCGAAAGACCTTGTACAGCAGTTCGAGCCAAAGCATGCTGATACAGTAACAGAACTGATCCGGGAGCTCCTGGATGTGGGCAGGCTCACATATCAGGAGAGTGGTAAGTTAGAGGTGAAGGGTTAAGTATGAATCGTACTCTGTACCTCGACCAACCACTGCTTCACCAGTTTCAAATTCTCATCATTTAGCTCTTCCAAGCTAACTTTTACTGTTTGGCTGCCATGTAGCTCAAAGTCTACAGAGAACAGGTGCAGTTGCATGTGTTTTACCTCCTGCCACGCTACTTCTATAGACTTGTGGCGGCGTTTTTTATAGGTAAAGCCGTGCTTATTCAGGCTAAGGTAGCTTGTCCCCATCACCTTTAAAGGATCCTTGCCGGTAACCAGTGCGAAGTAAGTATAGGTGCTGGTTGAGAAAACAAGGCAAAGAGCCAGATTATACCAATTGAAATCCAGCAAGAGCAGGGTGAGGTGCAAAGCAGGACCAAGTACAATCGATATCAAGTAAAGTTTCCGATGCTTTTGCGTATTGTAGTTTTGACGAAACAGGTCGTTGTGGAGCGGCTGAAGAAAAAGTGCTGTTTCTGTCTGCAAATTGACTTACACCTAAGTTGATTCTGCCTAGCAGGAACTAGCATTTACTTGCTCTTTTCTGGCTTGTCTTAGTCCAAGCGCGATAGAGACAGGAAGGGCTATTGCTAATATGCTGCTAAAGTTGAGTTCGCTAAATGCAGTTGTCCAATAAACATTAGTGCCGGAAAGCAGCACTTTCCATGTATCCCACAGCTTTAGAAAAGTGAGGCAAACGGTAAAAGATAGGAAGTACAGTAGCATATACTTCAAGCTCAGGAGGTTCTTTCTCTTACCCATACAATAAATTTAGTCATTCCTGAGCAAAGTGCAAAACAGTAGCCATCAAGTATAGCTGACGGTACCCATGTATTACATAAGCTACTGGGTGACTATCGCTATTAAAAACCGATTTTACTTTATGCGTCGGAGAGTGTATAGGTATAGGCTTTCTACCTTCTCGCGGGCCCAGGGAGTTCGGCGTAGAAAAGTGAGACTAGATTTTATGCTTGGGTTATTCTTAAAGCAGTTGATGTCGATCTTGTGGCTAAGGTGTTCCCAACCATACACATCAACTAAATGCTCCAGCATCATCTGCAGCGTAACTCCATGCAGTGGGTTGTTTTTTTGTTCTTCTGCCATAACACAAAGGTACACAATCCGATTTAAAGTACACGGAAATCCAGCAGGAGCAGCAGCCGTATAAGGGGGCTATGTTAGAAGAACTTATTATTAGAACACTCGCCGATACGCTCCCAAAACAGCCCTTGGACGCGCTTTTCCTGTTCGGACAAACAGAAGATAACCAGTCTTCAGTGTTTGCAACTGCTAAGTATCTGGTAGATCAGGCGCAAGTGCAGAGAGTACTGTTTATGCATACGGAGCCAATTAGTGGCTACCCCGGCTTTGAGCGGTGGTACCAGGAGCTGCAGCAAAACGGTGTCCCTTCAGAAAAACTGGAAGCCGTTTCAGCTCCGGCAAACATTGATAAGCTGCACACTCTCATAGAAGCAGAATGTATGGTGCGGCATGCTAAAGAACAAGGGTACAAAAGTATAGCTGTCGCGGCAGCTCCTTTCCAACAGCCACGCGCTTTCATGACAGCCGTTACGGCAGTTCATCGCCATTACCCACAGCTGTACCTCTACAGCCAGCCAGGTAAGCCACTGCCTTGGTGCCACGAAGTTACCCACTCACAGGGAAAGGTCGAGGATACTAGAGCAGGTCTGGTTGCTGGTGAGTTGGAGCGGATTAGCAAGTATAACGCTAAAGGAGATCTTGACTCAGTGGTGGTGGTGCTGGAATACCTGAACCGCCGCGATAAGAAGCTACTATAGTGCGGAAGTAGAAATTGCTGTGTAGTGTTGAAGGAGGTATATACAAAACCTTTTGCCCCGGGCTAAGTTGTATAAAAAAGTTTTTGTTCAACAATCAACTTAACACTATGAAAGCATTTGTTCTGAATGAACCAGGGCCTGCAGAAAACCTTAAGCTGCAGGAAATAGATACTCCAAAACCACAGAAAGGAGAAGTGCTGGTAAGAGTCAGGGCTATCAGCATTAATCCTGTAGATACCAAAACACGCGAGGGAAAAGCCTTTTACAATAAGTTAAATGAGACTCCACCGGTTATTGTAGGTTGGGATATTTCCGGTGAAGTAGCAGCTGTGGGAGAAGGTGTTGAATACTTTAAGGAAGGCGACGAGGTGTTTGGTATGGTCAACTTTCCAGGGCATGGTAAGGCTTACGCTGAGTACGTAGTAGCTCCTGAAACGCACCTGGCGCATAAACCCGAAAATATATCGCATCACGAGGCCGCAGCAGCCACTTTAGCAGCTCTTACAGCTTGGCAGGCGTTGGTAGACCAGGCGGGAATTCAGCCGGGGCAGCGTGTGCTGATACATGCCGCAGCAGGAGGTGTAGGTCACTTTGCCGTACAGATTGCCAAATTCTTTAAGGCCAATGTTATTGGTACTGCTTCGCCGGAGAACCACGAATTTCTGAGAGCCATGGGAGCTGATGAACAGTTAGATTACCACAAGTATAGAGTGGAGGATGTGGTAATGGATGCAGACATTGTTTTGGACTCCCTTGGTGAAGAAAACACCCGCAGATCGCTGGCGACGCTGAAGGAAGGCGGAAAAATAATTTCTATACTTGGAGGAGCTACCGAAGCCGTGCAGGCTGAGGCAAAGAAACGCAATATCGAGGCGAAGAGCTACCTGGTACACTCCAGCGGAGAAGATATGGCCAAGCTTGCAGAGATGCTGAAGGAGGGAAACTTAAGAGCGCATGTGTCGCATGTTTTTGACTTCGAAGACATGCCTAAGGCACACCAGCAGGTGGAAACCCGTAAAACAAATGGCAAAGTGGTGGTAACAGTAGGATAAACCAAAACTCGACTTACTACAACAAAATAACAGAATGGCACCAGAAGAAAAACTGGAAGTATGGCTGCGTGGTCCTTTGCCTGATATGCCGGGCCTGCTGCAGCCGGTGGCACATGCCCTGCTACAGGCACGCGAGGAAGTGCAGGCAAAGATGCAGCACTTCCCTGATGAGTTGCTATGGAATAAACCTGCCGGCGTCGCGTCGGTGGGTTTTCATTTGCAGCACCTGCGGGGAGTACTCGACCGATTATTTACTTATGCCCGTAACGAACAACTGACACAGGCGCAGTTAGATGCCCTGAAAGAGGAGGGGAAACCCGCAGACAAAGTATTTCATGTGCAGGACCTGGTGCGGGCATTCGAACAGCAGGTAGATAAAGCTTTGGAGCAGTTGCGACAAACCGATGAGCATACTTTGCTGGAGACCAGAGGTGTGGGGCGCAAACAAGTACCTTCTACAGTGCTGGGGCTTCTGGTGCATGCGGCAGAGCACACACAGCGGCATGTGGGCCAACTGCTGGTAACAGCACGTGTGCTGCAAGGCAGCTAAGCTGTAAAGCGAGTTTTACTACAGGAGTAAACACAGGCTAATCTGCCTTAACCTATAGCTACTTTCTGAATTTAAACTTACCTTTAAAAGTGGATAATCACACCCACTAACAAGCACTAGTGGGTTTATGTAAGTTTAATCATTCAACCAGTAAATGCCAAAGTTCTACCACGTCGTAAGCGCCGCCCTGCTTATGGCTCTCACCCAAACATCCTGCTCCAGCACCAAAGTAGCGAAGCAGGGCTCTACAGCTGCCAAAACTGAAAGCACGGAAAGGAGTAAGCCTGCTCCTAAAAGTGGCCTCAAAAATTACAGCGATGTTATCACCAAAGAAGCTGTATCTGATCAAGGAGTCTTCACTATTCATAAAGTAGGCGATAAGTACTACTATGAGATTCCTGACTCGCTTCTGCAGCGCGACTTCTTATGGATCAGCCGTTTTGCTAACCTGCCTTCGGGCCTTGGTGGCGGATACGTAAATGCCGGTTCTTCAGTAAACGAGCAGATGGTGGAGTGGCAGAAGTTTGAGAACAAAATCGTACTCAAGACTAAGTCTTACAGTGCTTATGCTGCAGACTCTTTAGCTATTAGCCTTTCGGTCCGTGCTAATAACTACCAGCCTACCATTTATGCATTCGACATAGCTGCTCTTTCCCCGGATTCGGCAGGTTATGTGATCGATGTAACCAAGTTCTTCTTGAGTGATGTAAAAGCATTCAGCGGTTTGGATGCTGACCTACGCAAACAGTATAAAGTGAGCAAGCTTGATGACAGCCGTAGCTTTATACAGAGTGCCAAAAGTTTCCCCTTGAATATTGAAGTGAAGCAGGACTTTACTTATGATGCCACAGAGCCACCATCAAACTCTGCTACAGGCTCAATAAGTATCATCATGAACCAATCGATGGTGCTGTTGCCAAAAGTGCCAATGCAGCCACGCATCAACGATTACCGCGTAGGTTACTTCAACATCAACCAGTACGACTATGGCTCAGAAGCCCTGAAAGCAGACCAGAAATCTTTCATCCGCCGTTGGAAGTTAGTACCGAAAGATATTGAAGCTTACAAGCGTGGTGAGCTGGTGGAGCCTGTTAACCCTATTGTTTATTACCTTGACCCAGCCACGCCAGAAAAGCTACGCCCTTACATTAAAGCTGGTGTAGAGCAGTGGCAGGAGGCCTTTGAAACGGCAGGCTTCAAAAATGCTATTCTTGCTAAAGATCCTCCATCACCGGAAGAAGATCCTGATTTCAGCCCTGAGGATGCACGCTACTCCGTAATTCGCTATGTGGCCAGCACTACCCGCAATGCGGTAGGCCCAAGCGTATCAGACCCTCGCTCAGGCGAGATAATCGAGAGTGACATCATCTGGTACCATAACCACCTGCGCTCTTACCGTAACCGCTACTTGCTGGAGACTGGTGCTGCAAATCCTGCTGCACGTACATTAAATACTCCAATAGAGGACCTGGGCGAGATGATGAAGGAGGTAATAACGCATGAAGTAGGGCACGCGCTTGGCTTGCCACACAACATGAAAGCCAGTGCGGCTTACCCAACTGACTCTTTGCGCAACGGCGAGTTTACGCAGAAGAATGGCATTGCTGCCACTATCATGGACTACGCCCGTTACAACTATGTAGCTCAGCCAGGTGATAAAAATATCCGCTTTATCCGTCAGCTAGGGCCGTACGACCATTACGTTATTAACTGGGGCTATCGCTATCTGCCTGAGGCAAAAAATGCAGAAGCTGAAGTTCCGACACTTAACAAGTGGATAGAGGAGAAATCCGGCAGCCCTATCTATCAGTTTGGCAGCGGAAGCGGTGGTTACGACCCACAAAGCCAGACCGAGGGTATAGGCGACGATGTAATAAAAGCCAGCACCTACGGCCTTAAAAACCTAAAGCTTGTGGCACCGAAGCTATACGACTGGACTGCAGCTCAAACCAATGACTATGAAGACCTGGATGAGCTTTATGGCGAACTACTAGGCGTGTGGAGCCGCTACATTGGCCACGTAGTTACCAATGTAGGTGGTGTACGCGAGAACCGTCTGAAGCCAAGCCAGCAGGGTTTTGTTTATACTCCGGTTTCTGCCAAAGAGCAGGTGGCGTCTATGGACTGGCTTCTGAGCAATGCCTTTTCTTCGCCAGAGTGGCTACACCAATCTAAAATCAGCCGTAATACTCACCACGCTAATTATGCTGAAAGTATAAGAAGCCTGCAAGCGCGACACCTGAACAACTTGCTTTCTCCGGATAGAATGGCCCGCCTGATGGAGAATGAGGTTAACGGTGTGAAGTATAACGCCCTGAATATGGTGCGCCAACTACAGCGTGGCATCTGGAGCGAAGTATACAGCGGTGCTACGGTAGACATCTATCGCAGAAACCTGCAGAAAGCTTATCTGGATAGAATGGCTTATCTGTTGAACGAGGAACCCGGCCGCAGCAGCCGTTTCGGTACTCCGGTTGAGATCAACCAGTCTGATATTCGTTCCATCGTGAGAGGGGAGCTAGTACAGTTGCAGCGCCAGTTAAAGAGCGCCCGCAATCGCTACAGCAATGACCTCACCAGGTATCATATTGATGATGCAATAGTAAGGATTGATAACATTCTGAACCCAAAGAATGGTTAAAAGAAAAGCCCCTCCAATTGGAGGGGCTTTTTTGATTTTTGTCAGTATGTATTGTCGATGAGTAGAAAGCAGTTGAGCTTGTGCATCCAAATGCTGTGGCTCTTGTGAGGAGAAGAGAGGTGGTAACTATTATTTCCTGCCGGATTTTAGTTTGTTTCCATTCTTTACTCACTTGATGTTTTATACATTTTCAAACCATCAACGGATTGGGCTTTGCGGTGGCGTAGCTACCGTAAAGGTGTTGTTGGCAGAGGTAGTTTTCACTTTTTGTTTAAGCTGTCATAAGGTACACTTATTGGAGCAGGAGGAGGAGGAAGCAGTACGTCTTCAGTAGTACTAAAATGCCTGTTCTCACTCTTAGTTAAATTTTGCTTGTCAATTAGCATAAGGAGCTTGTATACTTTTTTCCAATAGTCATCTGGCAAAGTACCTTTCATCTTCACTTCTCCATTAAGGAAGACAAACTGTAGTGAGAAAAAAGCTGCGTCTTCAGAGTCGTAATAATAATCCTTCAGGCCATTGAAGTCTGTAGAATCAAGAAATCCGTAGACTCTCTCCATACCAACAGAATCGAGCTTAACTTTATAATTTTCTACTACAGTTTCGCTGTGCCTCTCTCTCAAACGATAATACAATATACTATCTGGGGTAATTTCAACATCTTTCGCATACTTCTCTCGGCTCCACCCTGGCTGAACAGAAAAGGTAATCTTTTTAAAACTAATGTCCTCCTGTTCAGCAGCGGCTTCTTCAGGACTCATCACTGCTAACTGTTTACTCTCTTCTCGACTTCCACATGATAAGAGAAGCACCAGAAATACAAATAGCAAAGAGTTCTTCATAGTTTCTTTCACTGCCAACTACCAGATAAACGTGAACATACGCTTATTTGCACTATGTACAGCAGTAGTTTTATCTTCCACTAGCGACACTTTTTGTAAACCTCACAGGCGGTTTTCTATGCTTTGTACCCTGCTCGTAGGCATAAGTATACTTGATGAGCGTAGGCTCGTCGTACATGCGGCCGAGGAACTGCAAGCCAGCCGGTAAGTTGTCGTAGGTGTAGCCCATAGGTACTGTAAAAGCGGGCTGCCCTGTATGGGGCGCTATAATCTGACTGTTATCGCCTTTATAACCTGCAAAATCTCCGACTTTAGCGGGAGGGTTGTTCCAGGTAGGATAGATAATGGCGCCAACGTCATACTTCTCCATTGCTGCCTCTACTGCATTGCGGTAAGCTATTCTTCTAGGGTCGTTATAGGCATCGCCACAGGCGTGAGATCCTTCCTCTGCTACAAACTGGTTCTGCTGGAAATACTTCAGGTTTTCCTCTATGTAGGGAGAGTACTTACCAGAAGCAACAATCTCATCCAGGTTTTTAACAGGTACATTAGGTCCTTGAGCAGCTAAGTACTCGTTTATATCGTGCAGGAACACATCGCACCACTGGTCCTGGCTAAGCTCGTCAAAGTTGGTAACCTCTACCGAGTCTACTATTACGGCGCCCAAGGCTCTTAAATCTGCAATGGCTTGCTCAAAAAGCGCCTTTACCTGCGGATCAGGGTTCTTCTCGCTTAGCGTTCTGAACACACCAATTCGGGCACCTTTTAACCCGTTCTTTTTCAGGTACTGTTGGTAGTTCTGTGGCACTTTACCCTGGCTATACTTGGTTAGCGGATCAGCCGGGTCATAGCCAGTAATTACCTCTAGAATTTTTGTGGCATCCTCTACTGTGCGTGCCATAGGGCCGCCTACATCGTTGCGTAGGTATAACGGCACAATACCAGCACGGCTCGTTAAGCCCAGCGTAGAACGAAAACCTACCAGTGAGTTGTGTGACGAAGGCCCACGAATAGAGTTACCTGTGTCGGTGCCAAGTCCTACGGTGCCAAAATTAGCAGCCACCGCTGCTGCAGTGCCACCACTGGAGCCAGCCGGAACGTGTTCCAGGTTATAGGGGTTGAGGGTCTCGCCTGCAATGGAGCTGATGCTTACCATAGGGCTGAAGGCCCACTCAGCCATATTTGACTTAGCAAGTACAATAGCTCCGGCTTCTTTTAACTTTCGCACCTGGTATGCATCCTCGGCAGGTTTGAAACCTTTTAATGCCAGTGAACCGGCAGTAGTTTGCAGGCCTTCTGTATTGTAATTATCCTTTACAATAACCGGTATGCAGTGCAGGGGGCGCAGCACCTTAGTATCAGCAAACTCTTCATCAAGCTGTTTAGCACGCTCCATAGCTTCAGGGTTTGTAACCACTATAGCATTGAGCCTGGTAGGCTTATCGAACTGTTCTATCCGCTCGAAATATGCTGCTACCAACTGCTGGCAGGAGCATGTGCCCTCCCTAAAGGCTTGATGTATGTCCTCAATGGTTGCCTCTTCGAGCTCAAACTTGGCAGTAGGGGAGGAGGCTTTTTTTGTTTCGGGGCTGCAGCCAAGTATAAACAGGCCGAGCAGCAGAAAAAGTATGGAAGTAGGTGTTCTAAGCATGATCTGGTTTCATAGCGTTAGTACAATATAAACAAAAAATCCCTGCCACATAAAAGCGACAGGGATTTTGTATTCTTTCTTTATAGTGTTCTATAAGAATCCGTAGCGATCCACAGCCTCTCGCTCCAGTCGCTCGCGGTGATCTGGGTGAGCGATGTCGATGAGTGCCTTGGCACGCTGGCGCAGGTTCTTGCCATAAAGGTAAGCTACGCCATACTCTGTTACCACATAATGCACGTGCGCACGGGTGGTGGTAACGGCAGCACCTTCGTTTATAAGAGGCGTGATTCTGGAAATACCTTTACGCGTTACAGAAGGTAGTGCGATAATTGGTTTACCTCCCGGAGATAAGGCCGCCCCACGGATAAAGTCCATCTGCCCGCCTATACCTGAAAACTGGTACTTGCCAATGGTATCAGAAACCACCTGACCAGTAAGGTCTATCTCGATGGCGCTGTTGATGGCTGTTACCTTAGGGTTAGAGCGGATAATGGTAACGTCGTTTACGTAGTCGGTACGCTGCATGAGGATAAGCGGATTATCATCCACAAAGTCGTAGAGCTTGCGGTTACCTACAATAAAGCCTGTGGCAATACGGCCTGGGTGCCTGTACTTATGCTCATTGGTGATTACACCTTTTTCCACCAGCTGCATCACCCCGTTAGACATCATCTCGGTATGGATACCCAGCTCTTTATGGTTTGTAAGGCTGCTAAGTACAGCATCTGGTATAGCGCCAATACCCATTTGCAGGGTAGCACCATCTTCTACCATCTCTGATATGTAGCGGGCAATTGTTTCTTCCACACTGGTAATGCGCAGGCTGTAGTCCACCTCTGGCAGCTCCTCATCTATCTCTACCAGCACATCCAGCTGGTTTATGTGTATTAAGCCGTCGCCGTGGGTGCGTGGCATCTGAGGGTTAACCTGTGCAATAACATACTTGGCACTTAGTACTGCCTCACGGGTAACGTCTACTGATACACCTAAAGAGCAGTAGCCATGCTTATCAGGTGGAGACACGTGTACAATGGCAACATCCAGCGGCAAAATGCCAGACCTGAACAGGTGCGGAATCTCGCTCAGAAAGATAGGAGTATAGTCGCCACGGCCACCGTTTACCGCATCCCGCACATTGGCAGACACGAACAGGGAGTTGATGAAAAAGGAATCCTTGAACCGCTCTTCAGCTAACGGAATCTCGCCGTAGGTCGTGATACTAACCAGTTCTACATTTCGTAGCTCATCGGCCCGATCTGCCAGTTTGCTGATCAGGAATTGTGGCGTAGCCGCACTGCCCTGTACGAAAACGCGGTCTCCTGACTTGATAACAGAAAGAGCCTCTTCAGCAGTTTTATAGGTAGCTTTGATTTCGCTCATAGTATATGTTGAGCTGGGTCACCTGGTGCCGGTGACCCAGAAAATGAAACATTAGTAATCGTTGCGCTCGATGGCGGCCACACCCGGCAAGGTTTTGCCTTCCATGTACTCCAGCAGCGCACCGCCACCAGTCGACACATAAGATACGCGGTCGGCATAGCCAAGCTGGTTTACTGCTGCTGCAGAGTCGCCACCGCCTATCAGGGAATAAGCACCATTAGCAGTAGCGGCAACTACGGCCTCGGCTACCGTTTGTGTACCTACCGAGAAGTTCGGCATTTCGAAAACACCCATCGGGCCATTCCAAAGAATGGTTCTGGAGTTAGCAATTACTGCGGCATACTGCTCGCGTGCTTCAGGTCCGATATCCAGACCCATCCAGTTTTGCGGGATATGGTGGCTTAGCTTTGTGTCTACGTTAGCGTCGTTGCTAAAGGCATCGGCAATAACAGAGTCAACCGGAATCATGATATTAACGCCTTTTTCTTTGGCCAGTTTGATGAGGCGGTTTGCCAGGTCCAGTTTGTCTGCCTCTACCAGAGACGAACCGATTTCGCCACCATCAGCTTTCACGAAAGTATAAGACATACCACCGCCAATAATTAGGTTGTCGACGCGGTCCAGTAGTTTCTCGATGATGAGGATCTTATCTGAAATTTTGGCACCACCCATAATAGCTGTGAACGGACGCTCAGCATTTTCCAGTACACGGCGTGCGTTGTCCAGCTCGGCCTGCATCACATAGCCCATCATTTTATCGTTAGGGAAATAGCGTGCTACAACAGCTGTAGAGGCATGCTCGCGGTGTGCAGTACCGAAGGCGTCGTTCACATACACATCGCCAAGGGTAGACAACTCTTTGGCAAACTCCGGATCGCCTTTCTCTTCAGCTTTGTGGAAGCGCAGGTTCTCCAATAGCAGAATTTCGCCTGGCTGCAGGTCGTGCGCTAATTTTGCTGCGTCAGGGCCTACACAGTCAGAAGCAAACCTCACGTTTATTTTAAACTCTTCTTCGAGGCGTGGTACCAGGTGGCGCAGCGAGAATTTCTCCTCAGGTCCGCTTTTCGGACGTCCCAGGTGCGACATCAGGATAACAGCACCGCCATCGTTCAGTATTTTGTTGATGGTAGGCACCGCCGCACGGATACGGGTGTCGTCGGTGATGCGGTATTCGCTATCTAGAGGCACGTTAAAGTCTACACGCACTAATGCCCTTTTACCGGCAAAATTATACTGGTCTATAGTTCTCATATGGTAAGGTTATGATTTCTTAAAAGCGTTAACTCGTTTTTCGTGTTTGGCAGAATTTTGTTGCTCTACAAATATAGTAAAACAGCTATAGTATATAACAGGTGCCGGGTTAAAGGTATATTATGCTTACCGATCGATGGTCTAACAAAGGGGAGAAGCAGAAGGAGCTTAGCCCTTGCACAACGGCGAAACCATGCTATTTTTTCCAGGTTACTTTTTCCTGCAGTGGCACCATACGCTTGCCTTCGCCAGTAGCTTGCTCGGCATACCCCAAGTATAAGATGCCCAGCACTACATCTTCCTCCCGAAGCTGCAGGTGGTCTTTCATACTTTGGTGATAGGCCATGCCGCCAGAACCCCAGTAGCTAGCAATGCCGAGAGCAGCAGCACCTAGCAGCAGGTTTTGTATGGCGCAGGAAGTGGAGGCTATCTCTTCGAGTGGCGGAACTTTAGGAAGGTCGCCACGGCGCATGTAAGCCACCAGAATGTGCGATGCCTGATCGCCCATGTGCAGCAGCTTCTCATACTTGTCCTGCATAAACTTATCCTCTGGCGTACTCTGCTTGTACAGCTCCGCGTGTTGTTGGCAAAAATCTGTAGTAGCGCCATCTGCATATACTATAAAACGCCAGGGCTCAGTATGGCCGTGTGTGGGAGCCCAATCGGCTAGCTCTACTAATTGTTGCACCAGTTCGTCAGGTATGCGCTGCCCGTTCATTTTGGGTGGCTTGGTGGTGCGGCGTGTTTCTATTACGTGTTTTATACTTTGAAATAAATCTGTCATTAGCTTAATAAGGTCGAAATTAGAAATTGCAATTAAGCTGACGCTGTGGGGCGTAAGTTGCAATATTAGTTATAACCAATAAAGCAGTTGAGGTACAAAAATGTTATGCCAATTCAGCTAAAAAATCTAAGAAAAAGAACCTGTTCTTGCTAGCAGTAGAAGCTTAATGGCAAGTGCTTGTTGAGGTTGCGTGGTGGGTAAAAAGAATTGGGCAAAACGAAAAATGGCTAAACCGCCGAAAGTATAATCTGCGATTTAGCCATTCCTTATTAAAGAACCTTGCCTTATTTCAGCTTCAGGTCTTTCTGTATCTGTTCAATTTTCTGACTCAGCTTTTGCTCTGTTGCTTCATACTCACTGGCTGAGGCAAGCGGCTCTTTCACGCTGAAGTAGAACTTGATCTTTGGCTCAGTACCTGACGGACGGGCTGAAATTTTGCTGCCATCCTCGGTTAGGTATTGCAGTACGTTTGAGCTTTCCAGCGTTAGCTTTTGCTCTTCGCCAGTCATCACCAGTTTGCGGGTGCTCATTTTATAATCGCGCACCTCAACTACATTAGAGCCTGCAATCTGCTTTGGCGGATTGCTGCGCATGTTAGCCATCATCTGCTGAATTTCCTCAGCACCGCGCTGTCCTTTCTTTGTGATAGAGATCAGCTCTTCTTTATAGAAGTTATACTTCTCGTACATGCTCACCATCATCTCGAAAAGGCTCTGGCCACTGTCTTTTGCCACGGCAGCCATTTCAGCTATAAGGGCGCATGCCGAGATGGCATCCTTATCGCGTACAAAGTCACCGATCATGTAGCCGTAGCTTTCCTCGCCACCGCCAATGTATACTTCCTGGCCTTCTTTCTCACGGATTATCTGCGCGATGTATTTGAAGCCGGTCAGGGTCTCATACATCGTAACGTTGTAGCTGTCAGCAACCTCCTTGATCAGGTCGGTAGTTACGATAGTTTTCACTACAAACTCTTTACCTGTAAGCTTATCAGCTTTTTGCCATGCCTGTAGCAGGTAGTTGATGAGCAATGCACCTGTTTGGTTACCGTTCAGGAGTACGAATTCGCCTTTCTGGTTTTTAACTGCAATACCTACACGGTCAGAGTCTGGGTCAGTTGCCAGCACCAGGTCAGCGTCAATCTCAGCGGCTTTTTTCATAGCCAGCGACATCGCCTCTTTCTCTTCAGGGTTAGGGTAAACCACTGTAGGGAAGTTACCGTTTGGTTCTGCCTGCTCTTCTACAATGTGCACGTTGGTAAAGCCAAAACGCTGCAGCACCTCCGGCACCAGTGTAATACCTGTTCCGTGTAGTGGCGTGAACACAATTTTCAGGTCGTGCTGGCGCTTAATAGCCTCCTGCGAGATCGACAGGGCCAGTAATTGCTCTATATAAGCTTCATCTAGTTCCTTGCCCAGCAGGTGAATCTTGTCTGCATCTGGCTGAAACTTTACTTCATCAATAGAGGTGATCTTATTAACCTCGGAGATGATGTTTTTGTCGTGCGGAGCCGTTACCTGGGCACCATCGTTCCAGTATACTTTGTAGCCGTTGTACTCTTTAGGGTTATGAGATGCCGTTACTACCACACCACTCTGGCAACCCAGGTGGCGAATAGCATACGATAGCTCCGGCGTAGGGCGCAGAGCCTCGAACAAGTATACAGTAATGCCATTTGCCGAGAAAATATCGGCTGCAATGCGGGCGAATTCTGAAGAGTTGTTACGGCTATCGTGGGCAATAGCCACTTTGATATCTTGGTCTGGGAAGTTCTGGTGCAGATAGTTACATAGGCCTTGTGTAGCCATACCCAAGGTGTAACGGTTCATGCGGTTGCTACCGGCACCCATAATGCCACGCAAACCGCCAGTACCAAACTCCAGGTCGCGGTAAAAAGCGTCTGTCAACGCCTCATGCTCGTTGCGCTCCAGCATGCTGTTTATCTCTGCCTTGGTGGCCTCATCATAATTGCCTGATAGCCACTGATCAATTTTCTGTTTTATAGATGTCTCTAACATAGTTTGATTATGCTGATGTTTTAGTAGCAGTTTTTTGTGTTAAGTAGTTGCGGCTTTTTGAAAGCATTAAGATAAAAAATCACACCAGCTCTGGCCGAACACGAAGCGCAGCCGTAGAACTGGTGTGAAGTATAGTAATATCAAAATAAATATATTTTAGCCACATTTACACGCGGCTATACTTTATTTTTGGCTTAAAGGTTGCCTCGTAGTTCTTGTTCCCGCTCAATTGCTTCGAACAGCGCCTTAAAATTGCCCTTGCCAAAAGAGCGTGCTCCCTTACGTTGTATTATCTCGTAAAATACGGTTGGTCTGTCTTCTACCGGCTTAGTAAAGATCTGCAGCAGATAACCCTCGTCATCGCGATCCACAAGTATGTTCAGCTTCTTCAGGTCTTCCATGTCTTCGTCTATCTTGCCAATACGCTCGAATAGGTCGTCGTAGTATGTTTCGGGCACATAAAGAAACTCTACGCCACGGCGGCGAAGTTCGCTAACGGTATGCAGGATGTTATCGGTGGCAACGGCAATATGCTGCACGCCGGCACCACGGTAAAACTCCAGGTACTCATCTATCTGCGACTTCTTTTTACCGGCGGCAGGCTCGTTTATCGGGAATTTGATATAACCGTTTCCGTTGGAAACCACCTTAGACATAAGCGCTGTGTATTCTGTGCTAATGTCTTTGTCGTCGAAGGTGAGTAGGAGCTGGAAGCCCATTACTTTTTCATAAAACTCTACCCACTCGTTCATGCGGCCCAACTCTACGTTGCCTACGCAGTGGTCTACATACTTCAGGCCTACAGGCTCAACATCCAGCAGGCTTTTTTTCTCCACATAGCCCGGCATAAACGGACCAGTGTAATTCTTGCGCTCCACGAAAGTATGAATGGTGTCGCCATAAGTTTGTATGGAGGCTACTTTCACCTCGCCGTACTGGTCAGTTAGGGTGGTAGGAGCATGAGCGGGCTTGGCTCCACGGTCTACTGTGCCACGGAATGCTTCCTCGGCATCATCTACCCAAAGGGCCAGTACCTTTACACCGTCGCCATGCAGGTGTACGTGCTTCGAGATCTCAGATTCAGGGTTAAGGGAGGTGGTTAGAACTAAACGAATTTTCTCCTGCTGCAGTACATAAGAGGCGCGATCCCGTATTCCAGTTTCGGGACCAGCGTATGCCACCAGTTTAAAGCCGAAGGCAGTTTGGTAGAAGTGGGCAGCCTGCTTAGCGTTACCAACATAAAACTCGATATGGTCGGTACCGTTTAGTGGCAGGATATCTGTTGCCGTGGATTTTGATTGCAGAATATCAGTTGCCATAGTTTTAATTAGTTTTTTAGGTGGATTTATGTAAAAATACAGTTTTTGCGCTAGTATCAAAATGCACACGGCCCGAGGCAAATTATGCAGCGATTACTTGCAATTACTGAGGCATGTTTCCAACTTTGTAAAAAATACGAGACAACATGAACGCAAAAGCCCTGAACGAGTCCATTGTGGCCATCCTGGAGAAGAAGCAAGAGTTAAGAGCGCTTGACTACAACGATGCGCGCTATGATGACATAGAAGAAGAGCTACACGACCTGGAAGACGATTTTAACGAAGAGTACGGCGATGAGCTGGAGGATGTACTGGAAGATGTACACGGCAAGATAAAATCAGATGCTGATATCTTGTTGCCTACTGCTTACCTGGCTAGCTCCCTGGACGGAAAAGAGCTGGAAGATGGTGACGAAACAGAGGGCGTTTGGGTAGAGTCGGATAGTTTTCCGGGTGTAGAAATGCGCCTGGTGCTGGTAGCAAACCCACCACGGGTTCTGCTAGTTCTTGCTGACCAGGAGCGTGTGCTTTGGACTGCAGAATAACAGCTAAATAAACAAATCAACTATACCAGAGGAAATAGCTCTGGTGGTTAATTCATACAAACCGCGCCTGCCTTGTGCTATATGCCAGGGCAGGCGCGGTTCTTTTGTGTGCCTTCTAAAATATCTTATTATCTGGATAAGCAAACCAAGGTGTTAGATTTACTACACAATGCCACCTATGTATGCGTAGCAGCTATACTATAAGCCGCCTGTCATTGGATAAAATAGGAGCACATGATGCTAATTTTATATTTGAGCTGGTGAACCTGCCAGATTGGAAGAGGTTTAATGGCGACAGAAATGTTACCTCCAGGGCTGCCGCAGAAGTATACATAGAAGGTATGGTTACCAACCCCGATACGGAGTGCTGGGTGGTACGCCTAAAGCAAGAGAAGCCACCTGTTGGCATTATAACCTTCATAAAAAGAGAATACCTGCAGCACCCTTATATTGGTTTTACCTTTCTGCCAGAATATAGAAGCCAAGGCTACGCTTACGAAGCAACGGGTACTGTTTTAGAGGAAGTAAAGCTGAATACAGCGTTCACACATGTTCATGCTACTGTTCTTAAAGAGAACCAGAAATCCATCTACCTTCTGGAAAAGCTAGGATTACGGTATGAAAAGAATGTGCGAGTGAAAAACGATGAGTTACTGCTGTATACTATTGCACTGAGTGTATACAATTAGGCAAAGACAGCTTGAGGTGCTAGTGAGTACATACCCTGCTCCGGCTCGTAGGGGCAGAAGTACAGATATAGTCCGGCTAAACGTATGCTTACGTATTTCCGCTAGTTAGGGGTAACCAACAAATATGAAAAACATACTTATACTTCTTGCTCTATTTTGTTTAGTCTTGACAGCGAACGGTCAGCAGGTACTAAACAAGGATTACTTTTTCTTCACTGAAGAAGGGGTTCATAAGTTAGAACAACGAAATGATACTCTTTACACCTATAGGTGCCTAAAAGACATAAGCTGTCCCCTAACCCAACCTTTACGATAGCTGCGCCACCGCAAAGCCAAATCCGTTTAGCTAAAAGTAAAATTACGAACTACGTGATAGTGAAATAAAGGAACTACTACAAAAGAACAGGCACTCTCAAAACCTATAGTTCATTGAGACCCACCTTATCAGACCATCAATAAGTTTTTTGAAACCACTAGGCATGATAGCGGACTTAGAAGTAAGAGTAAGCTATAAATAAGTCTGCCATTTATGAAACTGAACCCTTAGAAGTAATATGCAAAGCCTATGAAAAGAATCTGTTTATTATTCTCCTTCTTTATTTGCTCTGTCGAGTTTAGCCTCGGACAAATAGGAATGGGCATAAGAGCTGGAGGAGTTTTAGCAACCATGGATTTACGAGCAGTAGAAGAGAACCATATTAAGCCAAGTTTCTTCTTCGGTGCATATTCAGAAATAAACCTAACAGAAAAGTTAATTATCAGGCCCGAAGCGCTTTACTCCAGTAAAGGTACACGATTTTCGAACCATGAAATCTATGGTGATGGTTCTATAAATTATGACTACCTAAGTGTTCCTGTGCTGCTTGGGTATGAGGCAAACGAAAGATTAACTCTACTGGCTGGTCCTGAAGTCAACTTTCTGGCATGGTACTACTCTAGGTACAGGGGCGAGACTCATACTCTTGGCAATCCAAATAGGAAAGTTGACTGGGGCTTCAACTGGGGCCTTGCTTACAACATAACTCCGAAGTTCGGTATAGACGTAAGGTATGCCCACGGTTTCCAAAACTACTTTCATTTCGTTTATTTTGGAAAGGATGAGCGTGTACACTCTTTAAGGACACAAGGAGCCAATAAAGTTCTTCAGGTTGGCCTGACCTATACTTTCTTCAGAAAGGAGATGAAATAAAGTGCTTTATTTTTGAAATCTGTAGTTATAGGCCGCAGGACACGTTGTATAAGGGTTAAGGCACCTTAGAACCACCAAAATTGAATTCTGAATGTTTATAAAGGTAGGATAGACAGAACTAGTAAAACCAAAGCAAAACACTACCCTGTCTAAAGGTGTAGGAAACATGGCCAATGCAGAACACCGCTTATGAACTTCAAGACTATCGAATACCTAAAGAATGGAAATCCAAAACAGCAAAGGGCGTATGGTGTATTTACCAAATATGCGGTGATGGAGCACCTAAGCCCCTACGAACCAGTGTTAGCCGGTACCATACCTATAGCTATTGATGTAGATAACAGTGACCTCGACATTATCTGTTACTGGGAGGATGCTAAACAGTTTAGAACTACCCTGACTAATTGCTTTTCGGATTACGCCGGGTATAAATTATCTGAATCTGAAGTGCGGGGGCAGTATACTGTAATAGCTAGTTTTATGCTAGCTGGCTTCGAAGTAGAAGTCTTTGGGCAGAACACTCCTTCGCATGAACAGCTTGCTTACAGGCACATGCTTATTGAAAATTACCTGCTTAATATGATGGGAGGCGAATTCAGGGAAAATATCCGGAGGTTAAAGCTTGAAGGACTTAAAACAGAACCTGCTTTTGCACAAGCCTTAGGCCTGCAGGGGGATCCTTATCTTGAGCTTTTAAAGTATGAAAAAGAGATGGCCGAGCTTCCGCAATAGCAGCTAAGAATGCGGAGTGCAGCCCCTCAACGTTCTAAGGTTCTATCAACAACAAAGCCTCCCAGAAGTGAGAGGCTTTGTTGAAGTATTAATCTTACGAGTAAATGCCAAAGAAAGCCTTGGCACTCATATCTTTGGCAGTATAAGCGGATGTGCAATTTTATCAGGCTCTTAAACGTAAGCTAACAGAAAGGGAAGGAGAAAGCCCTTGCACTAGACACTTTGATGATGTCGCCCCCAAGTAAGCCCTTCCCTTTCTCTTCTTCTTAAAAGCCTGGACAGTACCTAGAGGCTGCCCCATCCGCAGGCATGAGTGAGTGCAGGCCCGGAAGATGAATGTTTTTTGTCCACTTTAGTCCCTTTCAGCTATGAAGAATTTACTCTGTCAGAACCTGGGCGTCGATGTGGGCAAAGACGCTCTGGATGTGGTGCGACATTCCTTCACTTTTGCTGGGTTTGATCTTACCCTATGTTCTACCGCCTGCACTTGCCGGCTGTTACCTTTGCTGCAGCAAACATGCCCTGCACCGGGCAAGGCGCCAAAAGCAGCCGTGAACCAGATCAAGACATACCGCTTCAAACTCAAACCCACCAGGGCGCAGGCACAGGCTTTTGCCCAGTGGCTCGGTTCGTGCCGGTATGTCTATAACCTGTGTCTGGACTACAAGAAACACCTCTGGACCAACTATCAAATCTCCGTATCGAAGAACCAGATGCAGAAAGAGCTTTCTGCTATCGCCAGGGACGTAGAATGGATCGGGTGCGTACACTCACAAACTTTACAGGAGGTGACAGATAGGTTGTTCAAATCCTACGATGGTTTCTTTAAGCAGGGCAAAGGCTTCCCCAGGTTCGCCAAACGTAGCCTGTACAGGTCATTCACATTTAAACAGGGTGTGAAGCTGCACCAGAACACTTGTAAAATTCAACTACCTAAGATCGGGAAGGTTAACTATCGCAGGTCACAGGATGTGCAGGGGGGTATCAAGACAGCCAGCGTTGTCAAGGAAGCCGATGGGTGGTATGTGACGCTGTGTTGCCAGGTGGATATTGAGCGACTACCACAGATAAGCAATGTGGTAGGTTTGGATGTCGGTATAAAATCCTTCGTTGTCACGTCTGATGGTGTTGTTGTAGACAATCCTAAACACCTATACCGCTATCAGCACCAGTTAAGGAGAGCGCAACGTGCTGTATCGAGGAAGAAGAAAGGTGGCAGCAACAGGCGCAAGGCTGCCGGCAAACTTGCCAGGCTGCACCAGAAAGTGAGCAACACCCGCAAGGACTTCCACCACAAGCTGACTACTCAACTCATTCGCGAGAACCAAGCGATTGTTGTTGAGAACCTGCAAGTGCAGCATATGCTCAAGAACCGTAAACTTGCCAAAAGCATCAGCGATGCTGGGTGGTATCAGTTCGTGCAGATGTTAGCCTACAAGTCCAAATGGTATGGTCGGGAGCTTATAAAGGTAGCCCCCCACCATACTTCTCAGGACTGCTGGGTTTGTGGCTGGCGTAACACCGACCTGCAGCTAGCAGACAGGTATTGGACTTGTTCTAACGGACACGTCCTGGACAGGGATGTGAACGCAGCCATCAATATAAGAAATAAGGCGGTCGGGCAGACCGTTTCAGCTTGGGAGATATACGGTCGCAGTAGCGAGGTAGCCCAAGAATCCAACCTGCTTTAGCGGTGGGAATGTCAAAATACTTTGTATGATCAGACCTTATTCAAGCCAGGATAAAGAAGAGCTTCTTGAGCTGCTGAGGCTTAATACACCGCAATATTTTGCGGAGGAAGAGGAAGCCGACTTTATAGAATACCTCAATAAACATGTGGAAAGCTACTTTGTAGTCGAGGTGGAAGGTAAAATTATTGGCTCAGGTGGCATTAACTATTTCCCGGACAAAACCGCACGCATTTCCTGGGACATTATTCATCCAGCTTACCAGGGAAAAGGAGTGGGAAAAGAGCTACTGCAATACAGAGTCGATTACATCAGAAGGAACGCTTCTGTGGAGGTGATCTATGTAAGGACAACACAGCTTGTGTACAAATTCTATGAGAAGGCCGGCTTCACGCTGGAGAAAACAGAAAAAGATTTCTGGGCGGAGGGCTTTGACCTGTACCAAATGAAAATGGTTTTATGATACCAGAATACACTATCTGAAATAGACAAACACATGAAAAAGCTTCACTTACTGCTCTGTACCATTCTACTTGCGATGCTCACTGCCGAAGTATCTTACGCCCAGGATTGGGCAAATCTTAACCGTTATAGAGATGAGAACGCAAAACTTAGCTCCCCAGCCAAAGGGGAGAAGCGGGTGGTGTTTATGGGGAATTCCATCACTGAAGGATGGGGAAAACTGAGCCCAAAGTTTTTTGCAGACAAACCCTATATAAACCGGGGCATTAGCGGGCAGACAACACCGCAAATGCTGCTTCGGTTCAGGCCTGATGTAATCAACTTAAAGCCGGCAGTGGTGGTGATACTGGCCGGAACCAATGATATTGCTGGCAACACCGGTCCTGCCACTTTGGAGGAGATAGCCGGGAACATCATATCTATGGCAGAATTGGCTAAAGCTAACAACATAAAAGTAGTGCTTGCCTCAGTATTGCCTGCATACGACTATGGCTGGAAGCCAGGATTGGAGCCGGCGCAAAAAATTGTAGCACTAAACAAAATGATCAAGAGCTACGCCGATAAAAATGGCTTGCAGTACATCGACTACCACACAGCAATGGCTGATGAGCGGCAGGGGTTAAAGGAAGCTTATACTTACGATGGGGTACACCCAAATGAGGCAGGTTATAAAGTGATGGCACCACTTGCAGAAGAGGCCATCAAAAGGGCTTTGGCTCAAAAGAGGTAATTCTGGTTTTTAGTGCAAGGATACAGCGCTTCCAGTTATACTTCAGAAAGTGAAAAAGGCAGGTAAGAAAATGTTTCTTGCCTGCCTTTACTGCGGATTAAGCCTTGTTGTTTTCATCGGATGAAGTTTCCTCCTTTTCTTCGGGAGGTGTATCGGTTATGTTTCCGAATTCGTCTACATAAGCTATCATGGCATCTAAGCTTCCGCCTGCCGAGTTCTCCTGGCGTTCTTGCTTACGCTGTACTTTTTCTTCTTTCTTTTTTTGCTTTTTCTTCTCGCGTTGCTTCTTCAGAAATGTGTTTTGAGATCTTGCCATAGTGTATTTTTTGAGTGAGAAATTTGCCTCTGGCCTTTGAGCCTAATTAGCACCTGCTATTTAAGCGGCAGGTACAGAGACATTTAAAAATAAGCTGCTCTTGGCTTCGCATAAGTACAAAGTGGCAGCGCCTGCATTCTCTTCTCTGAGGAAAGAGCTGCAGCACGATAATCCCTGACAGGTAATTTCTGATAGTGCCGCAGGAGGGTAAACCAATGAGCGGCTAAGAGCGCAAATCAGAGAAGGATGCAGGATGTGCTATTATTTCAAAGATAGTAAAATTCCGGGACAATGTCAGGTTTTAGAGCAAGTATCTTAAGTGGAACGGCAAGAGCGGGTAGTTCTTTTTTGATGGGCGTATGGCGCATTTGCAGCGCATCGGCATCGCTTTTACAAAAAAACAGTATCTTTAGGAAGGCTTCTGAAAGCAGAAGTCCTTTAACAAAAAGAAACTTATGAAAACTACCATTGCACTTATCGCTCATAACCAGCGCAAGACAGATTTGCTGAATTGGGCTAAGATACACCGTGATGTGCTCGTACAGCACGAGTTGATCGGCACCAGCAACACCTCTAAATTGCTAAACGACATGCTGGAGCTCGACGTGAAGCCTTTTGGCCATGGCCCAAGCGGAGGCGACATTTTACTAGCTGCCAAGATTCTTCAACACGAAGTACACAAGATCATCTTCTTTATTGATGCTGAAACACCGCACGGGCATGAGCATGACATCCAGACCCTGATCCGTACGGCAGTAATCAACAACATACCTATTGCCTTGAACCGAGCATCTGCCGACTTGATCATCAAAGAAGCAGACGAGAGCTAGTATATACTGGCTGATCAGGAATTGCCTGTTGCACTTACAGCTGCCTTTGCAGTAGTGAGTGCTTTTTTTATGCCTTTGATTTGCGGTAATGTGAGATGGGCGGTGCAGCCCACAAGCTTAATGCTAGTGTCTTATCTGTCCCTTACATAACCCCCTCGCTACGCTACCTCGTAAGTATTTAGTATAGATACTATTGATTCAAAACTTACTATACTATGAAAACAACGGAAAGAAGTTTATTTAAGCTCATCAGAAACGCCGCATGCTTTGCTTTACTGGCGGGCTTTGTAGCTTGTGGAGGAGAAGGAAACGAAACCACTACTGCAGCAGAAAATGATGAAGCCATCACCAAAGATAATGACGCCAATGCAGGTGTTATGGATAACTGGGACACCGACAAGTTTAATGAGTCCTTTGCCACGAATAATTACTACGATGAGTGGGATGAGGATAACGATGAAAAGTTGACTGAGGAGGAGTTTTACACTAGCTTCTACACCATTTGGGACCAGGACGATAACAACGAGATAAATGAGCAGGAATGGACAACTGCTACAAATGATTTTGGTATCCAGAACCAGAGCTGGAGCAGCTGGGATGCAAATGGTGATGGTAAACTGGAGGAGGAAGAGTTTAGGAAAAGCATGACCTCTACTAACTTGCATCAGAGCTGGGATAAGAACCAGGACAAGATGATTGATGAGCAGGAGTATACAAGCGGTGTTTTTGCGCTTTGGGATGACAACGGCGATGGCTCATTAGGCGGTGATGAGTACAACGAAAGGTATGTCCGCTATTATGGAAAATCAGCCTAGACAAATAGAGTAAAACTAAAAAGGCCGGTAGCTATTTAAAGCTATCGGCCTTTTTAGTTTTACTTTCTGATCATACCCTGATATAAATGCGGTTTCGGTCCATTAGGTAGCCCATCAGCCAGTGCACTAGCATATAAGCGAGTGCGAACATAAGGGAGGCAAATTCTCCTTCTCCCCAGCTCAGGAACCAGTTCTGATAGATCCAACGGCTCAAGCGTGTTTCCTCGTCTACTTTTATAAAGCTCAGGGTCTTGATCACAAGTACAGACATACTAAAGATGAATAGCGGGTTTTTGCCAAATACCTCAAAAAAGTAGGTCCACTTCTTATAGTTCGCTACCTCAATAATGAGCATGAGCCCGCCTAGCACCAGCATTACTAGTCCTACAGAGTATAAAGCATAAGAACTTGTCCAGAGGGCTTTGTTAATTGGGAATACAAGATCCCAAACCAAGGCAACTACTATAACTGCAGCTCCTGCTAAATTCAACTTGAATATGGTACCCAGATTGTTCCCGTTCCTCTGTATAAAAGCACCTGCCAGGTAGCCTGCTATGACATTTACGGCAGCAGGCAATGTACTCAATAATCCTTCCGGGTCGAACGGAATACCGTACCCTTTGTAGAGGACTTCCGGAGAGAAGAATAGCAGGTCAAATTTTAACGCTGCGTTACCTTCCAGGCTATAGGGATCTGGCTGGTCGCCAAAGAAGTACATTACCGCCCAATACCCTACTAACACTACAGCACTGAATATAACAGAGCCTTTTATCTTTAGATAGTGTACCACTAAAGAGCCAATAAGGTAGCAGAGGGCAATTCGCTGCAATACACCCATAACCCGGATGGTAGAAACGTCTATCATTTCTAAACCTCCTCCCTCGGCATGCGCTACGAAGGGGAAGGCACGTAAAAGTATTCCGATCAGGAAAATGAGGGCTGTACGCTTAAAGACTTTCTTTAGAAACTCGCTCTCGGGCTGCAAAGAGAACTTGCGCATGCTAAAGCTCATCGCATTGCCTACAGCAAACAAGAAAGCCGGGAAAACAAGATCAGTGATGGTAAAGCCATGCCATGGTGCGTGCCGTAGCGGCGGGTAAATTGTGCTCCAGCTACCTGGTGTATTTACGATCACCATCAGAGCTACGGTAAGCCCACGAAGCACATCCAGCGATAGGTAACGCTCCGTACTTTTGCGTGTTAAAGGATTAGACGCTGCAACTGCGTTTGCCATACGTTTATATTCAATGGGTTAGACTAAGTAAAGAATCTAGCTATAAGATATAGAAATTATACGATACTAGAAAGGCATAGGAAAAATGGAGGTATGATATATAAAAAGGGGCAGCTGGTGTATACCAACTGCCCCTTTTCGTTCTTCTTAGTGACTTGCTTTAGTAGCCTAATTTCTGGCGTACGCGCTCCAGAACTGGTGTTGCGATAGCCTTAGCTTTTTCAGCGCCTGCCAGCAACTTCTTATCGAGCTCCGGTAGGTTGCTCATGTAGTAGTTGAATACTTCGCGCTCCTTAGCATATTTCTTTATGATGAGCTCATACAGGGCTTGCTTTGCATGACCGTAGCCGTAGCCACCAGCCAGGTAGTTCTGGCGCATAGCCTCTACTTCTTCAGGTGATGCCAACAGACTGTACAGCTTAAAGGTTGTATCCTCGTCCGGGTTCTTGGGCTCTTCCAGTGCTGTGCTATCCGTTACGATGCTCATGATGGTTTTGCGCAGCGGTTTGTCAGCCTCAAAGATATCAATGATGTTGCCGTAAGACTTGCTCATCTTCTCACCGTTGATGCCTGGTACGGTCATCACGGTCTCGTCAGTCTTTGCCTCTGGCAGCACAAACGTTTCGCCAAAGGTATGGTTGAACGAGCTGGCAATATCTCTGGTGATTTCCAGGTGCTGTATCTGATCTTTGCCTACAGGAACAAAATTGGCGTCGTACATCAGAATGTCAGCTGCCATTAGCACTGGATAAGTAAATAAACCAGCATTTACATCAGAAAGGCCACGGCGCGACGACTTGTCTTTGAACGAGTGCGCGTTGGCCAGCATTGGGAACGGTGTAAAGCAGTTCAGGTACCAAGTCAACTCTGTTACCATCGGAACATCCGACTGGCGGTAGAAAATATGTTTGTCAGTATCGAAACCAAAGGCAAGCCAGGCAGCCGCTACTGAGTAAGTGTTGTGTCGCAGCGCTTCGGCATCACGAATGGTTGTGAGCGAGTGCATGTCAGCGATAAAATACAGGGCCTCCTGGTCAGAGGTTTCGGAAAACTTGATAGCTGGAATAATGGCGCCGAGCAGGTTGCCCAGGTGCGGTCTGCCAGTAGCCTGAATTCCGGTAAGGTAACGTGCCATAGGTTAGGGTGTTTATTTTTTGCTTTGCAAATTAAGCGAAATTGACCGAAAGCAGGAAGGTGAAATTACGCTATATGCCATTAGATAGTACACTATCTAAAAAAGGGAGGGTTAAACGATTGCCCATTGCAATGCCTAACCCTCTTATTAATCAACCAATGATATCTTTTTTAAGCTGCAATAGTCGTTGCTCTGCGTTTTTTCTGCCTTACCGAGTTTATATTGGAAAGTATGATTGCCAGGAGGATTAGAGCAACGCCAGCCCACTGCACAGCCCACACCTCCTCGTGCAGTACCAGGTTCGACATCAGTACGGCTACAGGTAACTCTGCAGCACTTAGAATGGCGCTCAGGCCTAACCCTGTTTTAGGTATACCATAGGCATAAAATAGCGGTGGAATTACTGTTCCAAACAAGGCTAAAACCAAGCCCCACTTGAACAGGCCATCAAAGAGGGCACCATTTATCAGGAAAACCGGTGGAAATAGGCTTAGTACCAGCACACAGGCTCCAGTGAGTATAAGCGCACTTTTGGTAGTAGGATGCATGTTATTGCCAGCGGCTCCGTTTATCATCAAAAAGAAAGTGTAGCACAAGGCAGCCAACAGCCCGAAACCTATACCTGCTAAATCAAAATCAGGAATTTTTTCTGAGAAAAGGCGGCCAGCCATAGCTGTACCTAATAGCACGAGTGCCACCATGATGACCTGCGAAAGGCTCGGCAACTTGCGCTTTATGATGGAATCCAGCAACAAGCTTATCCAGGTAAACTGCATCAGCAGCAGGATAGCGATGGATGCCGGAACGGTCTGTACGCACTTATAATAGAAGATACTGACAAGGCCGGTACTAGTGCCCATGGCAACTAGCTTGATCTTTTCCCTGAACGACGTGCTGTTGCTTTTGCTGCCAAGCAGCGCACGCAACAGCACGATGGTCCAAAGAATAATCAACCCAAAAAAGACCTGGGTGCCCGTTACCTCACCCAAATCAAAACCTTCTTTATAGGCTAGCTTAACAAAAGTAGAAAGTACCCCAAAACTACACGCGCCAAAAAATACCATGGCGACACCTCTGAACATAATTGTCCCTCCAGTCTAAAAATAAATCAACAAAAAATAGCATAGGAGGGGCCGAAGCAGCCCCAAAAGAGAATGGGGAGCTGTTACAGGTCGTGCAGCTCGTAGCCTGTGATGAAAATCTGTGTATGTGCTAAATGTGCAGGCATTTCATATTTTGCAAGACTGCAAAGTTAGGATAGGAGAAAGTATAAAACCAAATAAAATTTCTTTCAAGACTGTAAAGTATTGAAAATGATACTGAATAATTGTGCTAATGCTCGCTTTTAGTAGCAGCTTCTTCTATAAGCCTTTCTGCTTGCCGCTCCCCTAGGTAGCTGTCAATAAGGTAGTGTGCTACATAAAGCAACGGGGTGAGAAGAATGGCTATACAGAACTTGTAAATGTAGTTGATCACGGCCACAGATAACACCTGGGTCATAGACCAGTTTCCAAAGACAAAGAAGGCGATAAAAAGCACTACAAAAGAGTCTATGAGTTGCGAGACAAGGGTAGAGCCTGTGGCACGAAGCCAGATTTTTTTACTGCCTGTAAAGCGGCGAAGCCAATGGAACACGGTAGCATCCAGAAACTGGGAGAGCAGGAAAGCAGCAACAGAGCCAAGTATGATTCCTAGACCTTGGCGGTACACACTGTTGTAGGCATAATTTATATCGAAGGGTTTGCCCTGGGCATCCGTGCTGTTAACATCCAGCCAGAATTGTGCAGGTGGCAAGCCTGTAACTGCTGTGATTACCAGAAAAGCATAAAGTATCAGTACTACAGTTAGTATGCTTATTTTCTTAACACCTGCTTTTCCAAAGTATTCATTTATGATGTCTGTGGTGATGAAAACAATCGGCCAGATGATGACACCGGCAGTCAGGTTAAAATCAAGCTTTTCGCCACCTAAAGGTATCTGAGCCCCTGGCAGGCCCAATAAGGCTTCTCCCGAAAATATTTTTACACCTATAAGCTCAGCCAGTAGCGCATTGGAGATAAAGATGCCACTGAGTACCAGAAAAAGGGTCGTGCGCTTTTGCTGCTGTAAAGCTGTGGCTGGATTTTCCATAATTCAGGGCAGGGTTTTAGGTGTTGTATTATCTGGATTGGTGATCGGACATGAAATATAACAATTCGCTTGCTCTGCCCGAAATATTCTGAGACAAACAGCCAGCGGTCAATAAGGTTTAATGAACCTTACTCCCTAACGCAGAAAATGCTGCCTTCTATAGCGAGATCTGTTTTTGTAAACACCTCCTGAGCCTCCTGCAATAGGGGGCTTAAGTCTTTGTAGCGCACTGAAAAGTGCCCGATTAGCAAATGGCGCACCTGAGCGGCGGCTGCAAGTTCAGCAGCTTGGCGGGCAGTGCTGTGAAAGGTATAATCAGCGCGTTCACGAAGGTCGTCGGTAAAGGTGGCCTCGTGGTACAGCAGGTCTACTTGGCGCAGGTAGGGCAGCAGGTCTGGCTTATACCGGCTATCGGCACAGTAAGCATAGCTGCGGCTGCGTTTGGGTTCCAGTGTAACGTCGCTATTCCGTAAAATAATGTTGCCAGCCTCGTCTTTGATGTCTTCGCCCCACTTCAGGCGCACCAGCTGTGGGGGGCGCAAAAAGTCCGGCAGTTTCTCTTTAATAAGGGGGCGGGGCTTTTGCTTTTCCCGGAACAAAAAGCCACAGCAAGGAACACGGTGCTCCATGGGTATGGTATGCACCGTGATGCCTTTATCCTCAAAAATCTTTTTGTAGCAAGTTGTATCCAGCTCGTGAAACACAAGCTTAAAGTTGAGGTTGGTACCAGAGTACTTAAACTGGAGGCTAAGAATTTCGGAGAGGCCGGGAGGGCCAAAAAGATGGAGAGGTGTTTGGCGGCCCTGCAGGTGCATAGTGGAGATCAAGCCTGCCAAGCCAAAGTAATGGTCACCATGTAAGTGACTGATGTAGATATTACAAATGCGCTGATGCTTTATCTTGTAAAGCATCAGCTGCATTTGTGTTCCTTCACCGCAATCAACCAGGTGGTACTGATTGCCAATGGTTAAAACCTGGGCGGTATGGTGTCTGTTTGCCGATGGTGTGGCCGACGAACTACCCAATATCCTGAGTTCGAAATCCACAGGCGGCGGTTGTGCTTAGTCTTCCTTGTTAGTCAGGTCCTGCTCAATTTCGTGCAGGAAAACACGATCTATTGCCTCTTCTACAGTAGGCAGAATGTTTAGTACCGACTCCAGCTTAGAAATCGAGATCAGCTTCATCACGTGGTCTTGCAAACCAGTCAGGATCAGGAGACCGTTTGATGAGTTGCAAAGGCGGTTAGCGATAAGGATTGAGCTAAGTCCAGAAGAGTCTGTATATTTTACTTCGTTCAGGTCAAGAATCAGGTTGTTGATCCCTTCGGCATTCAATTTCACGAACTCAGACTTCAGGTCTGGTGCGATTGAAGTATCCAACTTCTTCTCATCTATCGTGATAATCGTGTAGTTTTCTTTCTTATCTATCGTGTACTTCATAGTCTACCAGTAAAGGATTTAAATGCGAATGTACCAAAATCTACTTTAACAAACTTAATTTTTGGTAGTAAAAATATTGTCATCAATGTGCTGCTCAATGCGTTCCAGCACTGAAACGTAATCCTCTTTTATAAATTTCTGACCTGTAAATACCTCATACAGCTCAATATAGCGTTCCGAGATACTTCTCACAACTTCGTCGGTCATTTCAGGCACCAGCTGTCCTTCTTTACCCTGGAAGCCGTTCTCAATTAACCACTGTCGCACAAATTCTTTGGAAAGCTGGCGTTGTGGCTCACCTTGTTGCTGGCGCTCGGCATAGCCCTCAGAATAGAAGTAGCGTGAGGAGTCTGGTGTGTGAATCTCGTCGATGAGGAAAATCTGGTCCTTATACTTGCCAAACTCATACTTGGTATCCACCAGTATCAGTCCGCGTTGCTTGGCCAACTTTGTACCACGCTCAAAAAGGGCTCGCGTATAATGCTCTAATTTAAGATAATCTTGCTCAGACACAAGGCCTTTCGCTAAAATATCTTCTCTCGAGATGTCTTCGTCGTGTCCTTCATCAGCTTTGGTAGTAGGGGTGATGATTGGCTCAGGCAGTTTATCATTCTCGCGCAGGCCCTCCGGGAGGGCTACTCCGCAGAGTATACGCTTGCCAGCTTTGTACTCGCGCCAGGCATGGCCAGCCAGATAACCACGTATTACCATCTCTACTTTAAATGGCTCGCAACGGTAGCCAATGGTAACATTCGGGTCTGGTGTGCTGATTACCCAGTTAGGTACAGTGTCGGAAGTAGCTTGCAGGTTGATGCTAGCAATTTGGTTTAGCACCTGGCCTTTGTAAGGTATGGCGCGCGGCAATACCACATCGAAGGCTGAGATGCGATCGGTGGCGACAATGGCTATTCTATCCTCAAAATAGTAAACATCGCGTACTTTGCCCCTATAAAAACCGGTTTGTCCGGCAAAGGAGAAATGAGTTTCTTTAATGGCCTCCATCAAGTAAGTATCGTTATAGGCAAGCAAAGTTAACCATATTTTAGAGGGCAGGAAAAAAATATAAAACTTGTTAAAAACACTAAACAAGGCCAAAAAATATAGCCTACAAAAGATATTGAAGTATACTAAGGCAAATGCTTTAAGTTTTATACTATAGAGGCTATAGTTTGCATCTTTATTAGAATATACAAATTTTATTTTCACGGCTGTATTGCCTCAGGCTCTGGTATAGCTTATCTTGTATAGTAAGGCTCTGGTATTGAACCCACAGGCCACGAAAGCAAGTACTATAGACCTAAAACTAACACATAAACTTATGGATCAGTATTTACAGGCAGCACTGGAAGAAGCAAAAACAGGGTACGAAGAAGGCGGCATACCAATTGGCTCTGTGCTGGTGCACAAGGATAAGATTCTTGGCCGTGGGCATAACAAGAGAGTGCAGGAAGGAAGCGTGGTGCTTCACGGAGAGATGGACGCACTGGAAAACGCTGGCCGGCAGCCCGCAACGGTTTACCGCGAGTGTGTGCTTTATACAACCCTTTCGCCATGCCCTATGTGCTCAGGCACCATTTTACTATATGGCATACCTAAAGTTGTCATAGGTGAGAACCGTACTTTTATGGGAGAGGAAGAGCTTCTTCGCTCAAGAGGGGTAGAGGTTGAGGTGGTTGATAGCCAGGAATGCGTGGAACTAATGCAGAGGTTTATACAGGAAAAGCCTACCCTGTGGAATGAGGATATTGGGGTTTAAGTTCATAAAGTATACTTTATAGTGGGTTGGGCTATACTTTATAGGCTATTGCTAGCTCTGTACTGTTTAATCTTACTTCATCTATGGGACTATACAAATCAAAGCATTAAGAACTGCTAGTAAAGCACCTGCCGTGGTAGTTACTGATTACTCTGGTGTATAGCCTAAACGGCGGGCTCGCTTTTCCCAGTTTTGGCGTGCCCACTTCTGCAGGTCGGCCACCTGGTCCAACTCGTCCAAAATTTCCATACCCAGCAGTGTCTCTATTATGTCCTCCATACTGATTAGGCCTGCGGTGCCACCGTACTCGTCTACTACCAGCGCAATTTGATCCTGTTGCTCTAGCAGCCTGTTAAAAAGTGTAGGTATAGGCATGTGCTCGGGCACTACCTGTATCTTCCGCATGACAGACTTAAGAGGTAAGTGACCTTGGTTGTTGATGATCTTATAAAGTACCTCCTCTTTAAGTATGAAGCCTTGTACATCGTCTAGGTTGGTGGAATAAATAGGGATGCGGGAAAAGCGCAGATCCGGAAAATCGCGGAAGAAGTCTGCCATAGTCATGTCTTCCTGAGCGCTTACAATCACAGTTCGGGGCGTCATGATGTGGCGCACCAGAATGCTGTTGAACCGCAGGATGTTCTGAATAATCTGCGACTCCCCCTTTTTGAATATACCCTCCTTGATTCCCATTTCTGCCATAGCTGTAAAGTCTGCACGGCTCAGGACACTACGCCCTTTTTCTGTTTTAAGTCTCTTCGTAATAAACTGGGAGAGGATAATGATAGGATACATAGGGGAGTAGATCAACACCTTAAGCGTACGTACAGTAAATGGCGTAAGCTGCTTCCAATAGTTTGCACCAAGGGTTTTAGGAATGATCTCCGTAAATATAAGTATCACTACCGTCAGCACCACAGATACAACGGTAAGGTACTCATCCCCCCAAATTAGCTGTGCCTGTGCACCCACTCCGGCAGCGCCAATGGTGTGGGCAAAGGTGTTGAGGGTAAGAATAGCTGCCAGAGGCCTGTCGATGTTATCTTTAAATTGCTTTAGGTCTTCGCCAAGTGAAGGGCTTTCCTTATTTACTATGCTAACATGGGAAGGTGTGATGCTAAGTAAAGATGCCTCAAGCAGAGAGCACAAAAAGGAGAAAAATAGGGCAATGGCTAAGTATAGAAGGAGTAAACCCATTAACAGTTACTGGTTTTAGAGCTAAGTTAGTGATATGTTTTAATGTGTTGCTATTTTTTTTTAATTAATGAACTACCCGCAGCACAGGCTCAGGCAAGGGCTGGTGTGTCTCATGATCAATAGTAAAATAACCGACCATGCTGGGGCCATAGCCCAGGTTCACCTCGATAAACTTGTTTTTCTCAGGCAGCATTAGCACAACCTCCTGGCGCAATTCGTTCAGGCGCAGAAGCATCTTATTTAGCTGCTCCAGGTCTTCATCTGACGCTTTTTCCTCGCTTATTTGTGCCAGAGGTTTTCCTTTTTGTTTGGTGAGAATATCCACTTCTAGCTTCCTGATGTCTTTCTCCAGGTTTAGATACTCTTTTACCTTCTCCTCGAGGGGCACAAGTGACTCATCCAAATACTCAATGAGGTTTTCCATGGTTCAGCGTACATATGATCTCACCACTTTCTGAAACGTTTAGAGACACCGGTAGGTTAGGAAATGAGTGGCAAGGCTATAGCCATCTAAAGAGCTTGCGCAGCATAGGCAGTTTATCGCCATACGGGGGGTAGCGCATGGGCAGGTCTACCCACGTGCCGCGGTGAAGTACGCTTTTCTGTTGCGAAAACAGGTCAAAGCTGCTCTGGCCGTGGTAGCTTCCCATACCGCTTTGCCCTACTCCTCCGAAGGGCAGGTTTGGGTTAACCAGATGCGATATGGTATCATTGATGCAGCCTCCTCCGAAGTATGTATGCTTTAGCACCAGGTCCTGCTTCTGAGAGTTTGAAGAGAAAAAGTACAAGGCTAGCGGTTTTTCATGCTGTCGCACCATGTGTATGGCTTCCTCCAGGCTGCCTACGGTAAGTACTGGAAGTATAGGGCCAAAGATCTCCTCCTGCATAACAGAGTGTTGCCACGTTACCTGGTCCAGTATGGTTGGTGCAATATAGCGCTGGGTAAGATCGGTCGTTCCTCCGGCTCGTATTACACCGTCTTTTAAATAACCAGACAAGCGCTTAAAGTGCCTCTCATTTACAATTCGGGCATAATCTGGGCTTTGCATGGGGTCCTCCCCATAAAAACTCTCGATATAGTGACTGAGCAGCTGAATTAACTCTTCCTTGACCTGCTCATGAACGAGCAGGTAGTCTGGCGCCACACAAGTCTGGCCTGCATTCAGGAATTTACCCCAGGCAATGCGTCGGGCAGCAAGGCTTAAGTCAGCATCCTCAGCAACGATGGCAGGGCTTTTCCCGCCAAGCTCCAGTGTTACCGGGGTAAGGTGCTCTGCTGCAGCCTTCATTACAATTTTACCAACCTGCGTACTCCCAGTAAAAAAGATGTAGTCGAAGCGCTGTTTCAGCAGATGCTGTGTGGTTTCCACGCCTCCCTGTACTGTAGCTATATAGGCATCGTTGAAATGCTCCTGTATCATTTTAGCCACCACCGCTGAGGTAGTGGGGGTAAGTTCTGAGGGCTTTACAATGGCACAGTTACCGGCTGCCATAGCACCTATAAGCGGGTTAAGGAGTAACTGAAAAGGGTAGTTCCAGGGACCAATGATCAAGGCGACACCGTACGGGTCAAAGTGAATGTAGCTGCGGGAGGGAAAGTTTAGAAGAGTCTCTTTAACACGTTGTGGTTTGGTCCACTTGATGAGGTTTTTTAGAGTTAGCTTCAGCTCCAGCTCCACAAAACCTACCTCAGTAGCATAGGCCTCTGTCTGTGGTTTATGAAAGTCGGTGTACATGGCATCCAGAAGCTCTTGCTCATGCTGCTCTATGGCGTGCTGCAGCCTTTTTAGCTGCTCTTTGCGAAAGTGGATATCCAATGTATAGCCACGATGAAAGAAGTTTCGTTGCTTTGCCAGCAGTTCCCCAATCCTTTGTTCTGCTGTCTCAGTAACTGCGGGCGCTGTCGGTGTAGTAGAGGTGCTAGGCATAGCTATAAGGTTTAAGGGAACGATGCTTAACCTGAACAGCCTGAGCAGCCGAGCGAGCGCCTGAAGTTCAGTATAATATATACGAAGAAAATCTATATTACGATTTTGCTGAGAGCTAAGGTTAGTGAAAAACCATATACAGCCTGTAGAATAAGTTTTTAAGAAAGGGGCCTGAAAGAATATAACCCGCTGCTGCCTTCATCGGTTAATTGGCCAGGTAAAATGACCAGGAAGAAGTTGTTGCTGCTTTACAGTTTCCCTTGTTTGGCTAAGCCAGAAAGTATACCAGCACGGCGTGTACTGTTGCTTCGGATGCTGAGTTTTATACTTTGTGTGCTGAGATCTTGTTGATTTAGGAATATCAAAACAGCTTTTTTTACTTACAGTATAACTGTACCTTTAGACTGCCCATCACTTTAGAAGTACACTATGAAAATAATAGAGTGCCCTCGCGATGCGATGCAGGGAATGAAAGCGTTCATACCAACTCAAGTCAAGGTAAAGTATATAAATCAGCTTCTTAAGGTTGGTTTTGACACAATAGACTTTGGAAGTTTTGTATCGCCGAAGGCCATACCGCAGATGCGCGATACTGCAGAGGTGCTTGAGAAGCTAGAGCTGGAGCAAACTGCCTCAAAGCTACTTGCCATCATTGCAAACACCCGGGGTGCAGAAGATGCCGCGCAGCATAAGCCGATAGAGTATCTGGGCTTTCCCTTGTCGGTGTCAGAGACCTTTCAGCAACGCAATACTAATAAAAGCATAGCCGAGGCTATGCAGCAGCTGGAGGAAATACAGAACATCTGCTTAAAGCATAACAAAACGCTTGTAACTTATATATCGATGGGCTTTGGCAACCCGTACGGCGACCCATGGGATGTAGAGACAGTAATTAAATTTGTGCACGAGCTGGATAAGCTGCAGGTTAAGATCGTTTCATTATCAGACACCATCGGGGTAGCCACGCCTGAAAACATCACCTACCTGTTTAGCCACCTGATTCCTGCTTTCGAGCATATAGAGTTTGGAGCCCACTTACATACAACACCGCTTACCTGGGAGGAGAAAGTGAAAGCAGCTTACCAGGCTGGTTGCCGCCGCTTTGATGGGGCATTGCGTGGTTATGGAGGCTGCCCAATGGCCAAGGACGAGCTGGTGGGGAATATGCCTACCGAAAATTTGGTAAGCTTCTTCGAAAATAATGGCTTAAATTTGAACCTCAACAAAGCCGCCCTGCAGACCGCAATGGCTGAGTCAGGTGCTGTGTTTTTATAGTTTATGGCAAGTAGAACAATAGTAGATATTTTTGTGCCGTGCTTTGTGGACCAGCTGTTCCCCGACACGGCCATGAACATGGTAAAGGTGCTGGAGAAGGTGGGTTGCGAGGTACGCTACAATCCTAACCAGACCTGTTGCGGGCAACCTGCCTTTAACGCTGGCTTCTTCAACGAGGCACGCGAAGTAGCCGATAAATTTCTGGACGACTTTTCTAACGAGACCTCCCATTATATTGTGGCTCCATCGGCCTCTTGTGTGGGCATGGTGCGTAATGCTTACCAGGACATCTTCGTGAAGTCGTCGAAGCTGGTAAAGTACAGGGCTATGCAGAAGAAGGTGTACGAGCTGACTGAGTTTCTGACCGACGTTATGGGTATTACGCGTATTGACGGAGCCTCATTAGCGGGAAGATATACTTACCACGATTCTTGCAGCGCCCTGCGTGAGTGTGGTATCAAGGAGGGGCCACGCGCTTTGCTTGGCAACGTGCGGGGGCTTGAGTTAGTGGAGATGGAAGACAGCGAGACATGCTGCGGTTTCGGCGGTACATTTGCCGTGAAATTTGAGGCTATATCTACTGCTATGGCTGAGCAGAAGGTAGACAATGCCATTGCCACTGGCGCTGATTACATCGTATCAACCGATAGTAGCTGTCTGATGCACCTGGAGGCCTATATCAAAAAGCAGAACAAGCCAATCAAGACCATGCACATTGCCGATGTACTGGCCAGTGGCTGGTAAGTATCAATCATACTTAGGAAATACAAAAAAGGCCTGCGCAAGTATAGTTTGCGCAGGCCTTTTTTGTAGCTGTTATACTTGCTTAGCGGCTGATGAAGTAGCCCAAGCCAAAGGAAAGGGTGCTGCCACTCAGGTTAAGGCCAAAATCTGAGGAGGTTGATTTGTAGTCTTCAAAATATGCTAACTCGGATGTTGAGGTGCTGCGCGTATAACCTAGGTTTCCGAAGCCTGCGCTTAAACCTATTTCGGGGGTCGGGAAGAACGTTATTCCAGGTTTTACACCTATACCAAAGCCTGTGGACGTATTGCTTGATCTTGAACTACCATTGTCGTAATCTGAATGGGAGTCGTGTTCAGTTGAAATATAGTTTATATAAGCCTGACCTGTGAATACTATTTTTTCTGAAACAGAGAAGTACTTCCTTAGGTATGGCCCTATTGCAAAGCAACGGTCTGAGGTCTCTCTAGAAGAAAGTAATTCACGACTGCCATCTGGCATTATTGAGTAAAAATTAGACTCACCACTTGATGAAGTGTAATCTGTAGAAATGCCGGCTTCCAAGCCATCTCTCAGCATGTAACCGATGCTGGGAGCTATAGTAAAGGATTTGTTACCAGCCTTATCCGTGTCAGCATCGCTTTTATGCGTAATGTTCTGGTAGCCTAGGGAGCCGGAGGCCACAATGGTGCCCTGTGATGTTTGAGCAAAAGCAGCGGAACTAAAACATGCAAATACAGCAGCAAAGAATAATTTCTTCATGTTTGTCTTCTTTAGGAATTTAAGATTTTATACTTGGGAAAAAGTACCAGATCATCTGTGAGGGATAGTTTGTTTAAAAACATTCCAACTTCATCGCCTGGAGAAGCAGATCGTAGGAGTACAGGATAAAAAGCAAATGATGTTTGTGTTAGCGGTTGATATAATAGCTCAAGCTGAAATAAAGCGCATCCTCAAAACTTACTATAAAACCGGAGAGTGTTTTTATAGGAGTACCACCCGCTTCCATTTTCTTTGACGTCTGCTCGTATCTTAACCCTCCAAGGCTGGCGCTTACACCAAGTTTTTCAGAGGGGAAATAAGTTATTCCCGGGGCTAGCGCTGCATGGAAGAAAGTGCTTGGCAGCTTAGAGTCAGCGTTAAACTGTCTTTTGTGGATGCTCAGTGCAGCAGAGAACTGTCCGGTGAGAGCAAATTGCTCAGAAAGCATGAAGTACTTTTTTAGATAAGGGCTAATACTGAAGGCCTTCGATCTTTCTTTTGTTTCGTTACTATCTCCTTCCCGGTTAAAGTTTTTGTTCGTTGTTGTTGAGTGGGAGTAGCCTAAAGCAGCACCAAGCTCGAAGTTGTTACCAAGCATAAAGCCAACACTTGGTCCTATCCTGAACGCAGTTCCACTGGCTTGATGGCTGAGGGTATCGCTCTCTGTAGTTTCCGACTTAAATGTATTTAGTGAAAGTCCTCCTGATACAACAACGGTTCCCTGTGATGTCTGAGCTAAGGAGGCTGTACCTAAAAGGCTGATTGACATTCCCACCGCTAAAGCAGGTGGGATTCTTGGGCTACCTCGCTACTGCGACTGTATATCTCCCAAGGTACTGTCTTCAAAGTCAAGGATTTTGGTTGCATTTTTCTTATTTGTTTCTTATCTTCACTCTACCTGAAAGAGAGCTCCCGGGCCGACTGGTACTGGAAGTTCATCTTGCGTAGCCCTGGCCTGAGCTGGGGCTATTTCTTTTTCTGCTGTTTCTGGCTGCGTTTCCTGCGTTATTGCGTCTTTGTCAGCTGCGCTGACACCTGAAAGAGAGGCTCCGGCCTCCTGGATTTGGATGTTATTTTTGGGTTCCGCTGGCTGCTGCCCATAACGTGGATCATAGGCTTCATTCTTGCGCCACAGCGTCCAGAGCAGCACCAGCAGCTTGCGCTGTACGGCCACATAGGCCTGCATCTTGGTCTTGCCCCTTTTCACGAGCCGTTCGTAGAGAGCCACAAACCGGGGCTCCTGGAAGCGCACCGCGCTCAGGGCCGGCATGTGCATGGCCCGCCGGATGTGGGCATTGCCCTTCTTAGAGATACGGGTTCTGCCCGCGCGCAGGCCCGACTGGTGCTCCACCACGTCATAGCCGGCGTAGCTGACCAGCTGCCCCTGCCGCTCGAAGGTGGCAAAGCCGTTGGTCTCAGCCAGCAGCACGGCCACCGTCTTGAGGCCCACGCCTTTGATGGAGAGCATCTTGTCTACCCGCTCGGCCAGCAGCGGGTCCTGGTAGAGCAGCTCCCCAATAGCCTCTTCCAGCTCCTGGAGGCTGTTTTCGAGCACTCGGACCATCTTTTGAAGGTTTCGCTCCACCTGTTTGACCACCAGCGCACCATGGTGCAGGGCATGGAGCTGGTTAAGGCACACGGTGCGCTGATTGGTAAACTCCTCCAGCTGGCGGGTAAGCAGCCGCAGCTGGTAGATGTTGGGCGAGAGGGGCTGCCAGAGCTCCAGGAGCTGTTCCAGGCCCATTTGGGCCAGGCCTCTGGCGTCGATCTTGTCGTTCTTGCTCCTGTGGCCCAGGGCCTGCAGGTAGCGCTTGGCCTTGGTGGGCAATACGACCGAGACCTGGTAGCCCTGCTGGAAGAGAAACCAGGCCAGCTGCTCGTAGTACACGCCGGTGGCTTCCATCAGCAGGCGCAGCTCTACTTGTGCTGCGCGCTTGCTCTCCAGCCAGCGCTGCAGCTGTTTAAACCCAGCTGGGGTGTTGGCAAACTTGCGGGTGGCTTTTACCTTCACCCGCCGGTCCATCTCCAGGGTGGAGAAGGTCACCTCCAGGGAGTCTTTGCTCACATCAACTCCCACATTCTGGCAGAGTAAATTTTTCATAGCGGAAAGGGACTAAAATGGACAAAAGGTTCATCTTCCGGGCCTACGCTCACATCTGATACGAGGTCGTGCCTGCGGATGGGGCAGCCTCTAGGTACTGTGCTGGCTTTCAAGATGAAGAGAAAGGGAAGGGGTTCCTTGGGAGCGACATCTTAAAAGTGTCTAGCTGTCACACTTGTTCCTTCCCTTTCTCTTAGCTTACGGATAAGAGCCTGGTGAAATTGCACTTATCGGTATACTGCCAAAGATATGAGCTGAAACGGTCTGCCCGACCGCCTTATTTCTTATATTACTAGCTGCGTTCACATCCCTGTCCAGGACGTGTCCGTTAGCTCTGGGTCCAATACCTGTCTGATAGTTTCAGGTCGGTGTTGCGCCAACCACAAACCGAACAATCCTGAGAAGTATGGTTTGGGGCTACCTTCACAAGCTCCCGGCCATACCACTTGGACTTGTAGGCTAACATCTGCACAAACTGATACCACCCAGCATCGCTGATGCTTTTGGCAAGTTTATGGTTCTTGAGCATATGCTGCACTTGCAGGTTCTCAACAACAATCGCTTGGCTCTCACGAATGAGTTGAGTAGTCAGCTTGTGGAGGAAGTCCTTGCGGGTGTTCCTGACTTTCAGGTGCAGCCTGGCTAGCTTTGCGACAGCCTTGCGCCTGTTACTACTACCTTTCTTTTTTCTTGAAACTGAACGCTGGGCTTTCCGCAACTGGTATTGGTAGCGGAACAGGTGCTTGGGATTATCCACTACCTGACCGTCTGACGTTACAACGAAGGACTTGACACCAACATCCAAACCTACCACGCTATCGGTTGGTGGGAGTGGTGTTATATCCACCTGGCAGCACAGTGTCACATACCATCCATCGGCTTCCTTGACAATGCTTGCTGTCTTGATAGTACCAAGCACAGGCTGTGTCTTACGGTATTTGACTTTCCCGATTTTTGGTAGTTGTACCGTACAGGTGTTCTCATGTAGTTTCACACCTTGCTTGAAGGTGAATGAACGATACTGGCCTCGCTTGGCGAACCTGGGGAATCCCTTGCCTTGCTTGAAAAAACCATCGTAGGATTTGAACAATCTATCTGTCACCTCCTGTAAAGTTTGTGAGTGTACGCACCCGATCCATTCCACGTCCCTGGCGATAGCAGAAAGCTCTTTCTGCATCTGGTTCTTCGATACGGAGATTTGATAGTTGGTCCAGAGGTGTTTCTTGTAGGCCAGACAGAGGTTATAGACATACCTGCACGAACCGAGCCACTGAGCGAGGAGCCTGTGCCTGCGCCCTGGTGGGTTTGAGTTTGAAACGGTATGTCTTGATCTGGTTCACTGGTTCTTCTGGTCCTCTATGTACTTTTTCACTGTTGTTTCTGAAATATGTCCCACCGACTCAGCGTAGTAGCTTCGTGTCCACAGGGTAGGTAGCTTGCTTTTGAGTTCGGGGAACTCGCCGCGTAGCTTGAACGATGTGTACCCTTTCAGTTGTGCCACGATAAATTGCGGTGCATCGGCTGGTGAGGCTTTGACCAGCAGGTGAACGTGGTCTGGCATCACTTCCATTTTCTCGATAGTTAATCCCAGCTCACCAGCTTTCTCCATCAGCAGTTCTTTCAGGCGAAGTTCTATAGCACCTGTCAGCACCTTTCGTCTGAACTTCGGACACCATATCAGATGGTAGCCGATGTTGTAGACTCCAGGTGGATGAAGTTTTCCAGCGTTTCGGTTTGACTTCTTTCATCATATAAATATAAGAAGAAAGGTATAAGAGTGTCAACAGTATACGTATTTTCCTTTTTCACCACATCGAGTGGTTCAAAAAGGAAAACCAAATTCATCCCTTGGCTAAAGCCCCTAGTGCGAGGGCTTTCTTTGGCATTTACTCGTAACGCAGCGGCGAGAAGTTTTTTCATGTTTGTTTTCGGAGGGGTAAGATTAAGTGTCAGATAAATATATTAAATATTTTCTATGTTAAGATATTGATGGTTAGCCGTTGACTCATAGGTTGTTGAACTCTTTCGGGTGTGTGTAGTGCTTCTGCTGCTAGGAGGCGTCTTAACTAGTTAATGCTAAGGTTCAGAGCTGGTGTGCTTCAGCTCTTTTATTTGTGCGAGTAATGCTTCTACCATTTAAGTTCTAATGAAGTTTTTTGCATTAATATTTGTCGGTGTGACAGAAGTCTGAAGGTGAATTCAACTGCATGAGGAGTTGTCTTATATTTAGGTATTGCCTGAAAACAAGGAAGTTGGCAGATGTTAGTTGAGCATTTGAAAGATAGGCTTTACCAGTTTTAATTGGTTATAACGTGCGCCAGACGAACATATCCTTCGCCTTCAGAGGATCAAGTTTCGCTAAATGTGGCAGAGATGCGTTTGGCTATAGAGATATTGCTATTTATACTTTACTGGTACGCACCCGTATAAATCCTGCAACAAATATGGTACAATGTTTAACAATGGAATTAAGCACGACCGCCCGCTTAACCTGTCGCTAAAGGAATATGCACGAGGAATAACAGGAGGGTTGCTCTTCAGTTTTCCGCTGCTATATACTATGGAAGTATGGTGGGCTGGTTTTTCAGCTACGCCCCTGCAACTACTCATATTGGTAGTGGTAACTTACATTCTGCTGCTTGGCTACAACCGGTATGCGGGTATGCGGCCCAATGTAGAGTGGCGTAGCGTTATGGTCGATTCCGTAGAGGAGCTGGGTATTGGTATGGTGCTGTCTACAGTGGTGCTTCTTATACTTAACCGTATCCAGATGCAGGGTATGAGCCTGGACGAGATCATGGGAAAAGTTATTATCGAAGCTATGGCTGTTTCTATAGGTGTATCGATAGGTACGGCACAACTAGGTACACGCGAGGAAAACGATGAGGAGGTACATGGTAAAAAAGAACTGGAAGAAGAGAAGGAGCCTCCGCAGGTAGGAATGATTATCCTGAGTTTCTGTGGAGCCATCTTGATAGGTGGCAACGTATCGCCAACAGAGGAAGTAATGATGATAGCCGTTGAGGCTACACCTCTACACATTCTGCTGATGGCATTGTCATCAATACTGCTAAGTGTAGTAGTAGTATACTTCAGTGATTTTAAAGGAACCGGCAAGCATCGATCTAATAACTTCCTTTTTCACCTGACCCTTGATACCTGTGTTAGCTATTTAGTGGCTCTGGCTGCTTCGGCGGCAGCTCTTTGGTTTTTTGGCAAGTTCGAAAGCGTTAGCTTCTGGACGTCAGTATCCCAAATCATAGTACTAGGTGTACTGTCGTCGCTTGGAGCCTCAGCGGGTCGGCTTTTGATTAAGTAACATACAGCATGGAGAAAGATAAAAACCAAAGAAACGGCAGAAATGAGGATGTAAAGAACTGGCTTGAATGGACCGTGTTTTGTGTTAGCTTATTGCTGCTGTTGGCGATTGTAGGCTATTTAAGCTATCAAGTTTACACTCATAAGGAGTCTCCGCCAGATATTTATGTGGAAGCATGGCCGTCGCCCTCACCAAACTCCCCACACAGGTACCATGTGTTGGTGCAGAATAAGGGCGGAACTACTGCCGAGGAAGTAAAAGTGGAGGTAATCCTGCGCAGGGACAATCAATCTGTAGAGGCATCGGAGCTTCAGATAACATTCTCACCCACGCTATCCAAGCGGGAAGGGTGGGTTACATTTGTTAATGATCCGGCAAAAGCCGATACGGTTGTCACAAGGGTGGTGAGCTATAAAAAGCCCTAATCTTATTTGTAGAAGTTGGCTGCAGGGCCATTAGCAGCGAATCACTTTTGTAGGTAAAAAGAAGGGATGCGGTATTTTTCGCATCCCTTCTTTTTATAATTATAATCTTAAGCTTCTGGCATAATTCGCACTACCAGCCCATCCAGTTCGGGATTCACCCGAAGCTGGCAGGACAGCCGACTGCTGTCGGTGGCATGAGGCAATGTCTCCAGCATGTAAGCTTCGTCATCGTTCATCTCGGGTAGCGGGCCGCTTTCCAGCACCTCTACATGGCAGGTGGCGCAAATGGCCATCCCTCCACATACTGCCTGCACCGGAAACTCATTAGCTTTCAGCACCTCCATCACTGAAAGGTTCATATCCAGCGGGGCCTCCAGTTCTATACGTTCGCCGCTTTCCTGCTCTACATATATGTTTATGGCGTCTTTCATTATTGTAGTTCCTGAATACCGTTAACGGTCGTATATTTCAAAACAAACTTCTTATCCGGGTAAACTATGTTGTACGCACTCTGTGCCATCAGGGCAGCCTCATGGAAACCACAGAGTATAAGCTTCAACTTGCCTGGGTAAGTATTGATATCACCTATGGCATAAACACCAGGTACATTGGTCGAGTAAGCCTCCGTGTCAACTACAATGGCGTTTTTATCCAGCTCCAGTCCCCAGTTTTCGATTGGCCCAAGCTTTGGCACCAGGCCGAACAATGGTATAAAGTAGTCTGTTTCGATTCTGTGCGGTGTCGTATTATCTACCATCACGGTAACTGCTTCCAGTTCGTTCTCGCCATGCACCTCAGATACGTTCGACTTCAGTATAAGCTTAATCTGTCCTTCCTCTGCCATGCTCAGCACTTTTGCCGCAGATTCTGGAGCACCACGGAAGGTTGTGCCACGGTGCACTAGTGTAAGTTCTTTGCAGAGGCCAGCCAGGTAAATGGCCCAGTCTAGGGCAGAGTCGCCACCACCGGCTAGTACCACGCGCTTGTCACGGAAGTGCTCCGGGTCGCGCACCATATACTCAACGCCATGCTTCTCAAACTTCTCCAGGTTTTCGATGGCAGGCTTGCGTGGCTCAAAAGATCCAAGGCCTCCGGCAATAACTACTACCTTACAGGCTATCTCAGTGCCATCTACTGTTCGTACTATAAAGGAGCCATCTTCTAGTTTCTCCAGGTCCTCTACCCGTTCGCCAAGCGTAAAGGTAGGGTGGAAGGGGGCAATCTGCTGCTCCAGGTTCTTGATCAGATCTCCGGCTAATACTTCCGGAAAGCCAGGTATATCGTATATAGGTTTTTTAGGGTATATCTCAGATAGCTGACCACCTACGGCAGGCAGCGCGTCTACTACGTGGCAACGCATCTTAAGCAGGCCAGCCTCGAATACGGCAAACAAACCTACCGGGCCTGCGCCCACAATGCATAAATCCGTCGTTATTTTGCTCATTGTTTTGCTAGGGTTTCGATTTATATATTAGTGTAAAAGTAGCCACCCAAGTGGCGGCTCCCATAAAATATGCTGTTTATTTTCGGATGTAAATGTGCAATTTTCGCACCATAGTCATGGTTGATTTTGCGCCAGAATCTCCTGAAGGCGAAGCGCATTGAAGGCAGCGTAACCGAGCTGGTCGTTATCAAAGTACACGTATACCTCCAGGCTTTGCCTTTGCCACTGCCTGCACTGTTCTGCCCACCACTGCAATGCACTCTCTGAATAGGAGCCAGCATACTTACCTTCAGGACCATGTAGGCGTACATATACAAAATCCGCAGTGATATGTAGCGGCGAAACATGTCCATCCAGTTCATAAATGCAAAAAGCAGCATTATGTTTTCGAAGTAGGCCTAAAATTTCATCGTTGTACCAACTCGGGTGCCTGAACTCGAAAGTATACTTGTAATAGGGAGGGAGCAACGACATAAAGTCGCTAAGCCTGCCGGGGTTAGACTTCCAACCAGGGGGCAGTTGAAACAGCACCGGTCCCAGTTTGTGCTCTAGGCCATCTGCATTTCCAAAGAAGCGACTCAGCCCTTCTTGCGGGTCCAGCAGCTTTTTCATGTGGGTGATGTAGCGGCTTGCTTTTACAGAGAAGATAAAATCATCGGGTACAGCCTGTCGCCAGCTGGCAAATGTTTCTGCTGAGGGTAGCTTGTAAAAGGAGTTGTTTACCTCTACAGTTTTAAAGAAGCGGGTATAATAACTGGTGAACTCCTGTTGCCGCATCCCCTGTGGGTAAAAAGTGCCCATCCAATGTTTATAATGCCATCCAGAGGTGCCTACGTGTATTTGATGCTCCATTTGCCACTGCTGTTTTTGAGGAGGTATACCTTAGCAGCAGTGCAATTGTTTACCAGGCATATAGGTGTACCCAGGGCCGGAACAATATATTTGGGGCAGAAAGCTATCAGAATGCTTGGTTGAAGTATCCTAAACCATACGTAAAAAATGAATATATGGAAATTATTTTTAACATATAAAGATTAAATAATACTGAAGTAAGGGTTAAAGTCTGAATTTTACGAGTAAAAAGTAAAACCACCAACAAAACCGGCCGTTTAAAGAGGAAAGAAAAACCTTAAATACGCTTATCATGAACTCAGACTACCTAAACGACCGCAACTCTTTCGGACAGCACGATACGGGCAAGGAGCCGAATTACGAAAAAAGTAATAACAGGTGGAGCAGCCATTTTGCCCGCGACAATGCCAGTATGCGCGGCAACGACTATTATGGCACACAAGGCTACACCAACGATTACAGCCGTGGAAATTTTAGCACCTCCACATATGGTGGCAGCTCCCGCGGCAGTCACAAAAAAGGCAATCGCTATAATGATGACAGCACCCAATCAGGAGGTTCAGAAGTAACTTACGCTGAGTTTCCTGATTACAGCAACAGGCCTACTTACGGCTCCTATGCCGGTAGCGCGGCCTATACAAATTTTATAAACCACAACTATGGCTATGCACATACAAGCCAGGATGTTAGCGGCATGGACAAGAGCATCGGCAACTTCGGAAATACAGGGTATGGCTCAACGAGCTATAATAACCGCGACGAAGACAGGTTGCACAGCGTAACCGGCAACAAAACAGGTCGATCGGGTGGCCGCACCAGGTATAGATCAGGGAACCAAGGCCTTTATGGCGAAAACGATGGTCGCCGCCGATAGTCGAATCAAGTTCATGTACTTAAATAAAAAAGAGGCCCGCCGAAAGGTGGGCCTTTTGCTTTGTGGCTATTCCTGGTATAAAACCACTGCCTCTTTCCTGCGTTTACAGTTAAACAGTAACTATGTAAAACAAACAAACTTGAATCATGAGTAACGAAAGAGATAATAGATATTACCACGAAGGCTTAGGCGCTGACGGCAACAGACGGAATTTTGACAGAGATACCCGGGACGGAGACTTTGGCAGGGAGCATCAGGATCGTTACCGCCACGGCAATAATCCGCATGACTTCCGTAACCGGCGTGACTTTGATGCAAACCGCTTCGAAAACTATCCTCGCCGCGACCATGACATGGAGGACAATTACTATGAGAACACCCGACGCGATAGCCATAGTCTCAGCAATATACGGCAGGGGTACGGCTTTTCTAGCTTCGATGATTCTTCGGACCCAGGTAACGACATGGAGAACATGAGAAGAGAGCGAGGCGCATTGCAAGATCAGGGCTATGGCTCCGGAAGGTTAAGTGGCTATAGTGGCTCTGGCTTTGGAGGAGCCAATTACAGTTCTCATGGTGACTTTGGCGGTTCGCCACAATATGGTTCCATGAGTGGCGACAGAGGTAATATTAACACATATGTGTCTTCATCAGGGTATGGAGGAGGTCACAGCAATGCCTCTATGCACCCAGACCAAAGCACCCACTCGGATAGAGGAGAGCCTAATTACATGGGGCCTAACCGTAATCCTCGTGAGCAAGAAGGTTTCAGCGGCAGAAGCAGGGGCAATAGCAACTCCGACAGAGAGCGAGGAGGTGGCTATGGTTCTGGTTTCTACAGCCCGGACAACAGCGGCCTAAGGAAGGGCAACCGCACTGACAGAGGGGGTTATATCAACCAGGATCCAAACTGCTAAAAATAGCTTCAACACAAAAGCACCTACCATACTGGCAGGTGCTTTTGTGTTATAAGGTCATTGATCGTCCCGTGGCAAAACATCTGTCCATCAGGTTGGTTTTATAGGAAAGAAATCAAAGGGGATATGAAAAACAGAACAGTATCCAATTTACTTTATGCCGAAACAGTGGATATGGGAGGTATACCTTTGCGCCAGCCTTTCCCGACCCGCCAGGTAGACCAGATTGATCCTTTTTTACTGCTGCACCATCACGTTACAGAAATGCCAGAGGGCGTTGTGCCTCACCGCACAGGTGTAGATCCGCACCCGCATAGAGGCTTTTCCCCGGTTACCTATGTGTATAAAGGGGGGGTGCACCACCGTGACTCCAGGGGTAATAACAGCGTGGTGTATGAAGGTGGTACCCAATGGATGAATGCAGGAAGAGGCATAATACACAGTGAACGTCCTCCTAAAGATATCATGGAGCGAGGTGGAGTACAGGAAATTATACAGCTTTGGGTAAATATGCCTGCTTCCCGTAAAATGGATCAGCCAGAGTATATTCCTTTGAGAGCGGAGGATACTCCAACTATAACAGCAGAGGGCTTGCAGGTACAGGTGGTTGCCGGTGAACTAGGTGGTGTAAAAGGGCCGGTAAAATCGCCTACGCCAGTTCTGGCATTACGCCTGCATTTGCAGGCTGGCGCAAAGTATAGTGTGCCTGTGCCTCCAGACTATAATGCTTTTTTGTACCTGTTGGATGGTGCTTTACAAGTATCAGGTTTTGGATTGGTGGAGGGGCTGCACCAGGTAGTGTTTAACAGAGATGGAGAAGGTGTTACAGTTACAGCCAAAGAAGATACGCGTGCTTTGCTAATGGCAGGCAAACCTTTAGAGGAGCCGGTGGTGGCACAGGGGCCTTTTGTAATGAATAACCAGACTGAGATCATGCAGGCCATGCGCGATTACCAAATGGGTAAATTGGGTATACTGATCGAAGATTAATTTACTAGTCCATCCGAAGCCAGCCTAATGCTGTTTCCTCAGAAGTAAACTGTTCCATGTAGCCTTCCAGGCTATAGCTTTCCTGGGCTTTGCTCATCATGTTTTCAAACGAAATGTAGCTAAACACATCCGGGTTTACCACACGTGCTACTCTGCGTAGGCTGCTTTCAACCAGTAGGGGGATGATCTCTTTCAATATCCACCGCTGGTCCTCAAAAGTCACGTGAGCCAATTGGCGAGAATCTGAAAGCCAAAGCCTGATGTGTTGCTCCCGAATCAATTGCCTGATAACGTTTAACCCTTCTCTGTACTCCTGGCTGTTCACGCTGCGTAGCCAGGCTGTACGCAGAAGATTCTCCTCATGTATCACATCTACAACGAGATAGTTGGGAATATTTGGTGCCATAGGTTTGAGATAAGCTGCAAAAATATAAAAAGCTACCTATATAACATAGTATGCATGTTTTGGAAGAGGAAATAAGAATAGCCTGCTTGCTGATACTCCTTTCTGCCTGCGTGTGGCGTAAAACGATAATTGTTGAAGTTTATTTCGAGGATGTTGTTAAGGTACTTAACTTTACAGTATGGCAACGAAAAAAATATACATAAAGAACATGGTCTGCGACCGCTGTAAGCGTGTGGTGGCTGAGGAGTTGCAAAAGCTCGGGTATGCTGTGTTGCAGGTAGGGCTAGGGGAGGCAGAAATAGCTACAGAAAGTGATGACGTAGATATGGAGCAACTCCGCGATGTACTAGAGAATAACGGCTTTGAACTACTTGATGACCGTAAAACGCAGCTGATCGAGAAAGTAAAGCTGGCGATAATAGAGCTGATTCACCAGGCTGGGGAGCAAGACCTGCACATAAATACTTCTGACTACATTGCTGAGAAAGTAGGGCTGGATTATAATTACATCAGCTCTCTGTTCTCTTCTTTTGAAGGTATAACTATCGAAAAGTACCTGATTCTACAACGCGTAGAGCGGGTAAAGGAGCTACTTGTATACGATGAGCTAAGCCTTAAGGAAATAGCCTATAAGCTTGGTTATAGCAGCGTAGCTCACCTCTCCAGCCAGTTTAAGAAGGTTACTGGCCTTACCCCAAGCCATTTTAAGCAGGTAAAATCTGCTAAGCGCAAAACGCTGGATAAAGTGCAGGAGTAAGATACTGAATAAGTATAAGTATAAAGCAAGCGGGCGGCAGATGTGAATTCTGCCGCCCGCTTGCTTTTATGGGTGCTTTCACCACTACTTTTGCATGCTAGGGCAAGTGAAGGCGGTGCGATGTATGGTTGTCGTTTCAGAAATGGCTTTGTAGCCCCCCTGCACATCTATTACGTTATCAAAACCTCTGGTTTTAAGTATAGATGCTGCGATCATGGAGCGGTAGCCACCGGCACAATGAATGTACAAGGCTTTATCTTTCGGTAGTGCAGCCAAATGTTCGTTCAGGTAGTCGAGAGGGACATGAAGAGCTGCTTCCAGGTGCTCAGACTGGTACTCTCCCGGCTTGCGTACATCTACAATGCAGATTTGATGATCCTGCTTATACTGGTTTTCCAGCTCACTGGCAGGTATGGAAAGTATAGAGTCCATCTCTTTACCTGCCTCAGCCCAAGCTTTTAGGCCTCCTTCCAGGTAGCCAATGGCGTTGTCGTACCCAACGCGGGCAAGCCTTGTTACCACTTCCTCCGCACGGCCTTCATCGGCAATAAATAGAATTGGCTGTTTAACATCCGGGATCAGTGTGCCTACCCAGGGAGCAAAACCACCATCAATGCCAATATTGATAGCGTTCGGGATAAAACCCTTGGCAAACTCCTGTGGCTTTCTGGTGTCCAGTATCAGTGCTCCAGTTTCGTTAGCGGCAGCCTCGAATGCTGCCGGAGATAGCGCCTGCAGACCTTTTGTCATAACCTCTTCTATGTGTGCATAGCCTTCTTTGTTCAATTGCACATTCACCGGGAAGTAGCCAGGAGGAGGAGTAAGACCTTCTGTTACCTCTTTGATAAAATCTGTTTTACTCATGTCGGCACGCAGGGCATAGTTCAGTTTCTTCTGGTTGCCTAGTGTATCGGAGGTTTCTTTGCTCATGTTCTTTCCACAGGCAGAACCAGCGCCGTGAGCGGGGTATACAATCACCTCATCTGCCAGAGGCATTATCTTATTTCTGAGCGAGTCGTACAAGTGCCCTGCCAGTTGTTCCTCAGTTATATCTGATTTCACTGCCAGGTCCGGTCTGCCAACATCGCCTATAAAAAGGGTATCGCCAGTAAAGATGGCATGATCATTTCCCTCCTCACCTTTAAGCAAATAAGTGGTAGACTCCATTGTGTGGCCCGGTGTGTGAAGCACTTTTATCGTAAGCTTACCTACCTTCAACTCTTCGCCATCGGTAGCTATATGCGCTGGAAAAGCAGGCTGTGCGTTAGGGCCAAACACGATTTCTGCACCTGTAGCTTTGGCAAGATCTAAGTGCCCGGATACAAAGTCAGCATGGAAGTGTGTTTCCAATACATACTTTATACTCGCGCCGTTTCTTTCTGCTTTGTCCAGGTAAGGTTTTATTTCGCGTAGTGGGTCGATAATTACAGCCTCGCCATAGCTTTCGATGTAGTAGGCTCCTTGTGCCAGACAGCCGGTATAGATCTGCTCTACTTTCATGCTCTTCAGTGGTTGTTTGATCCGTGCAAATATCAACATTATATATTATTTCTGTAGTGATAAATATCATTTAAGCTGTTTTGGCAGCAAATCAGCACGTTCTGGTATAGGAGCCGGAGCAACAGAAACAGCTCAAACTATTTTCACGCATCCTATAGCTGTTGTATTAAAAACAAAAGCCCCACAGCTAATCCCTTGCATCAGGACTAGTGTGGGGCATTGCCAAACTATAAACTAAAATGAGAAGCCTAAGAGAAAACAGCCTGACGCTCCTGTACTTGCTCTGGTTCAGGATAGTCTTGGCGCTCGTCGTGTTGGCTCAGGTCTAAGCCTATTATTTCTTCTTCCTGAGACACACGAAGTGGTGTGATTAGATCAGTTAGTTTCAGAAGAACGAAAGAGCCACCGAAGGCAAATATGGATACACCTACCAGTGCAGCTAGGTGCACTAAGAATAATTTATACTCGCCAAAAATTAATCCGTTACCTAACTCGATGGCAGGGTTGATAGCCTGGCTGGCAAATACACCTGTTAAAAGCATGCCTACCATGCCTCCTACACCGTGGCAAGGGAAAACGTCTAGGGTATCGTCTACAGTAGTGCGGGTGCGCCACTCTACTACCAGGTTACTGATAATGGCGGCTATAACGCCTATAGCTAATGAATGAGGTATGGTTACAAAACCAGCTGCCGGTGTAATGGCTACTAAACCTACCACAGCTCCGATACAGGTACCCATAGCAGATGGTTTGCGGCCGCGCAGGGCGTCAAAAAAGATCCAGGCAAGTGCGGCAGATGCTGACGCAGTAGTAGTGGTAGCCAGTGCAACAACCGCCAGTGGGCTTGCCCCCATCGCTGAACCTGCATTAAAACCAAACCATCCGAACCATAACAGGCCCGTGCCCAGCATAACGTAAGAAGTATGAGCAGGAGCATGGCTTACCTCATAGCGGCGCTTCAGGTAAAGGGCCGATGCCAATGCTGCCCATCCTGCAGACATGTGCACTACCGTGCCACCAGCAAAATCAAGAACACCTAGGTTAAACAGAAGGCCGTCCGGATGCCATGTTGCATGTGCTAATGGAGCATATATAAACACAAAGAACAGCATGGTGAACAAGGTATAAGAGATGAAGCGAATACGCTCCGCAAATGCCCCGGTAATAAGTGCTGGGGTTATGATAGCAAACTTAAGCTGAAACATGGCAAAGAGCAGTAGCGGGATAGTAGGAGCTGCAGGCCATGGTGCCCCGTCTATCACACCTTTCATCATGAAAAAGGTTAAGGGGTTACCAAACACCCCACCAATCGACTCTCCGAATGCCAGGCTAAAGCCAAAAACCACCCAAAGCACTGTAACAATTGCCATACAAATAAAGCTTTGCAGCATGGTGGAGAGCACGTTTTTCTTGCGTACCATACCGCCATAAAAAAACGCCAAACCAGGTGTCATGATCAGCACAAGCGCAGTGGCGGTAAGCATCCAGGCAGTATCGGCGGTATCTATTTCTGCACTTCCGGCTCCGGTTGCTTCCGGTACAGAAGGAAGTATAAAGGTGGCTATCACTACTAGCAAGAGCAGGAGCATCGGGATACGTGAAAAAGCTTTGGCCATAGGTAAAGTGTTGAGGTTGTAGATTTGTTAAATAAGGTGAGTGTTAGTTATGTGTTTGAGATATTAATACGTAATTTATTTAAAAATATTTAATAAAAACAAATTAGTAATGTTAATTATTTAATAAATATGTATTAAAGGTGCGAATTATGCAGTTGAGGTGCGATAAGTGATCACAAAAAGGGGAAGGGACACGATGCACTAAAGACAGGTACTTGTCCAAGTAAAAATACTTTCATAGTGAAGGAAGAGTGATAAAGATAGGATGCTATAAAAGCATTCAAGAAAGGTACTTTCAAAAACAAAAAGCCTCCCCAAGCATAAGCTCGGGGAGGCTTTTTGTGACAGTTTATGACTGCTTTACTGTATGGCAGAAACAGCTTTATAAGCATTTACTCGACCATGGCCGTAGTAAGGGTCTCTACCCGGTTTGCCAAGATCATCGGCAGAGGCACGGAGAGCAGCTTCAACTTTCTTAGGGTCCATGCTGCCGCCGTTCTGGCCAATGATAAGAGCGGCTACACCTGCTGCATGCGGAGAGGCCATACTTGTACCGGCATTCCAGTTGTATCCTCTTTCAGTTCCGGTGCTTAGCACCATATCTAGCGCCCAAACAGGTATTCCTAAAGAGGAAAGCTCATTTGTAGGGTACGAAAAGTCACCTCCTGGTGCTGCAAAGCTAACTGCAGGTGTGCCAAAGTTTGTATAAGAGGCAACACCGTCTAAGTTAGTAGTAAGAGGATTATTGAACCAACCAGTAGGAGCCGTTGAGGAAATAGAGATAACGTTAGGTGCGCTGGCCGGAATGTAAACCAGGGACTGATCTTTATTACCGTTGTTACCATCGTTACCAGCTGATGAAATAACAGTTACACCTTGCTGGGTAGCATACGTGGTAACTCTGCTGATTGCATTAAGAAGCTCCTGAACGGCCTTTGTGTCATTAATCATGTTGCCATTTTCATCTAAGAACTTACCATTGCGAGGCAAGCCAGCACCTAAGCTCATATTTATCACGTCAGCGCCTTCTGCAACGGCATGTAGTATACCCTGCATCATCCAGGAGAAACTGCCGGAGCCCGAATCACGGAGTACTTTTACAAGTATTAGCTGTGCATCAGGAGCAACTCCTATTACTCCTAGACCATTATCGGCTGCTGCAATAGTACCGGCAACGTGAGAACCATGGCTGGAGGTACGAACATTAGGTATGCTTTTGAACTGAGCAGGCTCCCCAGGCACAAAAGATGCACTGGAAGCAATATTGCTTTTTAGATCAGGATGATCCAGGAAGAATCCTGTGTCCAGAACGGCGACTTTAACTCCTTTGCCGCGTGCGCCTGCATTCCATGCTGCTGGAGCCTGTATAGCAGTATGCCCCCACTGAAGAAAGAAGTAAGGCTCACTGTCGCCACTGCTGGCAGGGTTAACATTTAGTGCTGCAGCATCAAATGTCTTTTCATTGTCAGGGTTAAGCCACTGGATCTCTGCATCGCGAATTACAGCGCTAACTCCTTGAATTTTGCCAGCCTTTGCTGCAAAATCTGGGTCAGTTGAGGTAACGGTAGCCATGCCAACTTCCTTCAGCAGTCCTGTAACGTTTCCTTTCAGGAACTTTACCTGCCCTTCTAAGTCTGAAGGAAGGCTGTTGGAAGAGGAAATAATAATGAAGCTGTTTGTTTTCAATCTTACAACCGGGTTAGCTGATCCTGCTGTTGCTGCACTTGTTGTCTCAGCACTGAAGGAAGCTTCTGGTGTTACCTGCTCCTCATCAGGTGTACATCCCATAAATAGGCCAAGAGCCGCCAGCACAGGTAGGGCGGTACGTGTGGTAAATTTTTTGACATTCCCACCGCTAAAGCAGGTTGGATTCCTGGGCTACCTCGCTACTGCGACCGTATATCTCCCAAGCTGAAACGGTCTGCCCGACCGCCTTATTTCTTATATTGATGGCTGCGTTCACATCCCTGTCCAGGACGTGTCCGTTAGAACAAGTCCAATACCTGTCTGCTAGCTGCAGGTCGGTGTTACGCCAGCCACAAACCCAGCAATCCTGAGAAGTATGGTTGGGGGCTACCTTCACAAGCTCCCGACCATACCATTTGGACTTGTAGGCTAACATCTGCACGAACTGATACCATCCAGCATCGCTGATGCTTTTGGCAAGCTTACGGTTTTTGACCATATGCTGCACTTGCAGGTTCTCAACTACAATCGCTTGGCTCTCGCGAATGAGTTGCGTGCTGAGTTTATGGTGGAAGTCCTTGCGGGTGTTGCTCACTTTCTGGTGCAGCCTGGCAAGTTTGCCGGCAGCCTTTCGCCTGTTACTACTACCTTTCTTCTTTCTCGATACAGCACGTTGCGCTCTCCTTAACTGGTGCTGATAGCGGTATAGGTGTTTAGGATTATCCACCACCTGACCGTCAGATGTCACGACAAAGGACCTGATACCAACATCCAAGCCTACCACATTGCTTATCTGTGGTAGTCGCTCAATATCCACCTGGCAACACAGCGTCACATACCACCCATCGGCTTCCTTGACAACGCTGGCTGTCTTGATACCCCCCTGCACATCCTGTGACTTGCGGTATTTCACCTTGCCTATCTTGGGCAGTTGTACCGTACTTGTGTTCTGGTGCAGCTTCACACCCTGTTTAAATGTGAATGACCTGTACAGGCTACGTTTGGCGAACCTGGGGAAGCCTTTGCCCTGCTTAAAGAAACCATCGTAGGATTTGAACAACCTATCAGTTACTTCCTGCAGTGTCTAAAGAGTGCACGCACCCGATCCACCCGACCTCCTTGGCAATGGCTGCAAGTTCTTGCTGCATCTGGTTCTTCGATACGGAGATTTGATAGTTGGTCCAGAGGTGTTTCTTGTAGGCCAGACACAGGTTGTAGACATACCTGCACGAACCGAGCCACTGAGTGAAAACCTGTGCCTGCGCCCTGGTGGGTTTGAGTCGGAAGCGGTATGTCTTGATCTGGTTCACGGCTGCTTTTGGCGCCCTGCCCGGTGCAGGGCATGTTTGCTGCAGCAAAGGTAACAGCCGGCAAGTGCAGGCGGTAGAACATAGGGTAAGATCTAACCCAACAAAAGTGAAGGAATGTCGCACCACATCGAGTGGTTCAAAAAGAAAACCAAATTCATCCCTTGGCTAAAGACCCAAGTGCGAGGGCTTTCTTTGGCATTCAATCGTAAGCATAAAAATTAATTAAGGTAAGCGGTTAGATAATGCAGCAACTATTCTGCTGATATTCTGAAAAGATAAATAAAAAAAGTTATGTAACAAGATAGTGCTTTATCATATGTTACTGTTTAAATGGCCAACAGCAGAGTTCGTTGGGCGAAGCTAATACTTGAATGGGTAAAGAAAAGTTTCTAAAAGTACTAGAACATGTTTAAGCCGGAGGGAAGGATGTGCTAAGGTGAGAGTGCTACCAAGGGAGCCTGAACCCAAGGCTAATAAAGCCTCGCCAGTCGGAGTTGCGCTCGTGTGCTAAGCCAGCTGTTATTGGGCCGAAAGGAGTAAGGTAGCCGAGGGTAGCACTGTAGCCCAAGCGGCTATTTCTACCGCGTAGGTTGCGGGAGCCTTGCAACAGACTTGTGTTTAAAAGTGTAGTGCTAGTTTGCAGGTAAAGTTTCTTCCGGAGCTCTACCTGTAATCCAAGCCCGGAGTACAGCAGGTTATCTGTGGAATAGGCAAAAGGCTCGGCAGCTCTGTATTCAACCATATCTGGCAAAACAGAGGTATAACCTCCAACCAGTGTCTCTTCACCTATTGGTAGGTCGTTGTTGGTGTACATTACAAGGCCCTGGCCCAGCATCAGGCTTAGGTTATGGCGGAGAGGTACAACTCCATTGGCACTTAGCGCTACTTTAAAGTAGGGGTCCATATCGTCATGTCCCATCTTATCTTCCCATTCAGAATGTCCCTCTTTGGCGCGAACGCTAAACCTGCTGCCAAAAATAAAGCTACCCTGCAACTCAGCTTTCCAGCCCTTGGTAGGGTAGTAGTGCCGGTCAAGTGTGTTTAGCTTGAAGAAGGACGAGAAAGACCAGTTGCGGACTTTCAGCTGCTCCAGTTGTGTTATGTCTACCGTCATGGTATCCAGGTTTACCTGCCCGGCCACCTGTGGGTAGAGCCGTGTTAGCTTATACTCCAGTTGCTGGCCAAGTGTCCAGGAGTTGTTGGTAGTGGTTTGCCAGCCAAGTGTACCTATGTTAGTGTTTCGTTGAAGTATGGCAACCTTGCTGCCGCTATTGTTAAACAATGCGAAGTCATTTTTAAAGTACTGGCTGCTGAGCTTGGCTGCCAGCTGATTGCGGTAGCCCATATACTTCAGGTAATTTATATCTGTGCGGATGTTTTGCCCTAAATCTGCCTCAGCCACAAAGCGGGATCCTTCCCAAAGCAAGTTGCGGTGTGTAAAGTTTATAGTTGCCCCTGCACGGTTTTCAGAGTCATAGAAAATGGCTGTTTTTAACAATCCCTTGGCAGCCTCCTCCACATTTACCTGCAAATGATGGCTGCTGTCAGTGGGTACCATGGCATAGGATACTTTATTGAAGTGCCCTGTGCCAAAAAGTACTTCTATACGGTCTTCGATGCTGCTGATAGTAGTGGTTTCGTTTTCGTTCAGGCGAAGCCTTCTACGCAGTATGCGGCGAGGCATGGTGCTGGTGCCGCTGATGTAAAGCTGTCCTAAGTGAACAGAATCCTGCAGGGGGCTCAGTTCGGGGTGGTGCATGGGCTCCTGGAAGGAGTTAAAATACTTTGCTAAGCTCTGCAAGCTATCCTCATACTGCCTAGCCACCTGCTCACCAATTCTGATGATTTCCTTCGTGTTCTTAAAGCTGCCCGTGTTATAGTACCCTTCCAGGCTTGGAAGCACATCCACTAAAAGATCTGTTTTCTTCTTTTCGCTTTCCAGGTTTGAGGCGCTCGTGAAGAACGTTGCCTGTACCAGCACATCAATCATAGACTTGAGGTTATGCTCTGGCTCCAGGCCGCTGCCAACATTAACGCCAATAACGAAATCTGCGCCCATGTCCAGCGCCTCCTGTACCGGAAAGTTCTGTACCAGACCACCATCTACCAGCATGCGGCCATCCAGCTTCATAGGCGTAAATACAGTAGGAATGGCCATACTAGCCCGCAGTGCCTCTGGCAGAAATCCCTGCCTTAACACCACCTTATCGCCGGTGGCCAGGTCTGTGGCTACACAAGCAAAGGGTATAGGCAACTTGTTGAAGTCCTGTATACCGTGTGCTCCGCGTGTGAGCCTGATGAGTAGGTTATTTAAAGCCTGCCCCTCTATCAAGCCACTCGGGAAGCTGATCTTTAGTCCCTTTACCGGAAGCTCCAGCAAGTAACGGCCATAGTATTCCTTTTCTTCCATGGCAATCTGGCTTAACGGAACCTGGTTGCTTAGCAGCATTTCCCAGTCCTGTTCCAGGGCAATTTTCTCTATCTCACTGGCAGAATATCCGAGGGCATACAAAGCACCTACCAGGCTACCCATACTTGTACCAGTAATATAATCGGGGCGTATACCAGCTTCCTCCATTACTTTCAGGAAGCCAATATGAGCCATACCTTTTGCGCCACCACCACTTAGCACCAGCCCTATTTTGGGGCGCTGCAGGGGCTGCTTTTTACCCACCTGTGCCGTAACTGTCGCAGGTGCGATCGTTAGGAGTAGCAGCAGTATAGATATCAGGTGGAGCTTCATGCAGGTCTTGGATAATCTTGTGCCTTGTATTTTATAGTAACTCTAGGAGTGAACGCCAGAGTATAATTGCAAAGCCACCGGTAAGTTAAACAATTCTGGGCGAGTAACTAATGTGCGGTTTGCTAAAACTGTGTCATAACAAAAAGGCCAGTCTGCATGTACAGACTGGCCTTTGAAAGTATAGGCAAGTATCGATTATACTGCCTCGTCTCTAACTTTGGATCCGGCAAATCCATAGTACATAATGTAGAGGTAGCACACCAGTGGCACCAGGAACGAAAGCTGCAGGTTACCTGTGACATCTGCCACATAGCCTTGCAGTGGTGGTATAATGGCACCGCCAACAATAGCCATTACCAGTAGCGAAGAACCTTGGCTGGTATGTACACCAAGTCCTTTGATAGCCAGGGTAAAGATGGTTGGGAACATGATAGAGTTAAACAGGCCAATAGCAATGGCTGACCACATGGCTACCGCACCAGTAGCAAAGCTGGTTATTAGCAACAGCACCACTACAGTGGCTGCGAAAACACCCAGTGTTCTGCTTGGAATAAAGCGACCCAGCATCAAAACAGCAAAGTTAAGGGCAATTAGGCCAAGGCCGATCAGTGCTTCGTTCATGCCATAGGCGAAGTACAACAGGACAAATACCACTGCTGCAATGCCAGCAATAATCATGTATTTACGGTTGGCGTTTGTCATGCCAGATAATGCTACAGCGCCAAAGAAGCGGCCAACCATGGCTCCACCCCAATAGAAGGCCAGAAAGTGACCAGCCTCTGCTTCTTCCAGACCAGCAATCTCCGGAAGCCTGAAGAAGTTAATGAGCGCACTACCTATCGCTACCTCGCCTCCTACATAGGCGAAAATACAGATGATGCCAAGTACCAGGTGGCGGTAGCGCAGCGCGCCAGCATCTGGTTTGATTTCATCCTCGCTTTGAATGCTTGGCAAGTTAGCTATCTTGATAAGAAAAGCTATGGCCAACAGTGCGGCGGCTAAGCCAAGGTAGGGCATTTTTACAGAGTCTGCTCCAGTATCTGTGGCACTTACAGCACCAAAAATCAGGTAACCTCCAATAATAGGAGCTACAGTGGTTCCAAGTGAGTTTAGGGCCTGTGTCATGTTCAGGCGGCTGGCAGCTCCTTCGGGCGGACCAAGTATAGCCACATAGGGATTGGCGGCAATTTGCAGAACCGTAATACCAGAAGCCAAAACGAATAAAGCCCCTAGAAAGAAGCCATAGCTGTGCAGGCTGGCAGCCGGGTAAAACAGCACACAACCTAAGGCGGCAACCACTAACCCAATTATGATACCGTTTTTGTAGCCGATCTTGCGGATTGGGTCGCCTTTACTGATCGACAACAGGAAGTAAAGCAGGGAGATAATAAAGTAAGCTCCAAAGAATGCCGTCTGTATCAGCATAGCCTGGAACAAGTCCAGCGTGAATACCTGCTGCAGCTTCGGGATCAGGATATCATTTAAACACGTAATAAAGCCCCACATAAAGAAGAGCATGGTAACCGTTATCAGCGGCCCTTTGTAGTTTTGAGTAACGGCGTTATTCGGCCCTTTAGTGGCTGTATTAACGTCCGTATGAGTAGCACCGGCCATAATCGTTTGATTTAAGTATTGAGTTTAGTTGTTAGGTTTGCTTAAGTTTTCCTGTAGTGAGCAGGCTTTGAGTTAAGGCTAAGGTTTATCAGTTTAACTTGCTCCTGCCAGTGAAAAGTACATTCTCTGTTCCTTTTCTTTACCAAGAGCTATGCTGCCTTAGCTTGTCAGCTACCAAGTACAGAGATGCAGCTACCCAATCAGGTATCCTTTCGGTTGTGGCATAAAGTACAACCGAAAAGGAAGAATGTGGGGACTTACTCTCTACCCGTATAAGCAAAGGTACAGTTAAATTGGGGATTCAAAAGACCAGAAAGCCTCAATTTTATCCGAAAAAACTATGCTAAAACCAGCGAATGGCGGGAGATAAATTATACTTCCCCAAGGTTGAGCGCAATAGAGTTCTTCCCAGGCAGCGGAGATAAGGTGTGTGAGGAATCATCTTTTGCCGGGCTTAAATTATAGGCTAAATCTCTTACTCGTTTTCCGATAGAAGAGGTTTCTTCCTCAGGCTTAGCATGAAAGAGTTGGTGAAGCTTGTCTATAGCCTTGTAGGTAAGCTTGTACACAGATTTCTGGTCGATGCCCATGATGTCGGCTATCTCCTCGTACTGCAGGCCAGTATAATATTTCAGGAAGAGCACCTCACGCTGCCGCTCAGGTAATTTTGTCAATAGCTGATGAAGCTTCTGCCGGTTAAGCTCCAGGGACTGGGAATTAATGAGCATCACCTCGTGCGAGCTCTCTGTACCTACCTGGTTATCGTTGCTGATTGGTTCGTGCTTACTTTTGAAAGACGCCTTTTTGCCAAGTTCGCAGCGAAAGGCCTTCAGAAGGTAGTTTTTGACACTGGGAGGATTCGAGAGGTTTTCACGGCTTTTCCAGATCTGGAAGAAGACCTGCTGGATGCAGTCTTTCACCAGGTCGCGGTCTGGGGCAATGCGGTGGCCATAGCGAAGCATTACAGGAGCATAACGCCTGTATATGAGGGTAAAATCAGCCTCACTTCCTTCCCTAAACCTATTCCATACTTCCAGCTCTTCCATGCGAACCGAGTTTATATCCAGCTCATTTGTATCTGGTTGTGAAAGCTTCTGCTTCTGAACCATTATATGCCGTAGATCAAAGTGATAGCTAATACAGGCGCTTAGTATAAGCACAGAAGTATAGAAAGCACAGTGCTGCTTATAATCTGAAAGCCACTTAAGACTGCCGCTGCCATACCCGATCTGCTCAAATTTAGGAATATTAATATACAATAAAAATGCTCCTGCTTTGTACTATTACTGTGTTTAAACAACAAGGCCTAATGCTCATTTGTTGTAATGATTTTTAGGCTGAATGATAGCTGTACTATACCGAAAGGGGCGTCTCAAGTGCCAGCAGCATATTTAGCCAGACTGGCATTATTGGACAATTTGCGCCTCGAACCAACAGTTCGTGCAGGTGCAGTTTTTAACACTTGGCCTGAGGAAGACAGAACACTGCACAACCTATTATGCGTAAGCAGGTGCAAAGCTACAGGTCATGCATCGTGTTATAAATTGGTTGGCTACACAGACAGGGTTAAGCCCTGAGTTCTATGAAAGGCTCTTGTTCTCACTGGCCTTAGTAGGCGTATTGTGGCTATTAAGGCTGTTTCTGCAGTACCTTTTTATAAATAAACAGACTGATCTTCGGAAAAAGTATCAGTGGCGCAAAGCTTCTAACTACACGGTCACCGTTGTAGGAATGCTCTTGCTGTCGTACATCTGGTTCGACGGCTTTCGTTCTATAGCTACTTTTCTGGGACTGCTGTCAGCAGGTCTGGTCTTGGCGCTTCGTGAGCCCGTACTTAATATGGCAGGTTGGGTGTTTATTATCTGGAAACGCCCTTTCCATATTGGTGACCGCATACAGATCGGGCAGCACATAGGGGATGTGATTGATATAAGGCTGTTTCAGTTTACCCTGAACGAGGTGCAGGGGTGGGTGAATGCTGACCAGGCTACAGGCCGGGTAGTAAATATTCCTAACCTGAAGGTTTTTACTGAACCACAGGCAAATTACAACTATGGTTTCCCGTTTATCTGGCAAGAGGTATCTGTGCTTGTAACCTTCGAAAGCAACTGGCAAAAGGCCAAGGGTATACTTTGGGAGGTGATGCATGAGCACGCAGAGCAACTAACCGAGGCTGCCCGTGAGCAAATCAGGAGGCAGTCGCAGCAACATCTTATATTTTATGAAGACCTGGAGCCTCACTTGTTTACGCGTGTGCGCGAAAATGGCATTGAGCTAACCATGCGCTATGTATGTAGCCTGTTGCGCCGCCGCCAGAGCGAGCACCTGATTTGGGAGGACGTGCTGACAAAATTTCTCGCTTCACCAGATATCCGGTTTGCTTACCCCACCATAAGGTTTTACCGGGACGGGGAGGGGCAGGAGCCTTTGCCGAAGCAGATTTAGTCCTTATACACTTTGCCACCTTTCATCACAAGCCTTACCTCTCGCACCTGGCTGATGTTCTGAACCGGATCTCCGGAAACAGCTATGATGTCTGCCAGTAAGCCAGGCTTGATGCGCCCTACCTTACCTGCCAAACCAAAAACGTCAGCATTTACGGAAGTGGCAGACTGTAGCACCTGCAGAGGCTTCATGCCATACTCTACCATCATTTCCATTTCACGGGCGTTATCACCGTGCGTAAATACGCCAACATCACCACCCATACAAATAGTTACCCCTGCATCCAGGGCAGCCTTAAAACTCTGCCGCTTTTGCCCGATACGTGCTGGCTCAGGGGCTTGGCCTTTGCGCCAACCGCGGTACTGGCTGATGGCATCGCCGGCGGCCAGAGTAGGGCAGAGGGCCACCTTATGCTTTTTCATAAGGCGATAAATTTCTGGTGTGGCCCCATCACCATGTTCTATAGTGGAAACACCAGCAAGTATGGCGCGATGCATTCCCTCTGGAGTAGAGGCATGCGCTACTACAGGCCTGCCGCTGCTGCTGGCAACCTCCACCATTTGCTTCAGTTCAGCAAGTGTGAAAGTTGGGGCTGCCTCCCCATTTAAGCCCCAGCGGTAATCAGCGTATACTTTGATGATGTCGGCACCATGCCCGATCTGGTCGCGTACTTCGCGGGTAACACCTTCGATACCGTCGGCCTCTGCGGCACCAATCGGCGCGGCAATGTCGTAACTGAGCTCTTTGGGGCCGTAGCTTCCTGTTGCTACCAGTGCCTTGGTGGCAACTAACATACGTGGCCCTGGTACGGCACCTTTTTCTATGGCCTGTTTTAACCCTACATCATCATAGCCGGCTCCCTCTGAGCCCAGGTCGCGTACGGTGGTGAAACCAGCCAGTAATGTTTGCTGGGCATGCAGGGTAGCTCTTGCTATTCGTTCTGCCCTCGACTCACGCAGTACCTGGTTATTCCAGGGTGTCTCGTTATAAGGGTGCAGCAACAGGTGGCTGTGCCCTTCAATCAGACCCGGCAATAAAGTGGTGCCTTTCAAATCCCGGACTACGGCATTGGCTGGTGCCTGCAACCGTGGGCCAACGGCCTCTATTTTATCGTTCTTTACAAGCACCTGCCAGCTTTCACGCATCTGCTTGCCGTCAAACAGCCTGTCAGGTTTAAGTAAAATGTAAGCATCCTGAGCAAAAGCTATTCTAGTGAAGCAGAAAAGTATAAGTGCTGCAAGTATAAAAGTCCGGTACATGGCCATGTTGTCGTAAAATCGCGAATTATAAATATGTGCAATTGCAGAGCTACCTGCAAGTATAACTATCAGACCCGGAAATACTGGCTAAGCAGCGGATACCTTTTGCTCCGTTACATAAAAGTTAGGGTCCACAGTCAGTTTTGCGTTTTTCTTTACGTCTTTGAGCTCCTGCCATTGGGTAGTAGGCTCTAACCACTGCTCTTTCCCGTTGATGTACACTTTTACTGGCATGTTGAAGGTGTCAACGCTGTTTGCCCAGCGGTACTGCAGCTTCTTACCATCCTGCTTATACTCTAGCCTCGGAATGCGCACGTCACGTAGGTACTGATCAAACACGGGTGTCAGGTCGCGGCCTATGTGCTGGCTCAGGTAATTCTCGATCTGCTTGGTTGTGACAGTCTGGTGGTAGAAGTCTTTGTTTAGGCCACGCAAAATGCTGCGCCATTTTTCATCGTTGTTCACGATCTGGCGAAAGTTGTGCAGCATGTTGGCTCCCTTCGGATACATATCGCCTGACCCGGAGTGGTTTACATCATACTTTCCGATGATAGGTTTGTCGTTTTGAATGATGTTTCGAAGCCCAATCACGTACTCATTGGCAGCCTTGGTGCCGTAGTGGTAATCCAGAAACAGGGACTCTGAGTAGTTTGTGAAACTCTCATGAATCCACATGTCAGCAATATCCTTGTATGTGATGTTGTTGGCAAACCATTCGTGGCCAGCCTCATGGATGATGATGAAGTCGAACTTCAGACCCCAGCCTGTGCCACTCAGGTCGCGGCCAAGGTAGCCGTTTTGGTAGCCGTTGCCGTAAGTGACAGAGCTCTGATGCTCCATGCCAAGGTAAGGTACCTCTACCAGCTTAAAGCCGTCCTCATAGAAAGGGTAAGGGCCGAACCAGTGCTCGAAGGCTTGCAGCATCTGGTGCGTTTGCGTAAACTGCTTCTTGGCCTTCTCCAGGTTATAGCTCAGCGGGTAAAAGTTGAGGTCTAGTTTACCTTTCTCCCCCTGGTAAGTATCTGAAAAATGGGCGTAGTCCCCGATACTCACGTTCACACCATAATTGTTTATCGGATTCGCTACATACCAGCTATAGGTCTTGCTACCATCGGCATGTTCCTGAACGCCCTTCAGCCTACCATTGCTAACATCCATCAGGCCTTTTGGGGCACGCACGCTAATGCGCATGCTGTCTGGCTCGTCGTACATATGGTCTTTACAAGGCCACCAAAGGCTGGCACCATCCCCTTGGTTGGAGTTGGCTACAAAAGGCTTCCCGTTGGCATCATATTGCCAGGTCATGCCGCCGCTCCATGGTGGGTTTTCACTTACCTGGGGCTTGCCTCCATAATAAACCTTTATCTCTTTTTCCTCACCTGCTTTTTGCTGCTCCTGTAGCTGTACGTACCACACATTCCCATCCTGCTGTACTTGTAACTCTTTGCCATTCTGGGTTACGCGGCTAATGCGCATTGGTGGCTGCAAATCTACCTGCATGCGCTTTTGTGGCTCCAGTACTTTGTAGCGAATGGTATTGCTGCCCTGCACGCTGCTGTCTTGTGGGTTTACAGCTATATTCAGATGATAAAAGGTAAGGTCCCACCAAGCGCGCTCTGGTGTAATGCTGCCGCGCAGGGTATCTTGGCGGGTAAACTCCTGTGCCTGTGCTGTAGTGGCACCCAGCCAAAGTGCACCGCCAAGGGCCAGCATGCTGAAGATACTGCGTGTGTTCATGTACAAGAATTTAAGATGAGTCAGATAAAAAAAACATCCTGCCTATAGAAATAAATCATAAGCAGGATGTAGTGGCTAAGATAGCTGTTTTGCCTGGCTTGGCAACAGCAGCAGTTAAATTTTATGCATGAAGACCTATACCGGGTATACCATCTCCTGGTACTCAGGGTGGCGCTTTAGGTAGGCCTCTACAACCGGGCAGGAGGCAATTATCTTATAGTTGTTTGACTTGGCATACTCCAACCCCTGCTTTACGAGTTTATCGGCTACGCCTTGCCCGCGGCTATCCTCCGGCACATAAGTATGGTCAAAGTCCATTACTTCGGTTTCGGGGTATGTATAGGTTAGCTCAGCCTCATCTCCATCTATTTGCATGTAAAAGCGCAGGTCTTCCTCGTCATGAATTATGTTCTCGCTCATATTAAAGTTAATTGTTTCGTCTACATTACGGCTGCAGATGCCGGACGTTGGTTTAATGGCGCGGTTTTGCACGCTCATATTGTGGCGGCCACACATGCTCATCGCCCAGTTCAAGGGCTGCATGCATTGGGAAGTACGGGTCACGGAGCAGTTCTCTTGCCAAAAGCACGATATCAGCTTGATTGTTTTGGAGAATTTTCTCTGCCTGCCTGGCATCGGTTATAATACCTACGGCTCCGGTTAAAATGTTAACCTGCTGTCGTACCTGGGCAGCAAACGGCACCTGGTACCCTGGGCCAACAGGGATGGAAGCACGTGGTACATTTCCGCCAGTGGAGCAGTCAATCAGGTCAACGCCTCGCTTCTTCAGCTCCAGGGCCAGGGCCACAGAGTCTTCGCCAGTCCAGCCTCCTTCGGTCCAGTCGGTAGCGGAGATGCGCACGATCAGCGGAAGCTCCTCTGGCCACACCTTGCGCACACGCTCAGTTACTTCCAGCAGCAGTCGTATGCGGTTCTCGAAAGATCCGCCATACTTGTCGGTGCGTTTGTTGCTGAGCGGGGAGTAAAACTCATGCAGCAGGTAGCCATGGGCAGCATGTATCTCGGCTACTTTAAAACCTGCTTGGAAGGATCGTTTCGCAGCTGCCTCGAAGGCATCTATTACGCCTGCAATTTCCTGCTCGCTTAGCTCGTGCGGTACAGGTCCACCTTCTGCAAAAGGTACGGCACTAGGTGCTACTGTTTGCCAGCCGCTCTCCTCCTCAGGGAAGATAGGTGTGGCACCATCCCAGGGACGGTTATGACTGGCTTTACGGCCAGCATGCGCCAATTGTATACCAGGAACAGAACCGTTCTCACTGATGAATTTGGTAATGCGCTGCAGCCCTTCGATATGCTCATCCTTCCAGATACCTAGATCGTGAGGTGTGATGCGCCCTTCAGGAACCACAGCAGTCGCCTCTGAAATGATAAGGCCGGCACCGCCAATTGCACGACTACCCAGGTGCACAAGGTGCCAGTCGGTAGCAAAACCGTCTTTGCTGCTGTACATGCACATAGGCGACACTGCAATACGGTTTCTGAGCGTGAGGCTGCGGATAGTTAGTGGGGAAAAAAGTATAGACATAGTATCAACTCGTTTTGTTAGCCTTACAACAACTGCCGCCATACTTTGTTGTGCCGGCGGAACAGCAGAAGTATACTTTAACGGTAGCTCTGACGGCTACGATACTTTTTCCTTATTTCTCTAACGGGCTGCTTCGGCCAGGATACGGTTGAGGTCAGTAAGTATACTGCCTATGTCGCGCAGAGTACGGTTAGACTTGATGCTGCGCAGCGCATCCAGGCACTGGTTCTGCAACTGCATGGCCTCTTGGATGCTGGCCAGCAGGGCAGGGCGGTAAAGTTCCGGTGGCTCTACCATCGTTCGGCTAAACAAGGTGATACAGGCAGCGGTGGCCTCCATGGCTTCCTGCAGCGCTTGTGTATCCTGCAGGTCTGTCTCAAAAATGTGTCCCGAGTTTAAATCTGCTATGCCACGACGAATGCCCCGAATTTGGGTGGTAATGTGCTCCAGTCGCTTCACGCCAATAGACAAACGGCTGAGGCGTGTGCGCTTGTGGGTAAGAAATGGGTTATATCTGAGGCTTTGTTCGGCGAGCTGTAGTGCTTTCACACTCTTCTCGGTTGCCGCAATCAGTGCATCAGTTTCCTGACGACCTACCAGCTGTCCTTTCTCTGTCTGCTTTAGCTGCGTTGCCAGAAACTGTAGCGTTTTGGTACTCTGCTCACCTAATGCAATTATACTTTGCTCTACCTCCGGAATAGCATTTTGCGGAATGATCAGTGCGTTTATGAGTACGGCTACTACCGAGCCCATCAGCGTCTCCACTACCCGTTCCAGGGCATAGCCATCTTCCTGAAATCCAAAAGCCAGTACCAAAAAAGAGCTTACAGCCACCTGCGAAATGATCTGTGGGTTCATGCGCAGCGCCTTCGAGATGCCCATCCCGATAATGATCACAAGGAAAATAGATAAGCTGCTGATACTGAACCAGTGGCCAATGAGCAGGCTGACAGCCACACCTCCAATGATGCCGATGATGCGCTGCGTTGCTTTCTCCACTGAGTCGGCCACAGTAACCTGCACAGTAAGTATAGAAGCCAGCGGTGCAAAGTATGGGAACTCAGCGCCCAGAAATGTAGTGGCCACAGACCACGAGATGGCAGCAGCTAGTGCTGTTTTAACAATCTGTAGAGTAAGCCCAAAGCGGGCAAAAATATCAAGGGTTTTGGGCATTTTCAACTATACCTGTGGCAGCACCTAAAGTTACTTTTCTGTAGTTCTTCAGCGCAGCAAAGGTATACAGTATGGCAAAGCAGCTAATAATTTCAGGGGGTAAATATTTCGAGGTAGCGTTTAGCCGACTTCTCTACTACCTCTTTAGCCCCTTTTTCTATGCCAGATCCTTTGAAAGCAGCATGTAGCGTATCAAATTTCAAAACTTTTACACGCTCCCATATCTGTTCAATATCCCGTTTCGGTAGCGGTATCATGTTAGGGTAGCTGTACATAAACGTGACGCGGTTCTTGTCTTGTACCACTAAAATGCTGTCGCCGGTTAGCAGGGTGCCTGCGTGGCCATGGTGGGGCAGGTGCAGCACTGTGCTTCCAGGAAAATGCCCTCCCACATGTACTATGCTTATATCATCCCAAAGCTCTTTTCGCTCAGGGCTAAAAGTCTCGATGTGGGGGCTGCTGTCTTTTAGCCATTCCCGGTCATTTTCATGGAGGTAGATAGGGCAATCAAAAGCTTCGGCCCATTCTGCCATCAGACTGTAGAAGTGTGGGTGTGAGATAGCGATTGCTTTAAGTCCTCCCAAGCTTTGGATGTAGGCATGTGTCTGGGCATCGAGTAGGGGTAGGCAGTCCCATAGGATATTTCCGCCCGGTGATAGTACCAGGTGTGCCTTCTGCCCTATGGCGAAGGCTGGGGTAATGCGCAGGTCGTAAAGCTGCGGCTGCAGCTGTGAGAACAGGATATTTCGCTCTTTGGCCAGTTGTTCGTATGTTATCCACTGTTGCCCCTGTGGTGGCACAAACTGGCGATCATCGGAACATATACAACAAAGCTCCTGGTTAGTTTTGGCTGTGCTAAAGCGGGTGCCGCAGGTGTTGCAGATGTTAGCTTGGTTTGCTCGGCTTAGCTTCATAGTTTTTCTCTTGGTGTATGTCCGCGAGTAATAGCATGATGTTCAAATAAATGAGTATCATGCTATACTTTTATACTTCTATTGTAACTACAAATAGCAAGGCTAAAAGTTAAAGGATCTTACCACACATTCCCCAGGTAACATAATAAGAAACATTTGGTCAGGAGGTCTGCTTGAGCAGGTCACGAATTGTTGCCTCCTCCAGCGGTTTTTGTAGAAAGCCTGACAGAAGCGGATACTTCCTTGCACGTTGAACTTCCTGCACATCCATGGAGGAGGAAAGCAAGTACAAAGAGCAGCACTCCTGAAGTTGTGCTTCATATGGAGCCAGTGCGTTAAGAAAGTCCCAGCCGCTCATAAAAGGCATGTTTAAATCCAGGAAGATGATGTCAGGAGTTTTGTCCTCTTTACCTTGCCCTAGTGCTTGGAGCAAGTGCTGTAGCGCATCTTGCGGGTTAAGGAATGTCTCATAGTTATGCGCAAAATTCTCCGTCATCAGCATCGCCTCTGTCAGGAAAACGCTTACCTCGTCATCGTCGATAATATAGACATTCTTAAACATGCACCTGCTTTTAGGTTGAAGTAAGCTCTCCTGAAGCTCCTGCGCTTGCAGAAACAAATCATAATCAGCGGATTCAAAGACAGTCAATTGCTATACCATTACCTGTTGTCAGAGTTATTGTGTGTTGTAACAAAGCAGCTTCATTAGGAACCTATATCTACGGTGAAGCTAAATTTATGTGCGAAAAGTTATGCCAAATCTGCAATGGGAAAGCTAGAAAAGTTAGCAGCCAAGAAAAGTGTAATAATAGCTGCTATAGAGAGAGGATAAACAGGTGTATTATGCTTTATACCAAGACTATACAGGTAAGGTAACAGTGAAGGTAGTTCCCTGTTCCGGAGTGCTTTCTACTTCAATACGCCCTTCCAACAATCTAACCTGCTCTTTCACTAAGTATAAGCCAAGACCCTTTCCGTCCACTTCGTGATGAAAGCGTTTGTACATTCTAAACAAAGAAGATCCTACCTGGTCCAGATCCATACCCTTGCCATTATCAGTGAATGTAAATACCACCTCTTTGCCCTGTTGTGCCACTTGAATATTTACCTGTAGTGCCCTGTCAGGTGAACGGTATTTTATAGCGTTTGATAGAAGGTTCTGGACGATACTTGCCATAAAGGCTTTAACAGTGAACACCTGCAGGGTGTCTGGTGCATCAAGTGTTATACTTCCGCCAGCGCTGCTGATGTCTGCTTGCAGGCTATTCATCGCTAACTGTACAAGCTCTACTGCGTCGCACTGTTCCCTTGGCTCGTCGCCCTGGTGGTGCAGCGATAGCATCTGGTTCAGGTCCTGCACCATCCCATCGAGCTGCTGGGCAGATTGCAGGAGTGCTGAAAGGGCTGTCTCTTGCGTCTTTTCAGGCAGGTTATCTTTCTGTAGCAATTTGCTAAGGCCCAACAAACGGGCTATAGGGCTGCGGAAATCGTGTGCGATTATCTTTCGAAACAGCTCCAGTTCTTCGTTCTGGCGCTTCAGCTCTTGTGTGGTGCGCAGTAGCGCCTGTTCGCGGTGCTTTTGCTCTGTAATGTCTCTGGCAATACCAAAAACACCTACCATTTCTCCGTTTACCTTCAGTGGAAAATTGGTTACATCAAGGAAAACAGATTCGCCGCTGCTGCTGCGTACTACTGTTTGGTAACGCTGTGGCAAGCCTTCATGAGCAGCCTTAAAATAGGAGAAAGAGTGCTCCCAGTACTCCGGGTGAACAGCTAGCTGGTAGTTTTGCCCAACCAACTCCTCCCGCTCTTTCTGCAGTACCTGGCATACTGTATCGTTTACTGTATGAAATGTACCATCCGTGTTGATGGTATAGATGGCATCAGGGTAATGGTTAAACAAGAGACGGTTAAGACGCTCAAGACGCAGTGATGCAATGCTGGCACTGCTTCTAGTTGGAGGTGAATTGTGATGCATTGGGTTTAAGCTTGTGTAGGTATACTCCAGCTGTACTTAACTTTTCTAGTTTCTTTTTAATTGTGTCAGGCAACCGTCCTGCAGGGGCTTCTGTAAGAAGCCTGCCACAAGGCCAGAAGCAGCAGCGCGCTGGCGTTCATGCTCATCTACCGAAGAGGTCAGTATATAAATGCGGCACCGGCCTTTCAAGGCATGCTCGTAAGGAGCCAAAGCCTCTAAGAAGTCCCAGCCGCTTATGAAAGGCATGTTCAGATCCAGGAAGATTACCTCTGGTAAAGCGGAGGTATTGCTGTTCTTCGCATTCTCTAGCAGGTTGTACAATGCCTTTTTGGGGTCCAGGAAACCCTTGAACTCGGTGGCAAAGCTTTCAGCCTCCAAGATAGCCTCTGTCAAAAAGATGCTTACCTCGTCATCGTCTACTATGTAAACTTTCTTATACATGTTTTGCTCCTAAATATACCTTAAATGTAGTACCCGCTTCAGGGGCACTCTCAACTTCAATTTTACCGCTTAGGGCTTGTACCTGTGTTTTTACTAGAAAAAGCCCGATGCCCTTACCATAAATGTTCGGGTGGAAGCGCTTGTACAGCTGAAACAAATGGTTCTGCACCAGGTGCATCTCCATACCTAAGCCGTTATCGCGCACAGTAAGTACATAGCCTCGCTTGTCACGTTCTGTGGCGATAGTTAAGGTTAGCTGGCGCTTTTCAGACCTGTACTTCAGACTGTTGGTTACTAAGTTGTAGAGGATGCTGTACAGGTACGCCCTGATAGAAAGCAGGCAGTGTTCTGGGGCAATATCTATCTTGATATTTGCTCCGATATGTTGTATTTCCTCTCCCAGGTGGTCCAGTACATCTTGGCAAACTTGCGCCAGGGAAACTTGTTCGCGTGTAGATACCCGACCTGAGTCGCGGAGGGAGAGGATATGGTTTATATCCTTTACCACCGTATCGAGTTGCTGAATAGAGCCCTGTAACTTTTGTAGTGCTGTATGGTAAGTAGCAGAGTCTTTGGGTAGCTTGTTCATCAGCTGAGTCAGTCCCAAAGCATTGGCCACTGGCGCCCGCAGGTTATGCGAGATGATGTAAGTGAACTGCTGCAGGTCGAGGTTATGCTTGTACAGGTCGTCAGCCAATTTTACGAGCTTTGCTTCTGCCTCTTTTTTCTCTGTGATGTCAGTTTCTATAGCGATATAATTTACCAGCTTGCCCTCCTGGTCAAAAATTGGAGTTACATCAATATAGAACCAAAGTTTTTCTCCTGATTTACGGTAGTTTAGAACCTCCTCTGAGAAAGGCTCCAGGGTCTTATACTTTTCGAGAATGCGTTTAGACACTTTCGGGTCTGTGTCGGGGCCCTGCAAAATATCACTAGGTTTGAGTCCTAATACTTCATCGCGACTATAGCCGGTAAGGCGGCAGAAGCCATCGTTCACCCACTCAATCCTGCTATCGGCATCCATGATCACGATACCGTTCACAGTTTTGCTGGCTACCAGCGAAAGCTTTTCCAGTTTGCTCTGCAGGTTTTTTCTTTCTGTAATATCAATAAAGTGCACAGCAATACCCGCTGTAGAAGGGTACACACTTACCTGTAGCGTGCGAGGCTCCGGAGCCTCATAAATTGTCTCGAAGTGTGCTGATATTTTCTGCTCAGCTACCTCATGGCATACTTTATAAAATTTTGTAGTCACAAGCCCGGGTAATACTTCCCATATTACTTGGCCAACAATAGCGGTCTGGTCCAGCCCCATATAGGAGGCATATGCTGAGCTTACAAAAGTAAATCGCCAGGAGCTATCGAGGGCGTAAAAGGGCTCGGTTATACTTTCGAGGATGTTGTTTAGCTGCTGTGCCTGCTCTTGAATCAGTTGCTGCGCTTTTACAGTTTCAGTTACATCCTTAGCTATGCCCTGTGCTCCCTGTAACTTACCCCTGAAGTAAATCGGCATTATCGACACACTGATGTTCTTCAGGCCTCCTTGCTGTGTAATAATGCATACTTCAATGGTATGAGCTTCACCTGCCCATACTTTCTGCATGGCTTTTTCAGTGATTTCGAGGAAGTCCGGGTGAACAAGGGTAGTATAGGAGGTCCTTAAAAACTCGCTTTCTGTATAACCAGTTAATGTTTGTCCGTGCTTGTTTACCTGCTGAAACTCACCATGAAGGTTCAGGGTAAATACTGTGTCTGGGTGCTCAAAGAACAGGGACCTGTAGTAAGCCTGATGGAAATCATTTTGATATGCTAGCTCAGTTGCCTCTGTCACATCATGGGACGTAACCAGGATGCCCTGCACATGCTCGTTTTGCAGCATATCACATAAGGTACTTTCCAGCCAGCGCCACCCTCCGTCCTTGGTCTTGAAGCGGAGCAGTGGAAAAACAGTTGGCTTCAGGGGCTGGAGGTTTTCCAACATTGCCTGCACAGCCGGTAGATCTTTTGGGTGTATCAGAGAAAAAGCGTTTACACCCAAAAGCTCTTTCGGCTCATAACCTAGTATTGCTGTAACCGAATCTCCTATAAAAGAGTAGTTGCCCTCCTCGTCCATCACTGCTATAAGGTCCATGCTGTTCCCTATAATGGCACGATAAAACTCGCGCGAGTGGTTTTGCATCATGTTATCTAGAACAGGAGGTTGCAAGGTGGCTACTTTATGAGTTTAGATTAGTCCGGCATCAAGAAGAATCCGGTTTATTCTTTACCTAGGGCAACACGTAAAGTGCAAATGTTGCCTAATGTAAGGCAATATACAGAAGATTTGGAATACTTAATCCGTGAATTATACCTGTTGCTGCAACTGTGTTGATTACTAGCAGAATAGCTTATGATCCATACTTGTAGGCAGCAATGGACATAGCTGCTACTGATTAACTGCAGTATTTTAAGTGATAGCTTACTTATTTTAGATGTACCTTTGTTCTCAGCTTTCCTGTTTCTTATCTAATCCTGGTAGATTACTGGAACACTTAACTGCTTATACCAAAAATTAATCTGCTTATGAAGCTTTTTACCCTATCGCGCCTTCTGGTGTCTCTGTTGTTTTTGTTTGCCTTGCAGGTGCAGGCGCAGATAGTTACAACAAATCCTGCTTTTCCCACAGCCGATGAGGAGGTAACCCTAATTTTTGACCTGACTAAGGCAAAAGACAGCCGAGCCAAGGGATTACTGGGTAAAACCAGTGATGTATACCTGTGGGCAGGTGCTGGTACAACAGAAGAGGGCCAGGCTTTTGAATATCAACCTACTGGTCAGACTAGTTGGAGCGCTCCTTTTGAGCCTGGAAGAATGACTTCGCTAGGGAATGATAAATGGCAGATAACACTGGTTCCACGAGAGTACTTTGGTGTTCCTGCAGGTATGCCTATCCGCAAATTAGGGCTGCTGCTCAAAAACGGAAACGGTACAGCTCAAACCGAAGACATCGTTATAGGGATTTATGAGGATGAGTTGACGGTGGTATTCCAGCGGCCAGAGCAGAACTTCTTTTTTGCTGAGGCTGGTAGCCAGATACAGATAGAGACAGCTTCTTCAGAGGCTGCGGCATTACGTCTGCTGCAGGATGGTGTGGAGCTAAAAAGTGTGGCTAACGGACAGAGTCTGAGTTATACTTTAACTGCGAGCCAGGTGCGCGGGTCGCGGCACGAAGTAATGATTGAGGCTACAAGCGGAGATGAGGTAGCTACTGATGCATTCGAATATTTTGTTGAGCCTGAGCCAAGGGTGGCTGCGCTTCCTGCAGGAATGCAAGATGGTATCAACTATGTAGATGAAGACGAAGTAGTACTGGTGCTGTACGCTCCGCACAAAGAACATGTGTATGTGATTGGTGAGTTTAACGGTTGGCAACTGTCGCAGGGCTACCTGATGAACCGTACTCCGGATGGCGAGCGCTACTGGTTACGTTTGGCAGGTTTACCTGCGGGCCAGGAGGTAGCTTACCAATACTATGTAGATGGTGAGATAGCGGTGGCGGACCCATACACTGAGAAAATCCTGGATCCCAACAACGACCAATACCTTACAGATGCGAATTACCCTAACCTAAAGCCTTACCCACAGGGAGCCAGCGGTATCGTGTCTATACTACAAACGGAACAGCCCGCCTATACCTGGAAAGTTACCGACTTTGAGCGCCCTGACGTGGACCAGCTGGTCATTTATGAGCTGCTGATTCGGGACTTTGTGGAGACGCGCAACTATAAAACCTTAACCGACACGCTAAGCTACTTCAAGCGCTTGGGCATTAATGCTATACAGCTTATGCCAGTAATGGAGTTTTCTGGCACTGAGTCGTGGGGCTATAACCCTATTTTCTACTTTGCACCTGATAAAGCCTACGGCACAGAAGAGGACCTGAAAGCATTTATCGATGCTTGTCACCAGAATGGTATAGCCGTTATTCTGGATGTGGTGCTGAACCAGGCGGACTATGAATTCCCGTATGTAAAGCTTTACTGGGACGGGGACAAGCCTTCGGCTAACAGCCCATACTTTAACCAGGAAGCGACACATCCATTTAATGTGTTCTTCGATTTTAACCACGACAGCCCTGCTACCAAAGCCCTTGTGCAGCGAGTTTCTTCGTATTGGCTGGAAGAATATAAGGTAGATGGTTTTCGCTTTGACCTTTCGAAAGGCTTTACCCAAAACACTACAGGTAACGATGTGAATGCCTGGAGTGCCTACGATGCTGACCGGGTAGCAACCTGGAAACGTATCTATGACGAAATCAGAAGTACAGATGAAACGGCCTATGTGATTCTGGAGCATTTTGCCGACAACCGTGAAGAAAAAGAGTTGGCAAACTATGGCATGTTGTTCTGGGGTAACGCTAATTACGATTTCAGGCAATTGGGCAAAGGGCAGAACGCAAACCCAGAGTGGATGGCCTATACAGCGCGCGAGTGGGAGCAGCCGCATGTTGTAGGGTACCTTGAGAGCCACGACGAAGAGCGGTTTGTGTATGATCTAATGCAGAATGGCCGTTCATCCGGAAGCTACAGTACCAGAAATGAAGTAACAGCCCTGAACCGGGCTAAGCTGGCGGCTGCCTTTGCACTGGCTATACCTGGCCCTAAAATGATCTGGCAGTTTGGAGAGCTTGGCTATGATATCTCAATTGAAGAGAATGGCCGCACAGGGAATAAACCTATACTTTGGAGCTACCAAAACGATCCGGAGCGCGCAAAGTTGTACCAGGTGTATGCAGAGCTGATCAAGCTCAAGACTTCGCAGCCAGTGTTTGGCACAGAGAGTTTTAATCTTGATCTGGATAATATTGTAAAGCGCATCACCCTGACAGGAGAGCAAATGCAGGTATTCCTGATTGGCAACTTTGATGTGCAGCAGCAAAGCCAAAATGCCAACTTCCCGGGCGCAGGTACCTGGTACGACTACTTTACAGGTAGAGAACTTCATGTCACCAATCCACACGCGGTAATTGTGTTACAGCCAGGCGAGTTCAGGTTATACACTTCTCAAAAGCTGGAAGAGCCTGTACCTAACCTGCTGCCCTGGTCGCACGTGGTTCTCTCGGCAGAGGATGTCTTAAGCAACGGAAATACTGTTAAGGTTTATCCAAATCCAGCTCCAGCTGCCGTAACAGTGAAGGTTGAGAGTACCTACCGCGGTATTGTGCAGCTACATGTGCTGGATATAACCGGTCGCACTGTAAAACGCATTTCTTTAACCAAAGCGCAGGAAGTTTTGCAGCACCAGTTGCCTTTACAAGGGATGGCCAACGGCTTATACTACTTGCAGGTAGTTGCTGGAGATCAGCGTTATGTGGAGAAACTGGTAAAGATGGAGAAGTAGTCCAAGGTGAGAGTAGATCAGAAACATTGCGGTTTTATTTCAATTTAAGAATGTTTTGTAGCAGCTTTGCGCGCCCATAGCAATAATGGCTTATAAGAAAGATCAATGATGAAGCATATTACAAGATTTACCCAAAAGCTAATGCTGCTAGGTGCCTTGCTGTGCCTGGCAAACACCACGCTGCTTGCGCAAGGTAAAAGCGGTGTATATAGCGGTGTATATATAGATAAAAAGGGTGTCATGCGCTGGCAGAAAGGTAACAAAGAAGCTAACTTCTTTGGCGTAAACTACACTGTGCCTTTTGCCTATGGTTACCGCTCTCATAAAGCCTTGGGGGCAGACCTAGAGAAAGCAATAGATCAGGACGTGTACCATTTTGCCCGAATGGGTATAGATGCCTTCAGGGTGCACGTATGGGATACTGAGATCTCGGATTCAGTAGGAAACCTGCTGGAGAACGAGCACCTCAGGCTGTTTGACTACTTGGTAGCGAAGCTTAAGGAAAGAAACATCAAAATACTGGTTACGCCAATCGCCTACTGGGGATCTGGTTACCCGGAGCCGGACGTGAAGACTGCCGGGTTCTCAAGCATCTATAACAAGCAGCAGGCGGTAACGGAAGAGAAAGCATTTTTAGCTCAGGAGCGATACCTGCAGCAGTTCTTCCAGCACGTTAACCCTTACACCAAGACGACTTATCAGGATGACCCTGATATTATTGCGGCAGAGATCAACAATGAGCCAAAGCACAGCGGGCCAAAAGCCCGGGCTACTGAGTATGTGAACCGTATGGTAAAAGCCGTACGCGGTACAGGCTGGACAAAGCCGATCTTCTATAACATCAGCGAGTCTCCTACTTATGCTGATGCTGTTGCGAAGGCAAACATTGATGGGGTAAGCTTTCAGTGGTACCCTACTGGCCTGGTGGCTAACCGCACCCTGCAGGGCAATTACCTGCCTCACGTAGACAAGTATAGAATTCCGTTCGACACAATACCACAGTTCGCTGGCAAAGCACGCATGGTGTATGAGTTTGATGCCGGTGACATACTGGAGCCTTACATGTACCCAGCAATGGCCAGAAGCTTTAGAGGTGCAGGCTTTCAGTGGGCTACTCAGTTTGCCTACGACCCGCTGGCTACAGCTTATGGCAACACAGAGTACCAGACCCATTACCTGAACCTTGCTTACACACCATCTAAAGCCGTTAGCCTTATGATTGCGTCGGAGGTGTTTCATCGGGTACCATTGCTGAAAAGCTATGGCACCTTTCCGGCTGATACAGTTTTTGACGTATTCAGGCTAAGCCACCAGCAAGGGTTAAGTGAAATGAACTCTCAGGACAAGTTTTACTACTCCAATACCACAAGCACCAAGCCAGCTAACCTCTCTAAGCTTACCAAATTGGCTGGTGTAGGTAACTCTGCTGTAGTGAAGTACAGCGGCACCGGAGCTTATTTTATAGATAAACTGGAAAATGGAGTATGGCGCCTGGAGGTAATGCCTGATGCTATACATGTGCGTGATCCTTTTGCCAAAGCCTCGCCAAACAAGGTGGTGACACGCATTCAGTGGCAGGAGCACCCGATGGAAATCAACCTGCCGGATCTGGGGGCGGCGTTTAGTGTACAAGGCCTGAATAACGGAAACACGTATACTGCCAGTGCTTCAAAAGGAAGTTTCCAGGTGCAGCCAGGAGTTTACCTGCTCTCCAAGAGCGGGCAAAACGCAAAGAATGTTAAAACAACTGCCTTGGGCTCTATAAAGCTGCAGGAGTTTGTGGCGCCAAAGCCAAACTATACGCAGGTGGATCTGTTGCATAACCCCTTAGCAGAGGTAACTGCAGGAAAGCCTTACAATGTAGAGGCGACCATTGTGGGAGTAGACGCTGCGGCCAAGGTGAGCCTGGTTGCAAACAACCTATCAGGTGTTTGGAAGACTGTCCAGATGCAACAAGTGCGCCCGTATGTTTACCAGGCCGAGCTACCTGCTGATCTCCTGACACCGGGTTTGATCAAGTATAAAATTGTAGTGGAAAAGACACAAAATGACTTTGTTTCATTCCCTGGTGGGCATAAGGGAAATCCATGGGCCTGGGATTACACCCAGAATGAAACCTGGCAGACCTTTGTGGCTTCAGAAAATGGTGGTGTAGAGCTTTTCAACGCTACCAAAGATCAGAACATATTTGTTTACCCTAATTTGTGGCGAAGCAACGAGCGCCAGTACATAACCGGCGAGAATGCAGGTCAACTAATCTTGCGCCTAGCAACAGAGGAGCTACCTGAAGAAGGGGTAGTAGGATGGCAGTCTTACGTTGGCGACAAGCTAATAGGGCGCCATTCAGAATTGCCTCAGTTCGACAAGCTGGTTATCCGCGCCCGCGCCATCAGTTCAAGTCAGGAGCAGGCAAAGGTGACACTGATCACTGATGATGCCTCAGCTTATACAGCCACTCTTACACTTAACGGTGAGCTACAGGATATTGAAGTGCCGATAAGCAGTTTCTCGCCTTCTTCTTTTATACTATTGCCAAGGCCGTACCCAGGGTTCCACCCGTTCAGTTTTAAAGCTGGCAAACTGGAAGACCTGGATCTAAAGGAAGTTGAAAAGCTGGAGGTAACCATAGGAGAGGAGGGTTCCTCTTCTGAAGGTAGTAAGGTTTATGGCTTTGAAGTAGAGCGTGTCTGGCTGGAGAAATCTAAGTAAAAGAAGCTAAGAGCAACTCCTGATTAAGACCTGTTTTGTGAACGGATAGTTCTTGGTGCCAGCCAGTAAGCTCAAACTAAAATGCCTATATAACATGGGGTGTTAAATTGAATTAATTGGATATAAATGTGGAGGGGCAGTGTTTGCCGCTTCTCCACATTTATATCAATTCACCATAAAGAAAGTTTTGTAGCTGTCGCCGATATGATTTTACATGCAACAGCATTGGTAACTTATAGCTTGTGAAATGAAAGCGGCTAAGGATGAGGCACTTGTTTTGCCTTCTACTTTATCTGAAATATTTTCTGAAAAAGAAGGGATAACTTTGTCTTCAAACCGCTATCAAGATAATAGAAGGTGCTAAGACTGTTGAGGTGAAAAGGGGCCATATGTGTCTGCCAAAGGAAAAGAAACAAAATACTGCATCTGCCGTTTTGTTGCTTGGTAGTAGGTACTTCATGTTCTACCTGCGTAAATCAGAAAGATCAAATGAAATACTCCCTTCGGGCTTCTAAACATCATAATGGTGTTACTTACCTTAAACAGCAAGTGTATAAAACAAAGAGTAAACAGTGTATCCCTTCATTTACCTTGGATGTGCTGTATTATTGTTATAGATGTTATGCTGAATAGTACGTAAAGGAAAGTACTGCAAGCCTAACATCATGCATCTGGGAGGAAGTGATTAATCAGTGTGGATAGCTTCAGGCGTGGTTTTATTCTATACGCGATAAAGGGGGAGAATAGTTAGGTGAGCCTGCGAATGACTCACGCAGTATAAAGTACGAAGCCTGTCTGTTAAAGATGGTACAACAAGGCTCAGATAAGAGATAGCCCTATGTAAGGCAATCAGAATCACAGACTACTTAACAGGAGAAAGGCATAAACAAAGTGCCCAAGACTCAGAAACATAAACTGCCCGGATTATCCGGCAAAAAACTTTAACACTATACCTATTATTAATATAAAGTAGTTTTATGCAAAACAAATATACCCGTAGAATAAGGGCTATTGGCCTTTCTACTGCGCTTGGTTGCCTTTTCTTACCCGGCACAGGTCAGAATGCTTTTGCTTCTGGTGTGCAGACGGAATTGGCAGCAAGCAACTGGAGCAATACCAGTAGCCAAACCAATGTCACTGTTACTGGTAAAGTAACCGATGATTCTGGTGTTGGCTTACCAGGTGTAACGGTGGTAGTGCGTGGTACAACACGTGGTACTTCTACCGATCTGAACGGTAACTTTACACTATCAGTACCACAAACCGGCGCTGTTTTGGTGTTTTCTTACATTGGCTATGCTTCTCAGGAGGTGCCAGTAGGAAACCAAACGACGATCAATGTAACTCTGGGCCAGGACACCAAAGCCCTGCAGGAGGTAGTGGTTGTAGGTTACGGCACACAGCGTAAAAGCGACGTTACCGGCTCTGTAACTTCTGTATCGGAAGAAGACTTCCAGCAAGGTAACATAACTACGCCAGAGCAGTTAATTTCTGGTAAGGTAGCAGGTGTGCAGATTTCTTCGAATGGTGGTGCACCGGGTTCGGGTAGCAGAATCCGTATTCGTGGTGGATCATCCCTGAACGCCAGCAACGATCCGCTTATCGTTATCGATGGTGTGCCGGTAGACAACAGCAGTGTTTCCGGTTCAGCTAACCCGCTGTCACTGATCAACCCGAACGATATCGAGTCTTTCAATATCCTTAAGGATGCTTCTGCTACTGCGATCTATGGTTCCAGAGCATCTAACGGTGTAATTATCATCACAACTAAAAAAGGCAAAGCAGGAGATAAGCTTAGAGTAAGCCTTAGCTCTCTGGCATCTGTGTCTCAGCTGCGTGATAAGGTAGACGTGCTGACTGGCGATGAGTACCGTTCAGTGGTAAACCAATATGCAACAGAGGAGAACAGAGCTCTTCTTGGAGATGCCAATACAGACTGGCAGGATTTGATCTTCCGCGATGCAGTTAGCCACGATCATAACCTGAGCGTGAGCGGATCTGTGAAGAGCATCCCATACCGTGTGTCCGTTGGTTATCTGGACCAGGAGGGTATACTGCTAACTTCAGAAATGAAGCGTGCCACAGGTGCGGTAAGCCTGAACCCAACCTTCTTCGATGACCACCTGAAGGTAAACCTGAACGTGAAGGGCGTGAGCTCGGAGCATCAGTTTGCTAATGAGGGTGTAATCGGATCTGCTGTTTCTTTCGACCCAACACAGTCGCCTTACGACCCGACAGAAAACAGATTTGGTGGCTACTTTGAGTGGGTGCGTAGCAGCGGGGAGGTTAACACGCTGGCGCCACGTAACCCTCTGAGCACACTGGAGCAGACAGATGACCAGAGTGAGGTTCGAAGAAGCATCGGTAACATTCAGTTAGACTACAAGCTGCACTTCTTCCCAGCCCTGAGAGCAAATCTGAACCTGGGCTACGATGTGTCTAAAAGCGAAGGCTCTGTAACGCTGCCAGGTACTTTGGCCTCTGTATATACGCAGGGTGGTAGCTTCTCGCAGTACTCACAGGAGAAATCAAACAACCTGTTAGACTTCTACCTGAACTATGCAAAGGAGTACGATGATCTAAACAGTCGTGTAGACTTCACAGCAGGTTACTCTTACCAGAAGTTCAGAAACCAGATTCCACCGTTTGCAACTCTTAACCTGGCCGGTGACACGATTACACGTGCCCCTAACCCAATTGAGACAAACAACGTGCTGGTTTCTTTCTTTGGTCGTTTGAACTATACTTTCAAAGACCGTTACATTGTAACAGCTACTTTGCGTAGAGACGGTTCTTCTCGCTTCAGCCCGGACAACCGTTGGGGTACATTCCCGGCGCTGGCTTTTGCCTGGAGAATTATTGAGGAGCCATTCCTGCAGAATGTTACAGCTATTACCGACCTGAAGCTGAGAGTAGGCTATGGTGTAACTGGCCAGCAGGATATCGGTGGGTTCTACCCTTACCTGCCTAGGTATGTGTACAGTAACTCAGAGGCTAATTACCAGTTAGGCGATGAGTTTTATCGTACGCTTCGCCCACAAGGCTACGATGAGAACATCAAATGGGAGGAAACAAAAACCTATAACGCTGGTCTCGACTTTGGCTTCCTGAATAACAGAATCAACGGTAGCTTAGACTACTACTTTAAGAGAACTGAAGATCTGTTAGCGGTTATACCGGTACCAGCTGGTTCTAACCTTACAAACCGTCTGTATACCAACGTTGGTAGCATCGAAAACCAGGGTGTTGAAGCAGTACTTAACTTCAGAGCCATCGACAGAGATAACTTTAGCTGGGATCTAGGTGTGAACGGTACGTACAACGTGAATGAAATCACCAGCCTTAGCAGAGTAGAGGATGAAGATGCAGTAGGTATACCTGTAGGTGGTATTGGTGGTGGTGTAGGTAACACCATTCAAGTACACACAGTAGGTTACCCAACCTTCTCATACTATGTTTATAAGCAGGTATACGATACCAACGGTAGACCAATCGAGGGCATGTATGCAGACCTGAGCGGAGATGGTGTCATCACTGACCAGGACTTGTACCGCTATAAGAACCCTGAGCCAAGAGTTTTTCTTGGGTTCAACTCACAGCTGAACTATAACAAGTGGAGCCTGGGCTTTGTACTGCGTGGTTCTATTGGCAACTATGCCTACAACAACATCAAAGCCAACGCTTTCTACAACAACATCGACTGGGAGGAATACCTGTTAACGATCCCTAGCTCTATCAATGAGTTTGGTTTCCTGGGTCTGAACGACCCGAATCGCGCGTATTCCGACTACTTTGTAGAGAACGCTTCATTCCTGCGCATGGACAACCTAAACTTAGGTTACAATGTTGGTAGCATCCTGAACGACAGAGTAAATCTTCGTCTTACTGCAACCGGCCAGAACGTGTTCGTTATCACGAAGTACTCTGGTCTGGATCCTGAGGTAACAGGAGGTATCGATAATAACTTCTACCCAAGACCAAGAATCTTGTCTCTGGGTGTAAATCTTGATTTTCAATAATAGAGTAAGCAACAATGAAGACGAAATATATAGCTAGTCTGATCCTTTCAGGCTTGATAGGCTTCTCAACAGTATCTTGTACGGATGACCTGGACCAAACCCCGCCTTATGAGGTAACGTCTGCGTCTGTTTACAGAGACTTTAACAACTACAAGGCAGTGCTTGCCAAAGTATATGCTGGCTATGCCTTAACAGGACAGCAAGGTCCTGCCGGTGACCCGGACATTACAGGTGGTGACGAAGGTTTCTCCTCTTACCTGCGCCAGTACTGGCAGCTGCAGGAGCTACCAACCGACGAGGCTGTAATTGGTTGGGGCGATGCCGGTTTGCCTGACCTGCACGATATGGACTGGACCCCAAACAACCAGTTCATCACGGCCATGTTCGCTCGTATCTACTATCAAGTGTCGCTTACAAACGAGTTCATCCGTGAGACAACCGATGCGAAGCTGAGCGATCGTGGTATTACGGGCACCAATGCGGAAACTGCAAGAATCTACCGTGCAGAAGCACGGTTCCTGAGAGCCCTGAGCTACTATCATGCCCTGGATCTGTTTGGCAACGTGCCATTTGTAACAGAAGAGGATCAGGTAGGAGCGTTTTTCCCAGAGCAGATCGAGAGAGCAGAGTTGTTCAGATACATAGAGTCTGAACTGCTTGATATCGAGGATGACCTGGTAGCGGCTGGCCAGAACGAATATGCTCGTGCTGATCAGGCAGCGGCCTGGATGCTGCTTGCTAAGCTGTACCTAAATGCTGAAGTATACGCTGGAGAGCCTAGATATACAGAGGCTGTAACTTACAGCAAGAAGGTGATCGATGCTGGCTTTAGCCTTGAGCCGGAGTATGAGCGTCTGTTCCTGGCCGATAACCATACAGCAGAGGGTATCATTTTCCCTATCGCTTTTGATGGTACCAGAACGCAGACCTACGGTGGCACAACTTACCTGGTGCATGGCCCAGTGGGTGGTACGATGGCTCCGGAGGACTTTGGTATCGATGGCGGATGGGCTGGTATGCGTACCACTCCTTCCATCGTGAACCTGTTCCCGAGTGCAACTGGTGAGCCTGATGAGCGCGCGATGTTCCATACCGACGGACAAAGCCTGGAGGTAAACGAAATCGGATCATTCTCTAATGGTTACCCGATCACAAAGTATAAGAACATAACTTCGACTGGCGCAACTGGCTCCCATCCAGGTAAGGTTTTTGTGGACACAGACTTTCCTTTGTTCCGCCTGGCAGATGCGTACCTGATGTATGCTGAGGCCGTTCTTCGTGGTGGTTCTGGTGGAGACATGGGTACAGCACTGCAACTTGTAAATGAGTTGCGTGAGCGTGCTTATGACGGCGAGTCTGGTAATATTACGCAGAGCCAGCTAACGTTAAGATTTATACTTGACGAGCGTGCCAGAGAGTTAAGCTGGGAAGGTCACCGCAGAACAGACCTGATTCGCTATGGCTTGTTTACAAGCGGCGAGTATCTGTGGGCCTGGAAAGGTGGCGTGCGTAATGGTAGAGCAGTAGAAAGCTACCGCACCATCTATCCAATACCTACAGCCGACATTATAGCCAACCCTAATCTGGTTCAAAACCCGGGATATTAATGATAGTAGAGCAGCAGTGCTGTAAAGTACTGCTGCTACTTAACTTCACTTTAAAAGTATTTATATGAAAATCTGGCTAAATAAATTCTCTATACTTAGTCTACTGTCACTGGCTCTGTTTTCCTGCGAAAAGGACGAAGACAGAGTGACGGTAAGTACTGGAGAAACACCAACATTAACAGCCTCTTCCTCATCGGTTGTTCTGATCGAAGCCGAGACCGACGAAGATGCCGTGACTTTCTCCTGGAACCCTTACGAGCTGAACTGGTCTAACGAAGATGTTGCCCATAACGAAGCAATCAACTACATCCTGCAGTTTGACCAGCCAGGCGATAATTTTGAAAGCCCGGAAGAAGTAGAGGTTGGCAGTGACCTTAGCAGGACCTTTACACATGGTGAGCTTAACGCCCTGATGAACCGCATGGAATATACTGCAGGACAGGAAGGGGAGGTAGCTGTACGTTTGTTCCCTTTGCTAGGGGATAATCAAACTCCAACTTACTCTGATGTGGTTACCATATCTATCACTCCTTGGCTGGATAAGCCAAAGTTTGCTACTATCTATATGGTAGGTGATGCCACTGCTTCTAACTGGGATGCCATGAACGGTATGCCAATGTTCCGTAGCGAGGCTGATCCTTTTGTGTTCACTTATACTGGTTTCTTAGAGTCAGGTGCACTGAAGTTCCTGCAAAATCCAGGACAGTGGGCGCCACAGTGGGGTAGCGATGGCACAGCAACAGGAGTAGCGTTCCGTGCTACTGAGGACGATGCAGATCCAGGAACTTTTAATGTTCCGGCTAATGGCTACTATACTGTTAACCTGGACATCAGAAAGATGACTTTCTCACTAGCTCCATATGATGCAGCTGGTGCTCCTACTTACAGCTCCATTGGTATCATTGGTGGCTTTAATGACTGGGCAGACATAGCGCCTATGACAAAGAGCAGCTTTAACCCGCACCTGTGGTCTATGGATTACAGCTTCGCTCAAAGTACTGAATTGAAGTTCCGTATTGCAGAAGGCTGGAGCATGAACTGGGGTGCAGGAAACAACAGCAGCGACATTTATGGTCGTGGTTCCCTGAACAGCCCTAACATTGCAGTTGCTGCTGGTAACTACCGTATTATCTTCAACGACCTGACTGGAGACTACGTCTTCATCAAGCAGTAAATAACCTTAGAATAAACTCATGCTGCTTTTCTCAAGCAGCATGAGTTTGGATAGTATTTAAGCGAGCCCGGTAACATTGTTACCGGGCTCGCTTTTTTATGTCTTAAGCACAACTACTGCTAACCTGCCACTTTTGTCCCTTTCACCTCTTTTAGGTTCCGTTCTATTACCACCTCCAGTTCATATCTTCATTCATATCTCTACCTCTTCTCTTGTTTTTCTTTAGTGATTGAGGATTTGTAATGCTTTTTATATGTCTGAAAATAACCATTTTATGTATTAAGTAGATCTATATTCAAATAATGGAATAAAATAATTGAAGAAACGAGGGATAATAAAAGCACAATGCTTCTATATATGTCAGTGAGCAGGCACTAACCTGGGTGAACTATAGCTAACATATGAATGAAGCAATCATACTATAAGACCTCTGACTTTACTACCGACGAAGATTTCATAAAGTGGGTGCAGTACCCTACAGCAGAAAGCGATGCTTTTTGGCAGGAGTTTCTGGAGAAGCATCCATCGCACAGGCAGGCTGTTCAGGAGGCACGCGAGATGATCCTTCACCTGTCAGCAGACAACCTGCATGATGCAAATGCAGACCTTGAGGAGGTGTGGCAGCACCTTCACACCGCCAAACAGGATTACCTGGCAAATAGGGAGGCTGAAGAGGGGCAAGTGGCAAAGGTAATTTCTATAAGCGCCAGCAGGTTTGGCTGGACATGGGCTGCAGCTGCTGCAGTTATACTACTCGTAACAGGTTTCTTCCTGTATCAGCAGCGTACGGCTACAGTTACCTATGTAGCTGCGGCTGGTGAGCGCCTGCATCTGCGCCTGCCTGATAGCTCATCCGTGGTACTAAACAGCGACAGTAAGTTAATACTACCAGCCAAGTGGGCTTTAGACAAAGACAGGATCGTGAAACTGGAAGGGCAGGCTTTCTTCTCTGTCACGCACAAACAAAATAAGCAGAAGTTTATAGTTGAGACAGCAAGTGGGCTGGAGGTAGAGGTACTAGGTACAGAATTCAGCGTTTTTGAAAGCGATAGCCTAAAGCGGGTAATACTCGAGAGCGGTAAAGTTAGCCTGAACTTGCTGCACCAGGGCAAAACGCAAAGAGTGGAAATGGTGCCTGGTGAATTGGTAGATATAGCTGCTGCCAATGTCATTACTAAGAAGAAGGTGCAGCCCGAGCTCTATAACGCCTGGAAAAGCTCCAAGCTCACGCTCGAAAATAAGACCCTAAAAGAAATCTCCGCCATACTGCAGCACAGCTACGGTTATAGGGTGGTAGTAACCGACTCTAGCCTAATGCAGCAGCGCATTACAGCCTACCTGGATAACAACACTCCAAACCATATTCTCTCTACTCTTTCAGGTACGCTGAATGTGGAGATACAAAAGCATAACAAGAACATCACTATAAGCTCTAACTGATCATTAACTAAATTCCTATGCGTAAAAAATCTACTAACCGAGCAAGGACATGCAGCCTGATAACGGCGGCATGCTTCCTTTACTTTTCGGGAGCAGCTCAGGATCAACACGATGACAAGGTGGCTTTTGCTACCGGCATGCACCTCGTCGGGCAGAGTGCTTCCTATAAGTCACTAAGCGACGTGCTGAAGGACCTGCGCAGCAAGCATGGCATTCAGTACTCCTATAAAGCTGATGTGGCAAAGCAGCTGCAACTGCCAGTTCCTGCCGGCTTGCTGGCAGAAGATAACGTAGAGGTGGTGCTGAGTAATGTGCTGTTTCCTAACGGCCTTACCTATAAAAAGGTAAATGATGTATACATCATCACAAAGGCGGCAAGCTCTAATCCTGCTCCAGCGTCATCAACACCAGCAAAGAACACAAAAGCTGTACAAGAACAGGCAGTACGTGGCACTGTAACCGATGATAACGGCTCTCCGCTTCCAGGAGTGGCGGTAGTAGTGAAAGGCACCACACGTGGTACTTCTACTGATGTGAGTGGTAACTTTTCTCTGTCTGTACCAGCTAATGCTACCCTCGTGTTTAGCTTTATCGGCTTTCAGGTGCAGGAGATAGCGGTCGGAAATCAGTCAACTTTTAACGTTACCCTGCAAACCGACACGAAGGCACTGCAGGAAGTGGTAGTGGTTGGTTATGGCACACAGAAGAAAAGCGATGTAACAGGCTCTGTGGCCTCTATTTCTCCAAAGGAGTTTAATAATGGTGTCGTGGGCAGCCCGGATCAGCTTTTGGCCGGTAAGGTACCTGGCCTTACGATTAACCGCAGCAGTGGCGACCCAACTGCGGGCTCAACCATTCAGCTGCGAGGCCCCTCTTCTTTAACAGCCGGCTCTGCCCCGTTTTATGTAATTGATGGCGTACCGGGTGCCTCCATTGATCTGGTTGCTCCAGATGACATTGTGTCTATGGATGTACTAAAGGATGCCTCGGCTACTGCGATCTATGGTTCGAGGGCGGCTAATGGTGTTATCATGGTAACAACCAAAAGAGGCAAGGCTGGTGCACCAACACTTTCTTACAGTGGCTATGCAGCTCTGGAGACAGTAGCAAACAAGATAAACGTACTTAGTGCAGATCAGTACCGCCAGTTTCTGGCAGACAACGATATGCAAGTGGCTGAAAGCGAGGATGGCGCAAGTACGAACTGGCAGGATGAGATTTACCGTAACGGCATCTCGCAAAACCACAACCTCGGCTTTAGCGGTGGCACCGAATCTACCAGGTACAACGCCTCTATAAATTACTTTGATAACGAAGGTATAGTAAGAAGAAATTCTCTGGAGCGCGTTATTGCACGCTTGGGTGTAGACCAGGATATGTTTGAGGGCAAGTTGCGCCTGGGACTGTCGGTGGTGAACACGATGGTAAACTCCAGCCATGTGGACTATGGCATCTTTAATGGAGCAGCCAGATTCTTGCCTGTTTCTCCGGTTACCAAAGCTGGTGAAGAGTATGAGCGTTACGGTGGCTATTTCCAGGTGCCAGGCCGTACGAACTACTTTAACCCAGTTGCTATGCTAAACCAGCGCGATGAGGAACGTAACCGTAACATTATGTTGGGTTCGGCCAAGGTAGGCGTTGATATCTTGCCTGGCTTGGTGCTGGACCTGAGCGGCTCCTTACAGCGTGAGAATTACGACCGCAGTTACTACATGAGCCGCAGCGACTTTGACCCACGTGCACTGGGTATGGGCTATGCCGAGCGGGAAGGTTTGAAGCACACAGACAAAGTGTTTGAGTCTGTGTTGAACTATACCAAAAGCTTTGCAGACAAACATGAGCTGAAACTCCTTGGGGGATACTCTTACCAGAACACCATGCGAAACGATGGTATCAGAGCCATCAACGATAACTTCTCCTCTGATGAACTAGGTGCCGGTAACTTGTTTGCCGGTAATGGCGACGCTGCATTGCACTTTAGGGGCTTTCCAAGAAAAGAGGAGTCTACACTGGTGTCTTTCTTTGGACGTGTAAACTATAGCTTTGACGAAAAATATATCCTGAGTGCTACACTTCGCCGCGACGGTTCTTCTAAATTTGGCGTGAACAACAGGTGGGCCATGTTCCCATCGTTCGCAGCAGCCTGGAGAATCGCCGAAGAGGAGTTCATGCAAACACAGAGTCTGTTTAGCGATTTAAAACTGCGTGTAGGGTATGGTATATCCGGTAACCAAAATATTCCTCCATACCGCTCCATCACGCTGTTTGGTCCTCAGGAAGACCAGTTCCTCTACAATGGTGAGTTTATAAACAGCTACTCCGTAATCCAGAACCCTAACCCAGACCTGAAGTGGGAGAGTACCTCTATGCTTAACGTAGGTTTGGACTTTGCCTTCCTGAATGGTCGCATCTCTGGTACTTTGGAGTACTACGATAAGCAGACAGATGACCTGCTGTACGAGTATAACGTGCCTACTCCTCCGTACCAGTTTAACAGGCTGCTTGCCAACGGTGCAACTATGAGCAATAAAGGAGTGGAGCTGATGCTCACAGGTGAGGTAATCAGCAGTAACGACTTTAATTGGAGCAGCACCCTTAACTTTGCCCGCAACAAAAACGAGGTAGGTTCTCTGTCCAGCAACGTGGACAACCTTAATGTAACGCAGCGCCTGGAAGGTTACCTGAACCTGGATGGCTGGACAGGCCAATCAGTTAGCTTGGTTGAGCCAGGCCTACCCCTAGGAACTTTCTACACGGCCAGGTACATAGGCTACGACCAAAATACACAGCAGACCATCTACCAAACACCACAGGGTGAGTTGGTAACTGCCGATCAGCTGCGTACCCCAGATGACTTTCAGATTGTAGGTCAGGCATTGCCCAAGTTTACCTATGGCTGGAGCAACAACTTTAACTATAAGAGCTTCGATTTAGGCTTCTTCCTGAGAGGGGTGTATGGCAACAAGATCTTCAATGCTACAAGAGCGGATCTTTCCCGATTAACACAGGCTACCTCGTTCAACATTTCTGAAGAAGCACTGGCAGACGGCATCTTTGAAGCTCCTGTTGCTTCCAGCCGGTGGCTGGAGGATGGCTCTTTTGCACGCCTGGACTATGCTACACTAGGATACCGCTTTAACGTGTCTGGCATGAAATACCTGAAGAGCGCAAGAGTGTATGTAACAGGGCAGAATCTGTTTGTGATTACGGATTATACCGGTGTAGATCCGGAGGTATCGCTCGATGGCCTGGCACCCGGTATCGATAACCGCAATTACTACCCTAAAACAAGATCATTCCTGGTGGGTGTTAATGTAAGTTTCTAGTCAACCGCTACTTAAATTGAATCAAGTATGAAATCGCTGATAAAAAGAAGTCTGGTAGTTTTAGGCTGTGCTACTATGGGAGTATTCTCCTCCTGTACAGACCTTGACGAAGAAGTATACTCAGATTATACAGATAAAAACTTCCCAACCACACCGGAGCAATATGCAGCCTTAACCGGACCAGTATATGTTGCGGCACAAAAGTTCTTCGACAACAACTTTTACGACTTACAGGAGACAAGTACAGACGAAGTGGTAGTGCCTACCCGCGGAGGTGACTGGTTTGACGGAGGAAAGTGGAGAGCCATGCACTTCCATACCTGGACTCCTTCGCACGAGCTTATGCGCAACTCCTGGGACTGGGGCTTTAACGCCATTGGAACAGCCAACCGTGTACTGAAGCAATTGGAAACAGCGCCAGAGTCTGACAACAAGCGCCAGACCATTGCCGAGGTGAAGACAATGCGTGCGTGGTACTACTTCAACATGATGGATGCCTTCGGGAACATACCGGTTGTAACCACTTTTGATGATAACGCAGCCGCTCCAAAGCAAATGCCGAGGGCAGAAGTATTCGCCTTCATCACCTCAGAATTGGAGGAGAACCTGGAGAACCTGACGGAGGAAGTTAGCCCAACCACCTACGGCAGACCAACCAAGTGGATGGCCCACACACTGTTGGCTAAGCTGTACCTGAATGCAGAGGTGTATGCAGGGCAGCCACAGTGGGATAAGGTGGTAGAGCACACAGATGCAGTTATCAACTCAGGTAAGTATGCGCTGGAGTCTAACTACTTCGATATGTTTAAGGCCAACAACGGCCCGCAAAACAGAGAGCCTATCTTCTCCATTCCGTTTGATGCAGTGAAGGCAAAGGGTAACCTGCTGTACAACAAAGTACTGCACTATGCACACAGAAATACATACGGCCTTACCACCAACCCATGGAATGGCTGGACGACCACCCCTAACTTCTTCAACCTGTTTGCTGATGAAGACATACGTAAGCAGCAGTGGTTATTTGGCCAGCAGTATAACGCCAGCGGCGATCCGCTTATCTACAACGGTGTAAACGTGGTGCTGGACCCTTATTTTTTCCCAGCCTTTGATGTTGGCGGCGAGGATGACCTTGGTCGTTTGGCGGGAGCGCGTAACGTAAAGTACCAGCCAGATGAAAACGCCGTGAACTACAACGCGAACAATGATGTGGTAATCTTCCGCTACGCCGACGTGCTGCTTATGAAAGCTGAGGCGATCCTGAGAGGTAGCTCCCTTGGTTCAGCCGGTGAAGCCCTTAGCCTGGTTAATCAGATCCGGGACAGAGCGTCTAACAGCAACCCTGACTTCAGGTACACAGCCGCTAACCTAACGTTGCAGTCTATCTACAACGAAAGAGGCCGTGAGTTTGCCCTGGAGATGACCCGTCGCACCGATATGATCCGCTTCGGAAGATTCGAGGATGAGATTCTGTTCAAGCCTGCTAACCCAGGTGAGACGTATAAGCGCATCTTCCCGATTCCTGCTACAGCACTGGCATCTAACCCGAACCTGGTGCAGAACCCTGGTTATTAATCAAAATCATTTCTAGACAATGGAAAGAGTAAATATCCTATACAAACTGCTGGCGCTGCTATCTCTTAGTGGTGTTATGCTGATGTTTAGTTCATGTGACGAGGTAGGTCATGAGCTGGACGAACTAGTGGTGTCGCTGGATGCGCAGACACCGGATACGGTATACTTTGGTGAAAGCTTTGAAGTGAAGCTACTGGCAAACCAAATGAAGGAGGTGCAAATCTCTCTGTCCCATAAAGACAATCCTTCCGAGAGCGTGTACTCAGAAACGATTGTAAATGAAAACAACAGCTTTGCGTTCAGCACTGAGATTGAGGTTCCGGAAGACGGATCCTGGAATGGCGACTATATACTGAAGGCCGTTGCTACAGGCAATGGTGCCCAAACTGAAAAGAGCAGGCCAATTCATTTCAAGCCTTCTCCTGTACAAAATTACTTCCTGGTGGGCGGTTCTTCTGTAGCAGGTTGGGAGCCAGCCAATGGTATCCAGTTGAAGCGTTACACCAAAGAAGAGGATGGTATTATAACAGAATGGTATGATGTTTTCGGGTACTTTACAGTAGATGGCCACGGGTTGAAGGTACTGCCTACCACCACTGGTTGGGACGGCGGCTATGGCGCTAAGAAAGGAGCTCCAGGCACGTTGGATAATACCGGAGATGCAGACAATATCACTGTACCGGAAGATGGCTTTTACCGCTTGCGCATTAATCCTAAAGCAGGAACTTATGAGCTGGTGAAGTCTAACTGGGGCATAATTGGAGATGCCACCCCAGGTGGTTGGGATAATGACACTGACATGACACTGGTTTCGGCAAGCAAGGGCAAGTACGAGTGGACAGCCACTATAAACCTGCAGGCAGGAAAGGAATTTAAGTTTAGAGAAAACGACAAGTGGGATATAAACTTAGGCCTGGATGGTGCTGGACCGCAACTGAAGTATGACGGCGGCAACGTTCGTGTTGATGCAGACGGACAGTATGTGGTGAAGTTGAACCTTAGCCCAGCTGGCTATACCTACACCATCAGTAGATAATTATTTTCATACAGTGTAAACAGAAAAAAAGCCGGAAGCTGATGCTGCCGGCTTTTTTTCTTTAGGAAGGATTACTTTTGCTACTGTACATTTCCGAAACGCGTTCCGAAGAAATCGTCCGGTTTCCAGCTTGGCCTTTCTGCATCCTGTGCCACCAGGTAGCCAATCAGGAAGTTAAGCTGCACGTACTTTTTGGCGGCATCAAAATCAAACACACCACCTTCCAGACTGTCCTGTGGTTTGTGGTAATATTTCTCGCGCCATACTTTTACCTGCTGGTCGAGGTTGTTTTTACCATCGGCCGTTTTGTTGCCATACTTAATGTGCAGAGCCGGTACGCCCTGCGTTACAAAGCTATACTGGTCGCTGCGCACGAAACGGTTCTGCTCCGGCTCCGGATCTTCCTCCACATCCAGACCTAAAAAATTGCTGGCCTGTTTCACCTCTTCCTCAAGCGATGAATGCGCTGCACCCAATGGCACTACAGCTAATAGTGGTGCAATCAGCGTAGGCATGTCGGTGTTAACGTCTGCCACCATCTGTGCGGCAGGTACCGTAGGATGCTTGGCAAAGTAAGCCGAACCCAGCAAACCCATTTCCTCGGCAGTAACCATCACAATTAGGATTGAACGCTTTGGTTTGTTCTTTACCTTAGAATAAATGTTGGCAATCTCCAGAAGGCTGGCTACCCCAGAGGCATTGTCATGAGCACCGTTGTAGATAGAATCGCCATCAATCGGTCTGCCGACGCCTACGTGGTCGAGGTGGGCACTGTGCACGACGTACTCGTTTTTGAGTACAGGGTCAGAGCCTTCAATCTTGCCTACCACATTATAGCTTTCAATGTCTTTGTAGCTGCTGCTATAGCTGCCCTTTACGCTGAAAGGAAGTGGGGCTGAGGCAGGGTGGCCGCTGCGGATGGAAGCAACTGTCTGTGGTACATCAACGCCTGCACCGGTCAATACCTTTTGCAGGGTGTTGTTGTTTATCATCCCCAACATTTTGATGTCTTCGTGATAGCTGCGCGAAGCGGCTACTTTTCCATCAGTTCCCATCACGCTGCTTATACCTCTGGAGAAGTTTGGTACTCCGCCATTCGGGTTAGCAGAACCAACCAACACGCCTACAGCGCCATGCTCAGCTGCAGTTTTCAGGATGGTCTGCATGTCCATGCTGTAAGAAGATACGGTAGAAGGAAAGCCTTCCGGAACACCGCGCAGGATCACGACTACTTTCCCTTTGGCGTCTATGTTAGCATAGTCGTCGTAGTTCATGTCGGGGGCACTGATGCCAAAACCTGCAAATACTAAGGGAGCATCCAATGTTACCTGTTCCTGACCTGGGTTTGGGTAAAAAGCAAAGTCACGCCCATCCACCAGGTTCTCGGGGGCACCTGAGTTGGCGGTTAACTGCAGGGTAGCATTAGGATTAATGGTGGCCGTGCGTAAGCGCACGGTTTGCAGGTATGTGTTGTCCTCACCGGCTGGCAACACGTTCAGCTTCTTAAACTGATCCGTTACATAATCTACAGCCATCTGGTAACCAGGAGTGCCCGGTTGGCGGCCCAGCAGTTTATCGTCGGCCAGGTAGGCAATGTGTTCCCTGATGTCAGCGGGCTTTACCTTCTTCATGGCCTTAGCCACAGGTTTCGGTACGTCGGCCGTTTGGGCAAAGGCAGCCGTGGAAACCAGTGCCAGGCAAAGGCCCGCCGCTATACTTTTAATTTCCATACTTTTTAATTTGATCATACTGTAAATAAAAGCATAAAGTACAGGTAATGCTACATAGCCTGGGGCCACACTGAAAAAATAGTGAAATAGCTGTATCAAGGAAGTCTAAAAAACAGTATGCAGGTGAAGCAGCCGGTGTATAAGAATCTGGCAAAATCGGATTTTGTATAGTTAGCTTGTGCAATTAGATGTACAATTTTTTACCTGACAGCCCTAGTTGATGGCACTGCCAAATTATATGACAAATGTGAGTTTAGATAATACGCTTGACCTGATCAGGCAGATAGCAGAAAGCACAGTAAGAGATGAGGCTGTTGTTGTCGATCAGGAGGCTAAGTGGCCTGAGCAAAGCATGCGCACGCTACAGCGGGAGGGGGTGGCAGGTTTTGTTGTACCTAAAGAAAGCGGGGGCTTGGAACATGGCCTGATGGGATTGGCAAAAGCTTGCGAAACCATTGGCGAGGAATCTGCCTCCGCAGGACTCTGCTTTGGTATGCACTGTGTAGGCACGGCTGTAATAGCTGCCAAGGCTACTGATTATCAGAAAAAGCACTTTCTGGAGCCAATTGCCGCCGGAGAGCACATCACTACATTGGCGCTGAGTGAGCCAGGAACAGGAGCACATTTTTACTTCCCGCAGACGCAGCTGTTGTCGTTGTCGGAGGATGAATATGTGCTGAGGGGGAAAAAAACGTTTGTGACTAATGGTGGCAAAGCCGACTCATATGTAGTGTCTACCATGGGAGTTGACCCTGATGCCATGCAGCACGAGTTCTCGTGTATGGTGGTGGAAGCTGATCGCCAAGGATTGATATGGGGAGAAAAGTGGGATGGCATTGGTATGCGCGGCAATTCTTCGCGCAGCCTTACACTCGATAATGTAAAAGTGCCGTCAAAAAACCTACTGGGCGAGCAGGGTGACCAGCTGTGGTACGTGTTTCAGGTCGTGGCCCCATACTTTCTTACAGCTATGTCGGGCACATACCTGGGAGTGGCACAGGCGGCATTTAACGAGGTGCGCGAACACCTGCAAAATCGAACATATCGGCACGATGGCACATCGTTAAGTCAAAACCAATTGCTGCAGCATCGCCTTGGTTCTATCTGGGCTAAAATTGAAAGGACCCGTCAACTTATTTACCACGCTACCCGCCAATACGATAGTGGAGATCCTGCAGCTGTACTCACCATCATTTCGTCTAAAGCAGAAGTGGCGCATTGTGTGGTGGATGTCGTAAACGAGTGTATGACGCTGGCCGGAGGCATTGCTTACCGGGAGAACTCTAAGCTGGAGATGCTTCTGCGCGATGCCCGTGCAGCACACGTAATGGCACCCACAACTGATATACTTTATACCTGGTTAGGTCGTACCCTGCTGGAACAACCTATTCTTGATAGCTAAGCACGATGATGGAAATTCTGTATACCGGCCTGCACCCCTCCACACTTGGCCTCCTGAAAGTAAAGCTACAGGAGCAGGAAGTGGCATTTAATGAGGTGCCGGAAAATGCAGTAAAACAGATGGATGGCGACCTGAAGAACTATAGCGTGCTGCTGGTAGGAGAGGAGGTTGGTAATCCTGTGCGGGTGGCTCAGGAAGCGTATGCCCGGGATAAGCACCTTTCTGTACTGCTGATAAACGATGAGCGAAATTTTGTGCGTGTAAAGCAGTCGCTGCAGTTTTCTCCCTTCATCGGGCCTACCGTAGTATGTGTGTCCAATCAAGTGCAGGAGCGATTGGTGGATATTGTACAGGATGCAGTGCAGCGAACTGAACAACGGCGTAGTTTCCAGTACATCCGTAACTCGGTTGTGCCAGCCATGAACATTAGTGCGTCTGCCCTTGAGAAAGTACGCGGAGACTATACCGCAAAAGTATTGGAGGAGGCGCCTATTGGGGCCGTGCTTTTGTCAAAGTATGGCAGGGTACTCACTATCAATACCTATGCTGCCCACCTGTTCGGAAAGACGGAGCGTGAAGTGCTGGGTACGTCGCTTTTATCAGTTTTTCCGGAGGAAGTGCAGAAAGAGGTAGAAAGGTTTTTGTACCAGAGCCCCATCTCAGAGCCTAAAAAGGTGTTTGAACTGAACCTGCAGCGAGGGCAAAAGTATTTGGAGATCTCTCTGGCAGAGGTTGATGATCGTAATACAGACAAGTTCAAGATTCTTATCATGAACGATATTACGGCAACCATACACGCTCAGCAACACACACAGGCACACCTCGAGGAACTGGAGAAAGTGAATGCTAACCTAAAGCGGGTCAATACTGATCTGGATACATTTGTGTACACAGCATCCCATGATCTAAAATCACCGATACTTAACATCGAAGGGCTTGTCCATTTGCTGGAAATAAGCCTAGGCGAAAGGAAGAAAGATGTGGAAGTTGAGCTGGAGCATATCAAAGCCTCTGTGCAGCGCTTCAAGAATACGGTGGAGGACCTGACTGAAGTAGCACGGATACAGAAAAGCTTTGAGCAGGAAGCTAGCCTACTACAGATTGATAAACTGGTGGAGGATGTAAAGAATTTGATCTCTTTCGAGATTTCCTCATCGGGTGCAAAGATAGAGCTCGATTCGCTGGAGGCGCCACAGGTGGTTTTCTCAAAGCGCAACCTTAAGAGCATAATTTATAACCTGCTTAGCAACGCCATCAAATACCGCTCTCCAGACCGGGAACCGCACATTAAGATCAGGACCTGGCAGGAGGGAAGCAACTTCTTTCTGCAGGTATGGGATAATGGATTAGGCATACCCTTCAAAAAGCAGGAGAAAGTATTTGAGCTGTTTAAGCGCCTGCATGCCCATGTGAAAGGGACAGGCATTGGCCTCTATATTGTGAAGCGCATCGTGCAGAACAATGGCGGAAGTATAGACCTGCAGAGCACCGAAGGCGAAGGTAGCGTTTTTACGGTGCGGCTTAAAGTATAATTTCGTACTAGCAGGAATCACTCGTGCCATGTTTGTGCTTTCCTAATCAGTCTTAGATGCCTCTCTGGCATCCGCCGCAACTTCGCTCTACTTGTTCTTCCTGGTAATGCTTTTCAAAAAATTCATCGCACCACAGGCAGATGTTTTTCAATTGTGCTGTGCGCTCCTTGGCAAACGCCTCTGATACACCTATACTCTCACCTAGTTGCAGCGGCTTGCCTTCGTTAATTTTCTGCCAGATTTCTGATTTAGAAACGCGTTGCAGCACATCAGATACTTTTTCTGAACGGGCATCACCGAGTGGGACTTTGGTGCCGGGGCAGCAGGGGTTAATCTTCCAGAGCTGGATGGAGATTTCCTGCGGAATGTCTTCGGTACCTGTTAAGAAGCCTTTGCCACCGGAGAGGATGGCGCAGAAGTTATGCTCCGGATCTTCTTTCCAGAGGCCTTTTTCGTAGGCACGGCCGCGCGCCCAGTTACCGCCCAACCACATGTCGATGGTAGCGCCCCAATAGCCCCAACTGGCCCTGTGTTTAGTGATGTAGGTGTCTTTTGCAATAAGCGGGTCTTTGTCATTTCCGTTCACGCCACGGCTGGCGAAAATATCGGCCAACTGCATCAGGCGGCCTCCGGCATGCTTATGGTAACGGTCTATACTGGCTATGTCGAAGCGGGTTACGCCTTTTTCCAGCAGCGTGTCCAGAATCTGCTCATTCAGCAAATCACCGTTGGTCTGCAGCATGATCTGCACCCGGCCCTGGTAACGCTCCTGCAGCCTATCCAGAATTTTGTAGAGCAGCTTTTTGTCGGCCAATGGCTCACCACCTGAAAGGATTAGCCGGTCCATGCTGTCAGGCAGGTTGTTGATAATAGCCATACACTCCTCCTCTGAAATGCGCTCTCCGTGAGGACCTGAGTTATTGTAGCAGTGGTCGCAATGGTCGTTGCAAAGCTGTGTAAACACCCAGTATACTGATTCGATATGGTTGAAATCTTGTGTCATGGCTGATAGGTAATCTTTTGATCAATGGTGTTCCAGAATGCCAGTTCATCGCGCACGCCAGTTTGTGGGTCTTCAATAAAAGCCTCTCTGGAAGTATAAAGTTGCAGTTTGCCAGCCGCCATGTAAGCAAACTGATCGCCCACAAGCAGCGCCTCCTTTACATCGTGTGTTACAAACAGCGCTGTGATACCGTATTTCCTGGCCAGCCGCAGAAACAATGTTTGCATGTTGGCACGAGTATGGGCATCGAGGCTGGCAAAGGGCTCATCGAGCAGCAGCACACGGGGCAGAAAGATGATGGCCCGGCCAAAGGCCACCCGCTGCCGTTGTCCGCCCGACAGCTGTGACGACTTTTTCTGTGCATGCTCCTGCAGCTCCAGCTCCTGCAGCATTTGCTGTACTTTTTGCTGCACTTCGGCATCGGCTTCTTTCCGAACACGCAAACCGTAGGCAATGTTCTCAAATACGGTGAGGTGGGGAAACAGCAGTGGCTCCTGGAACAGGTATACCATCTCCCGCTCGCGTGGTGGCACCGCACCCATACTTTTGCCGGCCCAGTTTATACTTCCTGCATCTGTGGGAAAAAGTCCTGCCACGGCTTTAAGCAAGGTTGTTTTGCCGCAGCCCGAGCGCCCGAGCACGGCCAGCACCTGCCCCTGCGGCAGTTCCAGCGACACCTGGTCGAGCACTGTTTGTGAGCTATAGGCTTTATGTAGGTTTTGTATCGACAGCATCAGATTCCTCTAAAAACGAATTTTTTGTTGAGCCACAGCAAAAGGGCAGGAGGCAACATGATTAGCAGCGAAGCCAAGGCCGCATGAAAAATGTTGGCTTCATTCACATACTTAAACACTAAGATGGTGAGTGTTTTTACCTTTCCCAAACCGATGAACTGCGTTAGGCCATACTCGAACCAAGAGATAAGGAAAGTTTGGAAGAAACAGATCAGCAGCATAGGAGTGGCTAAAGGCAATAAAACATTCTGTAAGGTATAAACAGCGGATGCGCCCAATGTTTGCGACTGTTGCTCCAGCTGCAGTACCTCCTGGCTCCAGAAGCTCTGGAAGAAAATTACCGCGAATGGAAAGGCAAGTATAAGCTGGCCCAGTAGCACGCCAATTATCTCGCCACTCATTCCTGTTAATAAAAAGAACCGCTGCACCAGAATAGCCAGCACCACCGGCGACAGCACAAAAGGCCAGTAAGCCAGCAACAGCCAGCGGTTTCTATACTTTGCCTGAGCAATTTCTTTGCTGATGATAAAGCCAGCCAAGGTCGCCAGTGCCGCGACGCCCAAACCAAGTATAAGCGAAAGCAGCAGTCCCACCTGCAGCTCGCTTTGCCCCACCAGTAGCTCCTGCCAATTGCTCAACGTGATGCGCTGCGGTAAAATGCTGGGGTAAAACCACGCCTGCCCCACCGATAGCAACCCGAAAAACAGGAAGGGCAGCAAAATAGCCGCGGTAAGTATGGCAGTTAGAATTTTCCTATGCATGGCGCTGCAGTTTTTTAAGGCTGATGGCAAGGGTAAGCAGCACAAACAAGGTAAAGGCTACGCTAATAGCATAACCCTGCGGGATGTCGAACAGGTTGAAACGCTGAAATTTCTGTACTGCCAGCACTGACACCATCTGGTGTTGCTGACTGCCAATGAGCAGCGGGATTTCGTAGGAGCCAAGTATAAAAATAAAGTACAGCAAAAGATTTGGGGCAGCAGTTTTGAGCAGCGTAGGTACAGCAATATGCCTGACAAAGTATGATTTGTCAGCACCCAGGTTAGCCGAGGCTTCTTGCAATTGATCTAAGTTTTGCTCTTGATAGATAGCATGTAATAGCAGCGTCAGGAACGGCACTGCCATCAGCACATGAGCCAGTATAATGCCAAAGCCAAAGGTATCGTGTACCAGGTTCGGGAACTCCTGCAGCTCAGTTATCACCCCAAAGCTATACGCTACCCGCGATAGTAAACCTGATTTGGTGAGCAGCTGAAATACTAGAAAACCCATGACCATGGCCGGTATCGTCAGCGGTAAGTACAAAAGGTAACTCAGGGAGCCACTGCGGAGGCTTCTCTTGAAGTATAAGGTTAGGAACAGGGCAACTGCGGTGGCAATGGTGATGGCAACTAGGGCAATATAAAGGCTGTAGGCCAGGGAGTGGAGGAAGGGACCGCTCTCCAGTACCTGCTGCCAATGCTCCAGGCTAAAGCCAGTGCTTAAGGCACCCGTTAAGCCGAAGCTGTAGGCCAGGCCGTAGAGCAGCCCTCCCGCCACTGGCAGCACCGCCAGCAGCAGGAAAAGAATGCGTAGGTATATACCAGCGCCTGCCCTAGTTTTGCTCGATAACCTCTCTTCTAAAATCGTCATACAAACGGATCATGTAGTCGGGTGCCAACTCTTCGAAAGCTTTGTTTTGAATAGCGGCTCTGTCGGGAGCATGCTCGCGGGCTGGAATGTTTTGGAATTTCTCTTGCCATTCGGCAGGCAGCTTCTCTGTTGCCAACACGGTGCCATCGGCCCAAACCTTAGGGCTTGCTTTCTGGTACTGCGCCTCCGGCGACTGCAGAAAATTGATTACCACCAGCGCTCCCGGCAGGCTGCCCGACTGCTTCATAATGCCCAGGTAGTGCGTGTTCTGGATAGTACCAGGTTCCGGCACGTAGGCGCGTGAACTCTCCGGAAAAACACCCTGGAAGATTTTGTTGTCTACCTCGCCGTCGTTATTGCTGAAAGTAAAGTTCACCTCTCCGTTGGCATACAGCTGGTGCAGTTGCGAAAGCGTAGCCGGAAAAGTCTGCCCCTGCTTCCAGAAGTATGGCTTCAGGTTGTTAAGCTTCTGCCAGAGTTGTTGGCTATACTTTTTATACTTTGCTTCGTCAAATTCACCAGCCAATTCTCCTTTTCCGGCCAAGGCTATCATCCAGGACTTGAGCAAGGTCATGCCGGTAAATTCGTTAGGGATAGTAAAGGTGCCGGGATTGCTTCTAACGTAGGTTTCCAGTTCTTCAAAAGAAGCGGGTGGCGTTTTTACCTTGTCAGCATTGTAGATGAAAGCCAGCTGCACATTGCCCCAAGGTGCTTCCATTCCCTCCACCGGTTGCTGAAAATCGCGGGCAATGTAAGGGTTCTGCCAGTTCACGTATTGGTTGTTTGGTAGAAGCTCTGTGAAAGGACCGTAAAGCGCGTTGAGCTGGCGCAGTTGGTAAAAGGTTTCCCCGTTGATCCATGCCACATCAATTTCACTTGTTTCTTTGCCTGTTTCTTTCTCGCCTAAAGCCAGACCTACAATATCCTTTCCCTGACCGGAGTTAATGTTGAGCGTGATGCCATACTGCTTCTGTAGCTGCGGCTTCACATAATCTTGCATATACTTGTTGATGAGGGGGTCGCCCTGCCACATCATCATCTGCACAGTGGTACCTCTGGCCGCCTGCTCTATACTTGCCCAATCAGCCTCCTGCACGTTCAGTTGTTCTTGCTGGGTACTGTTTCCGCAACTGCTGCATAGCAGGGTGAGGAGTAGTAAAAATATATTGATGTTCTTCATGTTTTATACTTTTCCCCTCCCTGTACTAAATCAGGGAAGGGGAGAAGGTCTATAGTTTTATATTTTTTGCCGCAGGCCTACTACCGCCTTTCTAATTAGTGACCCTAGGATTCTAGTTTTGACGGCAGTAACGTAGGTGTCATTTTGTAAAGAAACTTGGTGGAAATAGAGGGTCCTTTTCCCGGGAGTTTGATCCTATGCTACTCGCCTCCAAAATCCTTTCATGATGACAGTTAACCTTAAACTCAGCCCCCATATCGAGCAACTTTCTAACTTTTTAACTCTCTAACTTCTAAAATACATACCTTAGCCCAAACTGAAACTGGCGGGGAGGGGCAGCGTTACGTCGTACCAGCACGCCACTGCTGGCAGGTCCAACCTGAATCTGGTTGCTTTGGGTGGCATTGTTGCTATAGCCGCTCAGGTTTTCAGCGTTGAAGAGGTTAAGCACATCAGCCCGAAACTCCAACCCATTCGATTTACCAGCTCCGAAAGGTATAAAATACTGCACACTTGCATCGAAGGTGTTGGACCAGGGCAGTCGGTCGGAGTTGCGTTCTTCGCCCGGTTGGCGGTCGGAGTTGCCAACATAAGCATCGCCAAAGGCAGAGCCATCGCCGTTCAAATCGTTGGTGAAGATGGGGTTACCGTTAGCGTTCAGTACAGGGTTACCATCACGACCGACGATCATATATTGGGAGGCATCCGGAATCCGGTTTATCGGCTGGCCACTTTGCAGGAGGGCAGCTACGGTTAGTGTCAGGTTCTGAACCGGGTAATAGTTGTAAATAGCATTGATGACGTGGCGTCGGTCGTTGATGCTAGGCCCCCATTCAGCTTCAAAGTTATTCGCGTCCATTGCCCGGAAGTTAATATCCTCAGTGTTATTTTCGAGGTACGATAAAGTATAAATCAGGCGGTAGGAGAACTTATCATCGGCCTTGTCCTTCTGCAGGTTAAAGCTGGCAGCGTAGTAGTTACTTTCCCCTTCAGATTCTGTCATTACCAGGTTTCTTGCCACGCCTTCTACACGTTCCCCATCAATAATAGCATAGTTACCAAAGATGGATAGCGGGCGTGTTTCGTCGGCCCAGGTGCTGCTGCGTGCAATTCCTTCTTCCTGGCTGCGGCTGTAGTCCCATGCGGCGGGAGCATTAAGGTTAACTGTACGGAAGAGGTTTCGGCCACGGTTATACACCAGGTCCACATAAAATAACTTATGGGTAGCCATTTGCAGCTGGTAACCCAGCGAGAACTGCTGCGTGTACGGGTTATCATAGCCGTTCGGGTTAAGGATGCGACGCTCATTGCTGAAAAGATTGCGCTGCTCTGCAAAGCTCTCTGCCGGTGGCCCCTGCAAGTACCTGTAAGGTAAACCAGCGTTATTACTTTGCCCCACAGTTAAATTGCCGTTAAAAGTCACCCGGTCCAGATCGGTATCAGCGGGTAAAACTCCCTGCTCTACAAAATAGGCTAGCTGCTCTTTGAAAACTTCTGAGTTGTTGTTCTGCTGCAGGGCATCGCTATAAACAGTGTATAAGATTTTGTCATAAAACAAACCGAAACCGCCCCGGATGGTGCTGTTGGGCGTGAGTTGATAGTTAAAGCTAAAACGTGGTGCCAGGTTATTATAGTCGCCTTTGTCGTTACCACCCTGTGAGAGATTGTCGTAGTCGTAGCGCAGACCTAAGTTCAGGTTCAGGCGCTCAGTAGCCTGCAGTTGATCCTCCAGGTACAAAGTATAAATATTCTGCCGCTTACCAAAGGAGGTTGGTCGCAGTTCTACTGCATAGTTCGTTACCAGTACATCCGAAGGAATGTCGCTTATACTTAAACCAGCTCCCAAGTTTGCTGTGCGTAGGTTTCCTAACTGTGCCTGCGTGAGCTGCACGGTATAGCTGCCATTGGGGTTGCCACCGCCAAAAAGAGCATGGTCGGTGCTCAGAACTTCAGCTCCGGCTTTGAAAGAATGAATGCCCCTCGACCAGGTGGCTTTCTGCTGTGCCTGCCAGGTATGCTGTAAACTTTCGAAGGCGTAACCCGGATGCCCCAGCACGGCTGCTGTTTCTCCGGTAGGCCCTAGCACGGTTACATCCGGACTAGTTGGGTTCTCGGGCTGCGCATAATCCCAGCGGAAGCGGGCATACTGCAGGTTTGTCTCCAGCGTCAGGTTACCCGAAGTATACACGTTGGTGCTGGCCAGGTTGAGCGAGTTACGCACCTGATCACTTGCAGCGGAGGGAAAATTCAAACCACCTGTTAAACCTCCAGCTTGCCTGCCAATACCTACAATGCCCACGTTAGCCCGAACAGCTGAGTGGAAGCGATCGCCCCAGTAATGGTCTATCTTACCGGAGAGGTAGTTGAAGTAGTTCTTGCCGCGCACGGTTTCGTTCACACCCAAAGCCGGACTGCGCAGGATATTATCCTTCAGGTCAGTGGTATGCTCGTAGTTAAGGAAGTAGAACGTTTTATCACGGAATATAGGCCCGCCCACACCAAAGCCTGCCTGGTAGCGCTGGAAACCATCTTTTACCTGGTTACCGGATAAATCGCGCTGGGCGTAAGGAGATGAGGCATCCAGAAAGCCGGGGCGTGTAAGAAAGAATGCCTCACCCTGCAGCTCGTTACTGCCCGAGCGAGAGGTAATATTGATGATGCCATTGCCCGTGTTACCAAACTCTGCGGAGTAATTGTTTGTAAGCACCGACACGTTTTGCACAAAGCCAATGGGTATGTTAAAGCGGGAGCCTCCCAGGAACTGCTCGTTGTTATCCAGCCCGTCGATAAGGTAGTTGTTGAACAGCGGGTTGGCACCGTTTATACTTACATTGGGTGCTTCCGGGAAGAAGCCCGTGGCCTGTGTTACGTTAGGCAAGCGGTACAGCATGCGAGACACATCACGCCCCTCCACAGGCAATTCGCTTATCTCTGCAATTCGCATCTCCGACGACACCTCCGCATTGTACATGTTGATACGCGTGGTGCTTGGGGCATATACCGTTACACTTTGTAGGTCTACCTCCCTTTTGAAAGGCACAACCAGTGTAACAGTGCGCTTGAAGTTAGAGCGTAGCACAACAGGCTCGGAGGAGACAAGCGTATAGGTGTCGTTTTCAGCCGACAGAATCGTATAATTTCCGGCTGTATTGAGTCCGCTGAAGGTAGCAATGCCTTTGCTGTTGGTGGTTCTGGTGGCGCTGAAGCCAATTGCTTCGTTGGTGGCTGTAACTTGCACGTCCGGCACTGGCTCCAGTTTGGGGTTTAGTACCGTCACCTCAATTGCCCCTTGTGCAAAGGCTGTGGCCATGGGTATAAGATACCCGAGTATGAGTAGAAGATGTCTCATGCGCGTGTAAAAGCGTTGTTAGCTGGTATGAAATATTAGAAAAGGCATAGCTTGAAGTATGAATATACCTCAAGTGAAACACCTCTCGTTGCTTTTATCAAATCCTTTGTTGGTTTCAGCTAACAGGAGGGCCGCGCAAGCCTGTAGCGGCCGGAATGGCCAGAGGAGAAAAGGAAACAGAAGGTATAAAGGGAGCTTTGGTGAAGCAAAGCAAAGTACGGAGCCAGATGACTAAAGGCCCTAAAGCATAATCGGCGCTTAGAGAAAGTATATCTTCAGCGTTATCGGCATCAGCAAGTACAGGAGCAAGTATAGTGGTGGAGGCAGATAGTGTTTGCTGTTGTAGTTCCTCGAAAACCAGCGATGTGTTCCAGGAGATAGCCTTAAGGTTAAGCTGAGGCAGCGTATGGCGGTGCATGCCCATCAGGTACACGCCTCCGTCAGTAGCTTTGCCGAAAACAAAGGAGTGCTGCTGTAAAGCATCGGCGGCGGCACGTAAAGTAGCCGGCGTCAGTCCGGGTGTGTCGTTGCCGAGGCAGATGACACTGTCGTAGCCTCTTTTCCAAACTTGTGTGATGGCATCTTGCAGCCGCTCCCCAAAAGTATTGCCTTGCTGTTTGTCTGAACCAATGATCACCAGCGGCAACCCTGTTTGCTCAACCAGCATTTTGGTGCGCGAGATCAAGGCAGAAGCTATGGCCTTGCTTTTGTTCAGGCCTCTGCAAAAGGACTTTACACACGCCTCCTCTGCAGAGGTGCGGGTAAAAAGTAAAATGGCGGTATGTGCTCTTGCAGGCTTCAAACTTCTATACTTTACAGGAATCGCTGTAAAATGTTCCTGCAAATATAGTATAATACAAATATAGCCCCTGTTGTGCATTGCATTCCCCTCCTTGGCCAAGGAGAGGAATGCTGTTCAAGCTGCGTCAACCTTGGCTACCTGAACCTGATCCCAGTCCTTGGGTGGGGGTAGGGGTCCTCGACAAAGAGCGCCTTGTGCATGTTGCAGTGCCCGTCAAGGGCAGCCCGCAGCGGAGCGAGGAGCAGCTTCAGGTACACCGCGCAATGTCCTTATCGAGAGCCCTACCCCCAGGACGAGGCCCCGCGGCCTTGAGTGCACCACATGTAGAGTTGGAACAAGTAGGAAGTAAAGCTGGAGATGAACAGTGGCTAACAGGAAAAGCGTACATCACAACACAGAAAGCGTAGTATATCTTAACTTCACGCGCCTCAATTTCCAGAAAAATGCCAAAGCAACTGTATTTTTAAGGTAAATTTGAGAAGTGAGCTGTTATAAAAGAGAAAGATCAAAGTAACAGCCTCATTCAAAGACGTACCACCTTTATGCGTGAAACCAAGCCAACAGGTGATTTTTGTAACCGTACCCCGGGCCGCCGCATCGTTATCATCGGCAATGGGATATCGGGCGTTACCTGCGCGCGCCATATTCGCAAGCGCGATAATGAGGCACACATCACGATCATTTCCGGCGAAACAGAGTACTTCTTCTCCCGCACCGCCCTGATGTACATTTACATGGGCCAGCTCAAGTACGAGCACACCAAGCCTTACGAAGATTGGTTCTGGGAGAAGAACTGCCTCAACCTGGTGCACGATTGGGTGACAAGTATAGATTTTGAGAACAAGGAGCTGCAGCTACAGCAACAGGCGCCGTTACAGTATGATATCCTGATCCTGGCGTTGGGCTCTAAGCCCAACATGTTCGCCTGGCCGGGCCAGGAGCTGCAGGGCGTGCAGGGGCTTTACGCATACCAGGATCTGGAAAGGATGAATGAGAGCACCGCCAATTGTCAACGTGCTGTGGTAGTAGGCGGTGGCTTAATTGGCATCGAGATGGCAGAAATGCTCCTGAGCCGCAACATTCCGGTGACTTTTCTGGTGCGGGAAGAAGGTTTCTGGCGAAGTATACTTCCAAAAGAAGAGTCGGAACTGGTGATGCGGCACATGCGTGAGCACCAAATAGATTTGCGCCTACAGACAGAACTGAAAGAGATAATTGATGATGGCACTGGTCGGGTAAAAGCGGTGGTAACGACAGCGGGGGAGGAGATTCCTTGCCAATTCGTGGGCTTGGCCGTCGGGGTGCATCCGAATATCGAGTTGGTGCGCAACTCGCCGCTGGAAGTTAACAAAGGCATCTTAGTAGACCAGTATTTCGCCACCAACCTCCCCAACGTATTTGCCATAGGCGACTGTGCCGAATACCGCGTGCCGCTGCCCAACCGCCAAAGCGTGGAGCAGGTGTGGTACACCGGCCGCATGCATGGCGAAACGCTGGCGCATAATCTCACGCATCATCCGGTTAAGTATAACCCTGGCCCGTGGTTTAACTCGGCTAAATTCTTCGATATAGAGTATCAAACCTATGGGATGGTGCCGAATAAGTGGAACGAGCCAGTTCAGTCGTTTTACTGGAAACACGATGATGGCAGAGTAGCGTTCAGGGCTTTGTTTAACGGGAACGATAAGCGCCTACATGGAGTAAACGGCCTTGGCATGCGCCTGCGCCATGAGTTTTTTGACCAAGCTTTGCGTGAACATTGGACGGTGGAGGAGGTGCTGGTAAAACTGCACAAAGCCAACTTCGATCCTGAATTTTACAGTAAACATCACCGCGACATACTGCAGGCTTACAACCAGCAGTGTGGCACAAATCTGGAGCCGGAGAAGAAAGAGAAGGGGCTGCTGTCGTTTCTGGGGTGGTAAAGGAATTTTATGAAGTTAATTCAAAAAATAGGCTTAGGTATATTTCTGTTGGCGCTGCTGTTGTTCAATGCCTTGCTTTTTATGGGGCAGTTTGAGCTAACAGAACAACAGCTTCAGCAGAACATTAAGCCGGAGCATGTAGAGGTGCTGCAGCAGCAGGTGCAGCCGATGCTGGGGAAAACGTATACTTCCAGCTTCGCGTTTGCTACCGATTTTAACCGCTACCTCGATAACTACAACGAAGAACAGCAACGGAGCAAGCAGTGGGACCGGGTAATCTGGGACGATTATGCCTTTGCGTTAACCAAGGTTGCCAGCCAGGGCTTTGTGGAGAGCAACAAACTGCTCTTGCTGCTCCTGACAGTGGTATTGGGTGCAGCAGGAGCTTTACTGTACATCCTGCCGCAGCACAGGGGCGAGCCTGCCGGTGTGCGGAACAATGGCATCATGTTCTCCTCCAACAAGTCGCGCGGCGTAGTAGGAATAACCATTGGCCTGTACCTTACGGCTATTTATGTGTTGCTTTACTGGTACCCGGAGTACATCGTTAACTGGACCTTGCTTGTTGATCCGCTTAGCTATGCCTTGTCTGGAGGTCCGGCCAGCCAATGGTTTTTCTACGGCACCCTCTACACCTTGGCCATTGTGGTGATGGGCGTGCGCATGTTCCGCAAGTACAAAGGCAATAACTATCAACTGGTACGTACTTCGTCAGTTATATTTTTCCAGCTGAGTTTTGCTTTTCTGCTACCGGAGATCCTGGTGCTGCTCAACTACCCGTGGCAGGACCTGAAGAATATCTGGCCCCTCGACTACGATTTCTTTTTTGACTATAGCGTTGCCAGCATGCTAGGCAGTGGCAGCGTGGGTATGTTCATGTTTATCTGGGGCATTATACTGGTTATACTGGGCGTGCCGCTGTTTACTTACTTCTATGGCAAGCGCTGGTACTGCAGCTGGGTGTGTGGCTGCGGAGGTCTGGCCGAAACCGCCGGCGATCCATACCGTCATCTCTCCGACAAATCATTGAAAGCTTGGAAAGTGGAGCGCTGGATGGTATACCCCATACTCGTTATCATTACAGTTATCACCCTTGTCACCATTGCGAATTATTTTGTTGAGTTTGCCTTGCTGGAGCAGTCTACTGGCGTGTTGCACCAATGGTATGGCTTTCTGATAGGCTCTGCTTTTGCCGGGGTGATTGGAGTAGGCTTTTATCCTTTGATGGGCAACCGCGTGTGGTGCCGCTATGGCTGTCCGTTGGCGGCATATATCGGTATTGTGCAGCGCTATAAATCCAGGTTCAGGATAACGACCAACGGAGGGCAATGCATCTCCTGCGGTAACTGCTCTACCTACTGCGAAATGGGCATCGATGTGCGTTGGTATGCACAGCGGGGACAGAATGTGGTGCGGGCATCTTGTGTTGGCTGCGGTATTTGCGCCACCGTTTGCCCCAGAGGCGTACTAAAGCTGGAAAACGGTCCGGAGCAAGGCCGAATTACTGACATTCCTGTACTTACAGGGAATGACTCGATTAAGGTACTGAATTGATGAAGTTGCTGCTTATACTTTGCGTTGTCCTCTACGGACTCTCCATGCTGTTTATATTGCTTTACAGCCTGGCGCAAGCGCACCTGCTCTACCGTTTCCGCCTATTTCTGAGGCAGAAGAGGCCCACGCTGCCAGCACCCAAAGTATGGCCACTGGTAACAGTGCAGCTGCCAGTATACAACGAGAAGTATGTAGTAGAGCGACTGATTGATGCTGTTGCCGCCTTAGATTATCCTGCCGATAAGCTGGAGATCCAACTGCTCGACGACAGCGACGATGAAACCACCGCACTCATTCAGCAGAAAGTACAACAGTACCTGCACCTGAACCTGCAGCACATCCAGAGGCAGGACCGCAGCGGCTTTAAGGCAGGTGCTTTAAAGTATGGTTTGGAGCTGGCCAAAGGAGAGTTCATTGCTATTTTTGATGCTGATTTTGTGCCGGATCCTCTCTTTCTGAAAAAAACTATTCCATACTTTGCTGATGCTAAATTGGGTATGGTACAAACACGTTGGGCGCACCTGAACAAGGAGTATTCTGTACTTACACGGCTGCAGGCACTGGCGCTGGACGCACATTTTTTTGTGGAGCAGGTGGGCCGAAACAGCCAACAAGCCTTCATCAACTTTAATGGTACCGGCGGTGTATGGCGCAAAACAACCATACTGGATGCCGGCAACTGGCAGGACGATACCCTGACCGAGGATCTTGACTTGAGCTACCGCGCCCAATTGAAGGGCTGGCAGTTTTTATACTTGCCCGAGGTGGAGTCGCGGGCGGAGCTGCCGCCTGTGATGAGTGCCCTTAAATCGCAACAGTTTCGCTGGACCAAGGGTGGGGCAGAGTCGGCTGTGAAGCACTTAGGCACGGTGCTGCGCTCTGAAAAACCGCTACAGACAAAGTACCACGCGCTGGCGCACCTGCTCAATAGCTCGGTATTCGTGGCCGTGCTGGTAGCCTCGCTGGCAAGCGTTCCGTTGCTTTGGGCCAAGGTGCACTACCTGCTTCCTGTCCAAGCTTTTCAGGCTGCAGCCGTTATGCTGTTCAGTTTTATTGTCATCAGCTTAGTTTACTTTCAGGCTGATGCTTTTGGTAAAGCCTCGGGCAGAGGAAGTTTTCTTTTATACTTCCCGCTCTTCCTTTCCATGTCAATGGGGTTGGCACTGCACAATGCGGTGGCGGTGTGGGAAGGCTGGACGGGCCGGAAATCACCCTTCATCCGGACGCCAAAGTTTAACCTGGAGGGGCGGCAGCAAAGGTGGCAGGATAACTTTTACCGCAGCCTGAAGATACCCTTTACCACTTACCTGGAGGGGCTGTTAGGCCTGCTGTTCCTGGGTGTGGCTGCCTGGGGCGTTGTGCAGAAAGAGTATAGTTTGCTCATTTTCCACAGTATGCTGGCTCTGGGCTACCTGCTGGTTTTCTACTATTCTTTTCAGTCTTACAGAAGGATCTGATTTATGAAACCGAAACTCCTTTTTGTCTACAACGCCAAAACCGGCTTTTTTAACAAGCTCACAGATTTGACACATAAAATCGTTTCGCCCGGCACCTATCCCTGCAGCCTCTGCGCCCTTACTTATGGTAAGTTTAATATGTTTGAAGAGTGGGCAGAGTATATCGAAAATTTGCCGCTGGAGGTGGAATTTCAGTATAAAGATGAGTGGCAGCACCGGGATGTGTATGACCAATATCCGCTGGTGGCGCTACAAAGGGAGCAAAAACTGGAAGTACTGCTACGAGCTGAGGAACTGAATGCCATGAAGACGCTTGAAGAGCTGAAGAACCGTTTAAATGAGGTACTGCAGCGTGTACCTTCCTGATCTATCTTAAGCTCTAAATATTATACTTATACCTGATTGCCATGCTGAAACACCTGCCATACTTTGCCCTGCTTATATTTTTGTTTGGCTGTAATGCTGCCAACTCAAACTCTGGTGGCTCCCGAAGTATAGATTATGATGCCTTTGGAGACTACTGGTACCAAGGCAAGGCCGAGCTAAATTCTTATGCACTGGAGCAGTACCGCTATGGTGAAAAGCGGGACGGGGAGGCGGTGCTGATCTTTGTAACAGAAGACTTTTCCAAAGAGAAACAAGTGAAACTGGACGACCCGCAGGCCAATGAGCGGGATGCGCAGAAAGTACTGAAGCTGAATCTTACCAAAAAGTTCGTCACGGGTATTTATCCGTACTCCATGATGCTGTCGGTGTTTACGCCGGTCTACGAAAGCATTCCGTCGGTAAAGGTCACAGCTAGTGTGCAGGAGTGGTGCGGGCAAACATATACGCAGCTTAACCGGCAGAATGGTAAATATAATGTGCGGCTGTTTTCCTACTTCGAGAACGAAAGCGACCAAAATCTCACTATCGATGCCATTCCGGAAGACAACCTCTGGACACTACTGCGCCTGAACCCGAACCAGGTACCTACGGGCGAGGTCAGGCTCATACCCGGCTTGCTAGACCAGCGCCTGACACATGAGCAACTGGAGGCAGAAGACGCAAACATAAGTATAAGTGAGGCCGAGAATACCATGGCAGACTTTAATGCATCGGGCCTGAAGGTGCTGACAGTAAAGTATAAAAGTTACCCGCGCACCTTGCGCATCTTTTACACTGCAGCCTTCCCTTATGAGGTTGCTGGTTGGGAGGAAGTACGCGAGCTTAAAAACGGGCAGCAGGAAGTAAGCCGTGCCACCCGCAAAGCCAAAATGATTACCGACTACTGGACCAAGAACAGAACAGAGTTTGAGCCTTTGCGCAATGAACTGCAGCTGAAGTAAAGTTGCCTCCTGCAGAAAGTTAGCGAGGTACAGCATGAAGTATCTTATAGCCGTATGGTACAAGAAAGTGTACCATAATTTGTGCGGCTAACGCAGATGAAAGAAACGCAAACCAGCATTCAGGACCTGGCGCTTATAGGCGACCGCCGCACTTGCGCTTATGTGTCTAAGACTGGTAGCGTGGTATGGTACAGCCCAAGACGTTTTGATGCACCCTCTGTGTTTGCGAGTCTGCTGGATACGGAGAAAGGAGGCTGCTGGAAAGTTGATGCTCCCGGCTTACATTTCAAACACCGCTACTACCACAGCGACAGCACCATACTTTGCACTATACTTGCCTGCGACTCCGGTGAAGTACAGGTAGAAGATTATATGCCTATTCGTGCAGGCTTCCATGGTATTTGCCGGAGTTTTTCGGAAGCTCCCGATCATTTGATGCTTACTATCTCCCCAAAGCCTGACTATGGCCGCACCATACTGCAGATAAAGCAGCACCCAAACGGCACTGTTAGTATAAATGGTAAGCTATTCTTGCAAGCCTCACACCCGCTACAGGTAGAGCAGAACGACATAGTCTGTGAGGTTCCTGCAGGAGATAAAGCTTGGTTTGTGTTAAGTGAGCAGCAGATAAGTATAAATGAGAAAGTACTTAAAGAGGCACGGAGTACTACTTTGCAAGCCTGGCAGGAGGTAAGCAGCCACATCACCTACGAAGGTCCCTATGAGCGTGAGGTGAGAAATTCGCTGAGTGTCCTGCAGCTGATGACTTTTGCAGAAAATGGAGGTATTGTAGCTGCCGGAACAACCTCTTTGCCCGAGGTAAAAGGTGGGCAACGGAACTGGGATTATCGCTACGTGTGGCTTCGTGATGCAGCCATGATCTCCAGTGCTCTTACCCGCGCTGGCTCAGACGGTGACCAGGAACGACATTTCCTCAGTTTTATCTGCGATGCCATACATAAGGTAAAGGAGCCGGTAGTGCCGTTCTTTACACTTGATAAACAGCCTGCTCCGGGAGAAAACTTTTTAACGCATTTTACAGGTTATGCCGCGAGCAGGCCTGTTCGTGTGGGAAACAACGCTAACTGTCAGCTGCAACTGGATGCCATTAGTAATGTACTGCTTTCAGCCAAGCTTATTTATAACCGCTTTCAAACAAGGGAGCACTGGAATTTAATAGCTCACCTGGCCGATTATCTAACGGAGCATTGGCATGAGAAAGATCATGGGCTTTGGGAGGAAACACAGAGGCAGCATTATACTTCCAGCAAGGTGGTGGCTGCTGTTAGCCTGGAGTACATAGCTGAGCACAGTCAGGAGGAGGCACAAAAAAAGCCTTGGCTTAAAGCAGCGTCGGAAATAAGAGCGTTTGTGGCAGAAAAGTGCATCACATCAGAAGGTGCCTACGCGGCCTATCCTGGCGCAGAGGCAGTGGATGTGAGCGCCATTTTATTTCCTATCTGGGCCTATACCGAGGCTGATGCTCCCGAAGTGCTGAAAACGATCGAAGTATTGGAACGGGACTACTGTCAGCATAACCTCTTCCGTAGGCACCTGGTGGGCTTTGATGCACGTCAGGAGGGAGCATTCTTGGCAGGCACATTCTGGGTAGCCCAATACTGGGTGATGCGCCACAACTGGCAAAAGTTTAAGCAGGTAATGCAGGCGGCACTAGTCTTTATGAACGATGTAGGATTGATGCCGGAAGAGGGAGACCCCATTAGAGGAGAGTACCTGGGTAACATTCCGCAAACGTTCGTACATGCTTCGCTTATTGGGGCGGTAATAGACTATAAAAATGCAATGAAAGAAGCTTCTGATTGACACTTTAGGGAAGGGAACGTAGTAAAGTAAACTTAAAGTACCGTACCTAAAATGACATTATGAGTGATAAACATACAGTAGAGCAGGTAATTGCAGCGCATCAGGCCAAGGGCAAGTATATACAAGTAGATGGCATCAATACTTTTGTGCTGGATCAAGGCGAAGGGGAGGTAGTTTTGTGCATCCACGGCGTACCCACGTCTTCTTTCCTGTACCGCAAAGTAATCGCGGCCCTTGCTGCTAATGGTATGCGAGGTGTATGTGTAGATTTACCGGGCCTTGGCTTATCTGACAGACCTGAAGATTTTGACTATACCTTCCATAGCTTTGCGCGCTTCCTGGCCCGTGCCACAGAGGTGCTGGGTATTCAGGAATTTCACTTGGTTGTGCACGACATTGGCGGTCCGATTGGCTTTGCACTAGCTGCTGAAAACAAGGAAAGAATAAAATCACTCACAATTCTGAACACTTGGGTAGATGTAGTGCACTTCAAGAAGCCTCTCCCGATGCGTCCTTTCGAAATGCCGGTGCTAGGAGAAGCGGAGCTAAAAAGCCTAACGCACACTACCTGGCAACTAGGCTTTACAAAAGTTGCCGTAGCCAATGCGGATAATATCCCGAAGGAGGAGATATATGCTTACATAGACCTCCTGAAGCGGGAGGATAACGGTGCGGCCTTTCTGAAAATTATGCGCAGTTTTGATAAGTCGGAGGAGTTTAAGCGGCTTTGTTACCAGGCGGTGGAGCAGGTGCCATACCCCGTGCAGGCAATTTGGGGAGCGGAGGATCCTGGGCTAACTTACGAGCGGTACGGGGAGGAAATGAAGCTCGCTGCCAACTTGCCTCAGGTACATAAGCTAAAAGCTAGCCATTTGCTGCAAGAGGAAAAGCCGGAGGAGATTGCAGCGCTGGTGGTGGACTTAGCACGAAAAGCTTGAATTGCTACTTCTTAAATTAAGTTATATAAGCTATACTTTCTAGCTTCAGTTCATCCACAGCCTTACTTCCTTTGTTGTTTCATCTCATGCTTTGGTCCCCTCTAGGCCGGGAGGCCTTATTCTTGGGGATCGCGCTGTGTTCCCTCCTGCGCCAGGGCGCTGCCGCTCAAGCGGCACCGGATCGCACAAGGCGCTCAACCCAAAGACTGGGATCAGATTTGACTACTCCTGCTTTTCTCACTGTCCCCTTGAGGACAAGTGAGACGAGGGTGGAAACTTGCGACCGTAGGTCACAGGAGTGTCATCATCTTCCGGAAAATTCCCCTCCTCGGAGGGGTTAGGGGTGGGTTCACCAGAGTAGCCTTTATACTAAAGTCAAAGCAGCTACAGGATAAGCTCTCCCTGAGGGATGTTTATTAGTGTCAAATTCTCTACTACTTTCTAAAGAGGGGTGAGGTTAAAGCCTCAGTATTCTACACAGTTATAGAACCAAGTGAGAATACAACTACAGCTCCAGCGTGAACTGGTAGCCCTCGCGCTGGCGGTCGTGCTGATAGGTAAGGCTCGAGACGGAAATACCTAGCAGGCGTACGGGGTAAGCTGGTAGTTGTGGGGTACGCAGTAGTTCGCGAGCTATGGTATAAATGGCGTCAGCCGAGCTGAACTCACTCAGGTACGTTTTGCTGCGCGTGTTCAGCGTAAAGTCGAAGTACTTGATCTTAACAGTTACTGTTTTGGCTGTTGCCTGCAACCTTGCCATATCCTGGGCTACTTCTTCTGCAAGATGCTGGAGGCGCTCCAGCATCTCATCTTCTTCCGACAAATCTTCGTCGAAAGTGCGCTCAGAGCCAATAGACTTGCGGATGCGGTGTGGCTGTACTTCACGTTCATCCTGAGCACGGGCTATGTGGTAGTAATAGCGACCAACTTTGCCGAACACCCTTACCAGTTCTTCTTCCGAGCGCAGCCGCAAATCGGCACCTGTCAGTATGCCCATGCTCTGCATCTTGGCTGCTGTTACCTTGCCGATACCATGGAACTTCTCGATCTCTAAACCTGACACTACTTCTTCAGCCTTGTCTGGAGTGATGAGCGTGAAGCCGTTGGGCTTGTCCATATCGGAGGCAATCTTAGCCAGGAACTTGTTAAAGGATACTCCTGCCGAGGCCGTCAGTTTTGTCTCTTCCAGTATCCTTTGTTTAATTTCTTTGGCAATAATACTCGCCGAGGGCATGCCAATCTTGTTTTCCGTTACATCCAGGTAAGCCTCGTCTAAAGAGAGTGGCTCCACCAGGTCGGTGTAAGAAAAGAAAATCTCCCGAATCTGCCGAGATACTGCACTGTACACATCAAACCGCGGCTTTACAAAAATTAGCTGCGGACAACGCTGAGCGGCAATCTTAGAGGCTAAAGCTGAGTGCACACCATACTTGCGGGCTTCATAACTGGCAGCAGCCACTACACCACGCATTTTAGAGCCGCCCACAGCCACAGGCTTCCCGCGCAACTCGGGGTTATCGCGCTGCTCCACGGAGGCAAAAAAGGCGTCCATGTCGATGTGTATGATCTTGCGGATAGGCTGTTCCAACGTATGGCTTTTATACTTGCAAAGGTACAAAAACCACCGCAGGAAGTATAGCAATGAGCTGCGGCAGACAGCTTCAAATGCTATTCAATAAAATAGCTTTATAGTAAGCGCAGCTCCCATAAGCCCCGGGACCAAGGGTTGCCTCAGAGTACCATCTTAAGTTGCTATAACCGCTCACGCTACTGCCACTGGTTTTATGTTCTGGTTTACCTTGAATAAGTTGTTTGGGTCATACTTGTACTTGATGTGAGACAGCTTATCGTAGTTGTCGCGGTAGGTAGCCCTGATGCGCTCATCACCTTCCTCCATCATGAAATTGACGTAAGCCCCTCCGGCTGAGTAGGGGTGGAGGGCGTCAAAGTAGTTTTTGGTCCAGGTGGTAATTTTCTCTTTGTTCGCTGGGTCCGGGTCAACACCTACGATGACCTGTGCCCAATTGGCATCCCGGAAGCTCCAGGCGGTAGCGCTCTTATCCAGCTCATGAGCGGCTCCGTTTATTGGATATAGATGCATACCGGAAAGAGGAGTGGGTAGTTTGCTGGCGAATTCCAGATGGCAATCAATGGCCTCATCACTCAACTCGTTCACAAAATCTGCTCTCCAGTACCACTGGTGTCCCGGAGGGTAGAGTGGATCGAACAAACTTTGCAGAACTGGATGCGGTAGGGGACCAACCAAATCAATGGCGGCTTTAGGTTCTAGACTTCGGATAGGCCTAAATACTTCTTCAGCCTTTTCCATTGGACCGGTATAGCACCATAGCACACCGCCAACTATCTTATTTTGATGCTCTTTGGGAAAAGGATCGACAGGAGGCACCTGCTGCAGGGCAAAGAAGCCGTTGATATCTTCCGGAGCTTTTACTATAAAATCCCGCCACCACTGCATCACGGGCTTCACTTTATCCAGTTCCCAGAACATAGGGCCAGCATAGACGGTGTCTACGGGGTGTAGCTTAAACAAGAATGACGTCACCACACCAAAGTTGCCACCTCCGCCGCGTATGGCCCAGAAAAGATCTTCATGCTCCTCCTCGCTGGCCTTTACTAAGCTGCCATCAGACAGCACCACATCTGCCTCCAGTAGGTTATCAATGCTAAGGCCGTAAGCTCGGGTAAGGTGTCCGATACCTCCACCCAGGCTTAACCCTCCCACACCGGTGGTGGAAATGACACCGCTGGGTGTAGCCATACCGAATGCATGGGTGGCGTGGTCTACCTTGCCCCAGGTGCAGCCTCCATCCACCCGTACCGTCTTCTGGTCCGGGTTTACCTGCACTCCGTTCATATGGGAAAGGTCGATTACTAAGCCGTCGTCGCAGATGCCCAAGCCCCCGCCGTTGTGGCCTCCTCCGCGGATAGCCACCAGCAGGTTGTTCTCCCGGGCATAGTTAACGGCGTATATCACATCGGCCACGTCCTCACAGAGGGCTATCAGGCGCGGGTGTTTGTCGATCATGGCATTGTATACTTTGCGGGCCTCGTTATAACCAGTGTCTTCTGGCCGGATCACAGCTCCCCGCATATTTGACTTAAGATCCTGTATTGTTGCTTCTGCTAGCATAATGGCCTCCTTTCAGTTTTGAAATTGCATCAACCGGGGTGGATGGTCTGAGGGTGAGGAGACGGACCGATAATGCTGGTTGTTGGTGCAATTATTTCATGTTATCAGTATATTCTATATACGATAGCTGCATCAGGTTAGAAACCAGAACCATGAAAAAAGCGTGAGGATAGGATATATAGCTCTGAAGGTAGAAGTAGTGTGGGTAAATTTGATTATGGCTCATTTGTAAGTCTAATGCGGAAACGTAACGAGGTGCTTTCCTAAAGTCGTGTGTTATACTTCCTTCCCCCACGATGCGTATATTCGACCTCAAATCAAAAAGAATTAGAATGGCAGATAAAGTATGGTTTATTACAGGCGTCTCAAGTGGATTCGGACGTGTATTGGCAGAAGAGGCTGCTCGCCGTGGAGATAAAGTTATTGGAACAGTGCGGCAGCACAGGCAGTTAGAAGAGTTTAATGCCATCTCGCCCGGAAATTCCTTCGCCTACATAATGGATGTAACAAACCCAGACGGTGTAAAGGCGACAGTCGATGCCGCTGTAAAACACCTGGGGCAAATAGATGTGCTGGTGAATAATGCCGGCTTCGGTTTTCTGGGAGCTGTAGAAGAGGCTACTGTGCAGGAGTTTCGGGAAGTAATGGAGACAAACTTCTTTGGTGCAGTGCAGGTAACGCAGGCAGTACTGCCTTACATGCGTGAACAAGGGAGTGGTAATATTTTACAGATGTCTTCTGCTGCAGGGTTCAGAAGCACCCAAGGCTTTGGTGTGTACAATGCCAGCAAATTTGCCCTGGAAGGGATGAGCGAGGCGCTGGCGCAGGAAGTAGCCCCGCTGGGTATAAAAGTGAGCATTATTGAGCCGGGGCCATTCCGCACCAACTTTGCCGGCTCAAGTATAAAATGTGCCAAGAAGGAGTTACCAGCTTATGAAAAAACGGCACACGTTTTTAAAAACACAATACTAGGTTACTCCGGTGAGCAAGATGGAGACCCGGTTAAGGCAGCCCAAGTACTGTTACAGGTGGTAGATAGTGACAACCCGCCGCTGCGCTTGCCCCTAGGCAGTATCGCTTACGAGGCAGTGCGAAAAAAGCTGGCACAGGTAGAGCAGAACCTAAGCGATTGGGAAAATATAGCTACCAAAACCTCTTTCAACGATTGATTATGCTTACTCAAACAAAGCCCTTATTGAAATTCCGGCGGGGGCTTTGTTTTTTCTTAACCGACCAAGTTGGCAGGCTCTCTCGTATAGCATTAACTTGAAACCAATACAACACGAGAACTATGAGAACGACACGATGGAAGACATCGCTTATTGCTTTATTTACTGGTGTAGCAATTTTAGGCTGCTCTGAATCAGCTCGCACGACAGAAGACTCTGAAAACATTGATGTGGATGGTAAAACAGGGGCAGATACACTGACAACGGAAACAGGTTCAACCCTTGAGCTTCCGCCACCAGACACCACACATCAAGCTGAGAAAAGAAGCAAAACCATTGGCTGGCCCGAAGGTCAAACCCCTAAAGCTCCCGCAGGATTTACTGTCACTAAATTTGCTGGTGACCTGAAACACCCACGAAGAATATATGTTGCTCCGAACAAGGATATTTTTGTGGTGGAGTCGGATGATAAAGAGAAGAGCGCCAACCGCATAACCATGTTTCGTGACACAAATAATGACGGTAAGCCAGACCAGCGGGAGGTGTTTATAAACAACCTGAATCAGCCTTACGGCATGCTGGTGCTCAATAACTACTTCTATGTGGCAAACACCGATGGCGTTATGCGCTATCCATACAAAGAGGGGCAAACAAAAATAACGGGCAAGGGTGAAAAGATACTGAGCTTGCCTGCCGGGGGCTATAACCATCACTGGACACGGAACCTAATCGCCAGCCGGGATGGCTCCAAAATATATGTTTCTGTTGGCTCTGCCAGTAATGTAGGGGAATATGGAATGGAGGAGGAAAAACGCCGCGCTGCTATCTTGGAGATAAACCCGGACGGCAGTGGCGAGCGCATCTATGCCAGTGGCCTGCGTAACCCCGTGGGCATGGACTGGGAACCAGGCACCAACACCCTCTGGACAGCAGTGAATGAGCGCGACGGACTTGGTGATGACCTGGTACCCGACTATTTGACCAGTGTGCAGGAAGGGGGCTTTTACGGCTGGCCCTATTCGTACTTTGGGCAGAATGTAGACCCGCGTCGCAAAGGGGAACGCCCTGAGCTGGTTGAGAAATCCATAGTGCCGGATGTTCCACTGGGATCGCACACTTCATCGCTGGGCCTGGAGTTTTACAATGGTGACCGCTTTCCGTCTAAGTATAGAAATGGTGCTTTTGTAGGACAACATGGCTCCTGGAACCGCTCCGAATTTGCTGGCTATAAAGTGGTATTTGTGCCTTTCCAGAATGGCGAACCTAACAAAAAGTATGAGGACTTTCTGACTGGTTTCATAGCCGACGCCAGTAAGAATGAAGTATATGGCCGACCAGCTGGTGTGGCAGAGTTACCAGATGGCTCCCTGTTGGTTGCCGACGACGAGGGCAACACTGTGTGGCGGGTAGCTGCACAGTAGCCGGAGGATAAAAATGCTGTGGCCATACCTGTACTGGCAATGGCTACGTAACAGAATACACAATCTAAATTCAAACAACTACAGAAAGCTATGAAAGTATTATTTGTTTTAACATCACATTCTGAGCTGGGTGACACCGGTAAGAAAACAGGTTTTTGGGTGGAAGAATTTGCTGCGCCATACTATGTGCTAGCAGATGCGGGAGTAGACGTAACACTGGCATCTCCGGAAGGTGGTGAGCCGCCCATAGACCCTAGCAGTGAGGCACCTGGAGCACAAACAGAGGCAACCGAGCGCTACAATGGCGATCAGGAACTTCAGGAAAAGCTTAGAAATACCATGAAGCTAAGTGAGGTGAATGTGGATGACTATGATGCTGTATTTTACCCAGGCGGACATGGTCCCTTATGGGACCTTACCAACAGCGAAGAGTCTATACGCTTGATAGAAAGCTTTGCAAAACTGGAAAAGCCTATTGCAGCCGTATGCCATGCTCCGGCAGTTTTCGCTAAGGTGAAAGGCCCTAACGGAGACCCGCTGGTAAAAGGCAAAAACGTAACCGGGTTTACAAACTCTGAAGAAGACGCTGTAAATCTTACTGATATAGTGCCTTTTTTGGTAGAAGATAAATTGCAGGAGCTGGGAGGTAATTACTCTAAGGTAGAAGATTGGCAGCCACACGTTGTGCGGGATGGCCTACTGATAACAGGTCAAAACCCAGCATCTTCGGAGGGCGTGGCAGAAGAACTCTTGAAGTTACTAAAGAAGTAGAAAGTACAACCAGTATAATCCCGCTAGCTACACTTCTATAGCTAGCGGGATTTTTATTGTGGCTGCTACCGCTTCCCTGCCATGCACCAACAGCCATCCAAAGCTAGTGTGGCGCTAACACAGGAAGGTTAAAAACTATTCCTTAATTTTGTGGTTTACCACACATCAATTACTCGATACATGGCAACCTTACTAGACTTTATTGGCAACACCCCGTTGGTGGAGCTTACACATATAAATACCAAACCGGGTGTAAAACTGTATGCTAAGCTGGAGGGAAATAACCCTGGAGGTAGTGTAAAAGACCGTGCGGCGTACAGCATGATTAAAGGAGCGCTGGATCGTGGCGACCTGAAGCCAGGCATGAAAATAATTGAGGCCACCAGCGGTAACACCGGTATTGCGTTAGCCATGATTGCCAGACTGTTTGAGGTGGAGATTGAGTTAGTAATGCCTGCCAATGCTACCAAAGAACGTGTGCAAACGATGGAAGCCTTCGGAGCCAAAGTTATACTTACACCTGCCGAAAAATCTATGGAAGGAGCTATTGATTATGTAGCCGAGCAGGTAGCGAAAGGTGGTTACCTGGTGCTGAACCAGTTCGGCAATCCTGATAATTACATGGCGCACGTTCGTACCACAGGGCCGGAAATCTGGCATGATACACAAGGTAAAGTAACACACTTTGTGTCTTCCATGGGTACAACAGGCACTATCATGGGAGTGTCGCGTTACCTGAAAGAACAAAACCCGGAGGTGCAGATTATAGGCGCTCAGCCAGTAGAAGGCTCTCAGATACCAGGTATACGTCGCTGGCCTACAGAATATTTGCCGAAGATATTTGAGCCAGAGCGTGTAGATCGTACTATCGATGTAAGCCAGGAGGAGGCGACTGCCATGACCAGAAGGCTGGCACGCGAGGAGGGAGTTTTTGCGGGTATGAGCAGCGGAGGAGCTGTGCATGTAGCCACAAAACTGATTGAGGAGATGGAGGAAGGCGTAGTAGTATGCATTATCTGCGACAGAGGCGATCGCTACCTTTCTTCAGATTTGTTTGCATCTTAAATCCAGGCAAAACAAGTATAAAAAGAGGCTCAGCAACGGGCCTCTTTTCTTTTACTGGCAGAGTATAAATTAACTAAAACTTGTGTCGTGGTAAAGGAGTTTATAAGTTAGTGTACCTACATTAAATAAAACATGATGAGAACGATCAAAAAGAAGCATAAAGCTATTAGTGCTCCCATAGATGACCTGGTAACTTACAGAGCTTTGCCAACGCAGTCAGTAGACTACATCGACCCTTTTCTTTTCCTGAACCACCATGGCCCGCAGGTGTACAAGCAAAACAACAGAGGGCTTCCTTTCGGTCCGCACCCACACCGCGGCTTTGAGACGCTAACCTTTATACTTGATGGTGACATCATGCACCAGGATACCGGTGGCGGAAAAGATGTAATTGAGGCAGGCGGTGTGCAGTGGATGACAGCAGGCCGTGGACTCATTCATGCCGAGGTTTCTTCTGATAAGTTTAAGAAGGAGGGAGGCCCAATGGAGATTCTGCAGCTCTGGTTTAACCTGCCTGCCAAGTATAAAATGACAGAGCCTAAGTATATTGGCCTGCAAAAAGAGGGCATCCCTACCGTTACAGAAGACGATGGTAAGGTGAAGGTGAACGTAGTGTCGGGAAGCTGGCGCGATACCGAGGGACCTATTCCGTCGCTAAGCGATATCCATATGGCAAGCGTGGAGCTGCAGCAAGGCGGAAGCTTCAGCACAGTTGTGCCGGCAGAACGCAACGTCTTCTTCTATGTAGTGCGTGGAGCTGTGAAAGTAAATGGAGAAACCGCAGAGAAACTAACGCTGGTAGAGTTTGCCAACGATGGGGATGAGATAAGCGTTGAGGCACAGGAAGACAGCTATATCCTGTTCGGGCATGCCAAGCCCTTTAATGAGCCTGTGGTTGCTCATGGCCCATTTGTGATGAACTCTGAAGAAGAAATAAGAGAAGCTTTCCGGGATTACCAAATGGGTAAGATGGGCAGCTGGGAAGGATAGAACTGAAATGAAAAGGGTGAAGCCGCTACAGCTTCACCCTTTTTTATGTTGATTCTTGTGGCTTAACGGCCTCTTCCTGTTCTACCTTTTGGAGCAGCGCCTTTTCCAGCCCCTCCGCTACGGGAGGAGGTATTTGATGGGCCTCCTTTTCTCGGGCTCTTATTACCTGCTGAGCCAGGTTTAGACCCTCCGAAGCTTTTACCAGCACCACCTTTAGTAGCACCAGCAGGTTTGCTTTTTCCTACCCGGGCTTTGCTTGCCCCACCACGTGGAGAGAAATAGTCATTGTCTTTGCTTTTGCTGCTGCCAGCTCTGCTGCCAGCGCTTGCAAGCATTTCCACTTCAGCAGCACTCAACTTGCGCCAATGTCCGGTAGGTAGCTTTGCTAGCGTAAGATTTTCGATACGAACACGCTGCAGGTGCACTACTTTATAGCCCAGGTCCTCGCACATTCTTTTGATGTTGTGGTTGGTATTTGGCTTTAGAATAATGCGGAAACGGGTAGAGCCTTCTTTGGCAATAAAGGTTTTTTGTAGCTTCTCACCTGCTTCCGATTCACCACCACCTATCAGCTTGGCAATAAATTCTGGAGAGATAAGTTTATCAACGGTAACAATGTACTCCTTTTCAAACTTTGTATCGGCTTTGGTTATTTTGCGTACCAAGTCACCATCGTTGCTCAGAAAAAGCACACCCTCTGCATCGCGGTCCAGGTGGCCAATAGGCTGTAAGGACGCCGGATAATTGATAGCCCTCACTACGTTGTCGCGCACGCCCATATCGGCCGTTGCCGACATACCAGAAGGCTTGTTCAATAACAGGAAAACAGGTTCCTCCTCACGTACAGTAAGCAGTTGGTCGTCTATGCGTACTTTGTCTTTAGCGGTTACCTTCGTACCTGGTTCAGGCAGTTTTCCGTTAACCGTTACTCGCTCTTCTTCGATCAGTCTGTCAGCCTCGCGGCGGGAGCAGAAGCCCGAATCACTGATAAATTTATTTAATCGCTTTGGTTCCATGATATGTGTTGGCGCTGTGTGGCTGTTATTTGTAGTTAGTTCTGCCACCTTTTGTTACGCCAGTTTAAATAAGAAGTCAAAATTACAGCAAAAGGATTGCTTTACCTATTGCTGTTAATTATCCAGGAAATGCTTTGAAAAGGGAGAACGAGCAGTTTATCTTCTTCTTCCGCCTTTAGCTGCGCCTCCTTTGCCCGAGGCGCCTCTTCCTTTGCCACTTGGAGCAGCACCTTTGGCTGCACCGCGTGAGCCCCTGGCACTTCCACCGCTTTTAGGTTTGTCTCGCTTTCCGGCAGTTGCGCTTTTACCGCTTCTTGGGCTGCTACCAGTGCGGTTCTGCTTGCCAGCTGGTGCACTACTATGTTGCTTAGGCTTTTTGCTTTTGGCAGGAGCCAAAGGCTCACTCGCAGGTTTCTTGCCTTTAGAACCCTCCTCTGTTTTGGTGGAGTGCTCTATCAGGCGCATCAGTTCTTCCACTTCGGCATTGGTCATGTTGCGCCACTGGCCAAGCGGAATTTTAGAGAGCGAAAGATGCATGATGCGGGTACGCTGCAGTGTTTGTACTTCATAGCCCAGCGCTTCACACATGCGCCTGATCTGGCGGTTCATACCCTGTGTAAGTATAATCCGGAATTTGGTAGGTCCTTCCTGCGCCACAAAGCACTTCTTGGTGTTTACCCCTAGTATAGACACGCCATTGCTCATCCTCTCCACAAAATCCTGGTTGATGGGCTTGTCTACTGTTACGACATACTCCTTCTCGTGCTTGTTTCCTGCACGCAGAATCTTGTTCACGATGTCTCCATTGTTCGTCAGGATGATGAGGCCTTCAGAGTCTTTATCCAATCTACCAACAGGGAAGATGCGCTCCGGATAATTGGTGAAGCTGATGATATTGTCCCTCTGAGAAGTATCTGTAGTGGTTTCGATACCTGGAGGTTTGTTCAGGAGAAGGTACACAGGTTCCACAGCATCTACCTCTAGCTGGTTACCATCTACACGTACTTTATCTTTAGCCGTTACCTTGGCGCCAACCTCAGGTCTTTTCCCGTTTACGGTTACACGACCTTGCTCTATCATTTTGTCGGCTTCGCGGCGCGAGCAGTAGCCAGAGTCGCTAATGAATTTATTTAATCTTATCGGTTCCATATAATTGCGGGGGCTATTGCAGCAAAATTTAGAGTCTGGTTTCATAACAGTAGCCTGCAGGCATATCCTTATACTACAAAAGTACGGGAAAGACAGGGCTATACCTATTCTAAGCAGTTAATGCTTTGTATTGCTACGAGAGCAAAGGTACATAAGCAGGCTGTGGTGTATAAGGAGATAGTTGTATGGATCGTTTGCTAATTAGGTAGCCGCTTTACTGTCAGGATTAAAATAACAAAGGTATGGACGAACTGCCCATACCTTTGCTCTTACGAGTAAATGCCAAAGAAAGCCCTCGCACTCATATCTTTGGCAGTATAAGCGTAAGTTCAATTTTATCAGGCTCTTAAACGTAAGCTAACAGAAAGGGAAGGAGAAAGCCCTTGCACTAGACACTTTGATGATGTCGCCCCCAAGGAATCCCTTCCCTTTCTCTTCTTCTTAAAAGCCTGGACAGTACCTAGAGGCTGCCCCATCCGCAGGCATGAGTGAGTGTAGGCCCGGAAGATGAATGTTTTTTTTCCACTTAAGCCCCTTCAGCTATGAAGAATTTACTCTGTCAGAACCTGGGCGTCGATGTGGGCAAAGACGCTCTGGATGTGGTGCGACATCCCTTCACTTTTGCTGGGCTCGATCTTACCCTATGTTCTACCGCCTGCACTTGCCGGCTGTTACCTTTGCTGCAGCAAACATGCCCTGCACCGGGATGTGAACGCAGCTAGTAATATAAGAAATAAGGCGGTCGGGCAGACCGTTTCAGCTTGGGAGATATACGGTCGCAGTAGCCAGGTAGCCCAGGAATCCCACCTGCTTTAGCGGTGGGAATGTCAATATAACTTATACTTATGCGACTTCTAGATTAGCGTTCGATCGAGTACTGACGAAGCCATTCTTCAGCTTTGGCTTTATCATCAAAAACCTCAGCCTGGAAAGACTTTAAATTACTGTAGAAAGTTGAAGCTGTAGACCCGCCAAAGGTTTCAGGATTAGTGATCATGGCGAAGTACTTTAACCCGGCTCGTGCAGCACGAGGAGCCCATTCATTCACAACCCAGTTTAAGGAGTGGTCCCAGCCTCCAATTATCAGGCGGGTGTCGTTTAGCACACAATTAAAACCGGCATCAGCTAGTGCTTTTGTATAGGCTGCAGCTCCGTTCTTAATATTCTCCTCCGTCAGGTAGCCCATCCAGTTTACATGTATCCATCTGTTTTTAGTATTCGTCTCGATAGTTAAATAAACTCGGCCAAACGGATTTGTAAGCTCTTGAATCATATGATGTGTTTGAGAACACAAATTTACGAAAGAAGGAAATTATAAAGCAACAGTTTAAAACCCTGATATAAAGTTCAGTTTTCCTTTAAATATTGATATAGATTACTACGGTAGAACTGTATCTTGCTTAAGCATTTTTAGCTGCCAGTGTTACGCTTTTTCGAGTATATAGTTGTTTTGCCGCGACGAGAGAATAAAGCCAATCAACCCTCCTGCTATAGCAGGAAACAGCCATCCCATACCAAGGCTAAACAATGGCAAGTAATCTGTCAGAAACTCGTTCAGGCTTGCAGAGGCCAGACCAGCAGCATTTAACCCATCAACTATACTAACAAGACCTGCAAACATAACGGCCCAGGTATAAACCAGCCTCTTGCTCTTAAGGAAGGAGCTAAACATGGTAAGGGCGATCAGCACAATAACAATAGGGTAGATGGTAACCAGAACAGGCACTGAAAAAGAGATGATCTGGGTAAGCCCTACATTAGAGATCACAGCACTAATGATTGTCAGGACTAGCACATAGGTTTTGTAGCCTACGGTAGGTCTGAGCTTTCTGAAGTAGGAGGCACAGGCCACTACCAGGCCTACACTTGTTGTTAGGCAGGCAAACGTAATAGCCACACCAAGTATAGCTTTACCTGCCAAACCAAACTGTAGGTGAGAAACACGGCTGATGATCATGCCCCCATTTTCGAGGTGCCCTAAAGCACCTACACTAGTGGCCCCGGTATAGGCTAAGCCAATGTACACTACCCCAAGGCCAATGGCGGCAATAAGAGCAGCAGTAACACATACTTTAGCTATCTGGCTTGTACTCTCCACACCTTTGCTTCGGATGGCATTGATTACGATAAGACCAAACACAAAGGATCCAATGGTATCCATGGTGAGATACCCCTCTTGAAAGCCTTTGAAGAATGGGGCACTTTCATAAACTTCTAGGGGAGCCTGAATGGAGCCAAGTGGTGCAAAAAAGCTTTTCAGGAGAAGCGCCGCCAAGATGATTAACAGCACCGGGGTAAGGATTTTACCTATGCGATCTACCACCTTGCCCGGATTTAGGGCAAGCAGGTATGTAACTACAAAAAAGAAGGCCGTATACAACACCATGCCAATGCCGGATGACTTCAGGCTTTCTGATAGGAAAGGAGCAACCCCAATTTCATACGACACAGTACCTGTTCTTGGAACAGCAAACAAAGGACCTATAGTTAGGTAAATAATTACGGGAAAGAGTAAGCCAAACAGTGGGTGTACTTTAGCCGAAATAGTCTGCACATCCTCATTCTTTGAAGTGCCGATGGCAATAACTCCCAACAGCGGAAGCCCAACACCGGTCATCAGAAAGCCTATGATGGCAGGTATAATGTTTGTGCCGGAAGCCTGACCCAGCGATAAAGGAAAAATCAGGTTGCCTGCGCCGAAGAAAACAGCAAACAGCATCAGGCCGATGAAGAACGTTTCCCTGAGGGAGATACTTTTGGATTTCAAAACTATAAACTCTGTGTAACAACTTTAATTGGGCATGCAATTAAGTATCCATGGGGCCAATATCCTACATTTATCTGGTGTTTTGCTGAAGATGCCGCCTATAAACAAAAGGGGCTGCCAATTTTGGCAGCCCCTTTTGAGGTTTTTATACTTAGATTATTTTAGTCCAAGCCACCCTTGCGGTTCGGCTCTCTTTGTGCAGGCCAGGTTCTTTGCTCACCTGTTTTAGTGTCTATAGGCAGAACAATTCGTTCGCGAGAGGCCATGTTAGGGTCCTCACTGGCTTTGTAGGCAAGTATAGCTACCAATATGGCGTTGTTGCGCACATCGTCGAACACGATCTTATCGTAAGTATCGCGGTTGGTATGCCAGGTGTAAGTACCGTAAGACCAGCTTAGTGAGCTAAGCATGAACGCCGGGGCACCAGCAGCTACGAAAGAGGCGTGGTCAGAACCACCACCACCCGGGAAGCCAGGAAAGTGTGTTTCAATAGAGCTGGTAATGTTCTCCGGAGCTGCGCTTAACCAGCGACCCAGAAAATCATAGGCATGCAGGAAGCCCTGGCCGGAAATGTTTACCACTCTACCGGTTCCATTATCCTGGTTGAAAACTGCCTGTGTGTTCTTCACAATTTCCGGATGGTCTGCTACAAAGGCACGTGAACCATTTAGGCCTTGTTCTTCGCTTCCCCAGTGGCCGACTAGAATGGTGCGCTTCGGGTTAGGGTACATTTTCTTAAGAATACGCATCGCCTCCATCATTACAATAGTACCTGTACCATTATCTGTAGCACCAGTGCCACCATCCCATGAATCGAAATGGGCAGAAAGGATCACATACTCCTCTGGCTTCTCTGTTCCCTTTATTTCAGCGATGGTGTTGAAGGTAGGGGCGTTTTTCAGGTTCTTAGACTCAGCAACCACTTTTATTTGTGGTTTTTGACCGGACTCCGCCAGGCGGTACAGCATGCCGTAGTCTTCCAGTTCCATATCAATGCTTGGCACTTTCTTGGTATAGGCTCCGAAAATCTTATTCACGCCAAAGCCGCGCGACCAGTTAGAGGTAACCACACCTGCTGCACCAGCCTGCTCGAGTGCCGGCGGCAATGAGCGGCCATTGTAGCCAATCGCTTCCATGCGCTCCGACCATACTTTGTTAAGCGAGTCTCGGTGCTGATGCATTTTCTCCAGCGACTCCTTGGTAGCAAATTCCTCCCAGTTATAGTCCGGGCGGCCGGTTGGCTGCGGCATAGAAATCATCACGAACTTGCCTTTAACGTTTGGCAGCCATTTTTGGAAGGCCACTGAGTCCTGCAGGTTCGGAAGTGCAATTACCTCGGCAGTTACGCCTTTGCTCTTGGTACCGGGGCTCCAGGCAAGCTGCATAGCATCCAGAGACTGCACACGTGGGTGCACCATATCTACATGCGTTACACCACGTTGCCAGCCGCGCCACTCACCCCACTTTTCGTTGCGGGCTTCGATGCCCCAGTTTTTATACTTAGCCACAGCCCAGTCATGTGCTTGCTGCATCTGTGGCGTACCCACCAGGCGTGGACCTATGCCATCCAACAGCTCATGAGCCAGCTGCTCTAGCTGAGAATTTTCGTTAGCCTCTTTTACTATTCCTTCTACCACAGGGTCTTTTACCTGGGCCTGCGCAAGGCTCCCTGTCAGGAGTAGTAAGAAGAGAAAAGCTTGTAATCTTCTTTTCATAAGGGTAAGAATAAATGTAGGTTATGTATATAGTGCTTTTCTATTAGAGGTAAAGGTAGCAGGAAGGTTTAAAACGTGAAAGGAAACAGCCTGCATGGCGCTGCGATTAGTTGATACCTGCGTTGGATAGATGTTGGAAAGGAGAGCCTCTGTAAGAATAGGATGATAACAAAAAAGAGCGGTATGTTACCGCCCTTTTTTGTTAAGCTATCTCAATTTGCTTAGCTGGTTTCACCTTAGCATCTTCTGATTTAGGAACAGTGATGCAAAGGAGACCATCTTTATACTTGGCAGAGATCTTGTCGCCTAGCACCATTCTTTCTGGCAAACTGAAAGTTCGCGTAAAAGACTGGTAGTTGAACTCTCTGCGGGTAAAGTTACCCTGATCATCTTGTTCCTCATGCTTGTTCTCTTTTTCAGCAGAAATCACAAGCATGTTGTTGTTGAGCTCAACTTTGAAGTCTTGCTTGCTCATTCCAGGAGCAGCTACTTCAAGCTCAAAGGCATCGTTTGTCTCTTTAATGTTTACAGCCGGAACAGAGCTGCGCTCTGAGTTATTGAGTAACGGCCAGTTAAACCAATCCCTCAACATATTGTCATCAAAGAATGAAGGAATGGTTGGGAATAAATCTCGGTTTTGCTTCATTAGAGTTCCCATAATTCTACCCTCCTTTCTTTAATTAACCATTAAACCTATCTAAGTTAACCATTTGCTTCATAGCTAACTTTCCCAAAACAAGTTGAATGCCAATTCGTGCCCTGCGAAAAAATGACAGTTTTTCTGTCAAAAATTCTTTTTCAGGACTGAAATTTTTTCACTGCCCCTAAAGCAGAAAGTGGCGCGGATAAGTGTAGATAAGTACCACCGGGACTATGATTAGAAAACAGCTTGTGAAGCCTTATATTAGCACTACCTGGATGAAACTATTTAAGGGCTACCACCCTTATCTATAGCTGACTGTTTGATACGAAGTATGCTGGAATATTCAATGTTTGAGAGGCTCCCTTTCAGGAGTCAGGCGGAGATAATAGCAAGAGACGGGACTGTACTTGCCCAGCGCAAGTATAATAAGTGGACCGTAACTCTTTATGCTGTAAATAACTCATTCATAGAGCTTTGGGCTGGAGATGAGGTGCAGGTTTTCAGTATCTTTAAAAGTACTGCCAATGCTGTGGCAGTGCTGGAACCTTACATAGATGCTATTGATGTCCGCGATGCTCTGGAGCTGTGAGAAATAAAGTTACGGGTACAACTCGATATAGCATATGAACCCACAAGTTTGATAAAACAACAAAGGCCTATGATTTACTACATAGGCCTTTGTTGTTTTCTGGCTATACTTCATCTGTCAGTGTTTGCAGAAAGGCAATGATAGCTTTGGTTTCCTCGGGTGTCAGGTTGAGCGGATCGGGGGGCAGGGTTTGATTTTCCAGCTGTAAGCCCATGCCTGCTGCACCGCCCTTGTTATAAAAGTCCATTACCTCTTCCAGCGTTTCGTAGGCGCCGTTGTGCATATAAGGTGCCGTTTTAGAGATATTTCGTAGCGTAGGTGTTTTGAAGGCATGCTGTAACCCATCCAGCGGAGTAAAGCCGTAACGGCCTTTATCTGGGTCCAGGGTAGGGTGAGGGGCTTTAGGATCTGCCAGCACACCTAAGACTTCAGCCTCCGTGTTGGTGAAGGCGGGGGCAGCGGTGCCATTAAATACAGGCATAAAGTGGCAGGTACCACACTTGGCCTTGCCCATAAACAGGTTAAAACCTTTGATCTCTTCTGCCGACAGCTGCCCTTCTTTGCCACGCATGTGCCTGTCGAAGCGGGAGTTGAAGGGGGTAAGGGAGCGTACATAGCTGGCGAGTACCAACATGACGTGCCTTGGTTGAATTTCCGTTTCCATACCTGGAAATGCAGTTTGAAAAGCCTGCACAAAGTCGGGCTGTTGGTTTAGCCTTTGGGCAGCCTCTTCTACCGATGCATGCATTTCATCTTTATTCCGAATTACATCTACAGCCTGGCTCTCGAGTGTAGTAGCACGCATGTCGTAAAACTGGGAGTGCTGTAAGCCGGCGTAATACAGTGTTGGAGCATTACGCTGCACAAACTTGCCCTTTACCAATGAGGCGCTCTTCGGTAAGCCATCGGTAAAAGCCAGCTCAGGTTGATGGCAGGTACTGCAGGTGCTAGTGTTCCCTGAAACAACAGGGCTAAAGAACAAGGCTTTACCCAAGGCAACTTTGTCTGGCGTAGAGGCTGCATCAGCCGAACCGGCAAAGGCATCGTTGTTCAGGGCATCCTTATCAAATAGCGTAGCAGCTTTTGAGTTTAAGACTAGCCTGTTGGGTAGGTCGTCTATCTGGAGTTCCTGCTGCCAATTGGTAATATAAGAGGTAATAGGGTTTGCGAAACGGGTAATAAAAGCTAAGCGGTCAAACGCATCGAAATCCTCCGAACTGGAAGTATAGTGTATAGCCTCCTGTAGTAACTGTTGCAGCTCCGGGTGCTCTCCAAAAAAGCTTAGCACCTCCTGCACAGCGGTAAGCGAAACGGCAGCCTCTGCTACACCTGTGTTTGTAAGGGGAGTGTCAAAGCCTGAAATGCCGAGTACCATGATTCGGTAGATTTCCTGCTTACAGGCGTTAAGAATGTTTGCCTCTTCCAATTCAGTTTCGCGTAGTATGACCCTAGCCCTGCCAAGCACCGATACAAACTTTTTTGCCTCACGCACCAGCTCTTCACGGTTGGTCGTGTCGAAAGTAGGGTAGAGGTACTCTTCTATTACCTGCAGGCCAGATGGTTCGAAAGACTTTGACTCCAGCACCTCGTACTCTGGCAGCGGTGCACCGTTCAGGGCTTTGCTGGCTGTTGGGGCATAGTACTCAGTAAACAGCTCCACTTTTTTATACCTGCGCCGAGCCTCCTGGAAAGCCAAACGTAAGGAGTCTGAAGAGCCTGCTATAGCCAGGCGCAGCAACTGATGCTCTGCACTGTGCTGTAGCGTATCGAGGTTGGCAAGCAGGTACGCTTTGGTTTTTGATGCTGGTGTTTGGGGAGTTTCAGGCTTGCAACTAAAAAGAAATGTGCCGAGAGCAAGCAGGGTAAAATATAGTATGCTTTTCATAAGCTTTGGCTCCAAACGGTTAAAAGCAAAGCCCTCCAATTATATCGGAAGGCTTGCTTTGGGGAATTAATTGGATAAGGGTCTATAGTTATCTTGGCACGTTTCTCAGGATTACAGTCTGGCCACCTTCTTTGTTAGAGGAAACGCCGCTACCGTCAGCTCCTTTGTACTTCTCATCCTGCCAGGTATGAGGGTGGAGGTTTACTACAAATGTGCCCGGTACACCAATCAGATCAGAGATGTCATACATGGCGCCATACTCCCAGCTGCTCAGCCTGTCAGAGTTCACAGAGTTATACTTAGCGTTGAAGGTAGCATCATCGCGACGGTGGTCCATCTCGAGCATCGGCTTCAGTGTTTTTGTGCGAAGGTCAAACTGCCAGATGCGGCCGTCGTGCTTGTTGTCACGGTAGAAGGAGTCACCATCTTCCTGTATGTAGGCATAGTTCTCAGTTACGCAGATGTTATCCGGATTCACGATGCTGTTACCTGGATCTTCGTTGCCATCTATAAGTGGTGTGATTTTGCCTTTCAGCGGATTTTTTGCGTCCAGCTCCAGCTTATACACACGGCCCCACATTGTTAAACCCGGAGCCGGGTTGATCTTATCAGGGCTAACGCCAGTAGAGGTAAAGTACAGGTTACGATTGTTGGTAGCGTTACCTTTGCCATAGTCCAGGTCTTCTACGCGGGCAAACTGTATGGCTTTTTTCTCAACTGACTGAGCAGCCAACTGTGCACCAGTGCTGGACTTTACATTGTCATACTCAACAAACTCTACGTCGTAGGATTTACCTACTTCCATGGCAGTTTCAGTTATGTTCTGGTCCTGGCGGCGCAGCATGTATAACTTACCATTTTGCAGATCACCTGTTGTGTTAGAAAGGTACATGTTTACCTGACCCATACTGTTGGCCGGGTTGCTTTCGTCCTCGCCTATAAAGATTACTGTTTTGCCAGGGAAGGCTTTGGTAGGAAGTGGCACAGCGTTCTCAGCACTGCACTTGCCCAAGGCAGCCAGGGTGCGGTCGGTACGGCTTCTGTCAGCTATGCTGCCCATCGGGTCTATAGAGTGGATCATAGACTCTATGCCGCTTTCACCAGCTGTTAATAACGTAGGGCCAAAGCCGTGCTCTTCCGGTGTTGCCAGGGTAGCAGAGCAAAGGCGCCACATACCACCGGCTCCATCTACAATGTATTCTCCTTTAACAGGCTTCAGCGTCTTGTCCAGGTAAACGCGCGATACTGACTGCAGTATCTCGTGGTTCGTCACCATCACATAGCCTTCGCCGTTAGGGTTGCGCATCATGCCAGCACCATCAGGCTGAGCACCATAAATAAAGTCAGGAGACTGCTCGAGCACGTCGTCGCTGCTGATTAAGGTATGAACCTTCACCCTGTCAAAACCCTGGAGCGTTTTTACCAAGGCAGGGTTAACTGAATAATCTTTGAAAGCCACAGGGGATGGCTTCTCCGGATCTTCTTTGACTTTATCTTTACAGCCAGTTGTTGCTGTGGTGGTAGCCAGTGCTAGGGCAAGGCCAAGTGTTGAGAGAGTAAAGTTCTTCATAGCAGTGATTTATGATTGATCAAAGCTACAATGTCAAGATTACGTGAGCGTTATAGGCTGTTTATGATTTTATTAAGATGAATGCTAAAAGTGGCTGATAGAGGTTAGTGTTTGCTATTAACTGTTTGAAGGTGTTGATGCTAATTTTTTAACATAGAGAAGTTCAAGGCATTAAATACATCTGCACAACCAACACTGATATTGTAGGACATAAAGAAAAGGCCTGCTTTAGACAGAGGGTTATTCTGTCTAAAGCAGGCCTTTTCAAAGTATACTTTCCCTACTCACACCTTAGTACTTCACCACTTCCTATTGGTGAGCCCGGAGGCAGGTCTAATGTTTTGTTTGGCTTCACCTCCTCTACAACAGGGCGGTTCAATCGCTCTAGGGCAAACGTAAGGTGAGCATGGTAGGTGCCTTGCTTGTTGGTGCGCAGCCTGGTTTCAATGTAGTTTTTCAGATCCTTTAGTGTGGCAGTGGCTACGGCGCGAGCCTGGTAAGAAGCGCCTTCGTTATTTGCCAAGGCCATCAGGTGTGTCAGTACTACCTGTTCTGTTTGCAGCTGCACTTGCTCCTGTAATCCTTTTTCGCGGCGGCTCTTCCAGGTGTTTTGAATCAGCTGTTCTGTTACATTCTGCAGGCTAAGGGTGTTGCTACGGGCTCCTTGTTCAACCAATCGCGACGCGCGCTCCGGGTGCAACAAGAATGACACAGAGAAATCGGCAGAGGCCTCTGCGGCAGCCAGTGGATCGAAGGTAAGGCCGGTGCGCTTGGCGAAAAGCTCTCGGCTGTTACGTAACCCAGGGGCACGTGGCGGTATCAGCTTGATGATATGCTCTGGTACTGCAAGCACTTCCGGCGAGATGGTTTTCAGCATGGCATCCAGCGCTTTTTGCTGCTCTCCCTTGCTTACCACTTCGGTTACCAGTTGGCCATCGCCACGCACAGCGTAGGTATAGTTCAGGCCGCCAATCAGTTTTACAGCAGCCTCTGTCTGGTAGCGGTGGTAGTTATAGATCGGTACCAACACATCCTCTAGAGTACTCATAGCTGCGCCAGGCTTAATGTTCCTCTCAGAGAAGTTTTGTAGTGCCTTCTCACGGATGCGCAGCACGCTCAGTAGCTCATCTGTGGCGCTGGTGCCATTATCCCAAAGGTGGGCGGTTGGGTGAGCACCTCCCGTAGCACGGGCATCACGGTCGGAGATAAACTGCAGGTTGTTTGCTCTGCCTTTGGCTAAAATATCGTTCAGGGCCTGTTTCTCATTCGTGCCTGCCGGGAAATCCTGGTAACCATATGTCACTGCTACTTTATCCCATTCGCCTATACCTGTGTCGTAAGCTTTGCTCAGGTCTATGTTGCCAGTGCGGTCGAGCTTTGCTTGCGGATGCGGGTAATCCATTACAGAGGCATTGTTATTGGCGGCATAGTTATGCATGATGCCCAATGTATGACCCAGCTCGTGTGCCGAAAGCTGTCGGATTCGCGCTAGTGCCATGTCCATCATAGCTTTGTTCACTGGCTTTCCTTCTTCATAAGGAGCCAGCAGACCCTCGGCAATCAGGTAGTCCTGGCGCACGCGCAGAGATCCCAGCGAAACATGCCCTTTGATGATTTCACCTGTGCGTGGGTCTGTTACCGAAGCGCCGTAAGACCAGCCACGAGTACTTCGGTGTACCCACTGAATAATATTATAGCGCACGTCCATCGGGTCGGCTGAATCAGGTAAAACTTCTACCCGGAAGGCATCTCGGTAGCCGGCAGCTTCAAACGCCTGGTTCCACCAGCGGGCACCTTCCAGCAAGGCAGTGCGGATAGGCTCTGGTGCGCCATTATCTACATAGTACACAATAGGTTCCACAGCTTCTGACACCCTGGCCGATGGATCTTTTTTCTGCAGGCGGTGACGGGCAATAAAACGTTTTTCTATGTTCTCGTCTACCGGTGTGGCATAGTCGAAGTAGGAAATGCCGAAGTAACCGGCGCGTGGATCGGCCTCGCGGGGTTTATACTTATTGTCTGGCAACTGAATAAAGGAATGGTGCTGGCGCAGGGTGAGGGCTTGTACGTCCGGGGCTACCTCGTACACGAAACGGCCTGCGTCATCGCCACCTGTAAAGGTAAGGGTGGCTTCGAACTCAGAGTTCTGCGGGAAGTTTTTGGTGCGTGGCAGGTAAACAGCTGAGCGGCTGGCGTCAAGCTTATAATTGCCCTGGCCTGTGCGCTTTATACTTCCCGTTACGTTGTGAGCATCGCGGAGCAGGAAGTCAGTAGCGTCAACCAATACTCTGTTTCCTTCTTCGGCCTCTGCCTTAAAGCCCCAAAGTATAGACTTGGCGAAAGATTCTTCTACAGCTCGTGCTTCGTTCTTGTTATTCGTGATGGCGCGGTACCCTAGGTTAGGCTGCACTAGCATCACTTTAGGTCCGACCTTCTCGAAGTATACTACTCTTTCGCCTCCCAACTGGCCGCGGTCCAGGCCGATGTCGTTAGAGCCGAGTCCTGCTGGCAACGAGTTTACGTACAGGAACTCCTGGTTCAGTTTGTCTACCTCCAGCCATATTTTGCCAGCGGCATCATCATAGTAAAAGGTAAAGTAACCGGGATACTTTTTCATGCCTGCCGTTTTGGAGGCAATGCCGGGGAGTTTTTGGGCCACAGCCAAACCTGCCGAGAGAAACGGCAGTATGAGCAGCAACCAAAGCGTTCTGGTAAGGGGTGATGTCATGGTACTTATAAGGTTAGATATGTGCTTGATGTTGTAATATAGCGAATTTGAATTTTTCTGGTGCCAACAGCCGGAGACTTGATGGTTATACTTCAATATTTTTTGTTGGAAGGTACGCCACTCCATACCAGCTACAGCACTAAAAGCCCTGTTTATCTAAAATATGGCACAGTAAAAAACTATACTTTATATGGGAGTGGAGAACGTAGCTAGCTTACTTTGAGCTTGGGTTGCAGCTCAGATCCAACCTTGTACAGAAACAGAGCTTTTATGAATTGGGCCATCCGCAACAAAGCAACTCTTCAACTGGTATAGCATACCAAATCATGCTTTATAACAATGAATGTAAAATATCTTTTTAGTGCCTTGAGCCTTGGGTTTATACTTATTTCCTGTGGTGAGACAAAGTCAGAGTACGACCGTTACTATGAGCAGAGCTACCGCGATTCTGTGGCTAAGGCTATGGAAAATGCACCGCAGCAAGTGTCGCCGGCAGCCAGGGCTACTGCTCCTCTGGAGAAAGCTGAGACGCCGCCGCAACAGGAAGGAGCACTTCTGATTGCCAAGTCTGACTGTACTGCCTGCCACAGAAACGATCAGAAACTGGTTGGGCCAGCTTATATAGACGTAGCCAAAAAGTATGAGCCTACCGAAGAAAATATCAACCACCTGGTAACCAAAATCATTGAGGGCGGAGCCGGAGTGTGGGGCGAGGTACCTATGACGCCACACCAGAATGTGAGCAAGGAAGACGCCAGGAAAATGGTAGACTACATTCTAGCCCTGAACGACTAAGCATATGCAGCAGAAATGGCGGAGTCTATTTGATGGCGAAACCACAAACGGCTGGCATAGCTATGGCGAGCAAACGGCTGGTGCAGCCTGGCTGGTGGAGGATAAGGTCCTTCACCTCAGCACTGCCGCTATGCATTGTGATGGTGTAAAGGGCGGTGATTTAGTGACGGATGACAGCTTCGGCGATTTTCATGTGAAACTAGAGTGGAAAGTGCCGCCCAGTGGCAACAGCGGCCTTCTGTTTTATGTGCAGGAAGAGCCGGAAAAATATGAGAAAAGCTGGCAGTCCGGTCCCGAGATACAGTTGCTCGACAATGCCCTGCATGCGGATGCCATGATACCAAAGCGCCGCGCCGGTGACCTGTATGACCTGCTTTCGGCTACTAAAGAAACTGTAAAGCCAGCCGGAGAGTGGAACCTGACCGAGCTGATCTGCAAGAGCGGTAAGGTAGAGCTGTACCTGAATGGAGAGCAGACCCTGGCGCTGCAGCTTTGGGATAAGACCTGGCAGGAGCTGATTCGCGACAGCAAGTTTAAAGACATCCCTGGCTTTGGGTCTTATAAGAGTGGCAAAATCGCCTTGCAGGATCACGGTGATGATGTGTGGTTCCGTAATATTCTTATCTGTGAACTATAAAAAAGGATCAGGCATCTTCAGAATGTCTGGTCCTTTTTCTTAATACCAGCGTGGTCATACTTCGTTCCCGCTCTACCAGCACTGTCTTTAGGGGTTCCAGTATTTCAGCACCTAGTGCATGCACCAGTCCCCGCACCAGTGGTTCATCTGCCAGAAACCATACCGGCCCGTGCGCCATCTTATATTTGCAGGGCTCCACCTGTTCTAATTTTCCTTCAAGGCCAATGGTAGTGCCGAAGCGGCAGAAGAGCATTCCTCCTGGCAGTAGCACGCGCCACAGCTCCCGCACCATACTCCTGAAATGAGAATCATCCTGAGCAAAATGCAGTACTGCACTACACAGCACAACGTCAAACTGATGATCTGCAAAGGGCAGAGTCGCCAGGTCAGAGACTACAAAGTTTTTAGGAGACAGGGTAGGAGCAACTTCTGCAGCCAATGCTTTGACTTTATTAACAGCTGTCTCAGAAACGTCTGCCCCATACACCTTCACGCCAGCCTGCATCAGGTATTGAATATTTCGTCCCGCTCCACAGCCAGCATCGAGCAGTTTCATGCCTTTCTGGATGCGTCCTTTCAGGAGCTGATCGAAGAGGTAAATATCTATGTTTCCGAAATGGGCAGGTATAGAGGTTAAAGGCAGGTGAAACATGAAAGGGAAGTATAAATCGATGTGGATACGTGAGTTCAGGTCTAAATTTAGTGGTGTTTCACTGTTTTATTTGAATAAATTTTCAGATAATTGACTAAACCCATACTTAAAAACTACAAAACTATGAATACAAGCACTGCAACAGCACCAGTTGTAAAATCCGGCCTTACTGCCGAACAATTCATTCAGAAGTACGCCAATCATCCTACCTATATTCCGCCTCGCGGACCAGAGCTAAACGCTAAGAACTGGCAAGCCGAAGCTGCTTTGCGCATGTTCCTGAACAACCTGACAGACGAAGTAGCCGAAGCCCCTGCTGACCTGGTAGTATACGGTGGCACCGGACAAGCGGCACGTACACCCGAGGATGCCCGCAACATAATTGAAGTGCTGCTGGAACTGGAAGAGGACGAAAGCCTGATGGTGCAATCAGGTAAGCCAGTGGGTAAGGTACGCACGCACCCTGAGGCACCGCGTGTACTCATAGCGAACTCCAACCTGGTGCCGCATTGGGCTACCTGGGAGTACTTCAACGATCTGCGTAAACGTGGCCTGATTATGTACGGGCAGATGACAGCAGGTAGCTGGATTTACATAGGCTCTCAAGGCATTTTGCAGGGCACATACGAAACCTTTGCTGCCTGCGGTGACCGCTACTTTAACGGCGATTTACGCCACAAGCTGCTTGTTACAGGCGGCTTAGGTGGTATGGGGGGCGCTCAGCCATTGGCCGCTACCATCGCAGGGGCCACTTTCCTGGGTGTAGACGTAGACCCGGACCGCATTAAAAAACGTCTCGACACGCGCTATATCGATAAAATGACTCATAATTATGAGGAGGCGAAGCAGTGGGTATTGGAGGCGAAAGAACGCGGCGAAGCTATCTCAGTTGGCTTGGTTGGCGACATCGGCGATGTGCTGGAGCGTTTGATTGCAGATAATATCACCCCGGAGATACTAACCGACCAGACTTCTGCGCATGATCCAATTAACGGCTATGTGCCGAATGGGCTGAGCCTGCAGGAGGCCAAGGAGCTGCGCCAGCAAGACCCGGCAAAGTATAAAGTACTATCGCTTAAAAGTATGGCACGCCACGTGGGCTTCATGCTGGAGCTGCAGAGGCGCGGCAGCAGAACCTTCGATTATGGTAATAACCTGCGCGAATTTGCACAGCAGGGTGGAGAGGCAAATGCATTTAACATACCCGGTTTCGTGCCTGAGTATATCCGACCTCTATTCTGCCAGGGGAAAGGACCATTCCGCTGGGCTGCCCTGTCCGGTGACCCGGAAGATATACGTGTAACGGACGAAGCTCTTAAGGAGCTGTTCCCGGAGAACACGCACATGATTAAATGGCTGGATGAAGCGCAGGAAAAAGTAGCTTTTCAGGGGCTGCCGTGCCGTATTTGCTGGCTAGGCATGGGCGAACGAGAGAAAGCTGGGCTGCTCTTCAACCAACTCGTGCGCGAGGGTAAAGTAAAAGCGCCAATCGTAATCGGCCGCGACCACCTGGACTGCGGCTCTGTGGCTTCTCCTTATCGTGAAACCGAAGGAATGAAAGACGGCTCCGACGCCATTTCCGATTGGCCGCTGCTTAACCTGATGTCTAACACGGCGGGCGGTGCTACATGGGTGTCTTTCCATCACGGTGGCGGCGTAGGTATTGGCTATTCTCAGCACGCCGGTATGGTTATCCTGGCAGACGGTACAGAGCGTGCCGAGCGTTGCCTGCGTCGCGTACTTCACAACGATCCAGCCATGGGTATCTTTCGCCATGCCGATGCCGGATATGAGGCAGCACAGGAAAATGCCAGAAAGTTTGGTTTAGAACTCTAATCAGGCTTTCTAACCTCCGACCTAAGCAGATATATGCATTGGCAGAAGCTATTGACACTGATCCTCGTCTCCCCGTTGAGCGCCTCGAGAGGTTCCGGTGCCGAACGAAGTGAGGCATTGCGACACAGGAGCAAAAGAAGCGAAAGCAGCGCGATGCGGGGAGACGAGGCCCCGCGGCCTTGAGCGCTCCAAAGCCAGATGTGAAACAGGCAAAATGTAAAGCTGTGGATGAACAGTAGCCAGAATGTATAGCTGCAAATCAAATAAGAGCAACTGTAATCAAGCAGCACCTATAAAGCAAAGTAGAAATGAAGTTGAGCTCAACTCACAAGTGAAATTTCCTAAAGTAGAAACATTAAAACCATGAAAACGCAAACAACCTTAGTCGGCCCTTTTAGCCAGATACTACCTATGGACGATCTACCAGAGGCTGGCGCGATAAAGGATGAAGAACTGCAGGTGATAGAGCGTGCTGGCGTATTGGTACAGGAAGGGTTGATCATAAAGACCGGTAGCTATGAAAAGCTACATCAAGAGGCACTGGAGCAGCAGTATGAGCTGGAGCTGATAGAGGAGCCGATGGTGCTTTTGCCAGGGCTGATTGATGCTCATACGCACATCTGCTTTGCCGGTAGCCGTGCCAACGATTACGCCATGCGCGTGGCTGGAAAGTCTTACCTGGAGATTGCCCGAAGCGGCGGAGGCATACTAGACAGTGTGCGTAAAACGCGAGAAGCGACACTGGTAGAGCTCGTAGACCTGCTCAAGAAACGCTGCGACCGACATCTGAGTGACGGCATTACAACCTGTGAAGTGAAGAGCGGCTACGGTTTAACAGTAGAGGAGGAGCTGAAGATGCTGGAAGCGATAAAGCTAGTGAATAAGCACCATAAGATGGACCTGATTCCAACTTGCCTGGCGGCACACATGCTGCCACCAGAGCATTCAGACGCCAAACTATACTTAGAAGAGGTGCTAACAGAATTGTTGCCGCAGATACAAGAGCAGGAGTTAGCCAACCGGGTAGATATTTTTGTAGAGGAAACCGCTTTTAAGGAGGAAGAGGCGCTGGAGTACCTGCTGGCGGCAAAGGAGTTGGGCTTTGATGTAACGGTGCATGCGGATCAGTTTAGTACCAGTGGCAGCAGAGTAGCTGCAGAAGCCGGTGCCATCAGTGCCGACCACCTGGAGGCAAGTGGCGACGAGGAAATCGAGTTGTTGCGAAACGCAGGCGTGGTAGCCACTGTACTTCCCGGTGCTTCGCTGGGCTTGGGGATGCATTTTGCCTCTGCACGCAAAATGCTGGACGGAGGTCTTTGCCTGGCTATTGCCACCGATTGGAACCCTGGTTCTGCACCTATGGGCGACCTCCTGCTACAAGCTGCCATACTGGGCGCAGCAGAAAAACTTACCACAGCCGAGACACTGGCCGCCATTACAACTCGTGCTGCTAAGGCTTTGAATCTTTCTGATCGTGGCGAGTTGGTAAAGGGTAAACTGGCTGATATGATCGCTTTCCCAACGGAAAATTATAAAGAAATTCTTTACCTGCAGGGTAAGCTAAAGCCAGCTAAAGTATGGAAGAATGGGAAGAGCGTTAAAGCTTAGGCCTAAGTCAGGTTTTTTATCAAACAAGTAAGACAATAACATCTCAGACATCATGTACAAACCAGCTACCAAAGAAGCTTGGAAAGGGCGTATTGATAAACATGATGGAGCATTAGGGCTGCGATGGCATCAGGCCATGCAGTTGCTGGACCTGAGCAAAGGGATAGCACCTGTAGCGCAGGGCGAAGTGGCTTTCGCTTTTATAGGATTTTGCTGTGATATAGGCGTTAGGCGCAATCAGGGCAGGGTAGGAGCCGCAACCGGGCCTGAAGCCCTGCGTGGTGCCATGGCTTCTTTTGCACACCACCTGCCAAATCATGTAGCTCTCTATGATGCCGGGGATGTACTCTGTACACACGGAAGCCTTGAGGAGGCGCAGGATCAGCTAGGAAACAAAGTAGCTTTGCTGTTACAGCACGGTTACCGCCCCATGGTGCTAGGAGGCGGACATGAGATCGCTTACGGACACTTTCTGGGGTTAGAGGAAGCTACAGAAAAACAACAGCTGGGCATTCTGAACTTCGACGCACATTTTGACCTGCGCAGCTACGAGCAGCAGGCAAGTTCAGGTACACCTTTTCTTCAGATAGCAGATAGGTTGCAGGAGCAGCATCGCGAATTCACATATAAAGTTCTCGGGCTGCAGGAGTATGGAAATACACGTGCTCTTTTTAAAGTTGCTGAGCAGCTAGGGGTAAGCTATACGTTTGCGGAGGATGTACAGCTGCATAAGCTGGCTTTGCTACAAAAGGAGCTGAAGGATTTCTTAAACTCGGTGGAGCAGGTTTATATTACAGTTGATCTGGATGCTTTTTCAGCGGCTTATGCGCCAGGTGTAAGTGCAGTTAATGCGGCAGGCCTGCAACCAGATGTGGTGTTGGAGCTACTAAAAATAGTTGTCCGAAGTGGCAAGCTTTTAAGTATAGACATTGCAGAACTCAATCCATCCCTTGACATAGACAACCAAACTGCTAAACTAGGTGCTGCTATACTTTACCACGTGGTGCGGGAGTGGCACAAAATATAACAGGGGCGCCTCTCTGCAGTTGTTGTGGAGAAGCGCTCCTGCTCACTCTTGTTATCGACTTACTTTGAACTTGGTCCAGTAGGTGGTGTCACTTGTTTTTACCTCAATCAGGTAGGTGTCTGGCTTAAGCTTACCGAGTTGGTAGCGCCAGGCGGTACGGTTGCCTTCAATACTCACAGGCTTTTGGTACACCAGCTTACCTGCTGAGTTCTTTATCTCCAGCATTGCATTTTCATCCAGCTCCTGAGAGAAGTCCAGCTGAAAAGTACCTTTACTGGTAGGCCTCATATGGATGCCCGATAAAGTTTCTATATGGGTGTCACCATCTTCTGCAATAACCAATATATGCTCTTTGGATTGGGCAGGAAGAGCTGTATGCTGGGCGATGGATGCTATAGAGGCTAAGGAAAATACAGGAAGGCTCATGGCCAGCGCTAGAGTATACTTTTGCTTTGTCTTCATCTGTTCTGCAATTAAATAAGGTATCCCAGCCTCTGTTGCAGTTTTGGTGCCAAATTACATTAAGAGCACTTCCTCAGGCTATTTTTTTCATTATCATAGCAATAAGGGCAGCTACCGTTTATCTCCATGCCCCCTACCCAACGCGATTTTGGAGTAAAGGAGGCATATCCCTCTAACACCCGTTCACCGAAAAAGCTAAGCGACAGTGGCTCTTTTGCCTGTACCAGGTCAGGCTGCAGGTGGGATAAAATTTGCTTTAGCTGCGCATCACCGAACCCGTAGCCAGGCTCCTGTTGCCAGAACTGTTGCATAAGCTCTGCCTCACTTCTGGCTCCATTCTGAATAATCTGTAGCAGCATACGCTCCGGGTGGCTTAGTCCATCGGTGCAGTCCGGGAAGCGAAGGAGGTGGAGCTGGAGCGCTTGCTGTAGGTAGGGCAGAGGCATAAGTAACTGCTGCAGGTGGAGCTGCAAGTTTATTGGGCTGGGGCCAGCATAGAGCTGCCATAGCTTTACAGCCTGCTGCAGTTGCTCCTCTGTAAGCTGTTGCCGATCCTCCAGCAACTGCTGAAATTCATCAGGCTTCAGGAAGGCGATGTTCCTTCCGGGCGCTGGGGTGCAAACCGAAACTATGCTTGGCTTGATCTGTTGGAGGTACTGCAAAAGGTAAAGCAGGTTAATCTGGCACATCAGGTCCGTATCGAACCAAAGCACTACTTCAAAAAATGCGCCTGCACCTTCCAGCTTTTTTAGCTCATCTATTACTTTTTCTTTATACTTTTCGCTGGATTTGCTATAGGCAGAGGTAATGTACTCTTGTCGCTTCCTCCAAAACTCTTTTTCCGACAAGGTATAAAAAGCAGGTCCCTCCGAAAGTACTTCCCGCCACACCAGTACCTGGCCTGGCAGGTTCGCAGCATTAAATGCAGGGAGAGAAGCGTCGCCGTTTAGTATATGTAAGGTGGGCAGTTTTTTCATCGGCAAGAGAGCTTATGGGCTTAAAATGAGAAGGCAACTAACACGTAACGGTGCAGCTGCCTTGCCTCAAACATTATAACGGTATAAGTCTCTAACGTATTTATCTGGGGTTTAGTCTATAAGCTACCACTCTATTATCGTTATAGGTAGGCACTAATAACAGTCCTCGCTGCTCCACATAGTCTATATCGGCAGTGTTCATGTTCTGGCTGCTGGTGTTTAGCAGGCTCCATTTCCTGTTTTGAGCATCTACATAAAATATTTCCCCGCTCCAGCTCGAGATCAGGTAAGTGCCATCACCGGTTGCATCGATACCGTCAGCCGCCTTTACATCATCTACCCACTCTGAGAACCTCTTGGTTTCAGGGTCCAGCAGCATCACCTGGGCACTACCCGAGAAAGCTACAATCATGCGGTTGCCCTGAATAAAGATACCGTTAGGGCGTTTTCCTTTGGTATTGTTTATCCAGGTGGTAAGACGGCCGTTGCGCAGCACGTATAGGCGGTGCTCCTCTGTATCGGTCACATACACGTTTCCGCTGTCATCTACTGCCACACCGTTCAGCATTCTGGCTTTATCGGCGCGGTAGCGTCCTAATACGGCACCCGATTGTGTGGAAATAGCTACTACCTCATCAATATCGGCTACATAAAGCACATTGTTGTGCAGGGCCATGCCATGGGGATCGTTCAGGCCAGTTACCCAGTATAGTTGCTGTATCTCTCCCTCCGGAGATAAAGTAGAAATGAAGCCATCCCCATCTTTACTTGTGCGGGTGTCTTTGTTGATATTGGTAACGTAGATAAGATTACGATCCGGGTCGAATAATACCGATTCCGGCGTTTTAAGGGTGTTATCAGAAGCCCATACCTCTTGCAGTTGCACAGGTGCTTTGGCTTTAAACAGGCCACCACTACAGCTGCTCAGGCCAATTATAAACAACGCTGAGCAAATACCTGATAGGATAGTCTTTTTCATATGTTTTTTGTTTGGTTGCTAACTAGTACGGGGCTAAACAGCGGCTGTTCTATTTTTGCTGCTTAGTCAGTATAGAGCCCAAGTTTCTGCAGGGTGCGCTGCCGCGACACTTTTCCGGTAGAAGTTTCTGTAAACGAAGGGCTGTAGTATACTTCTTTTGGCATTTCGTACTTCTTAAGCAATTGGCGCAGGCGGTCCAGCATTTTCTGTTCTTCTTCCTGTGCTAGCTGTGCTCCCTCCAGTATCAGCACGATCTTATCGCCCAGCACCTCATCGGGCTGCGGTGCAATAAAAAAGCGGGGGGAGTTGTCGTTATCTGCAAAGGCCTCAGCTATGGCTAGCTCTACCTTCTCGGTCTGCACCTTTACCCCGCCAGTATTAATGGTATTGTCGGCACGGCCAATCCAGCGGAAGCGGGTAGGGGTTAGCAGCTCCACAATATCGTTAGTTATCAGCAGCTCATTGTTGGTGATGTCTCCCTTTATAGTTAGGCAGCCGCGACGATCCAAACCTACCTGTATGCTATCCAGCACGTCGTAATAGTCGGCTGCATCGAAGCCATTGAGTTTGCGCAGCGCAATATGTGAGGCTGTCTCCGTCATACCGTACGTGTGGTAGATAGGTGCCTGTATACGCTGCAATTCTCGTTGCTGGGTTGGTGTAACCGGTGCTCCGCCAACCAGTATGCCTTTCATCCTGTTCAGCTGCTCCAGTCGCTCCGGGGCTTCCTGCAAAATGGTGGGTATCTGCATCGGAACAAATGAGGCGAAAACTATTTTTTCATCAGGACTTACGAGCGACAGAGGGTTGCCTATTGGCTCTACAATGATCATCTGGAGGTCAGCAACAAAACCACGCACAAGCATCATCATCCCAGCAATGTATTCTGTGTTCAGGCACACTAAGGTACAATCTCCCTGCTTCAGGTTTAAAAGCTTGATGGTGCGGCGGGCGCTGGCTTCCAGTTGATTTCTGGTGAGGGTGATGGTTTTAGGTACACCGGTTGAGCCAGAAGTCTGAATTGGAAATTCCTGCACTCCATTAAGCCAGTTGCGGCAGAATTCCAGGGTTTTGCTCTCATAACCGTTTAGCGGAATGCTGTTTCGGAAAGAGTAAGATGCAATTTCGTCGTAGTAGAACTTCTTGCCGTTCAGGCTCAGGTACTTCTCTGTCATTTAACAATTATCATTAGTCAATACCATGCTTGAGTGGATGGTATCAAAATGTCCTGTCAGTAAACTTTAACACGTACGTGCTACTGCAAAAATGGGGTAAAGCGCCGTGAAAACAAATAAGGCAGGCAAAGGTTTTTGTCCCTGTGCCTGCCTTCTTCTGATAATACTCTGTGAACAATCAATTAGGCTTTTCAAGTTGCTTAACCTAAAAAGCCAAAACAATTTCCTTTTCATCCCATGGTATCTGCTATTTCAGTACAGCCAGTCTTTGTCTGGTTTACGAATGAGCTGATCTACTGAAAAACGGCCGGAACCGAAAACCAGGAAGAAAATAAGTAAAAACAGCACAACTACAGAAGACCATAGTTCAGTGTTTTCGGAGTAGAAGCCTCTTTCCGGGTTGATGAAAAATACAGCACCTAGCAATATAGGCAACTGGAATAGGATAGCGATGCGGGTTATCAGTCCGAGGGCTATCAGCAGGCCGCCCACCAGGTGGGCAAATGCTACATAATGCGCTAGCCCCATAGATACCCACGGAAATTGGCTCTTGTTCATAATGCTAAACAGGGCTTGCGTATCCTGAATGAACATAAAGCCCTTCACCATCAGGAATATGCCAAGGCCAATCCTAAGGAAGTCGAGCCACATGGGGTGATGTGTATCAGCCCAGCGTTCAACGCGATGCATGTCGTGTGTTAGGTTCATGGCTTTACATTTTAAAGTGAAACATGTAAACAACTACTATTTGTAACGTGTACGGCCACAAACCGGATGTATTTTAGTGCAAAATATAGTGTGAATATTTATATGTATGGGCAGTGTATAGTGCAAGCTTGTCAACAATTTGTGAAAAAAGTTGCTGAATTTTAAAATATTCTGTACAATCTGTTGCTTTGACACTCCCACGCCTAAAGGCAGTAGGATTCTTGGGCTACCGAACCATTGTCCTTGTATATCTCCCAAGCTGAAACGGTCTGCCCGACCGCCTTGTTTCTTATATTGCTAGCTGCGTTCACATCCCTGTCCAGGACATGTCCGTTAGAACAAGTCCAATACCTGTCCGATAGCTGTAGCTCGGTGTTTCGCCAACCACATACCCAGCAGTCCTGAGAAGTATGGTGGGGGCTACCTTCACAAGCTCCCGACCATACCATTTGGACTTGTATTCCAGCATCTGCACGAACTGATACCATCCAGCGTCCGATATTGATTTGGCTAACTTGTGGTTCTGAACCATATGCTGTATTTGAAGCTGTTCAACAACAATCGCTTGGCTCTCGCGAATGAGTTGCGTGCTGAGTTTATGGTGGAAGTCCTTGCGGGTGTTGCTCACTTTCAGGTGCAGCCTGGCAAGCTTTGCGGCAGCCTTGCGCCTGTTGCTGCCACCTTTCTTCTTCCTCGATACAGCACGTTGCGCTCTCCTTAACTGGTGCTGATAGCGGTATAGGTGTTTAGGATTGTCTACAACAACACCATCAGACGTGACAACGAAGGACCTGATACCAACATCCAAGCCTACCACTTTGCTTATCTGTGGTAGTCGCTCAATATCCACCTCACAACACAGCGTCACATACCACCCATCTGCTTCCTTGACAACGCTGGCTGTCTTGATAACCCCCTGCACATCCTGTGACTTGCGGTATTTCACCTTCCCGATCTTAGGTAGTTGAATTTTACAAGTGTTCTGGTGCAGCTTCACCCCCTGCTTGTGGGTGAAGGAGCGATACTGGCGAACCTGGGGAATCCCTTGCCTTGCTTGAAAAAACCATCGTAGGACTTGAAGAGCCTATCAGTCACCTCCTGTAAAGTTTGTGAGTGAACACAGCCAATCCACCCAACCTCCTTGGCAATGGCTGCAAGTTCTTGCTGCATCTGGTGTTTGTTAATGGAAACAGTATGGTGAGTGTAGAGCTGTTTCTTGTAGTCCAGACACAGGTTGTAGACATACCGGCACGAACCGAGCCACTGGGCAAAAGTCTGTGCCTGCGCCCTGGTGAGTTTGAGTCGGAAGCGGTATGTCTTGATCTGGTTCACGGCTGCTTTTGGCGCCTTGCCCGGTGCAGGGCATGTTTGCTGCAGCAAAGGTAACAGCCGGCAAGTGCAGGCGGTAGAACATAGGGTAAGATCGAACCCAGCAAAAGTGAAGGGATGCTGCACCACATCGAGTGGTTCAATAAGAAAACCAAATTCATCCCTTGGCTAAAGCCCCAAGTGTTAGGGCTTTCTTTGGCATTTTCTCGTAAGCTCTTGGTTTAAACTTCTGGCTTCTGCTGGCGCAGTACCTTGTTGTCTACAGAATAGCGGCCGGGGCCTACAATCATGAAGAACACCAGAAGAGCCAGCACGGCAACAGATAGCCAAAGTTCAGTGTTGCCCAGGTGCATACCGCGCTGTGGGTTTACAATCAGCACAGCCCCTAGTACAACCGGTATCTGGCAAAGTAAGGAAAGGCGTGTTAGCATACCTATGGCTATCATCATTCCGCCTACTATGTGCACGCCGCTGGTTAATACCGAGGCTTTCTTGATATCAATAAGCTCCTGGCTCTGACTGAAGATATAGAACACATCGCTCGTATGCTCCAGAAATAGGATACCTTTTATGAAGAGAAAGACACCTAAGGCAATTCGAAGGCCGTCCATCCAGATAGGGTTGCTAGCGCTGGTTTTGGGGGCAGAGTGGCTTAATTCGTGCGTAAGGTTCATGGTTCTACAGGTATAGGTGAAACATGTTTCTATTTATATATACGTTTGAGCCGCTCTTATCAGACACAAATTTTACCTGTTATTTGCCAGTTTACTAGTTCCTTGGATCCCCTGCTTCCTACTCTTGCTATAAAATGAAAAAGCCTCCTTTGCGTGCTTGCAAAGAAGGCCTTAAGACTATTTTGTAAGGATCCCGAAACTATAGCTGTAATTGCCTTACCGCCTTTCTGTACTGCTCGAAAGCCTCAGCATTAGCTGCACTGTTGGTGAAAATTTCCAGTATACCTGCCCCTGCATCAGCGGCAAAAAAAGCAGGTAAGGCCTGTTCCAGTTCTTGTAACGATTGGACAGATGTATAGCGCATGCCAAAGTCCTTGGCAGTATTCTCAGCATTCAAGGCTTGGTGCGTTTCAAAGTATGGTGCCAGCTCCGGTTGCTGCTTAGGGCCGTCTATCAACCTAAAAATACCCCCAGCATGGTTGTTGAGCAACACGATGCGAAGGTTTTGCGGCAGGTAGTTGTGCCATAGCGCATTGCGGTCGTAAAAGAATGCCAAGTCTCCGCTTAGAAGGGTGTTGATGTCGGTGCTTGCCAAGGCACAGCCAACAGTGGTGCTGGTGCTGCCATCAATGCCGCTGGTGCCGCGGTTAGCATAAACTTCTACTTGTTGTTTTGCCGAAAGCCCTATGATATTTGCATAGCGCACCGACATTGAGTTTGCCAGGTGCAGGTTGCTTTTAGAAGGCAAAGCCTGTAGCACCCGTGCCACCACAGGTAGCTCACTAAAGGCGGCTTCACTGGTATAGTTTTGAATAAAGCTTGCAGCTACATTATTTGCCTGCACCCAGGTATCAGCGAAATCACTTTCTGTTTTTACACTGCCAGCCATGCCTGCAAAAAAGCTTTGCGGTGAACAGCGAATAATCTTAGTAAGCGTTTGGAAAGTATCGGCCACCTGGCCAGCTGGCTGCAGGTGCCAGTGAGCCACAGGCTTATACTGGCGCAGGTACAGCTTCAGTGCCTTTGAGATACTAGACTTGCCAAAGGTAATAAGCAGGTCAGGCTGTAGCTTTGTTAGTTGCTCCATGTCAGGATTTGCAAAGATGATATCCTGGTAACGTACCACCTGTGGCAGCTCATAAGTATTGCTGATGAGGTCGCCAACCACCACAGCACCTGTTGATCGGGCAAAGGTATTCAGATTTTGAAGCAGTGCCTCCTGGCGCTGATCGTGGCCCGCCAATACTACTACTTTTTTATACTTCAGAATTTCCTGCTGCAGCTTTATTGCCTGTGCCTGGCCCAGTTCAAAGCTCTGCGGCTCCTCCTCAATTACCTTTACCTGTGCATCAAAATTCAGTTCCTCGCCTGGAGCAGGGTAGAAGGGCTCCCGTAGCGGCATGTTGATGTGTACCGGTCCGGCAGGAAAAGCTACTGCCTCGTTCAGCGCATCTGATACCATACGCTCACTGTGCCACACGGCATCAGGGTGAGAGAAGTCTACCGGAAAGCTGTGGCTTTGCTTTATATGCTGCCCAAAAACATTCTGCTGACGAATTGTCTGCCCATCCAACTGGTCGATCCACTCGGGTGGTCGGTCGGCTGTAAGTATAAGCAAAGGCACCTGCTGAAAATACGCTTCAGCCACAGCCGGCGCATAGTTTAAAGCTGCCGTGCCTGAGGTGCATACCAGCACAGTTGGTTTTCCTGTTTTAAGGGCAAGGCCTAGTGCTATAAAGGCTGCAGCTCGTTCATCGCTTATGGTTCGCACTGTAAGTTTTGGGTGGCGTGCGAAGGCAATCGTTAGCGGGGCACAGCGAGAACCCGGCGACAGCACTACCTGCTCCACACCCTTACGGGCACAAATCTCAGCAACATTAACAACAGGTTGTATGATCATGATGGTTGTATAACGGGTGGTTTAAAGAATGAGGATAGGCTGCTGTTTCTGCTAAGGTGAAGCATCGCTTGCTATTTAGCACTACCTCAGCTAATACGAAGTGTTAGCACATTTACTCACCCAAAAATAGAAAGTATCTCCCGCATGGTTTGCATTTTATGCTGTGTTTCCTGCCACTCTTTCTGTGGGTCGGAGGCTTCGGTTATACCGGCACCGGCATAAAGTATAGCCTCGTGCTCCAGCAGTTCCATGCAGCGCAGGTTTACGTACAGGTGTGTGCCGTTAGAGCCATTAACTGGCCCTAGATAGCCGCTGTAGTAGCTGCGGTTATAACCCTCGTGGGCAAGTATAAATTGTAGTGCAGGCTCCTTAGGCAGTCCGCAAACGGCTGAGGTAGGATGCAGCAGCTCCAGCATGTCTGTACCCAGGGTAGGGAAGTGCACATCCCTCAGATTTACCTTAAAATCGGTGCGCAGGTGCATCAGGTTTCCGGCAATTACTGTTCTGGGGCCTACCTCGTTGTAGTCGCGGAGGCGCAGCTTTTTAAAACAGCTCAGGATATATCGCTCTACCATGGCCTGCTCCTCAATTTCCTTCTGCCGCCAGATGGCATCGGCCACATTCTCAACAGCGGTTTGTGTGCCTGCCAGGGCCATAGTATGAAATACCTGTTGCTCATTTATGCTAACCAATATCTCAGGAGAGGCTCCCATCCAGGTACCAACTCCCGGTATTGAGACTAGCGATATAAAAGCTCTAGGGTAAGCGGCTGCCATAGACTTCAACGCGGCAATAGGGGAGAACTGGTCTGGCAACTGTATACGGTTGTTTCTGGATAGCACCACCTTTTCCATCTCTTCTGCCTGTATGGCTGCCACAGCCTTAGTTACGGCATCAATAAAACCTTGCTCCGTCTGGCAGGTGTGGTTTTCATCATCAGCGGAGGGATGCCAGCTATCGTTCTGTTGCTCCTGCTGTAGCAGCTTTAAGAAGCTGTCCAGTTGCTGTGCAGGTGCATCAGCTGCCGTTACCAAATCATCTCCGTCAAAGTATAAATCTCCTTTGATAAAGAGGTTTTGGTTCTGCCTGGAGGTCTGGAAAGGGCAAAAGAAAAAACCAAAAGGGCTTGTCTCGAGTTGTGGCTGCCCGGTTGTAAACTGTTTCCCCAGTTGTACGCATGCTTGTACGGTATCCGTATTGGGCAAGCGCCAGACAGCCACCGCCTTTTGCCCGGCGATGGCTGCCCTGAAAATATCCTGTAAAGTATACACGCGGGTATCTGTACCCATAATGTTATCTCCCGAGGCATGTGTAGCCTCAATAAGTTATTTTTTGTCGATTACGGCTACCGTCATGCGGCTGATGCACACCAAATCACCACCCTCGTTGGTAATTTTAATTTCCCACACCTGGGTACTGCGGCCTACATGAATAGGGGTAGCTTTGCCATAAACCCAGCCTTCGCGCGCACCGCGCAGGTGGTTGGCATTTATCTCTAAACCAACACAGGCTTTTTTTGTTAAATCTACCCGAAGAGCGGCTCCCAAACTTCCTAAAGATTCGGCCAGTACTACAGAAGCTCCGCCATGTAGCAGGCCCATAGGCTGGTGTGTGCGCTGGTCTACAGGCATTTTGCCGCAGATGTAGCCTTCGCTCACTTCAGTTATTTCAATGCCCAGGTGGTCGATCATGGTGTTTTTACACCACTGTTTTACCCGCTCTACCGTATCAGTATTTTTATCCATAAGCTGCGATGACTAAATTCGCGCTGATTAATATAAGAAGGCAAAAGTAGAAGAATTTTGAGTATTAAGAAAGTATACCTCATCCGCCACGGGCAAACCGACTACAACCTGCAGAGCATTGTGCAGGGCAGTGGTGTAGATGCACCTTTGAATGCCACAGGCCAGCGCCAGGCAGAGCTCTTTTATCAGAAGTATAAGGACGTTAAGTTCGACAAAGTTTATACTTCCACGCTGCAGCGCAGTATACAGTCGGTACAGCGGTTTATTGATCTGGGCATTCCGCACGAGAAACACGCCGGGCTAAACGAGATCAACTGGGGCACGCGCGAGGGCACCCGCATTACTCCGGAGGAGGATGCTTACTACCATGGCATACTGCAAACCTGGTGCGATGGCAACACAGGCATTTGCATTGAAGGTGGTGAGAGTCCGGATTTGGTATATGAGCGACAGAAGCCGTTTATAGACCTGATGCTGAGCAGGCCTGAGGAAGAAACCATTCTGGTTTGTATGCATGGCCGTGCGATGAGAATCTTACTGTGCCAGCTCTTGCGTTACCCGCTGCGTTGCATGGATGAGTTCCGCCATGAAAACCTGTGCCTCTACGAGCTGGACTACACCGGAAGCATGTTTGCGGTAAGGAAGTATTGCGATGTGGCGCACCTACAGGTGCCTGCCGAGGGAATAACGCAGAAGTAATATACTGAAGCTTTAGAAATTAAGCTTGATTGTGTAACTTGCTCCTCGGAGCTGTGGGGCGGATGATTTTAAGTTAAAATACCTGCTATCCAGGTAAAGCTTGCATTTGTCTGCGAACATAGTTTGAATAAAATATTTTTAAATCTAATTTTGGGGCGGATAATACAAGACCTATTGGGCGAATAAAACAACACGAAATTTATGGCTGAAGTTATAAGAATGCCCAAGATGAGCGACACGATGACGGAGGGGGTGATTGCATCTTGGTTGAAAAAAGAAGGCGATAAGGTGAGCTCCGGCGACATCCTGGCCGAAGTAGAGACCGATAAGGCTACTATGGAGCTGGAATCCTATGAAGATGGTACACTGCTGTACATCGGCCCTAAAAAGGGTGATGCTGTGCCGGTAGACGCTGTAATAGCGATTATTGGTAAAGAAGGCGAGGATATTTCAGGCCTGCTGAACGAGGTGAAAGGTGGCGGCGCACCAGCTGCTGCTAAAGAAGAGAAGCAGGAAGAGAAAAAGACTGAAACCAAGCCAGCCGCTGCTGCAGAGGAAGCGCCGGCAAACCCTGGAGTTGATGTAAGCAATATCAAGGCTTCTGTTATCCGCATGCCGAAAATGAGCGACACCATGACTGAAGGTGTACTTGTTAGCTGGCAGAAAAAAGAAGGTGATAAAGTGAAGTCTGGTGACATCCTGGCCGAGGTAGAAACTGATAAAGCTACCATGGAGCTGGAGTCTTACGAAGACGGAACGCTACTATACATTGGTGTTAAAGAAGGTGATTCTGTAGCTGTTGATGCCATCATTGCCATTATTGGTGAAGAGGGTGCAGACTACAAGGCGCTTCTGAACGCTGCTTCTTCTAACAGAGAAGATCGTGAAGAGAACGCTAAAACTGACGAGGCTGTACAGGCTGGAGTAGATGCTGCCACTTCTGATAAAGTACAGGAGACTGAAGTACCTGGACCAGGAGCTGTTGAGCAAGGTGCTGCCGATACTTCTGAGAATGGCCGTATCAAGGCTTCTCCTTTGGCGAAGCGTGTTGCTAAGGAAAAAGGCTATAGTTTATCTCAAATAAAAGGAACCGGAGAGGGTGGCCGTATCGTGCTGCGCGATGTGGAGAGCTTTACGCCATCCGCTGCGCCACAAAAAGCTGCTGCTCCTCAAACTACAGCTGCGCCTTCAGCTATACCTGGTGCACCGGGCGAGTCTTACGAGGAAGTGAATGTATCGCAGATGCGCAAGGTAATTGCACGTCGTCTTGCTGAAAGCAAGTTTTCTGCGCCGCACTTCTACCTGACCATGGAGATCGATATGGACAAAGCCATGGAGGCACGTGCCAGCATCAACGAGGTTTCTCCGGTGAAGATATCGTTCAACGACCTGGTGATCAAAGCTGCAGCTGCTGCACTTCGTCAGCACCCTGCAGTTAACTCATCCTGGTTAGGCGATAAGATTCGTTACAACAAGCACATCAATATTGGTGTAGCAGTAGCGGTAGAAGAAGGCCTGTTGGTACCAGTGGTTCGCAATGCTGACTATAAGTCGCTTTCTGCTATCTCTGCAGAGGTGAAAGAGCTTGGTGGCAAAGCGAAGAACAAGAAGCTTCAGCCTTCAGAGTGGGAAGGAAATACCTTCACCATCTCTAACCTGGGTATGTTCGGTATCGAGGAGTTCACAGCCATCATCAACCCACCAGATGCTTGCATCATGGCCGTTGGTGGCATTAAGCAAGTGCCGGTTGTGAAAAATGGTAACATCCAGATCGGAAACGTGATGAAAGTTACCTTGTCTTGCGACCACCGCGTAGTTGACGGTGCTGTGGGATCTGCCTTCCTGCAGACGTTCAAGAACCTGTTGGAAAACCCGGTAAGAATCCTGGTGTAATCCATCAAGCATAAAATAAAAAAAGCCTCTCTGGAAACAGAGGGGCTTTTTTTATTGTCGGATGTTACAGTTGCAAAACGTTGTACTTATTAGCCACGTTAACTACTTCTTAATAAAAAGGAAACATAAGTTGCTGTGACTAAATAGCTTAGTTGTAGTACATTTGCCTGTAAGGTACTATAGCGGGCTGTGATAGGATGCGATAAAGGGAGCTATAGTGCATGAGCTTGATACCGATTGTTAATCCTAATAAATCCTGTCGCATGAAACACTTTTTACAGAGGTTGCAGCTTTTGTGCCTGCTTGCCTGTTTATGCTGCACAACAACCGCCACAGCGCAGAGCGTTTTTATCAACGAAATCCACTACGATAATGCCAGTACCGATGTAAACGAAGCCATCGAGATCATGGGGCCTGCGGGTACCGACCTCACAGGCTGGAGCCTGGTGCTGTACAACGGCAGTAATGGAAGCGTTTACAACACCAATAGTCTATCAGGCGAAATCCCTGGGGACGGGGTGCATTACCATGGCTTTGTGGTGGTAAATTATCCCAGCAATGGCATCCAGAATGGCTCTCCTGATGGTATAGCCTTGGTTAATGGCGCTGGCGAAGTGGTTCAGTTCTTAAGCTACGAAGGCACCATGACAGCCATTGGAGGACCTGCCGATGGTATGACGAGCCAGGACATAGGTGTTAGCGAGACTGGAACCGAGCCTGAGAATTTTTCCCTTCAGCTGGCAGGTGGGGGTGGTGAGTACCCTGACTTCACCTGGGAGGCTGCTTCAGAGAGTACTTTTGGAGGGGCAAACACTAACCAAATTCTCCCGTTAGGCGGTGACACAGATCCCGACCCGGAGCCTGAGCCGGAACCTCAGCCATCTACCACCATTGTTTTCATCAACGAAATACACTATGATAATGCCAGCACCGATACAGGTGAAGGCGTGGAAATAGCTGGCCTGGCGGGTACTGACCTGAGCGGCTGGCAGCTGATTGGCTACAATGGTAACAACGGTGCCAGCTACTCAACCACTAACCTTAGCGGAATCATACCTGCACAACAGTCAGGTTTCGGAACTGTGTTTTTCCCGATAGCGGGTCTCCAAAACGGTTCTCCCGATGGTATAGCACTTGTTGATGCAGCTGGTGAAGTAGTGCAGTTCCTGAGCTATGAAGGTGCCTTTTCAGCTGTTGGTGGTCCTGCCGATGGCATGATGAGCACCGATATTGAGGTGGCACAACCTTCAGATTCTCCTGTAGGCTACTCGTTGCAGCTAACTGGTGCCGGCTCTGCCTATGCTGACTTTACCTGGGCTCCGAGCAGTGCCTCTACTTACGGTGCCGTTAATACCGGCCAGACTTTCCTGCCGTTGCAGGATGTAGTGTTCATCAATGAAATTCACTACGATAATGATGGTACGGACGCTAACGAAGGAGTAGAGGTTGCTGGCAACGCCGGTGCCGATCTAAGTGGTTGGCAGTTGGTAGCCTACAACGGCAACGGAGGTGGTGTGTATGCCACTATTAACATGAGCGGTATCATCCCAAATCAGGACAATGGTTACGGAGCGATTTTCTTCCCGGTAAATGGTTTGCAAAATGGTGCTCCGGATGGTCTGGCGCTGGTAAACCCTGATGGGGAAGTGGTAGAGTTCCTGAGCTACGAAGGAGCCATGATTGCTACTGCAGGACCTGCTAACGGTCTTACCAGCGAAGCTATCGGGGTAACAGAGGGATCTTCAACGCCGGTTAACTTTTCCTTGCAGCTAACAGGTACCGGAACAGCATACAGGGACTTTACCTGGAGCGGACCTATCGCCAGCACATACAATGCAATAAATACAGGCCAAAGCTTTGGCGGTGGCACCAGTAACCCAGACCCGGAAGAACCGCAGGAGGGAAGCATAGCTGAGGCCAGAACATTACCTGTGGGCACAGCTGTAACTGTAAGTGGTGTACTTACAGCTACAGACCAGTTCGGAGGCCCAGCTTACTTGCAAGATGAAACAGGAGGTATAGCCGTATATGACCAGCAGGTACATGCACCAGACGCCTTTGCTATTGGCGATTCTATCCAGATAACAGCAACAGTAGAACTGTTCAACCAAATGCCGGAGCTGGTAAACGTAACGGAGCTGGAGAACTTTGGCCCAGCATCAGCACCAATCGAACCAGTTGTGACAAGTATAGCAGCGCTTGGTCAGCTAGAGGGAAGGCTGATAACTATACCTGACGCTTCTTTTGTAGACACAGATGGCCTGCTTTTCCCGGAGAGTAATTACCAGATTACAGATGCTACAGGTACACTGGCGCTGCGCATCGATGCAGAAGATCTTGTTGGCCGTCTGAAACCACAGGAGCCTGTAACAATAACAGGTGTTTTGAGCAGCTTTAGAGGAAGCCTGCAGTTGTTGCCGCGTTTCCAGAGCGACCTGCCAGGCACAGAGTCGTACGAACCAGCCGGCAGCGACATTCCAATTTCAACAACTTTGGATGTAATGACCTGGAACATGGAGTTCTTTGGTGCCACACAGCCAGATTTTGGCCCGAACAATGAGGAACTTCAATTACAGAATGCTGCCAGGTTGTTAGACAGTGTACGCGCTGACATTATTGCCGTGCAGGAGGTGTCGGACGAAAACCAGTTGCAGCAGTTGGTAGATATGCTTCCTGGCTATGCCAGAATTTGCTCTGATCGTTACTCCTACTCTTTCAACGGGCCTGACCCGAGCTTCCCGGCGCAGAAGCTGTGCTTTATTTATAATACAGAAGTCATTTCGGTGGTAGATGACCGTGTAATTTTTGAGGAGCTTTATGATGCTGCCCGTGCCGGACAGACTGATCTTTTAAACAACTATCCTTCAGGAGACGCTTCTTCCTTCTGGTCGAGCGGTAGGCTGCCTTATATGTTAACTGTGGATGCTACAGTGGAGGGGGTAACCGAGCGCATACACCTGATCAACATCCATGCTAAGTCTGGCTCAGGCTTCTCTGATTTGTCTCGCCGCGCTTATGATGTACAGGCTCTGAAGGATACACTGGATCAGTATTACCCTAACGCTAACCTTATACTGCTGGGCGATTATAATGACGATGTGGATGCCTCAATAGGAAGCGGCGAAACAGCTTACCAGCTATTTATGCAGGCGGAGGATTATGATGTACTGTCTTACAGCTTGAGTGCTGCAGGTATGCGCTCATACATTACGCAGGACAATGTGATAGACCATATTACCATCAGCAATGAGTTGTTTGATGAGTACCTGCCTGGTTCAGAAGCACTGGTGATACCATTTAACTACATCACTAATTATGTAAACACTACCTCCGATCACTTACCGGTGGTAGCTCGTTTCGAACTGACACCATTGGCGGTGGATGCAGGTAATGCGCAGACAGTATACTTTGGTTATGCGCCACAAGCTTGTGCTACGCTTACGGCAAGTACAGCCACAGGTGGTTCCGGAGTTTATACCTATACCTGGAGCAACGGACAAACTGGCCAGCGCATACAGGTTTGCCCAGAGGAGACGACAGTATACACTGTTACTGTTACTGACTCGGAAGGCCGTACTATTACTGATACTGTGCAGGTTTGTGTGGTAAACGTTAGCTGCACAAAAGGAAACGGAGAAGAGAAAGTGGAGATCTGCCACAGCACATCAGGTAAAAAGAACCAGACAATATGCGTGCCTGTGCATGCTGTAGAAGGATTCCTGCAGCGCGGAGCTACTTTTGGTAGCTGCGGCACGAGCACTTCCTGCGACGCCGAGACGCCTGAACCTGTAGCTACTGCTGCTCCAGAAGCAAGCTTGAGTGCTTACCCGAACCCAGTGCAGGACTATGTGGAGGTGCGTCTGGAAGGTGCTGAAGAAGGCGAGTTACAGGTGGTACTGTATGACAAAGTAGGCAACAGTATTTACAGCGGTAAACTACAAGCCCGCAACGGAAGTGCTAGACTAGACCTGCGTGGCAAAGAACTGAAGTCTGGTACTTACTACCTGAAAGTGGTAAGTCAGCAAACTACACAAACAGTAAGGATGATCAAAGAATAAGCTTACTATATCTCCAATAAAAAAGCGGAGGCCACATTTGGCTTCCGCTTTTTGTTTTTACTCCCTAATAGCTTTATAGGACCGAATATTTAGGCTCCTTTTGACTATTGCTTTACCAGCTTCTCAGCCCGGAAAAGATTATCCGCAGCCTGTAAAATTTTAGCTTTTAGCTTCGGGTTATAATGGGGGTGTGCAGCCAGAAAATCACGAACAACGTTGGCTGCTTCTGGTGTTTGGTAAGAGCCAAAGGTGGCACGAAGCCAATTAAATGGAAAGAAGATATCGCCAGTGCGCTGAATCTCCTCCAAAAGCTCCAGGCTCTGAGGCAAATACTTCTCAGACGTCTTGGCACGCAGTGGGTGGTGTAGGTATCCTAAAGCAGATGCTACCCAAGCTTCTTTCTCACGGTTCTCTGCCTCTTTTAGAGAGGCGAAGAAAGCATTTCGAACCTGCACATCAGATGACAGAGCCGGCATCATAAACTCCAGACGGTTTTTGCGGTCCGGGTTCTGTATGCGAGCCAATTGCTGCTGCAGTATGTTTTGGTCCGGGTAATCGCGCACAGCCAGTGCAAGCGCCAGCGAAGTATAATCATCCTCATTTAGCTTCACGCCCGCCGGAGGAGTCTGCTTTTGCCATACCTGGTATAGCCTCTCTTGCGCTGGCTTAGTAAGGGCTATACTTTGATAGGTCTTGAACAGCAACTTTTTTACGTTTGTTGCCTGGTTCTGCTCCAGTGCCTGCCACAGGTTTTGCTCCAGCTGTGCAGCATATTGCTGGCGCTGTGCAGGGTTTAGCAGTACCCAGAAAATATCGTTCAGTTGCCCGGTTAGTAGCTTAACGTTTAGCTCTTCCTGCTCCTGCGTAAGCCCTTTCTGGTAAAAATTGAGAAGTTGCTCCGGTGTTTGGCTGCGCCCGTTCAGCATATTCTCGTAGAGATTTATGTAGGCTGAGGCACGCTGTACAGGGTCTTGCAAAGTATACAGCCGCTGCAGCATCGCCTCCTCCACTGGAAACACTCCGTAGCCCTGCCCCGTGGAGTTGAACAGTATAAACTGCGGCACCTGTTTACCTTCTGCGGCATCTATTAGCACCTCACTTTTCGTCATGTCTACTGTCAATTCCTCCAACCGGTCCGGGTACACCAAAGCTAGCTCGAAAAACTGTGGCCATACTCTGTCAGAGCCATCTTCTCCTTTCTGTGATACCCGCAGCTGCGTTATCTTGCCATTGCTGGTTTTTAGCTCATGCGTAAATACCGGGCGCCCTGGTTCGTTCACCCACACCTGGTTCCACTGCGCCAGGTCGGCTGGAGTGCGGGCATCCAGAAGGCTGATAAGGTCTGGCCAGGTGGCGTTTTGGTAGGCGTAGGTTTTAAGGTATTCCTGTAATCCTTTTCGCAGCTCTTCTTCCCCCATCAGGCGCTCCAACTGGCGCATCATAATGGGGGCTTTGTGGTAAATGATGCTGCCATAAAGAGAACCGGCATCCTGCAGGTTGTCCAGGGGCTGGCGTATTGGATTGGCTCCTGTGGTACGGTCGATGCTGTAAGCGGCAGGAAAGTGGTCCACCAGAAACTTCATGTCATAATTGGTGTTCTCCAGTGCCACCTGTGTTACCTTGTCGGCCATAAAGTTGGCAAACACCTCCTTCATCCACACATCATCAAACCACTGCATGGTCACCAGGTCTCCGAACCACATGTGCGCCGTTTCGTGTGCAATCAGGTTAGAGCGGGAGATTTTCTGGTCTTTGGTAGCCCCTTCATCTAAAAAGAGTGTAGAGGCCTTATACTGTATCGCGCCCACGTGCTCCATACCGCCATACTGAAAATCTGGTATCGCTACAAAGTCAAACTTCTGGAAAGGGTAGGGAATCTGGGTATAATCTTCCAAAAAAGTCAAAGCATCGCTGTGAAGCTGGAAGATCGGATTCATACTTTCGCGTATCTTGGCTGTATCAGTTTCGCGGTGGTAGAAGTTCATGGTCCTGCCCTTCATGTCGCGCTGTACGTGCTTGAACTTACCTGCCGCAAAAGAAAAGAGATAAGTCGGGATGGTGTCCGAGGTAGCGAAAGTATAGCTTTTGCTGTTTTCGGAAAGAGTGGAATCTACCAGGGTGCCATTTGCCAGCGCATTCCAGTCTTTGGGTAATGTCAGGCTGAGTTTGAAAGTAGCCTTTAGGTTTGGCTGGTCAAATACAGGTAGTACAGTACGGGCACGGTCGGGCACCAGCAAAGTATACAGGTATTCCTGGTTACGGTTCAGCGACAAGTCTCCGGCAATGAAGTTTATCTTTACTTCGTTTTCGCCCACCTTCAGGTTTTTTGCCGGAAGTATGATGTGTTCATTTTCTAGTTTTGCGGTCAATTGCGCACCATTCACCCATACTTCTTTCAGGTGGTCAGGGACCTCTTTAAAGTCGAGTTGCAGTGGCTTGCTGTTGTCGGATAGCCTGAACGTAATCGTCTCACTACCGATAATTGGTTGCTGTTTCTCCTGCGGTATCTGCAGGCTGATGTTGTAGGCAATTTGGCTTAGCACCTGCTTGCGGTAGTCTGCCAGTTCTTTAGATACACCGGTTTCAACAGGTAAGGCATTAGAGCTTGCACGGGTGCTGCTACAGGAAGTTATTTCGCCGGCTCCTATCAAAGCTATGCCGGCTATCAATATGTTTCTGTTTATTTTCTTCATACTTCCCAAATATAACAAAAGCCTGCTGCTTGTCTGACGGAAGTGATGAGTATTGCCTCCTGATTAGGGCTTCTGCAGAGAATTTCTTTTCTTTAAGATGCTTTAGAGCGTGGAGGTGCAGGCTTTAGCTGCCATTGTAGTTTTGGCAATGTAAAGACTGTCTCCTTATCGGGGAACAACCGAAGGTTTAGTCTCTGCATAACGCTAATCATTATCCTGCTATGCTGCAGATGGCAGGAAGTCAAATTTAGTTCACCTTTCTGTAAAGGATAAAAAGCTCTGAAGTGAGCGTTGAAATATACTTAGATCATGAATACCTCATCACGTAAAGTAGTTATTGCCTCTAAAAACCCGGTAAAGATTAATGCAGCACTGGATGGCTTGCAGCGTATGTTTCCGGAGGCGGAGTTTATACCTGAACCAGCTAATGTTGCCTCTGGCGTAGCTGACCAACCCATGTCAGACCAGGAGACGCTGCAGGGAGCACTGAATCGTGTTGCCAAGGCTAAGGCTGCGTACCCTGATGCTGATTATTGGGTGGGAATAGAAGGTGGAGTAGAGGCCACAAACGGAGAGTTGGCAGCTTTTGCATGGGTTGTGGTGCAGGACCGGGAGCAGTTGGGCAAAGCTCGCTCCGGAGCTTTCTTTCTGCCAAAGGCGGTGCAGCAACTCGTAGAGCAGGGGATAGAGTTAGGTGAGGCTGACGACCAGGTGTTTGGCCACTCTAACTCCAAGCAAAAAGGGGGTGCCATCGGCATCCTGACGCAGAACGTGCTGGACAGACGCGAACTGTATGAACAGGCAGTGGTACTGGCACTGGTTCCGTTCCGTAACAAAGAACTGTATCTGAACCCACCACTGAAGCAGCAAGTATAACCGGGGTATGCCTGACATCACACAAAACCCGCCACTTCTCCTGTGCCCGCTAGGTGACAGCGCCGTGGAGCTGCAGTTAGGAGATGAGATCGATATAAAGACCCACCACCGCCTACAAGCTGTGGCTCAAGTTCTGGAGCAGCATCCTTTTAAAGGTATGGTAGAGTTTGTACCTGCCTTCACCACTCTCACTGTTTATTACGACCCTTGGGTACTGAGCCAGCAGGGTAAACTGGATGCTTACAGTGAAGTGGTGCGGCAACTGGAGGTGCTGGTTGAGCAGGCAGAGGAAATAAATCCTGAACCTGCCAAGGTAGTGGAGGTGCCGGTGGTGTATGGTGGTACGTATGGCCCCGATCTACAGGATGTGGCAGCGCATAATGGCTTAAGTTCAGAGGAAGTTATTCGCATCCACAGCAGTGGAACTTACCTGGTGCACATGATCGGCTTTGCTCCTGGCTTTCCGTACCTGGGTGGCATGGACAGTAGAATTGCGACTCCACGAAAAGCAAACCCGAGAGCAAGTATACCTACCGGTAGCGTAGGCATTGCAGGAGCACAAACAGGTGTATATCCCATCAGTACCCCCGGTGGCTGGCAACTTATTGGTCGTACCCCGCTGCTGCTTTTCAACCCAAACCGCGAGGAGCCAAGCTTGCTGCATGCAGGTGACGAGGTGCGCTTCGTGCCGATAAGCGAGGAGCAGTACCTGGCCCGGAAGGAGGAGCAGGTATGAGTATAAGGATACAGAAGTCGGGCTTGCTTACAACTGTACAAGACCTGGGCCGCTACGGCCATCAAAAGCAGGGTGTGGTGGTTGGTGGCGCTATGGATAAACTTGCGCTGCGCATAGCCAACCTGCTGGTCGGAAATGAGGAAGATGCTGCCGTACTTGAAATTTCAATGCAAGGGCCGGAGCTGCAGTTTGAGACTGACTGTATCATAGCCCTGGCTGGAGCTGACCTATCCCCAAGTATAAATAACGAACCCGTACGCCCTTGGAGACCTATATTGGTGAAGGCTGGTAGTGTGCTCCGCTATGGCAGACCGCAGCAGGGAAATTATTCTTACCTGGCAGTTGCCGGAGGTATAGCGGCATCGGTAATAATGGGCAGTAGCTCAACGTATCTGCGTGCCCAAATTGGTGGCTTGGAGGGTAGAGCCTTGCGTAGCGGAGATAAGCTAGGCTTTGGTGAAACAAGTGATATCAGTAAGCGACTGTTGAGTACACTGTTGCTGCAGACAGGGAAAGAAGGGACATTTACAGAGGCTTTGTGGTGGCCCGAGCCGGAGCTGCTACCTAAGTATGAACAAAGTCCGACGCTTCGTGCGGTGCAGGGGCTGGAGTATTACTGGTTTGCTGAGAACAGCCAGAGCTACATCTGGGAGCAAAAGTATAAACTCACCCATCAGTCAGACAGGATGGGTTACCGCCTGCAGGGGACTATGCTGGCACTGGCAGAGGAAAGGGAGTTGCTGTCTACGGCGGTAAGTTTCGGAACGGTGCAGGTGCCGCCTCAAGGTAACCCGATCATCCTCATGGCTGATTGCCAAACCACCGGAGGTTACCCACGCATTGCCCAGGTTATATTGGCCGATCTTTCGAAGCTGGCACAGGTGCAACCCGGCAGCATCATTCGATTTGAAGAGGTAAGCCTGGAAGAGGCACACCAGTTATACTATCAACAGGAAAAACAGGTGCTTGCGCTGAAGCAGGCTATCCATTATAAGCTTAACCAAGTATGAATCAACTTTACGTTGACCTGAACTGCGACATGGGCGAGAGCTTTGGGGCGTGGCATATGGGCAATGACAGCGAGCTGCTGCAGCATGTGAGCTCAGCTAATATTGCCTGTGGTTACCATGCCGGTGATCCTGCCACTATGAAAAAGACCCTGCGGCTGGCACTGGAAAGAGGCGTGGCTGTTGGCGCCCACCCCGGCTTGCCTGATCTGACAGGTTTCGGAAGAAGAGAGATGGCTGTGTCTGCAGAGGAAGTGTATGATATGGTGGTATACCAGGTTGGCGCCTTGGCAGGTTTTGCCAAAGCCGAGGGAGCAGTGCTGCACCATGTTAAACCGCACGGAGCACTTTATAATATGGCAGCCACGAATCAGCAACTGGCAGCGGCCATTGCCGAAGCTGTATCTAAAGTCGGGTCTGAGCTTATACTTTACGGACTTGCCGGTAGCGAACTTATTCGTGCCGGAGAAAAGTATGGCCTTAGAACAGCCAGCGAAGTTTTTGCCGATCGCACCTATCAGCAGGATGGCACCCTTACCGCTCGTCTGCAACCCGACGCACTTATTTCGGACCATGAGGTGGCGGTGCAGCAGGTATTACGCATGGTAAAAGAAGGCAAGGTGGTATCGCTGCAAGGAGCAGAAGTGGCGATAAAAGCGGAGACAATCTGTATCCACGGGGACGGCCCGCAAGCGCTTCCCTTTGCTCAACTCATCCGTGAGCGCCTCACCGCCGAAGGAATCACCCTTACAGCACCCTAAATCCACTATGAAAAAAAACTGGAGCGTACTATTAGGTGCGGCCTTTTTGATGGCTACTTCTGCCGTTGGTCCCGGCTTCCTAACACAGACCACTGTATTTACGCAGCAGTTGGCGGCCAGCTTTGGCTTTGTTATACTCACCTCCATCATACTAGACATAGGGGTGCAGCTGAATGTGTGGCGGGTAATTGCGGTATCGGAAAAGCGGGCGCAGGATATCGCCAACATGGTACTTCCGGGTCTGGGAGCCTTTATCTCCCTCCTGATCGTGCTAGGAGGTTTGGCTTTTAATATTGGTAATGTTGGCGGTGCCGGACTAGGCTTTAACGTGCTGCTGGGAATTTCTTCAGAGACAGGAGCTATGATAGCTGCCGCTGCTGCGATTGCTGTTTTCCTGGTACGAGAAGCTGGTAAGCTAATGGATCGCTTCGCCCAGGTAATGGGCTTTCTGATGATCCTGTTAATAGTATATGTAGCCGTTACTTCTGCTCCGCCTGTAGGAGATGCCCTTGCTAAAACCTTTTCACCGGACGAGGTAGATGTGCTGGCCATCGTGACCTTAGTAGGTGGCACGGTGGGTGGCTATATTACGTTTGCAGGCGGTCACCGTTTGCTGGATGCAGGTGTGAAAGGAAAGGAGTCGCTGGGGCAGGTAAATACCAGTGCGGTGTCAGGCATAACGGTAGCTTCGCTTATCAGGATCTTTCTTTTTCTGGCAGCCCTGGGGGTAGTAAGTAAAGGATTGGTGTTAGATGCTGCCAACCCGCCAGCCTCTGTGTTCAGGCTATCGGCTGGAGAAGTAGGGTACAAGCTCTTTGGCATTGTGATGCTTTCGGCAGCGGTTACCTCTGTTATTGGCTCGGCTTATACCTCCGTATCCTTCATCAAATCCTTTAGTAGCACCATCCGCAAGTATGAGAATTGGGTGATCATTGGATTTATAGTTGTGTCCACAGCTGTTTTCGTAACCATAGGCCAGCCGGTGCGCCTGCTTATACTTGCCGGTTCCTTAAATGGTCTTATTCTGCCCATCTCTTTGGGTACTATGCTCTTTGCAGCCTACCGTCCTGCCATTGTTGGCCAGTACCGGCACCCAGTACTGCTTACTATTTTCGGAGTAGTGGTAGTGCTGGTGATGGCTTATCTTGGTGGCTACACGCTAATGCAACAGCTCCCGAAACTTTTTAGCTAAATCTCTACTGCCCGCAGGTTGTTTCAGTGCCTTTTGCCTTCTGGCACCATCGGCTGATTTTCCCTCTCGTAGTAGAGGGTATGAATCCGCAAGCAGCTACGTTCAGGTTTTATGGTGCACTAAATGATTTTCTGCACAAGCGCCAGAAGGGGCATGCTATTAACTACTCTTTTAAAGGATCTCCTGCCATAAAAGATGCTATTGAGGCGATAGGCGTTCCGCACCCGGAGGTAGATGTGGTGCTTGTTAATCAAAGTAAGGTTTTATTCAGCTACACACTACAGGCAGGTGATGTGGTGGAAATATTCCCGGTGCAGGCAGAGCGGGAGTGGCCAACGGGCTATGTTTCTGAGGAGCAGAATCCGCCGCCCCACCGCTTTGTTTTGGATGTGCACCTGGGAACGCTCGCCAAAAGCTTGCGCATGCTGGGTTTTGACACTTTTTACAAGACAGACCTTTCTGATAGCGAAATTGCCAGAATTGCTGCTGAGGAGAAACGGGTAGTACTGACACGCGACGTAGGGTTGCTAAAGCAGAAAAGTATAAGGTGGGGCTATTGGCTACGCTCCCAGCATACAGAAGAGCAGCTGGAGGAGGTAGTGCAGCGCTATAAACTCCAACATAGTTTTAACCCGCTTGTGCTGTGCCTGGTGTGTAATGTGCGGGTTGAGGAGGTGCCAAAGCAGGAAGTACTCGAGGAGCTGCCTCCCAAAACCAGGTTATACTTTAACGAGTTCTACCGCTGCCCTTCTTGCTGCCGTGTTTACTGGAAAGGTTCTCATTATGAGCGGATGCAGCTGTTTGTAGCAAAGGTGCAGAGAATGTAAGAACCAGGTTAAAGCTGTTGTAACTAATCAATGAGGTAACTTATTGTAGTGGCAAAAGGTATTACCATCGGATACATTTATATATATGGAAAGCATTGCGTCACTCCTAAAAGATATAAACCCTGTTTATGCTGCCCTGATTGCTACTACTTTTACCTGGTTGGTAACAGCCTTAGGTGCTGCTATGGTTTTCTTTTTCCGGGATCTGAACAGGGCATGGCAGGATATTATGCTTGGCTTTACGGGTGGGGTGATGTTGGCGGCCAGCTTTTGGTCTTTGCTTAACCCTGCCATAGAGTATGCGGAGGAGATGTATCCTGGCTTTGGCTGGCTGCCGGCAGCCGTAGGTTTTCTCGGAGGGTCACTCTTCCTATTTGGCCTGGATAAATTGGCTCCGCACCTGCACATTAACTTTAAGGAGAGTGAGAAGGAGGGAGTCGCTACCCATTGGCACCGGCCCACCTTGCTTATACTTGCTATCACTATTCATAACATACCTGAAGGACTTGCTGTGGGCGTACTTTTTGGAGCCGCAGCAAACGGAGTAGACGGTGTGTCTATAACCTCAGCCATTGTATTGGCCTTTGGTATCGGCTTGCAAAACTTTCCGGAAGGATTTGCCGTGGCTATGCCATTACGCCGGTTGGGGGTTAGTCGGCTTAAAGGCTTTTGGTACGGACAGTTGTCCGCCATTGTAGAGCCATTGGCCGGTGTTATTGGTGCCGCTGCCGTTACGTACATGCGGCCTATACTTCCGTACGCACTTGCTTTTGCTGCCGGAGCCATGATTTACGTGGTAGTAGAAGAGGTGATACCTGAGACGCAGCGTGACAAGTATACGGACCAGGCGGTGCTCGGCCTTATCGTTGGCTTTACCATTATGATGGTGCTTGACGTGTCATTGGGCTAGTTATGTAGCTCAAATTCGTACTCTTCTCAACTTTTTTCGTTTAAGGTTCGCTGCTTTCCTCTCAAAAATGTAGTTTTTCATAAACATCTGGCTGGGTTATGAAACCTCTTTCCTAAACACACCTTGCCTCTGTGGCCACCCATACGCTTTGCATTTATAATACAGCATCTGCCGTTCCTTAGGTTTAAACCTACTCTTTCGCTGCTCCTTTTTGTACAGAAGGTTTATCGGCTCTGCACCAATTAGGGCCTTACGGAAGCTTCTTTAAGCAATAGAATGCACTGCTAAAATTGCACTATTTTGGATTGTATGAAATGAGTGAGTGCTTCTTGTTTCAATCTTTATGAGCTGAAACAGGTACTGCATGTCATTCTAAAGAGATTTTTGATGTGGTTGCAACAGCTTGTTAATCAGTATTTTGTTATCGTCAGGAGGTGCTCACTTTTAGGTCAATAACACCGATCTTGTGAGCCAGAAACTTAATGTGATTACAACAAACCGCTGAAAAATTAGCACTCAATATAAAATATTATATATCTTCATGCCTTAATATCAACCTATCACATTATGAAGAACTATTTACGATGTATTTTGTGGGGGCTTTGCATGCTCCTGCTACATGCAGAGGGTTTTGCTCAAGGCAAGACAGTAAGCGGAACGGTCACGTCCGCGGAGGACAGAATTGAGCTTCCGGGAGTTTCTGTTACCGTTAAAGGTAAATCGCGTGGTTCTGTAACCGACGCATCTGGTCACTACACCATTAACAACGTAGAGGCTAGCGATGTACTGGTGTTCTCTTTCATTGGTATGAAGCCAGCAGAGCGCACCGTAGGAAATGCTACAACTATCAATGTGGCGCTTCAAAACGACAATGAAACGCTTGACGAAGTAGTAGTAACAGCTCTTGGTATCAAGCAAGAGAAAAAGGCGCTGGGTTATGCTGTAACCGAAGTTAAAGGTGCTACTATTGCGCAGACACAGCGTGAGAACTTTGTTAACGGTTTGGCAGGTCGTGTGGCTGGTGTGGATGTAAACACTACTTCTGGTATGCCAGGTGCCTCTACTTCTATTATGATCCGTGGTGTATCCTCCCTTAGCGGTAGCAACCAGCCACTATTCGTTGTAGACGGTTTGCCTATCAGCAACAGCACGTTCAACACATCTGCTTTTGCTTCTACAGCAAGCTCTGCTACATCACTTAACAACAGATCAACCGACTTTACAAACCGTGCAGCTGACATCAACCCAGAGGATATCGAGAGCATCACGATTCTGAAAGGACCAGAGGCTTCGGCTCTTTATGGTATCGACGCAGCTTCAGGTGCCGTGGTTATCACCACCAAAAGAGGTAAGGCGGGTACGCCACGTATCGACTACAACAACAGCTTCAGAGTTGAGCGCATCAACAAGTTCCCGGAAGTACAGCGTGTGTATGACCGTGGTCTGAATGGTGTGACAGATGACAGCGGTGAGCAGACTTCATATTTCGGTGGTCGCTACCCGGAGGGAACTCAGTTCTACGACAACATCGACAACTTCTTCCAGAATGGCTTTACGCAGAAGCACAACCTGTCATTGAGCGGCGGTAGCGAAAAGGCTACTTACCGTATTTCTGGTGGTTATACTGGCCAGGAAGGTTTTGTGCCTGGCACAGACCTGACAAAGTTCAACCTGTCTTCTGCTGTAACAGCCGAAATGAACAAGTACATCTCTGCTGACCTGACATTCGCCTATACTTATACTGATAACAACTCAGCTTTCAAAGGTGCGGGTGGTCCGCTGCTAGGCTTGCTAAGCTGGCCTGGTACGGATGATGCCAGCATATACTTAACTCCGAACGGTGAGCGTCGTTACTATTCAACAGGCGATACTGAGATCGAGAACCCGTTCTTCAACGTTAACAAGAACACGATCAACAACATTAACAACCGATATATCACAAACGCTCGTTTGATGATCGAGCCTACTGAGTGGCTGCGTTTTGTTGGTAACGCTGGTTTCGACTTCTCTTCTGGTAAAATCACGATGGTGCGTCACCCTGAGTCTGCTTATGGCTTCTCTCGTGGCGGTATTTTTGACCAGTCGTTGGATAACACGAGAAACTTCAACCTGCAGTACTATGGTGAGGCTGATCGTTCATTCTTCAACAACAAACTGAATGCTAACCTGAAAATTGGTAGCGCTGTGTACTCTCAGGAGACATACACCCAGGCTGTAACAGGTGAGCGCTTCCTGGCTCCAGGTCTGTTCTCAATCGAGAACACGGATAACACCACGCATCGTGGCCGTAACCGCCTTTCTGAGCGCCGTCGTATCGGTGCTTTCGGTAACCTGACCTTAGACTACGACAATATTTTCTTCCTGACGCTTACAGGCCGTAACGACTGGAGCTCAACGCTTCCGCTGGAGAACAGATCTTTCTTCTACCCATCAGTGGGTGGTAGCTTTATCTTCACAGAGCTTGAACCGCTACGTGGCATCAACAACATCTTGAGCTACGGTAAACTGCGTGCTTCCTGGGCTCAAGTTGGTAAGGATGCCAACCCTTACAGCATCCGTGCTTTCCTAGAGCCTAAGGGTACAACTGGCGGTGGCTTCGGTTATGGCTTTACTGGCCCAAGCCCGAACCTGCGCCCAGAGATGACTACTTCTTACGAGTTCGGTACTGAGTTGAAGTTCTTCGGCAACCGTCTCGGCATTGATGCAACTTACTTCAACAAGCTGTCCGAGGATCAGATCGTGCAGGATATGCGTCTGAGCTACGCTACTGGTTTCGTTCTTCAGGCATTTAATGCTGGTAAGATGAGAACGGAAGGTATCGAGTTGCAGCTTAATGCTTCTCCGGTAGTTAGCACCAACTTTACCTGGGATGTGTTGGCAAACTTTACGCACCTTTGGAGCGAACTGATGTCTCTTCCAGCTGGCGTGAACGAGTTCTACATGTCTGATACCTGGTTGTATGGTAACGTGCGTAACGGTTCTGTAATTGGCGGCCCGCTTACTACACTTACAGGCTTTGACTACCAGCGCAACGATGCTGGTCAGCTCCTGATCGACCCATCAACAGGGTATCCGCTTCGTGACCTGACTGAGTGGGTTGTTGTCGGCGACAGACAGCCGGACTTTACAGTTGGTTTAACAAACTCTTTTTCTTACAAGAACCTGTCGTTAAGCTTCCTGCTTGACTTCAGAAAAGGTGGTGATATCTACAATGGTACAGAGCACTTCCTGACTGCACGTGGCCTGAGCATGAGAACGCTGGATCGTGAAACACCAGTTGTGTTTGAAGGTGTGCTGAAAGACGGTAACGAAAACTCAGCTAACCCAACTCAGAACACAAAGGTGATCGACCCGTCTCGTGATGCAAACTTCTGGTCTACTTCTTATGGTCTGCCAGAGATCAACTTCATTGAGAAGGATATCAACTGGATGCGTCTTCGCGACGTGACCTTGAACTATAACTTTGACTCTAACCTGTTGAGCCGCTCTAAATTCATCAAGTCTGGTAGTGTGTTCGTGACAGCAACTGACCTGTTCATTATCACAAACTACTCAGGTCTTGACCCAGTGGTAAACGGTAACTCAGCGGCAGTTGGCGGCAGTGGTGGTGTTGGTTTCGACTATGGCAACTTCCCGATGCCTATTGGTTTGAACTTTGGTGTGAGAGTTGGCTTCTAACAAAGAATTACAATGAGAACAAGATACAATTACTTTAAAAAAATAGTGTGTGCCTCCCTGTTCGCAGCAGGCACACTAGCCACCACTAGCTGTGATAGCTACCTGGATGTGAATACGAACCCTAACGGGCCAGACCAGGTGGTAGCGCCACATTTATACTTACCAGCCATGCAGGCAGAGCTGGCATTGGGTATTCAGTTTGATGCCCGTTACCTGGGGCGCTACATCCAGAACTGGAACTGGCGCGACGTAGATAATACCTGGGATCGCCATGGGTATGTGTCCGGCAGCGACGCGGCAGGTCAGCTTTGGCGTTCTGTGTACTGGACTATGGGTGAAAACCTGACCGACATGATCAACAAGGCTGAGGAAGAAGAGCGCTGGGATTTTGTGGGTGTAGGCCATGTACTTCGGGCCTTCGGTTGGCAGTTGCTTACTGACTATCATGGAGAGATTATCGTGAAGCAGGCTTTTGAGCCAGGCCGTACCACTTTTGAGTACGACACGCAGGAGTATGTGTACGAAGAGGTAAGACGCCTGACTTTACTGGCAATCGAAAACCTGGAGCGTACTGACGGCAAAGTAGGTAACTCTACGCTGGCGCAAGGTGACCTGATTTATAACGGCGACCGCCAAAAGTGGCTGCGCTTTGCTTATGGTTTGTTGGCTATCAACGAGAGCCGTCTTACCAACAAGTCTAACTTCAATCCTGATAAAGTGATTGAGTATGTAGACAAGGCCCTGCAGAGCAACAGCGATGACGCATCCGTTCGCTTTGAAGGTGCAGTAAGCACAGACACAAACTTCTTCGGCCCACGCCGTAGTAACCTGAACCCTTACCGCCAGTCTAAGTTCATCGTGAGCTTACTGGACGGCACTAACCCTGCTCTTTCAGATCCTAGCCTGGTAGGTGAGGACCCTGTGTTTACAGAGCAGCACCTGAAGGATCCTCGCCTGCCTGTTATGCTGGCACCTGCCAACGACGGGGAGTACCGTGGTGTTACTCCGGGTGTAGGTGTAACAGAATATTCTGTTGCCAATGAGCGCCCTCGCAACTTGTGGGGAACTGCAACAGACAACGTAGCGGCTACTACAGCAAACAAGTATTTGTTTGGCAACAATGCGCGCTTCCCACTAATGACGTATGCCCAGCTGCAGTTTATCAAGGCTGAGGCCGCCTTCATCAAAGGTGACAAAGCTACGTCGCTGGATGCCTATACAAAAGGTGTGAATGCGCACATGGACTTCGTAAGATCATTTGTTACAAATGATGCCTCTACTCCGGAAGACGAAGTGGCTGTTTTCCAGGCGCGTCGCAATGAGTATCTGGCTAGCGAAGAACTTATGCCTAGAACTGCCGATGAGCTGACGCTGCAGAAAATCATGCTGCAGAAGTACATCGCACAGTGGGGCTGGGGCTTTATCGAAACTTGGTCTGACCTGAGAAGATACGATTACATTGCTAACCCAGACGGTACAATAGATACTGATCCTAGCAACAACGTATTTGCTGGTTTTGAACTTCCTGATCCGCTGTTCGGCCTTAACCAAGGTAAACCTGCTTACCGTTTCCGCCCACGATATAACTCAGAGTATATGTGGAATGCGGCCTCCCTGGAGAAAATAGGTGGCTTAGAGCAGGATTACCACACTGTTGAAATGTGGTTTAGTAAGTAATTAACAGAGAGATTTACATGAAGAATATACTGTATAAATCATTTGTTGTGCTGGCAGCTGGCCTAATGCTGGGAGCCTGCGAAGAAAATGCTATAGAGGATTATAATGAGCCGGTCACAAGTGGAGCATTCGTAAAGTTTGCACACACTGCGGCAGATGCTCCTATGGTGAATTTCTACCTGGATAACGCTAAGATCACTGCTTTAGCCGCAAATTCTGCAGGGGAAGAGCAAGGTCTTTCTTATGCCACTATTTCTGTGTTCCCGGCTAGTTATGGTTACGCTAACGTGCCAGCTGGTAGCCATAATCTGCAGGCTATAAGCCCGGCTACTACAGGTGCTGGAGTTGTGGCAAGCTCGTCTGTAAACTTTGAAGAAGGAGAGCACTATACTACTTTCTTAGTAGGTGAAACAGGTGCTTTCGAAGCCTTTGTGGTTGAAGACGAGTTGCCTGCTGAGAACTATGCGCAGACACACGTTCGCTTTGTGAATGTGCTAAAGCATGCACCTGCTGCATTTGATGCAGAGATAGTTCGAACAGCTACTTCCGAAACACCAGAAACCAGAACATCTCTTGGTAATGATGTTGCCTTCAAGGGTAATACTGCTTATGTAGCTATTGAGCCACAGGGTTCTTATTTGGTAGAGCTTAAGACAGTGGATGAAGAAGGTGAGGAGGTTACGTTAAAATCCGCTAGCTTTTCTCCTGTTGCAGGCCGTGTTTACACGCTATTCCTGCGTGGGAATGCTGATGGCAGCACTGTTTCCTCTACTTTAATCCGTGACAGATAACAAGCACTGACTTTTATACCTGAACACGAAGAGCCGCCCTATGGGTGGCTCTTCGTGTTTCTAAGCAATGCTAACAAGTGAAGTCTTACTTGTAGAACCTTCAGAGCTTCCTGCTTTGCTACTGTATGGCAGTTATAGTATATTAGCTAACCTTTTCACGCACTATTGACCAAAGCCAGCTATAAGGAGGAAAATTCTGGTCTTGATCATACTTAACAAGGCCGTGGCTGATACACCATATCACTATGAAGCAAGCTTTATTCTTTGCTCTTATTGCCGTATTGTTTTTTAGCTGCCAGCGGCCAGCAACGCAGCAACTTGTACCGGAAAATATAGCTTATCTTTCACGTGCAGATTGGGGTGCTAAGCCTGCTGTACTACCAATGCGACCTCACGACCTCACGCGCCTCACCATACACCATACTGCTACCCGCCAGTTACCTGAAAAGCCACTTAAGGAAAAAATGGTTTTGCTGCAGAAGTTCTCGCAGGAGGAAAGTGTGTTGGCAAGTGGTAAAACGAAACCGGTGTGGACAGATATACCTTATCACTTGTATGTCGACTGTAATGGTGTTGTGGCTGAGGGGCGGGAACTAGCCTATGCTGGAGACTCCAACACTGCCTATGATCCGGCAGGCCACCTACTGGTGGTGGTAGAAGGGAACTTTGAAGAAGAGGAAATCACTCCCGAACAGCTGGTAACTTTAGAGGCGCTGGTACCGGCACTTGCAAAGCGCTACAACATCCCGGCTGATAGTATAGGTGGCCACCTTGACTTTGCCATGACGCTATGTCCGGGTAAAGGGCTGTATGAAAAACTGTCTCATTTCAGGGAGTTGGTGGCTCATCAGAAATAAATGATGCTCTGTTTGGCCAGATGTGCCATGCTTATCTAAAAATGAAATGCTCCTGCAGTAGTTGAAATAATATGTTAAAAAGAAAAAGATTCCTCGCGCTCATTATAGCAGCATCTGCCATAGCCTTTACAAGTATCGGTGTTTCTGGTTGCGTGCAAACTAAAAACTCCGGCTCTAGTGAAACTGCCGCAGCACAGGCTCAGTCGTGGGTTCGTATCAATCAATTAGGGTACACGCCTTCAGGAGTAAAAGTGGCTGTGTGGGTAAGCAAATCGCCGCAGCAGCTTAAGCAGTTCGAGCTTGTAGATGCCACTACCAATAAAGTTGTTTTTAAAGGCAGTGCAGGTGAATCTTTTGGAGCTTACGGGCCTTTCGAACAGTCCTGCCGGCTCAACTTTACAACATTTAACCAGCCTGGCAGCTACTATATAAAGGCAGGAAAAGCAACATCACCAGTTTTTAAGGTTGCGACTGATGTTTACGAAGGAGCTGCGGATTTTGCCCTTCGCTATATGCGGCAGCAGAGGAGTGGCTTCAATCCTTACCTGCAGGACTCCTGCCACACCCATGATGGCTATACTATGTATGGACCGATGCCAGACAGTACATTGCTTGATGTATCCGGAGGTTGGCACGACGCATCAGATTACCTGCAGTATGCTACCACATCAGCCAACGCTACTTATCACCTTCTGGCTGCCTACCGCGATTTCCCGGAGGTGTTTACAGATAAACACCTGGACAATGGACTCGAAGGAAGCAACGGAGCAGCAGATGTGCTGGATGAGGCAAGGTGGGGGCTAACATGGCTTTCTAAAATGCACCCTCGGGAGGATTGGCTTTTTAACCAACTGGCAGATGATCGGGATCACCAAGGGTTGAGACTGCCTACTAAAGATGATGTGGATTATGGAATGGGAAAAGGGAAAGCCCGTCCGGTATACTTTGCTACCGGCGCGCCACAAGGCCTGGGCAAGTACCAGAACAGAGCAACAGGCGTAGCCTCAACAGCAGGCAAGTTTACCAGTGCCTTTGCCCTGGCTGCCCAAATCTATAGCGACAAGGATGAAAAGCTGGCAAATATGTTTGCCAGAAAAGCAGCTTCGGCATTTAAACTTGGTTTGGCAAAACCGGGTGTAGCTCAAACGGCACCGAACCGTGCACCATACTTTTATGAGGAGGATAACTGGGTAGATGATATGCAATTGGGTGCTGCGGCGCTGCATCAGCTTACCGGGGAGCAGGAGTACTTTAACCAGGCCTATGCCTATGGCCAACAGGAGAAGGTAACACCATGGATGGGAGCAGATACAGCCAGGCATTACCAGTGGTATCCTTTTCATAACTTCGGACACTATGAGCTGGCAAAGAAAGCGGAAGCACCTAAAAGAGCAGAGCTAGTCAGTTTTTATAAGGAAGGCATTGAGAGAGTTTTCCAGAAAGCGAAAGAGAATGCCTTTTACCGCGGCATACCTTTTATCTGGTGCTCTAACAACTTAACAACCTCTTTCGCTATACAAAGCCACCTCTACCGTGAGCTCAGCAACGATGAGACCTATGCGGAGCTGGAGCAGGCAAATATTGACTGGCTGTTTGGCTGCAATCCCTGGGGCACGAGTATGATATATGGCCTACCCGCGCATGGCGACACGCCTGTTGATCCTCACTCGTCGCTGACTTACCTGCACAACTACCCACTGGATGGAGGTTTGGTTGATGGACCTGTTTACGGTAGTATCTTCAGAAACCTGAAAGGCATACAGTTAACCAAGCCGGATGAGTATGCTGCCTTTCAGTCGAACCTGGTGGTGTATCATGACGACTTTGGGGATTACAGCACCAATGAACCAACGATGGACGGTACAGCATCACTGGTATACCTGTTAGCTGCCAAAGAAAAGAGTGCCCGACAGGAAGCACAGACTAAAAAATAATTTAGCAGTTTTTAGTGTTTTCGAACGACCTATAGGGTTAAGGCAGTTGCTGGTTTTCGGCCAGCAAAGCGTTCTGGAACAAGTCAGTTTCAGGCCAGTGCTCTTTGGCTAATATCATTTCTTTTAATGTGTTGTTTAGCTCTTCTGCAACCTGGTGCGGAAGCTCATTGTTTCTGGTGTTTGCCAGAACAGTGAAACTGAACTCATCATTAAGCCTGGTTAAAACGGCTGTTGTGCCTGGCAAGGAGCCGTAGTGGCTCCAGGTATTGTAGCCAAAGTACGTATTCTCCAGCAGCTGGCTATTGATCAGGTCTGGCACCAGGAAATTACGATCAACCAAGGTCATAAACCGCATCAGGTCAGTGGCTGTAGCAATCCAGCCACCATGTGCATCCATGCGGGCCATATTGAAAGCATAAGGGCTCACTTCCTGTTGGTAGTAGGTTACCTCTGCAGGAACTCGATCATGTAAGGTGCTGCCGGCAAGTTGCATATGCGCGATGCCCGCTGGCTGCAAAACAGCCTCTGCAACAAAATCTGCATAGCTTTTGCCTGTCACCTTTTCAATGATTCTGCCAAGTATAGCATAACCTAAATTAGAGTAGTAATAAGTCGAGCCGGGGGTAAAACTGAGTTGTTGGTGAAGCACCACATCAGTAATGATTTCCTTTGCGGTGAGCGACGCATTGCTGAACATAGGGTCTCTGGGTTCGTTGGTCCAGCCTGATTTGTGTCGGATCAGGTCTTCAACCGTGATTTTGTCTATTTCTGAATTTGCTGGTGGAGCAGGGTAGTCATCTTTAAGGATACCTTCTGGCCCAAAGACTTTATCAGGGAAAGAAAGTATCCCTTCCTGTATAAGCTTTAAAACGGCTATACTTGTGATCGGCTTCGACAGGCTTCCAATCCTGAAGAGGCTATGGTCATCTACCAGAAGGTTGGCCTCCTTATCGGCGTATCCATAGCTTTGAACATGCACAAGCTTTTCGTTTTTGGTAATAGCCACCGAAAGTCCAGGAATATTATGGCGTTGCATCAGCATGTTTAGTGCATCGTCTAGTTCCGTAAAGGTTGGGTTTACCTCAAGTCGATAGCTTGTTCCTCTTCCTAGTTCTGACTCTACTTTTAGTACCTGGCCAGACGCGGCATAAATAACTGCTGTCTGGCCTTCCTGCTCTTCGCTACCTATATACAGTTTGGCATCCGGGTGTGAGGTAGTAAAGGTAGCCACAAGCTTGTCTGGAGATACTCCTTGTGGCAGATCCACAGAGATATTGGTGCCGGAGATAGTCGCATCTACATCCGCCGTCAATCCAGTGTTATCCGCTTTCAAAAAGCTGAAAGAGGTTAAGCTCGCTTCGGTGGTATAGGGAATAGTATAAGTATCGGGTGCTATTATATCCTCATCCTCTGTTTGGCAAGACAACAGGGTGTAGAGAAAAATCAGGGTAAGCAGTCTTCCCATACGCATCATAAAAAGGTCGTAAAATGCTAAAATCGAAAGCCCTGAAATGAAGACTTGGCCTCATCTCTTGGCAGCCTTTTTCATAGTTTAGGAGGAAGGGCAGCTAATCACCACCTTTAGAAAGGTGATGATTAGCTGCAAATAAAAAATATTTGATAGTATGAAACAAAATTATTGCTGAGGCAGTAGTTGAATAATTCCGTTGAAAATGGCTTTAATATGCTTTATAAATTGTATTTTTTGTGTGATGCAAGCCTCTTGCTTTGGTATGCTTTGTAGTACTTTAGTTATAATACTGAAGACTTTTTTTGGTAGGCTGCTCGCTTGCTAATTGTGCCTAAGCAACAGCTTTGTGAAGGTGTTAGAGTGTAGGTTAATTCGTTAGGAGTTAAAAATCAATAGTTTAGGTTTCCCCTGATGAAAGCTGGATGAATGTCTGTAGTGGAATATTTCGGCCATTCAATATATAATAGGTTGAATTTAAGTGGATTATGTGCTTATAAGGGGATGAGAAAAAGCTGAAAAAAATTAAGAGCTAGAGAAAAAAAGAGATGCCGCAGCAGAAACAATATATGTTCTACTGCGGCATCTTATAACTGAAGCTAGTATTTATACTTTATTGTAACAGCCTGAGAAGGAGCACTCTCGTTTTGCTGACGGTCCAGTGCAGTAACTACGTAAACATATTTTCCACTTTCCAGTGGGGTTTCATCTATAAAAGTAGTTTTAGAGCCAAACACCTTCGCCACAATATGAGCGGGGCTGTTCAGGTCCGGGTCGTAAGGTTGCCACATGCGTTCTTTCCAGAATTCTTTTTTCCAGACAGGGATGCTTTGCTTCTCAAACCTGTAGACAACATAGTATCGCACGTCCTGGTCGTGCTGCCAGTGTAGTCTTACCCCTGATTCTGTCTGGCGCACAACCAGTGAGAAAGGCGGCTCCAGTTCTTCGTTCTGTTTCCACTCCATAATAGGTAACAGGGCAGGGTACTTATAGTAGGTATTGCGCAGGGAATCCTGCAGGTGGTTTGGGTTACTCATGACAGACTTTGAGCTGAAGAAAACACTTCCTCCAATATTTGGCGTAATTCGGGCCAACTGCAACTGGCGCGGAATTTCAGCCGGGTCGTGCCATTCCCGGTAAGTTAGGTCAGTGCCAACCTTATAGGCCCCGTGCCCAATATATAAGTGGCGCTGGAAAGTGTTCTGTGCCCACCATTCCACCAGCGTTTTATAGTCGGCGGCTTTGTTGCCAATGTGCCAGTACAGCTGTGGTACCAGGTAATCAATCCAGCCGAGCTGCATCCATTTGCGGGTGTCGGCATACAAGGCGGTATAGCTTGGTGCACCAGCTGTTGTGGCAGAACCATCAGGGCCATCAGCTAAGTTCTTCCAAACGCCAAAAGGACTGATGCCAAACTTCACGTAAGGCTTAACTGCATTTATACTATCGGAAATTCCCTTTATCAGCTCGTCTACATTATAGCGTCTCCAGTCGTTTCTATTACTGAAGAGGCCTTTGAAAGCAGCATAAGTGTTATTATCCGGAAATGGCTTATTGGCAACAGGGTAGGGGTAGAAGTAGTCATCAAAGTGTACCCCATCAATATCGTAGCGGTTAACAACATCCATCACCACATTCGTGATGTATTGGCGTACCTCCGGAATACCAGGGTTGAACACGAGCTTTCCATCATACTTTACAAACCACTCCGGCTTACGTTTGGTGATATGGTTGGGCGCAACTACCGCCTTGGCATCAAAGGTGGCACGGTAGGGGTTAAACCATGCATGAAACTCCATTCCTCGTTTGTGCGCTTCATCCAGCATAAACTGCAGGGGGTCGTAAGGTGGGTTCATGGCCAGCCCCTGCTTACCTGTAAGCCACTCAGACCAAGGCTCCAAGCTGCTGCGGTAAATTGCATCTGCGGCAGGCCTGATTTGTACTATTACAGCATTTATGCCATTCTTCTGGTGCTCATCTAAAATGTACTTAAACTCTTGCTGCTGCACTGCCGGTGACAGTCCTTTTTGCCCAGGCCAATCTATGTTCGCAACTGTTGCTATCCAAACAGCACGAAACTCGCGCTTTGGTGGCTCTGGTTGAGATTGAGCATGTGCTGCATTAATCGTTAAAATAAGAAGCAGGAAGTACTCTAGTAAATGTTTTCTCATGCAGGTGTAAATATGTAATTCTGGGTACTTTATATAGCTGATATTTGATTTAGCCTAGTTCTGGAGATGTAAAAACAACTATAGCGAAATATAGCAATAGGATGTTATTAAGGAAAGAGCAGGGAGTGAAATTGATAGAAACTTGTACTTTAGTTTTTGTAGGTGAGGCAGCGCTCAAGAATCTGTGGTAACATAGACCTGCTTTGTGCGAAAAGACTTAAATTTACCTTCAATCACGCAAATCATTAACTTCTAAACGCTTTGAAAAAAAGATCTTTTCTTTTGCTCTCCCTCATTGCCTTCTTCCTTTTTGGGGCAATGGATGCGGATGCGCAGAGGCGCACCTCTAAAACCCGTCGCAGCTCTGTTGAGAAGGCGGCTAAAGCCTTCGATCCTGCTACGGATCCTCCTTTCCTGAATGCCAACCAAGCCTGGGTTGACTCAGTATTCAACACCCTTAGCCCGGAGGAGCGAATTGCACAGCTGATCATGATTCCGGTATACTCTAACAAAGACCAGGCGCATATCGACTCGGTAAGCAAGCTGGTAACAAAGTATAAAGTAGGTGGCTTAATTTTCTTCCAGGGGGGACCGGTGCGACAGGCACGTATGACCAACCGCTACCAGAGCGAAAGTAAAGTGCCGCTGATGGTAAGTATAGATGGGGAGTGGGGCCTGGCAATGCGTCTTGATAGTACCATCAAGTTTCCTTACCAAATGGCTTTGGGTGGCATAGAGGATGAAAAGTTAATTTACGAGATGGGGGCTGAGATTGCCCGCCAGTGCCGTCGCTTAGGTATCCACGTAAATTTTGCTCCTGTGGTGGATGTAAATAACAACGCCAATAACCCTGTAATCGGCTTCCGCTCTTTCGGTGAGGACAAGTATAATGTTACCCGTAAGGCAATGGCCTATATGCGTGGCATGCAGGACGAGAAAGTGCTGGCAAACGCCAAACACTTCCCTGGCCACGGAGATACCAATGTGGACTCTCACTATGGTTTACCTGTAATCCACTTCTCTAAAATCCGCCTTGACTCTGTTGAGTTGTATCCGTTCAGAGAGCTGATGAAGAACGGCCTGGGTAGCTTGATGGTAGCGCACATGAACATCCCTGTGCTGGACAATACCGTTAACCTTGCTTCTACACTTTCCAAGCCCATTGTGTCGGACCTGCTGAAAAAGGAGATGGGATACAAAGGGCTTGTGTTTACAGATGCATTGAACATGCAGGGAGTTGCCAAATTTTATGCTCCCGGGATAGTGGATGTAAAGGCTTTGCTGGCTGGCAACGACATGCTGCTGAACACAATGGACGTGAAAACCACCATCCAGGAAATAAAGAAAGCTATTGCAAATGGTGAGATAACACAGGAGGAGGTAGACGCCCGTGCCCGTAAGGTTTTAGCCGCAAAGCAGTGGTTGGGGCTTGACAACTATAAGCCTGTGGAACTAGAGAATCTTGTCGAGGATCTGAATAACCCACACGCCAAGTACCTGAACCAGCAATTAGTTGAAGCCTCACTTACATTGCTCCGCAACAAGCAGAACATCCTGCCTATTCAGAACATAGATACACTAAAAGTAGCTGCACTTGCTATTGGTACTAACAAGCAGACAGACTTCCAGCGTGATTTGGCACGCTATACCAAAGTAGATACTTTCTTCCTGCAGCCGACTGCCTCTATTGCAGAACTGATGGCTCTTAAAGAGAAGCTGCAAGATTATAACATGGTTATTGCAGGTGTGCATAACCTGAACCTGAAGGCTGGTGGCAGCAACTTTGGCATATCTGCCGAAATGAACCTGTTCCTGAAAGACCTTATCCGTTCTAAGCCAACCATAGTAGGCGTGTTTGCCAATGTGTACAGCCTGGCTGAGCTAGAGAGCCTGGATAAAGCGGATGCTGTTATTGCTGCCTACCAGGAGTCGCCTGAAACGCAGGACCTGGCAGCACAGATGATCTTCGGCGGTGTTGGGGCAAAAGGAAAGCTGCCTGTAACTATAAACAGCGCCTTTAAAATAGGAGACGGCCTGAAAACAGAAGGTGGTTTACGCTTTGCCTATACTATGCCGGAGGCTGTTGGTCTGAAGACCGCGGATTTTAAAGGAATTGATTCTCTTGTGGCGCAGGCTATGGAGCAGAAAGCAACTCCAGGCGCGCAGGTGCTTGTGGCTAAAGATGGAAAAGTAATCTACCACAAAGCTTATGGCTACCACACTTATGACAACGAGCGCCCGGTAGAGGTAACTGACTTGTATGACCTGGCATCGGTAACCAAAATCAGTACCTCGTTGGCAGCGTTCATGAAGTTGAGCGGAGAGGGACGTTTTGATGTAGACCGCACACTAGGCGAATACCTGCCTATGATGGAGGGATCCAACAAGGCTGACCTGAAGTACCGCGATATCCTGACGCACCAGGCAGGACTTAAATCCTGGATACCATTCTGGAAGGAGACTGTTAAAAAGAACGGTAAGTTTAAGTGGCGCACTTTTAAGGCTGATTCTTCCCGTCGCTTCCCAATCAAAGTAGCCGACAACCTGTACATCCACCGCAAGTACGCGAAGAGGATTTACAAGGAGATAGAGAAGTCGCCTTTAAATGAAAAGCCAGGGTATGTATACAGCGACTTATCGTTTATACTTGCTCCGTTGGTGGTGCAGCACATCACTGGTGAAGATTTTGAGACTTACCTGAAGGAGAAAATCTACAAACCAATCGGCGCGACTTCCCTTACATTCAATCCATACAAATACTACTCTCCAGAAGATATTGTGCCAACAGAGTATGATTCCTTGTTCCGTAAGCAGCTGCTACACACAACTGTACACGACGAAGGAGCAGCCATGTTGGGAGGTGTGAGCGGCCATGCAGGTTTATTCGGAAACTCTAACGATGTGGCAAAACTCATGCAGCTTTACCTGAATGATGGTAAGTTCGCAGGGCAAACATATATCTCGGGCAACAAGGTGAGTCAGTTCAGCAAATGCCAGTTCTGTGACCAAGGTAACTACCGTGCCATCGGTTTTGACCGTCCGGCAAAGCCAGGGCAGCAGAACAGCAATGCAGCACCAAGCGCACCAGTAGAGAGCTTTGGCCACTCAGGCTTTACAGGTACCTACACTTGGGTAGACCCGGTAAATAACCTGGTGTATGTATTCCTGTCTAACAGAGTGCACCCAACACGCGAGAACAACCTGCTAGGTAAACTAAATACCCGTACGAATGTGCTGCAGGTGGTATATGATGCTATAGAGAAGAGCCAAAAAGTGCAGCAGTAAAGACTGACTCCACTGCTTATTTTTATGAAGAGAGGCACCCTAACCGGGTGCCTCTTTTTTATGGGGGGAAGTATAATCCAAGCAGAAGAGGGTGCCTCATAGCTTAGTACTAAAAGAAAGCATTAAGAGCTAAGAGGAGGAAGGTAAGTGAAGGCAGGGTGAGGTTACAGACAATGACTCTCCAAGTACATAAACATAAAAACCCGCTCAAAACTGAGCGGGTTTTTTTCGTAGCCCTAAACTCTAAATGTACCTATATGTGTCCCCTGAGATGTGGGTGGTTTAGTAATGGTAGCGTACGAATGCCTCCATGGCCTCATAGTCAGCAAGGCCAAGTTTATGATATTGTTCAGCCGTTTCACGGTTGCGCTCCTCAGCACGAACCCAAAACTCGCGTGCGTCGTCGCCCGGAAAAACCGGCGTATCTTTTTGAGACTGGTGTTTGAAAATTGCCTGGCGCTTACGCAACACCTCTTTCGGTGAAAGCGGAACAGCCATCTCAATCTCATATGTTTCAAATTCGTGCCATGCACCTCGGTACATCCACAACCAGCAGTCATTTACCCATGCCTCACCTGCTTGCTTCAGTCGCTTAAGCGCCTCTACTATTATTCTAAAGCATACAATGTGTGTGCCGTGTGGGTCGGCAAAGTCACCGGCAGCAAATACCTGGTGCGGTTTTACACGCTGAAGCAGCTCTATCGTTTGGTTTATGTCTTCATCAGAAACAGAGTTCTTTTTGTGCTTCCCTGTTTCGTAGAAAGGCAGTGCCATGAAGTGGATGTTCTCATCTTCCAGTCCAGCATAGCGGGCGCCAGCATAAGCCTCACTTTTACGGATGAAGCCCTTCACATTCATAATCTCCTGCGTGTCCACCTGGTTCGGGTGCTTCTCTTCAATAAAGCCACGCATGTCGTCGTATACTTTCTGCAGCTTGCTGGTGTCGTTGCCAAGGCTCTTGTTGAAGTCTATGGCAAACTCCACATAGCGCAGCACATCATCATCCCACACGGCCGTATTGCCTGAGGTCTGGTAAGCCACGTGTACCTCATGTCCCTGGTCTACCAGTCTGATAAAGGTACCACCCATGGATATTACATCATCGTCAGGGTGAGGGGAGAAGATCACCACACGCTTACGGGCAGGCTCTGCTCGCTCAGGACGTTGAGAATCATCAGCTTTTGGCTTACCACCCGGCCAGCCAGTAATTGTATGCTGTATCTTGTTAAAGATGTCGATGTTGATGTCATAGGCAGGACCAAACTCAGTAGCGAGCTGCGCCATACCGTTGTTGTTGTAATCCTCGTCAGTTAGCTTCAGAATTGGTTTGTTAACCTTTTCAGACAGCCAGATCACCGCTTTCTTGGTTAGCTGTGTATCCCAAACACAATCCTTCACCAGCCACGGAGTGTTAAAGCGCGTCAGCTCAGAAGCGGCGTCTTCATCAAGAACAAACTCCACGTTGTTCGACAGCTGCAGGTATGTAGCCGGTACCTCGCTCGACATTTCACCTTCCACAGCTTTTTTAATGATAGGGGCTTTTTTCTGGCTCCAGGCCATCAGGATGATCTCGCGAGCCTTGAAGATGGTACCAATACCCATGGTGATAGCCTTGGTAGGTACATTTTCCTTACCACCGAAATCACGGGCAGCATCACGGCGTGTCAGGTCATCGAGCGTGACAAGGCGCGTGCCTGAGTTAGGCGCGGAACCTGGCTCGTTAAAGCCGATGTGACCTGTACGACCGATGCCTAAAACCTGTAGGTCCAGGCCACCAACCTCTTCTATCTGGCGCTCATAGTTCAGGCAATATTCGTGTATTTCTTCCTTAGGCAAAGTGCCGTCCGGAATATGCACGTTATCCTTGTCAATATCGATGTGGTTGAAGAGGTTCTCGTTCATGAACGTGACATAGCTTTGAGCCGCGTCAGGTTGCATTGGATAATACTCGTCGAGGTTAAAGGTGATGACGTTGCGGAAGCTAAGGCCCTCCTCGCGGTGCATTCTCACCAGCTCCTCGTATACGCCCACAGGAGTGGCACCAGTAGCCAGTCCAAGCACTGCCTGTTCCCCTTTGTCTTGCTTGCTTCTGATCAGGTCGGCAATGCGTTTTGCCACAGACACGGAAGCAGTGTGCTGGTCAGGGAATACGCTTACCGGAAGTTTCTCAAAACGCGTTTCTTCCAGGAGGTTAAGCCTTGGTGTACTGCGTTGTGGATTGAAAGCGACATTGTTCTTTAGTGGATGCATGTGCGTTGTGCGTTTATACTTTTTTCAATCTCAGTTTTATCTTCTTATCTGGCTTGCTCAAGTTGCTGTTCCAGAATATTTTCCATCACTGTAGCTGTAGCTCCCATCATGCTTGCCTGCAGGCCTAACGTAGATAGGGCAACACTGGTAGTCTCCCGTAGCTGTGCCATACAGTACGTGTTGATAGACTGCTGTATAGGTGCAGTAATCAGCTGCCCGGCCTCAGCAATTTTTCCGCCGAGTATAACGAGCTCAGGATTAAATAGCTGTATGAGTATAGCGATGCCTTTACCCAGGTATACACCGGTTTCGGAAATCAAATTGATGGCGAACTGATCGCCCTGGCGTGCCGCTTCTATAATGTGCTGCGGCTCCAGTTGCTCCAACTCCTGTTCTGATAGGCTGCTTAACAGCGATTTTTGTCCGGCCTTTATGCCCTCTTGGGCTATTCTTGCCAATGAAATACCAGATGCAACAGTCTCCAGGCATCCGCGCTTACCGCAATGGCAAAGGGCACCGTTTTCAACCAGAGGTATGTGACCAAACTCACCGGCAAAGCCAGCTGCGCCGCCACGAAGCCTGCCGTCCATCACTACGCCAGTACCTACACCCCAATCCAGGGAAACAACCAAAACGTCTTGCTTTCCTTTTGCCTGGCCAAAACGAAGTTCTGCCAGGGCTGCACTTTTAACGTCGTTCTGGATAAAGACTGGTTTTCCAAGTTTGCGGCTCAGCAGGTCTTGTAGCGATTCTTCAATCACATCAGTTCTAAGGTAGGTGCGGGAGTCGCCTTTCTTGCTGGCAACAAGCCCTGGCATGCTTACTCCTATACCTACCAACTTCTGTGGGTCTATACCAGATGAGGCTATCATTTCCTGTACCCAGTTGTTCAGGGTGTCCAGGCCGCTTAAGTCTTTGGGAAGGGTATAGGCAAAAGTATGGACAGGAGTAACATAGTTGTTGTTGTTGTCCATGATCGCCATGCGGGTTCTGAACCGGTCCATGTCGATGCTAAGGACAAAAAGAGAGTTGTTGCGGAGTCCGTAGAGGTCGGGTTTACGGCCACCAACAGATTTGCCTAGCCCTTGCTTCTCCACCAGTCCCTCAGAGATGAGCTCACCTAATAAGCCCATGGAAGTAGGAGAACTGATGTTGAAGCGAGAGCAAATATCGGCATTGGTGCGAGCGCCTTTTACATACAGGTGTCTGATAATCTTTACTTTCTGTAAAAATTTCTTCCTCTCAACATTGTTGAGTGTCTCCAGATGATCTGTATGTGAAGTTAAGGTGCTCATGCACTTAGCGTGTAAAACCTATCAGAAGCAATATTATCTAAAAGTTTCTGGTAAGGCAAAAACTTTAGTAAAAAATTTTAATAAAGTTTTCTTGATGGTATTTAAATTATACGAAAGCAGTATCAGATTGTTCTTGGAAGCTATCGTCTAGTAAGCATGAACTGTTTAGTTTAAGGAGCTTTGCAGTGGCTAGGAAATTTGAAGGCAACTGATCATAAAAAAAGCCGCTCTTCTTTCGAAGAGCGGCTTTTTTTATACTTAACAGGGTTTTATTTGTCCCACCATAGTTGGCCATACAGACCATCGGTGCCTTCAAACTGGCGCTGTATCGCCTCGTTATAGTTAACCGAATTGTTCTGGGCTTCCAGGTCTGGGTACATCTGTCTGTTCGGAACAGCGGCACCACCAGGGGCAACTAAATTATTCGGGTAGCCTGTCCTTCTATACTCTGCCCAAGCCTCATAACCGTGCATGAACAAGTGCACCCAGCGCTGCGTCGCGATCTGCTCTATAGCTCTGGCAGGATCATAGGCAAGCTCAGGCTGAGAAAGAAGCTCCTCTACTCCATCTGTACTTGCTGTCCACTGCAATACTGATTGTTCGACTGCCTCATTATATAAAGCTTCAGCCTCGGCATCTCCACCAGGTATCCATCCGCGCTTCGCTGCCTCAGCCTGAGCAAAGAGAACCTGCGCATATGTTACCAGATAAATTGGCGCATCCTGAGCATAAATGGCAGGTCCTAGCAAGGAGTAATCGTCGGTGTTCATGTTCTGGGTTTCCCCGAAGTTCAGGCCTACATACTCTCCGGTTTCTCTGGCTGGTTGTCCGTAAACTGCCAGTCTTGGGTCGTTCACTGGTTTCATTTCATCTACCAGTGTTTCAGTTAATGCCCACCACTCACGGTTCAGAGCTATCCATTGGCCGTACCAGTAGTTCTGGTTATTGGCATCGGCCAGGTGATGGAACACCAGGTTATCATCGTTAGAGGTCATAACGCCAGCCTCGAGTGCCTTATTAAACTCAGCACTGGCTTTAGAAGGGTCAACCTCAGAGAGGCGCAGGGCCATCAGCAAACGTATGGTGTTTCCAAGCTTCTGCCACTTTGCCATGTTACCACCATAGATAATATCGTTGGTGATACTGCCCGATACAATCTGGTTATCTGCCTCATCTAATAACGCAAACAGGCTGTTATAGATAGATTCCTGTGTATCATACTGAGGCGTAAAGTTGTTTGCCCCCTGAAGAGCCTCTGTGTAAGGTACATCACCCCAACGGTCAGTAATATGCCAGAAGTAGTATGCCTTCAGGATTTTGGCTACGGCTAATTGGTTCGCTATCGGGCCATCGTTGCCGCTAAGGCTTTCAGCATTGTCCAGAACAGCTTGCAGGTTCATGAGCGGGCCTTCGTACAGCCAGTAAAAGCTTGTGCCACCAGCAGGGTACAGCGATGCGGTTACATACTGCGTCTCGGCCAGGTACTGCGCTAAGAATTCGCCAGTCGGGGATGCGCTAAGCGATGGAAGAGACAGTTCTGCGTTGGCAATCAGTTGTGTACCCGATGCCTCGCTGGGCAGGTTTGGGTTTACGTTCAGATCATCGAAATCATCACAGCTCCACAGCCCGAGACACGACATCAGTACGATATATAACTTTTTCTTCATGTTAATTCTAATTAAAAAGTAATGTTAAGATTAACGCCGTAAGAGCGAACAGTAGGCAGCTGCCCTGATTCGTACCAGCTAACGCTTTGGCTGCCGGTAGACAGGTCTGATGGATCAAGGCCTTTAGGCGCTTTCTGCCAGATCATGGCTGGGTTGCGGGCGATAAGCGCTATACCAATTCTCTCGATAGGCAGGTTGCCCAGTACAGATTTGTCAAGCGTATAACCTACACGAACCTCACGAAGCCTTGCAAATGAAGCATCGTACAGCCAGTCTTCGTAGATTCTTCTTGCTGTGGTACCGTAGTATGTCTGCGGATTTACATAGACAGTGGCTTGCTGGCCGCTCATGTCTACACCGTTGATCACAGTGCCTGGTGCATATACACCGTCAACTCTAACACCACCGCCATCTTCTACAGCGTCACGAACGTTGTTGCCTTTGTCGTTAGTAGCAACCGTTAATGGATCCAGACCTGTTCTAACAGCCAGCATTTTAGAACGGCTGAAGAACTTGCCACCCACCTGGAAGTCAACCATGGCAGCTACATCAAATTTCCAGACACGGAAAGTGTTTTGGAAACCGCCTGTAAAGTCTGGCAGCACGCTACCAAATTTGTGTGTTGCAGTTGTATAAAGTGGAATACCATTTTGGTTTATCAGGATTTTGCCTGTTTCCTCATCACGCTGATAAGCCTGGCCTACGAGTGTACCAAACTCTTCACCTTCATAAGCATACAGGTAGCTGGATGTGCTGGAGTAAGTTGTAGAACCTAACAAGTAAGCGTCAACACCTGGGTACAACTCGATGATCTTGTTTCTGTTTCTGTTCAGGTTGAAGACTGCATCCCAAGTAAAGATTTCGCTCTGAATAGGTGTGCCAGTTAAAGCCAACTCGATACCCTTGTTTTCGATCAGACCTGCGTTGATGAAGGTAGAGCCATAGCCGCTAGCGCCAGACACCGGAAGAACGATTGTCTCATTCTTGTTGCGCTGCTGATAGTAAGTAAAGTCGATACCCAGACGGTTCTGGAAGAACTTCAGGTCGATACCAGCCTCGTAAGAACGAGCAAAAGCTGGTTCTATGTTAGGGTTGTTTAGCGTGTTCGGCACAGTTAAGGTGTTCACACCGTTGTAAATGCCACCTACACCGTAGTTAATAGAGGTTCTGTATACTTCTACATCAGAACCAGCCTCTGCATAGCTTACGCGTACTTTACCAAAAGAAAGCGGCTCCCATTCTAACAGCTCGCTGAATACGAAGCTACCAGAAAGTGAAGGGTACCAGTAAGGAGAAGGCAGGGTAGAGGAGTGGTCTCTTCTTAAAGAGGCATCTACAAAGTAAGTGTCTTTATAACCTAATGATACCATACCATAAGCACTGCGAATCTGCTTTCTGAACAGAGAAGAAGTAGTAGCCGGACGGTCTACGGATGCATCGATATTATAATATCCTGGTGAAGACAGGCCACCTACAGTAGCCATTGATACGTTTGATCTTCTCCAGTCAAACAGGTTACCACCCAAGTGAGCATTCAAAGAGAAGTCACCCCACTCTTTGGTGTACTGGGCCATTAACTCATAGTTCGTCTCACGGTTCTGGTATTTACCTACAGAGTAGCCTGGTACATCTTTGCCACCGAATGCTGTTCTTGATTCGATGTTCTGCGTGTACATGTCGTTACGGATAAAGCCGCTCAGTTTTAACTCCGGCAACAACTGGTAGGTAAGGCCGATATCTCCGAACACGCGCTCACGGCTGTCGTTGGTGGTATTTTCATAAGCCTCGAAGTATGGGTTGTTCCAGTACAATGGCTTAAAGTTAGTAACCTCTCCTGTAGTGGTGCTTGGTCTTCTTAGGTTCCAGTGCAGGAAGGTGCCATCAGGGTACTTGTAATCCTTCAGGCGGTTCATGTCGATGTTACGCTGGAACCACTGGCCCAGGTAGCGAGATCCATCTTCAGAGCCTTGAGCCGGACGCTGAGCACTGTTACCAGCGTAGTTGATGTTGGTAGAAGCAGTTAACTTCTCTGACAGGTTCACACCCAGGCTCGCCCCTACGTTGTGGCGCTTTAGCCAAGTGTTGGGCTCTACGCCCTCAATACGAGTGTCGTTTGCGCTAATGCGGTAGTTCGTTTTAGCGCTTCCGCCGCTAATGCTCACGCCATTGTTCAGGTTGTAGCCCGTCTCATAATAGTCCTTGATGTTGTCAGGGTGCGGCACAAACGGTGTTAATTGGCCGTAAGTAGGGTCCTGCGGGTAGAAGCTGAAAATCTGGCGCACCATGGTACCGTCCATTTTAGGGCCCCAGCTTTCGTCGTAAGAGATGTCCACATACTTCTCGCCGTTTGGCAGTGTTCTCCATGTCTGGCTGCCACCACCACCGTACATGTTCTGGTACGGCATTAAGTTACCTACTCTTTCTACAGAGAAAGCAGAGTTAAGCTGTACTGTTACTTTATCAGCACCCTTAGATCCCTTTTTGGTGGTGATCATAATCACACCATGCTGACCACGGATACCATAAAGTGCAGAAGCAGCCGGGCCTTTCAGCACGTTCACCGACTCGATATCCTCCGGGTTCACGTCCTGGCCAAGGTTACCAAAATCCACACCGTCGCTTCCTGCATAGTTGGCGTTGGAAATGGGCGTACCGTCTACCACGATCAGTGGCTGACCGCCACCTGTGATGGAGTTAATACCACGGATCTTAATCTTCTGGGTACCGCCCATACTTGCTCCCGAAGAGCCTGTTACCTGTACACCGGCTACTTTACCAGCCAGTGAGCCAAGTACGTTCTGCTCTTTGGTAAAGGTCAGGTTTTCGCCGCTAACTTCCTGCGTGGCATACCCAAGAGAGCGTTCGCTTCGCTCGATGCCAAGGGCCGTAACCACTACTTCTTGCAGCTGCTTGTTGTCTGGGCTGAGCTGCACGTTAATCACGCGCTGGTTACCAACAGGTACCTCTTTTACTTCATAGCCCAAAAAACGGAACATCAGTACTGCGTCCGCATTGGGTACATTTATCTGGTAGGTACCGTCGGCACTGGTTGTTACACCAGTAGTTGTACCTTTTACAATAACACTCACGCCGGGCAGCGGAAAGCTGTTCTCAGCGCCTGTTACTGTGCCGTTTACACTAATCTGCTGAGCGACCGCAGAGCCGCACCAACAGACTAACAGCAACAGTAGAAGGAATACGTAATTGTTTCTCATGAATGTGTTGGTTAGGTAAAAGTTATAGATTAGTAACTCTAAATATATAAAAATAAATTATTCTGGCAAACTTTGGGCTTCTAGAAAGACGTAATTGGAGGGAGTTAAAGGAGAGGGTGCGAGTAAAGGAGCCACAGAGCAGAAGCGCGTCAATAAGTAAAGTCTGTACTTCCTCTTGACCTGAAGAGTCCGTACAGTGCTTTGGTGTATCCTGTGTTATGATTTTCTGGTAAGTATCAGTCAGGATGCCGATTGGAAGGAGGTTATAACAAAGGCTTTGAATATATATTGCTTTTTGCTTATTTAAGACTTTCATCTTCCCACTTAAACCTATGCACCTGACCAAATCGATTTATAAATGGGCTATGTTGAGTTGCCTGCTCCTGAGCATGGCATGTAGCAGTAAAGTTCCCACCGCTACGCCAGAAGTAACGCGTTTCGGACCTGCCGAAATCAGGCGAGAGGTGACAGAGTCGGAGGTGTTGCGGCAGAGCTTTGTTGGTTTTGTGCTTTATGACCCGGAGCTTGGCCAAACTGTAGTGGAGCACAATGCAGATAAGTATTTCGTGCCTGCCTCCAACACAAAGCTCTTTACTTTTTATGCCAGCCTTAAGATGTTGGGAGATTCCATTCCGGCACTAAAGTATGTGAGCAGGGGAGACTCCCTTATTTTTTGGGGAACCGGAGATCCTACTTTCACGCATATGGATCTGAAGAATTCCCTGGCTTTTGATTTCCTGAAGAACAGGCCTGAGAAGAAGTTATACTATGTGGATGCGCCATATACCAGCACACCTTTCGCTACTAATTGGGGCTGGGACGATTACAACTACTATTATCAGCCTGAGCGCAATGTGTTCCCCATCCACGGTAACATCATCAAGTTCCATAAAGAGGAAGGTATACCTTTCACCACCACTCCTTCATACTTTGAAAAGAACATTGTAGTCGATACAGCTGCTTCACGTGCGAAAGATGCATTTGTGAGAGGGTGGCGAACAAATACCATAACCTATCACCCAAAGCACGCTTCTGAGAAATACGCAACAGAAGTGCCTTTTATCACCTCTCCTGAAATGGTGGTAACGCTGCTTGCCGATACCCTGAAGCGCCCGGTGGAGTTGCTAAAGGCAGCAGTGCCGGGAGGAGGCAAGATCTTCTATGGACTGCCGACAGATACGGTGCTAAGGCGCATGCTAAAGGTAAGCGATAACCTGATGGCGGAGCAGCTTATGGCGCTTTGTTCCGGTACCCTTTCGGATACTTTATCGGTAGAGCGAGGCATCAAACATGTTAAGGCAACGTACCTGGCTGACCTGCCTGATGAGCCTGTGTGGATAGACGGTTCTGGCCTTTCGAGCATGAACATGTTTACACCGCGCAGCATTATTGCGTTACTGCAGAAACTGTTGCAAGAGCGCCCTCAGGAGCAATTGCTGCCAATGTTGGCAGTGGGCGGAAGACCTGGTACTTTCCGTAACATCTACAAAGCTGATGTGCCTTTTGTATTCGGTAAGTCAGGTACCTTGTCGCATGTGCACAACCAGAGCGGCTACATCATGACCAAGAGCGGTAAACTGCTGCTCTATAGCTTTATGAACAACAATTATAAAGTACCAACCTCTGCCATCCGCAACGAAATGGTGCGCATTATAACAGAGGTACACAACAGGTACTAAGGAGTTAAGCTTCTTAAAAAGAAAGATACTATCAACCTAACATACTAAACTTAACGGCTACCATGAAACTCACTATTCGGTCATTTGACCTGCCTTTGAAGCATACCTTTACAATTTCTTACGACTCCCGCGATGTGCAGCCAACCATGATTGTGGAGCTGGAGCAGGATGGGTACAAAGGCTACGGAGAAGCCACCAGCAACCCATACTACGGCTTCACTATTGAGAGTATGTCAGCGGCGTTGGAGAATTTACGTGAGCAGATTGAGGCAACAAAGCTGGAGAACCCGGAGGAATTCTGGGCACAAATGCAGCCACACCTTACAGACAATCCGTTTGCGCTGTGTGCCTTAGATATGGCCGCTAACGATCTTTTTGGTAAACTGAATGGACAGCCACTGTATAAGCTTTGGGGTTTAAGCTCCGATCATGTTCCCCTAACCGACTATACAATTGGTATCGACACTATTGAGAACATGGTGAAGAAATTAAAGGAGATGCCATGGCCGCTATACAAAATTAAGCTAGGTACGAAGGAAGATGTAGCCATCATCAAAGAGCTGCGCAAGCACACCGATGCTGTGTTTAGAGTGGATGCAAACTGTGCATGGGGTGTGGAAGAGACTATTGAGAACTCGAAGCAACTAAAACCGCTGAACGTTGAGTTTATTGAGCAGCCTATGCGTGCCGACGATATGGATGGTATGAAGCAGGTATACCAGCAGTCAGCACTTCCGCTTATTGCTGACGAAAGCTGTATTACCGAAAGCGATGTGGCCAAGTGTCATGGTCATTTCCATGGAGTAAACGTGAAGCTGGTGAAGTGTGGTGGCCTTACGCCTGCACGCCGCATGCTGAAGGAAGCCCGTGAACTAGGCTTGAAAACCATGGTAGGCTGTATGACCGAATCAACAGTAGGTATTTCTGCCATAGCACAGTTACTGCCGATGCTGGACTACGTAGATATGGATGGCTCCCTGTTACTGAGCAAAGACATTGCCCGCGGCGTTACCATTGACTATGGAAAGGTTCTCTACAGCCAGGTAAACGGAACAGGAGCTGAACTGCTAGCCTAATGAGCGCTCCGGCCTATACCGATCACCTGCCTGGCCGTACTGTTACGCTGCACGGAGAGGAGTTTCTTTATTGTAGCGGTACATCTTACCTGGGTATGGCCTGTAATGAGGATTTTCAGCGCCTGGTGCTGGAGGGGATGCGCCGTTATGGTACCAACTACTCCAGCTCACGCAGATCCAACTTACGGCTGCAGGTATATGGGCAGGTGGAAGAGCAGTTAGCCCATATCAGTGGTGCAGAAGCTGCATTGACCATGTCGTCCGGTTTCCTGATGGGGCAGACGCTGGTGCAGGTGCTGCGTGAGCGGGGCAGGTTTATGTATGCACCCTGTGCGCACCCGGCCCTCTGGCTAAGCAATGCCGCCGCAACCGAAGCCAATGCTGAAATCAGCTTTACGGATTGGTCAAAGCAAGTCCTGGAGGAGGTAGGAGCTTCAGAAGAAGAGTCTTTTGTTATAGTGTGTAATGCACTTGATCCGCTTCAGGCTGTCGGCTACTCTTTTGATTGGGTGGCGCATTTGCCAGCGCATAAGAAGGTAACACTGGTGGTGGATGATTCGCACGGGTTTGGCGTAACCGGAACAGAAGGTGCCGGCATATATCCTGAACTTCGCAAGTATAAAAATGTGGAACTGGTAGTAATCAGCTCCTTTGGTAAAGCTCTTGGCGTTCCGGCTGGTTTTATACTTGCTTCAAAGGAGGTGGTAGAGTTGGTAAAAGCCAGCCCATACTTTGGAGGCGCTTCGCCAGCCATACCAGCTTACCTGTACGCTTACCTGCAGGCAGGGGAGGTGATAGCAGAGGCAAGGCAGCGGCTGCAGCAAAACATTCATACTTTTCTGGAGCATCTGGAGCAGCCGGAGCAGCTTTTCAGCTATATCCTCAACTATCCTGTCTTCAGTACCAGGTACGAGAGTATAGCAGAGCACCTGCATCAGCGCCACATCCTTATATCTAACTTCCGATACCCAACCGCAGAGAGTGCGCCAATCATTCGTGTTATTTTAAACAGCCTGCACACAGCAGATGACTTGCAGCAGCTGTCGGAGGCAGTAAACCAATTCTCTCCAAAATTTGTCATAAATTAGGGAGGCGATAACTTTTGCCCCCATACCTAAACAATCAACCTGAATCTTACCTGTGGCATTAATAAGCTACAGACTTAAGAAAACACCATGAAAAAGAACTATCTCATACCTGCCCTTGGTCTCCTGATGGCTTGTACATCCGGTAAGGAGACTGCCACTACTGCCAATGCCCCCCTGGAGCCGCATATTGAAGCGGTACGCCAGGAGTATGCGCCAGATAAGCGTGTGGCCCTGTTTAAAGTAGAGCAGCACGGTAACGTGCTGGCAGGAGAAACCAATATGCCCGAAGCGAAGCAGGAGTTGCTGGAGAAGCTGAAAGCAGAAAATATTACCTACATAGACAGCATTCAGGTACTGCCAAATGCTGGCCTGGAAGGCAAAGAGTATGGTGTGATCACGATTTCGGTAGCTAACCTGCGCTCAGAGCCAAAGCATCCTGCAGAACTGGCCACACAGGCTACCATGGGTACACCTGTTAACGTACTGAAGAAGGACCGTGGCTGGTACCTGGTGCAGACTCCGGATAAGTACCTGGCCTGGGTAGATGCCAGCGGCGTCACCCTGATGGATAAGGCCACTTTTGATACCTGGCAGAGTAGTCCGAAGCTGTTGTATACCAAGCCTTATGGTTTTGCTTTAGAGTCGGCTAGTGCCAATGCTGGAACAGTATCTGACCTGGTTTATGGCGATGTGCTGGCACTGCAGCAAAAGCAGGGCGATTTCTATGCTGTTTCCTTCCCGGACGGCAGAAAAGGTTTTGTGCCAGTGGCAGAGTCTATCAAGTATGATGAGTGGGTAGCTAGCCGCCAGCCAAGTGGTGAGAACCTGGTAAATACAAGCAAGCAACTACTTGGGCTACCATACCTGTGGGGTGGTACTTCCTTCAAAGGCGTGGATTGCAGCGGCTTTACTAAAACAGTATACTTCATGAACGGCTTGGTGCTTCCGCGCGACGCCTCTCAGCAGGTGCATATTGGCGAATTGGTAGACACTTCTAACGGCTGGAACAATATGCAGCCAGGTGACCTACTATTCTTTGGTGTTCCTGCAAAAGATGGTAAGTCGGAGCGTGTCGTACACGTGGGTATGTGGATCGGCGGTAACCAAGAGTTTATTCACTCCGCAGGTCGTGTACGTATCAGCAGCATGAACCCTGCAGCAGAAAACTTTGATGAGCCGGAGTTGAAGCGCTTCCTGAGAGCCAAACGGATAGCACCTGAGGATGTGGTGGTAGACCTTCGTAAGACAGCCCTTTACCAGTAAAACTGTACAGGTTGCCAAAGACATACATGAAGAGGCGCAAGTAATTGCGCCTCTTTTTTGTATCAAAGGGGGTGAGCTTCTTCCTGAGCTGTGGGAGTGTTATCGTGTCAGTTCAGGTAGGTGATAAACGAGCTCTGACCTTGGATGAGACTCGGGGAATTGCTTTAACTCTTGCAATAAGTCGTTTAGGAAAGGCTGATTGTTGGCGATGTTGGAAAAGCAGGCAACCAAAGTTTCTTGCTGGGGCAGGTGCATGACCAGGTTCGTAAATCCTGAGGTATCGCCGCTATGGAAAAGCTCGCTGTTACCATCATTATCTTTGGCAAAAAACCAGCCCATACTGTAGTACCAATGTTTACCTGCATCAACAGTAGAGTAATTTATTCCGAGTGAGCTTTTTATGTTAAATAAAAAGTTGTTCTGTAGTGCTAAGTGCCACTTCAGGTAATCCTGGGCGGAAGTATAAATACAGCCGTCTCCTCTGGTTGCGGTTCCGATGTTCTGATCTGAGAGAGAAAACGCACCAGCTGCATCACCACGGTAACCCATTGCCCTGTTTGGAATCTGCGCCTGAGCTTGATATAGCATAGTGTGCTGTATGTGCAGAGGGTTAAATGCATTAGCCTGTAAGAAATCAGCATAACTCACACCTGATACCTGCTCTACCAATAGCCCAAGTAGCACATAGGCGGTGTTGCTATAGCGGTACTGTGAGCCGGGGGAGAAGAGAGCCTTTTCCTGAGCTGCAGTAATGCGTAGTACGTCCTCGTCGGTGAGCTGATCTGTTTGGTCTTCTGGTATATACTCCTCAAAATCAGGCAGGCCGGATGTGTGGTTTAGAAGATGCAGTAGCTGTATTTCGCCAAAGTGTATCAGCTCCGGGAAGTATACACTTAGCTTATTAGTAAGTTTAAGCTGTCCTTGCTGCTCCAGCAGGTGCACACACATGGCCGTAAACTGCTTCGACACAGATGCGAGTCGGAAAGTTGTTTCTGGCGTGATGGGTGCACGAGTCTTTAAATTGGCCAATCCGGCGCCTTGTAAGTATAAAACTTCATCCCCTTTAGCTACCAAAACTACGGCACCAGGTGAATTTTCGCTGAAATGCCGGCTGAGCAGGTTATCTAATACTAGTTGTAGAGTAGGCATAGTAGAGTTGGCTAAGGCTATCAGTTGTGCTTACTCTCAAAATTAGAAAAACAGACTGGTAATGCTGCAGCTATACTGCGTTGTCTCCATCTGTTTTCCTTTTTATATAGAAAAATCTTAATCAAAAGAGTCGCTAGAGTTGGGTTTGGGAGTTGCTCGTTCTAACTTTATAGTTTTAGGGGTTCTTGCATAAGGCTCCTTTATGCGTGCAAATTAAATCACCCTTTACCAATTACACGACTCCTACTCATGATTGAATCTAGCGCACCGCTGATTACCAATGAAGCTGTAGTGTTGGGCATCCTGCTCGTCATTCTGGCCCTTGTTTTCCAGACCTCTGCCAATACCAGCCGCTTCTGGACCAGGTTTTACAAAGTTGTTCCCTCGCTGCTGCTATGCTACTTCATACCGGCTCTACTTAATACTTTCAACATCATTTCTGGTGAGGCATCGCAGCTATACTTTGTAGCCTCGCGCTTTTTCCTGCCTGCTTCGCTTATCCTGCTAACCTTAAGCATCGATTTCAAGTCGCTGCGCATGCTGGGTAGCAAGGCTGTCATTATGTTCTTTGCCGGTACGCTTGGCGTGATGTTGGGTGGCCCGATCGCTCTGTTTTTAGTAGGATCTGTTTTTCCGGATGTGCTTTATACCGGTGATGACGAAGTATGGAGAGGACTTTCCACTATTTCAGGAAGCTGGATAGGTGGTGGTGCCAACCAGGCGGCCATGCTGGAGGTGTTTGGCGCCAGCAAAGAAGCTTTCGGGCAGATGATTGCCGTGGACGTATTGGTAGCCAATGTCTGGATGGGATTCCTGCTTTATTGGTCGCAGAAGCCAGAGAAGATCGATAAGCTATTGGGTGCTGACAGCCGACCAATAAGAGAGCTGGAGGAGCGTCTGGAGGGTTTGCAGGCCGGTAAGCGTGTAATGCCGACAGTTACGACTACCATGGTGCTGTTGGGCGTAGCGTTTGGCTTTACGGGCCTTTCGCATTTCTTTGCTGATATTATCGCGCCATACTTTGCAGAGAATTTTCCTCAACTAGAGACCTACTCCATTACGAGCGGCTTTTTTTGGCTGGTGATTATTGCGACTACAGCTGGTCTGGCACTGTCGTTTACCAAGGCTCGTGAACTGGAGGGATATGGCGCCTCCCGCTTTGGCTCTCTTTTCCTGTACTTCCTGGTAGCTACCATTGGTATGAGTATGGACCTGGGAGCTGTGCTGGATAATCCAAAGCTGTTCCTGGTAGGTATGTTCTGGATTGCATTCCACATCCTGATCATGTTGGTTGTGGCACGCATCATCCGTGCTCCATTCTTCTATGTAGCAGTAGGCAGCCAGGCTAATATTGGTGGTGCAGCTTCTGCACCGATTGTAGCAGTGGCCTTCAACAAATACCTTGCTCCGGTAGGTGTTTTACTGGCTGTGCTTGGTTATGCAGTAGGTACTTATGGGGCCTACATCTGCGGATTGATGCTACAGTATGTTTGGAACTTGCTGGCTTAAATAGTTAGAAAGTTATAGAGTTGAAAAGTTAGAAAGTTGTAAGGCTGGAGAGTTGTCAGCCCGAAAAATAGCGGAGGTTTTTCACTCAAAGTTTAACAGAACGGCCCCGGTGGGAGAGAAGCTTCTCCTGCCGGGGCCGTTCTGTTTTTATAGCCTAAGGTAAACTTTGTTTTTGCTTACCAGCTTACAAAGTCATTCTGTACATAGACCTACAGGTACTTCTGATACAGGTTGTACAGTACAGCCTTGTCTCGTTCAGTAAGTTCCATGTTCACCTCATCCTGTATAAAGTGAAGCTTGAAAGCACGTATGGCTGCTGGCAAATCGCGGGTATCATAACCTATAATGCGGAGCGCCTCTTTAGGATTGAAGTGTGGAGGTATGGTTGCAATTGTATCCAGTGGCTGAAGTATAAGTGCAGGTTTTGTACCAGTGCTATCGAGCACTGTTATGGGGGCTGCAGGCTGCAGGTACTCTTCTACAGTATCCTCATCGTACCATAAGCCGAAACCATTTTCAGCCAGCTTTTTCCAGGGGAAGGTCTGGTTTGGATCTACCTTGCGAACCGGTGCAATGTCAGAGTGCCCGATAAAGTTCTCTGTGGGGATGTTATGCGTTTTCTTCAGCATAGCCAGTACTTCCAGCAGGCTGTTAATCTGAGCATCCGAGAACGGTTCTGCCCCATTATTATCCAGCTCTATACCAATAGAGGAGGAGTTGAGGTCCGTGTTATTGCCCCATCGGCTGTTGCCACCATGCCAGGCACGCAGATTGTCGTTCAGCATGTGGTATACCTTACCATCCCGACCAATAACATAGTGTGCGCTAACACTGGTTTTCGGCATCGTAAAGGTTTTTAAGGTATGGTCGGTTGAGTTTTGGGCGGTGTGGTGGATGACCACAAAATTGGCCCTGCGCATGTTAAAATTAGTGGTGCCTACCCAGTAGTCACCCTGCTGCAGTTGCTCCTCGCCGGGGTTAGTGGCTGGTACTGTGCGTAGCTGTTTGGCATATGTTTTCAGCTGTTTCTTATGTGCTTTGTTGGTGCTGGCATAAGGGTTTTTGGAACAGCTAAACAGGCAGGTGCTGGCAAGCAGAAGAGAGAAGAAAGCAGTAGAAGTATAGTTCATTGTAGTTGGTGAGTAAAGGTTGGTTCAAACTATAAACTTGCTGGAATTTACATTCAGATGCAAGTTTAGACAATGAACTATAGCTGTAGTGGCATATGATTCTTTGTAGAATTCGTGCCCATTAGTTGATTTTCTACTGTTGCTGCCTTTACCTTTGCCACATCTTTATGCAAGATTTATAAAGAAGAGGGGAGAGAGCAGGCTCTGTGAACCTCTAGCAACCACGGCCCAGGCCGTAAAGGTGCTAACTCCTGCCCAGCTTGGGACCTATAAATTTTAACCTAATGCACCTATTACATCAGCTTTCAGCTACTTCATTTCGTGCTCATACTGCCGTAACAGCTTCCATTACTGTCTGCTGTTGTTGTTATTGTTGCTGAGGGTGCTTTCCTTATTTGGCCGCTGAGCTTTAGCCTGTCTTAGCACAGGTCTTCTCCGTAAATTTTATACTTTAAATTGGAGCGTGGTGTGCAGCTTGCATGTTGCGTATGCTATTACATACCGTTCGCTCCACCATTTACATGCAACATATTCAGAAAACAGGGGGATGGGCCCTGGTGCCTTTCCTTGTGTTTGTACTTACTTTTTTAGGTGCAGGCATTTTATTAAACGACTTCTATGCGCTGCCAGCACCTGTGGCAGTGGTTTTAGGTATCATTTCGGCTTTTTTTATTCTTCGTGGATCTACTGAGGCTAAGGTAGCAGCTTTGATTCAGGGGTGTGGTGATTCAAAGATCATTACCATGTGCCTTATTTACCTGCTGGCAGGTGCGTTCGCCACAGTTACAAAAGTTGTAGGAGGAGTGGATGCTACAGTTAACCTTGGGTTGAGCGTGTTGCCGGTGCAGTACCTTGGTTTGGGAGTGTTTCTGCTGGCAGCTTTTCTGTCAACAGCTACGGGTACCTCGGTAGGTGCCATTGTGGCGCTGGGGCCAATTGTGGTGGGCCTGGCAGAGCAAAGCCATACTTCGCTGCCACTGCTGTTAGGAGCTTTGTTGGGCGGTGCGATGTTTGGTGATAACCTTTCCTTCATCTCCGATACTACTATTGCTGCTACCCAAACACAGGAGTGCAGCATGCGCGATAAGTTCAGGGTGAACATCCTTATTGCTGGCCCAGCCGCTCTTGTAACGATTGCGTTACTCCTGATAACAGGCCTTAACACGGCAGGGGCAGGAGCGGGGCTACTACCAGAGCTGCAGGACTTCTCGTTCTGGCAGATAGTGCCTTACCTGCTCGTGATTGTTTTGGCTATTTCTGGCGTTAATGTTTTTGTGGTACTTATACTTGGTACACTGGCCTCCGGGGCTGTAGGGTTGTGGCAGGGGCAGTTGGAGGTGCTGCAGTTTGGCCGCAGCGTGTACGAAGGCTTTACCGGTATGACAGAGATCTTCCTGCTTTCCATGCTAACTGGTGGGCTTGCAAAGATGGTAAGCGAGGCAGGTGGCATTGCCTTTCTGTTACAGCGGGTAAGCAAGGCTACACGTGGTTTCCGTTCGGCACAGGTAGGCATAGGCGCTTTGGTTGGTGGCACGAATACAGCTATTGCCAACAACACGGTCTCTATAGTGGTAACGGGGCAGGTGGTAAAGGAAATAAGCCAGAGGTATGCCGTTGACAAGCGCAAAACTGCCGCCTTAATGGATATATCTTCCTGCGTTGTACAAGGACTTTTACCTTACGGAGCACAGATCCTGATCCTGCTTAGCTTTACAGAAGGCAAGCTAAACTTCCTGGACCTCTGGGCAAATGCCTGGTATCTATACCTGTTGCTGCTGTTTAGCCTGTTAGCTGTCTATACCCCTTTTGTAGACAACTACTTAGCAAAACAACCAGCTGCTGAAACAGCAGTAGCTACTTCATAGCCTTTTCTCTCACCTTACAACAACATACTTTTCTAACTTTACTAACCTTAACCAAAACGGGAGACAATCTATGTCTCCCGTTTTTTATATCAGGCCACGGGCTTTTAGCTCCAGGTATTTGTTGATTGTGTTAACTGTCAGGTCTTTCGGAGGAGTGAGGATAGTATGTATACCATGCATCTGAAGTTCCTTTACTATTTGCCGCTTATCGTGGGCAAACTTTTCTGCAATGGCTTTGGTGTAAACCTCCTCTGTATTTGCAGCGCGTTGGTGCAGTAAGCTGTGCAGTTCAGTATTCTCAAAGAAGATGACTACGAGCAGATGGCGTTTGGCCATGGCCCGTAAGTACGGTAACTGGCGCTGCGCCCCATTCAGCGTCTCAAAGTTAGAGAACAGCAAGAGGAGACTACGCTGCTTTATGCTATGGCGTACAGTAGTGTAGAGGCGTTCGTAGTCCGTTTCCTGGTACAGCGTTTTCTGGTTGTACAGCAGCTCCAGGATAAGACGTAGCTGGCTAGCCTTTCGCTCAGCAGGTAACATATTGCTGATGGTATGGGAGAAGGTGATCACACCCGCCTTATCCTGTTTCTTTAGAGCGATGTTAGAAACAACCAGCGACGCGTTGATAGCGTAGTCCAGTAGGCTTAAACCTTCAAAGGGCATCTGCATAACACGGCCCTTATCAATCAAGCAGTATACTTGCTGCGACTTTTCATCCTGATAGCTGTTTACCATCAGTTCGGCTTTGCGAGCTGTGGCTTTCCAGTTAATGGTGCGTTGGTCGTCGCCTGCCACGTATGGCCGTATCTGCTCAAATTCTGAGCTCTGACCAATCCGGCGTATCTTCTTTAAACCAGCTTCGTGCAGCCTGTTGGAGATAGTGAGCAACTCATACTGACGCATCTGTATAAACGACGGATACACCGGTACTTCCTGGTTCTGAGCGAACTTGTGCCGACGTTTTACCAGACGAAGCACGCTCATAGCAAACACATTGATCGCGCCAAAGCTGTAGCTACCCCGCTTGGTTGGCCTTACCGTGTAGTGAATAATGTGCGTTCGGCCAGTCGGAACATTAGCCTTGAAAACGCTGTCCCGTTTCTGAAGCTGGAAAGGCAGTTCGTCTATCACCTCTGCGTATAAGGTAAAGTTATACTTGTTCTCCAGGTACAGGTACACATCGTTCTCGCTGCCGTTGGAGAGTTTTTCCTGCATACTGCGGCTAGCGTAAAGACCTTTGTTGTTGCTATAGAGCAGCAACAGATCCACTACCACAAGCAGAGCCAGCACTGCCAGCGCTACCTTGGCTATAACCAGCAGCACCGGTACGAAAAAGGCAAGCACAAAAAGGTAAGCCAGGCTGGCTAAGCCCAGGTACAGGCGGTTAGTAAAGTATAAACTGCGAATAAACTGCACTAGCGCGGCACTTCTATTTTCTGAATAATCTGCTTTATCACTTCGTCCGGGGTTATGCCTTCCATTTCTCGCTCAGGTGTAAGCAGAATACGGTGGCGTAGCACAACCGGGGCCAGCTCCTGCACATCCTCTGGTGTTACAAAGCCACGGCCACGAAGAGCTGCCAAAGCCTTGGCGCTATTGAGTAGGGCAATGGAGGCACGCGGAGAGGCTCCCAGGTAGAGCGATTTGTTTACCCTTGTTTCGGCCACTATTTGAGCAATGTACTCCAGGAGCTTTTTGTCGAGGTGAATGGCCTGCACCGCCTGGCGCAGTTCCAGCAACTGTTCCGCCGACAGTACAGGTTGTACCTGGTCCAGCTCCTTTTTCAGCTGCGGGCCCTTGTGCTGTAGCTCCAGTATGGCAATTTCCTCTTCCAGGCTTGGATAATCTACCAGTACCTTAAACATAAAGCGGTCCAGCTGAGCCTCTGGCAGGCGGTAAGTACCTTCCTGCTCAATCGGGTTCTGTGTTGCCAGTACTACAAAAGGAGATTGTAGTGGGTATACTTTGCCGTCATGGGTGATGTGCTGTTCCTCCATCACCTCAAACAGGGAAGCTTGGGTTTTGGCAGGAGCACGGTTGATCTCGTCTATCAGTACAATGTTGGCGAAGATCGGGCCTTGCTTATACTCAAATGTAGCAGAACCTGGGTGAAATACGGAAGTTCCCAACACATCAGAAGGCATCAGGTCGGGCGTGAATTGTATGCGGCTGAAGCTTACCTGTACCGTTCGGGCAAGCAGTTTTGCTGTTAATGTTTTGGCGATTCCGGGCACACCTTCGATCAGCACGTGGCCTTCCGCAAGCATAGCTACCAGCAGCAGCTCTATGAGCTTTTCCTGGCCAACAATCAATTGCCGAAGTTCCTGCTTTATGTTTTCTGTAACCTCGCGCAGGGCGCTGTAGTCTGTTTTGTTTTCTTGTGTGGTGATGAGTATGTCTTCTTGCATAAGCTATACTTGGGCCTTTGGCCGCATGGAGGTTTGTCTGTAAAAGTCTTCTAGATAATTATTGAGCATCATCAGCGTCTGATCGCTGATCACAGGGCTTTTCTCAATGCTGGCAATCAGGGCAAAGATCTGGTCAATCAGCTGTGCATCGGCTCCGGACTTGGTCTTTATTCGCTCGTGCAGCTCCTCATCCAGTGTGTGGGTAGACACGTGGTAACGCAGGCGAAGGTGCTCCAGGAAGTAGGCTATCTTTTTGCCTGCAATGTTTTTGTGATTGCCGTGGTTGAAGTATAGGCTGCTGATAGCTTTCACGAAATCTACCGTAGTGTTGCGCGGGGGCTCTATAACCGGTATGATGCGCTGCGTACGCTTGCTCTTAAATAAGAGGAAAAGCAACAGACTAGCCAGGCCAACATAGTAGGCCCAGGTTAAGGCTTCGTGGCGCATCAGCACTCTTAATACTGACTGGTCTTCCTCACGCCCCTGATTTTGGTACTCATCCCAGAGCACTGGCTGTACTGGTAAATGGGATAGGGCAGTAGCTGCATAGCTACTCTGGTTTTGGGTTAGGAGCTGGTAATTGGTAAAAGCCAGCGGCACTGACGAAATGTAGAAATGTCCCTTTCCAAAAGGCACACGCATAAAGTTAAGTTTGCCCGCCTTGTTTCTACCTAAAGCCTCATGCCCGGCCTGCTTCCTTACCTGGATGTAGCGCGCATTGTTGTTTAGCGGGAAAGTATACTCCTGCTGCTCCGGCTGGCTGGTAAAGTAAAAGGCCGTGGAGTCAGGGGAGTTGCTGTTCAGGAAAGCCGTGCCGAAATGCAGTGTATCCTGTAGAAAGTCGTTGTATTGATGGGCAGCTATAAAAGCCTGGTTCCCGCGGTGTACAAAGTCCAGCAACAGGTTCGTATCCAGGCTGTCTGCGGCAAAATAGTCCTGTATAAGCACGTAATTGCCACTGAGCGTGCTGTCCTGTAGCTGGTTGTAAAGCGGCTCCCGTACAGTTTGTACTGGCTGCTCTGGAAACATACCTGGTAAAAGCTCATATAGGGCATAAGTGCCGTACGGAATTTTGTCTTTGTGCGAGAACGTCTGCGACCAGTCTACTGCTTTCGGCCTGAAATACTCCAGCAGCACCAGGGCCCCGAATAGCAGCGCTATCAAAGCAATATATCTGCGGTAGCCTTTCATGCATGCTGCTTTACAAGGTTATCAAACTGGGTAAACTCTGCACGGGCGGAGGAAAACAACCCGTCTCCGAGCGCTGCACCACCATACCACACGTACTCAAACATACCTGTGAGCTGCTCAAACTCGCGCCGTACCCCATCATCCTGAATCTCGGCAATATAGCTTCTGTTTGTTTTTCCCGGCTTCCACTGGATAAGCCCCATATCCGTCAGGTGCTTCAGGCTTTGCAGGTAGTGCAGGCGTACGGCTTTACGGTAATCGTGCTGCTCCACTGCCTCGGCAATCAGGGCTTTCAGGTCAAGCTCGTGGATGTTCTCCTCGAATACATCATAAGGCGTCTCGGTGTTGCTGGCTTTCTTGCCAAGCAGGCTGCCTACATCCACATGCTGCATTTTGATGACGATAAGCACAATAGCTGCGGCAATAAGCAGGTAGAGTAGTACTTCCCAGAAGCCGCTTGCCTGCCCCTTGTACAGCACTTCACGCAGCCATTGCTGAATGCGGTACTTCAGGCGCTCCCAAAATGTCTCGCCTGTAGGCACTTCCTCATAGTACTGGAACTCCTTGTCAGCACGCATTTTTTCCAGCAATGCAGTGTCAGGCTGTCGTACTACAACAGGTTTGTTAGCTTCTGGTATACTATCCTGCGGTACCGCACTTGCTACGGTACCGCAACACAACAGCAGGCAGAGGGTAAGAAATAAAGTGTAAAAGTGCTTAAAACTCTCCCTCATTAGCAGCAGTGTTGGTGTTGTTGTGGCCAATCTGGTCAACCTGCTCCATCAGGCCTATGCCATCTTTCTGCTCCACCAGGTTGAAGTACTGGAAGCCCAGGGCCAGCATCGTAATGCAGTAAGTGTAGGTAGTAAGTATGGTGGTAATGGTGCTTGTTAGGATCAGAAGAAGTTCACTGTTAGCGCCAGGTAGTTGCAGTACGCGCAGTAGGATGATAACTCCTGCAGGCAAGGTAGCAAACCAGCCCAACACACCTTGAACGATGCTAACCACGAATATCAGTCCGAATGTAGCCCACCAGTTGCCCTTTATCAGGTAGAAGCAGCGTTCGATGGTATCAATAAACCCTGTTTCCTCACGCACCATCACAATCAGGAAAATTGAGAGTACCACACTCAGGTAAATTCCCAGCCCCAACAGGAAAACGCTCAGGAAGCATACTATACCCAGTGCAATGCTGGCATAAGTGGCTTGCACCAGGTTTCGCTTTATGTGCTCCCACACAGCAGCCGGTGTTACCTTCCCTTCCTCATCCATGTAGGCTACCATAAAGCCATACACGGTTAGGGCAACTACCACATAGGCCATTAAGGTGAGGAACATGGTTATGATATAATTGAGCGAAGTTACCTGGTTGAAGAAAGTATACTCGCCCATGGTGTTATAGGGACCACCGCCTGTAAGTTGCTGGAACAAGCGCGACTGGTATAGCCCTGAAAAGATACCAGCTAGAATGGCCACTGGCGATACATACAAAAGTATGGCCTTGGAGAGTGGCTTAAAGTTGGCCTTGATGAAGATGAAAGTCGCGTTCAGTTTCTCTCCGAAATCCCGCTCCTCTCTTAAGTTAATTTTCTGGCTGGTCTGTAACATGATTACTGTGCAGTGAACGTGGGTAGATTATAAAGTAGTAAACAATAAATGCTGCGGAAGCGAGTATGATGAACAAACTCAGGGCAACTGGCATTTCGGTATGGCGGGTAACAAAGCCTTCCAGAAAGCCTGCCGTAATGAAAATGGGTACCAGGCCAACTACAATCTTGAGCCCCTGTCGTGCCCCTTGTTTAAAGGAGTGCAGGCGCGAGTAGGTCTTAGGGAAGAGTAGGCTATTTCCCATCACGAATCCTGCGCAACCAGCAATCACGATGGCAGAAATCTCCAGTGTGCCATGAATCCAGATAGTAAGCATGGAGGTTACCAGCAGACCTTGCTTGTAGAAAAAGTACTGGAAAGCTCCCAGCATCACCCCGTTCTGGAACATCACCCAAAAAGTGCCCACGGAGAAGAAAACACCCAGCACAAAGGCTAAAAAGGAAACCTTTATGTTGTTAAACGTGATAAACAGGAACATCTCTGCCTCACCGTGTCCTTTGTAGACCGCCATGGGATCACCATTGCGGATGTTCTCCAGCGTCATATTCACGTACCTGTCACCGAGTATAAGCCGCACAAATGTATCGTCTAAGGCTGCGGAGAGTGCTCCGATGCCAGCGGCTACAGCAAATATGAGAAAGGCGTAGAACAGCTGCCGGTGGTGCTGCCGGAACAGGTAGGGCAACTCATACTTCCAGAAATGTACAAAGCGGTTTTGCGTCTCTTTTTTGTTTTTATAGATGGCTTGATGGGTGTGGCCAGCCAGGTTGTTCAGGTAAGCCGTAGAGTCGGACTCAGGGTAAAACGTGCGGGCATAGGCCAGGTCGTCTGTCAGCTCAATAAACCTGTCGGCCAGCTCGTCGGGGCTGGAGGGTTTCTGAGTTTGGTAAGACTTCCACTTAAGTTTGTTTTTCCGGATAAAGGCTGCCTCGCGCACGGGTACTGTATTTTGTTCTCAATCAAATATATGTATATTGTCATATAAATAAAAAATGAAAACAAGCTTATTTTAGTGAAGATGAATACTGTTAAAATCCGAACCACGCAGAATGTTGAGGTAGAGTATCTGCTGGCAAGCGTGGGTGATCGTATTGTGGCCCACCTGATTGACCTGGCAGTTTATTTCTTGTGGACAGTAATGTGTGTGTTGGTGCTGCAGGGGCTGCAGATCGGGAATAATATTGTAGAATTTATACTTGTAGGGCTTCCCCTAATATTCTACCAACTGGTGTGCGAGATCTTCCTGAACGGGCAGAGTATAGGCAAAATGGCCCGCGATATCAAAGTAATCAAATTATCTGGCGAGTCACCGTCTATCGGTGACTACCTCTTGCGCTGGGTTTTCCGATTAGTTGATACAGGTATCTCACAGGGGATGCTAGCAGTGATTACGGTTGCTGTTAGTAACAGGGGCCAACGCCTTGGCGACATGGCAGCCGGTACCTGCGTTATCCGCACCCATGCTGTGCGTAAGAAGGAGACCATGATGGTAAACACAGAAGAAGGGTACCAGGTACGCTTTCCGGAGGTGCACCTGCTGACAGACCAGGATGTGGCCTTGATCCGCAAGCTGCTGTACAAAGCAGAAAAGTATAACAACTATGAGCTTCTGGAGAAAATGGCTGCACGTGTGCAGGAAATTACGGGCATAAAAGCTGGTGAGCTATCGGAGTGGGAGTTTCTGCAGACGGTGGTAAAGGATTACCATCACTACACGCATGGTGACGTGGTGGTGTAGCTTTCTCATGAATGCAGGTTGAAATAACTATAAAAGTATAGAAGCGGAAAGCCCCGGCTATCAAAGTAGCCGGGGCTTTCCGCTTCTATACTTTAAAGCTTCTATTACAGCTGTGGCTGTTTTTTAACAGAGGCTAATTGTTGCTTTAACTCTTCAACACGGTTCAGCTCTGTCTGTAGCTCACGCTTGATCTTGAGTTCGCGTTCACGGGCACTCTTCTTGTACTCATTTAGCTCCAGCTCCATCTCGTCGTAGGCTTTGCGCTTTTCGCCAGCTAAGCGCTTGCTGCTCTTGTGCTGCACGGCCATTACACCCAGTGCAATAAGGAGTGCTACAATAATACCGCTGTTCAACAGCACGTAGAAAGGCTTTGGCAGGTCTATGCCCAGCACCGAGATATGCGTAATATCGTGCATGCTCTGCTGAATCTCCTGCTCTTTCTGCTTCATGTCTTGTTGCATGGCCTGCAACTGTTGCTCCTGGGCAGCAACATCTTTACGGGCTTCCTGCAGTTTGGCGTCTGCCTCTGCCTCAAAGTTTTGAAGCTTTTTGTCTTTGGAAGCTACTGTTTCTTGTACTGTTTTCCAGAAAGACTCCAGCGTGGTGATTTTTACGACCTTGTAGCCTTGCCAGCTGTTGGAGCTGCTCTTCAGGTACTCAAATTGCTTTTCAAGTTTTGCGTTGGCTGCAGGTGCTTTTTCTGCTGCATTGCCCTGTGCCTGCACCATAGGGGCTGAACACAAAAGAGCGACTGAGAAAAAGAGTGCCTTCATAATCAAAGTTTTTATATGAACTAAATTTAGTATTTCCGATGCGGGCCTTGCGGCAGGTGAAGATAAAGAATTATACCTTTCCAAGCACCTTAACATACAGGGTAAACCTATATGTGCGTTAAATATTGTTTAAGATTACTAAAAATTATCTTTCCGTAACAACACTGCTAACAGAAATATGTCAAAATCAAGTTCACTCTGTGGAAAAGTTCCACACTTTTGGCACTGTTTGACTCTTGCGCGGGCTAATTGGTGCTATAAAAGAAGGGCAAGTATGGCAAAGATGTCTATCACCCAAAGAGCAATACTTACCTCTTTGCTTTTCCCGGTTACAAGCTTTAGGGCGGTCCAGCTCAGGAAGCCCCAGATGATACCTTGTGTAATGGAGTAGGTGAAGGGAATCAGCACCATCGACAGGAAAGCCGGAATGGCATCATCCATTTTAAACCAGTTAATTTTTGTAACAGGACGCACCATGAATGCCCCTACCAACACCAAAGCCGGAGCCGTAGCAATAGACGGAATCATGGAAAGTAGCGGGGCCAGAAACAGGAACGGTAAGAAGAGTAATGCACCCACAACGGCTGTAAGCCCCGTTCGCCCTCCGGCCTCAATACCCACTGCCGACTCTATGTAGGCTGTGCCTGGGCTGGAGCCTACCAGGCCAGCCAGCGTAGTTGCCACGGCATCAGTGGTAAGAGAGCGCTGTACATGGCGCGGTTCCCCATGCTCATCTAACAAGTCTGCGGCTTCAGCCAGTCCTACAAACGTGGAGATACTGTCGAACATGTCTGTAAAAACGAAGGCAAAAATAACAGGTACTATAGACAGCTTGAAGGAATTAACAAAGTCCAGTTGGAGGAGTAAACTAAAGTCAGGGGCGGATGCAAAGCCCTGCCAGGTAATGAGCGGCTCCATGTCAGTAGCCCACCAGCGGCCAAGCGGGTAGGAGGCTAGTGTGGTAATAAGTATCCCCAGCAGAATGCCACCCTTCACATTGCGCACAATAAGAACAGAAGTTAGCAGCAGCCCGCCCAGAAAAGTCAATAAGGCTGGGTTTATCGGGCTTACACCAATTATAGTGGAAGGGTTGGCTACAATAAACTTGGCGTTAGCAAAGCCGATGAGCGTAATGAACAAGCCTATTCCTGCGGCAATAGCAAAGCGCAGCGGCCGTGGAATGGCTCTTACAATAAGCGTACGCACGTTAAATACAGAAAGGATCAGGAACACGATGCCTGACCAGAAAACCGCACCGAGCGCTACCTGCCAGGTTACACCCATGCCTAATACTGCCGAATAGGTAAAGAAGGCATTGAGGCCCATGCCCGGCGCGACCAGAATGGGGTTACGGGCATACAGCCCCATCATCAAACTGCTAAAAAAGGAGACTAATACAGTAGCTGTGAGTACCCCTGAAAAAGGCATGCCTGCCTGTGCCAAAATGGTCGGGTTTACAACTATGATGTAAGCCGTGGCCAAAAAAGAGGAGATGCCAGCTAGCACCTCTGTTTTAACATTTGTATTGTGGTGCTTCAGACGGAAGTATGATTCCATGCTTTTTAAATTGTGATGACACTTAACCCTTGAAGAGGCTAACGAAAGTTGTACTCAAAAGTAAGAAAAAACGGTTTCTGCCTACAGACAGACAAGCTATTATGTGATCAGCCTGCCGTAAGAAGTACAGTGTTGCAAAGCACAGCACAGGCAAAAGAAAACAGCCACTGCAGTTCCTGTTAAGGAGTGCGGTGGCTGTTCTTATGCTTAGCTCTGCTAGGTTTTAGCCGTAGATCTCGTTCAGGAGACCTGCCAGGCGAACACCTGCCTGTAACAGGCGCTGCTCTACAAGGCTATAGTTTTCGTATGCGTAGCGGTAGCTGATCTTTTTATCTTCCGGCAGGTTATAAACCTGAGGTCTGTAGCTCATAGATTCTTTAGCCCAGTCTCTAACCGAAGTAGACTGCCACTGCTTGATTTGCTCTTTCTCTGGCTGACCCAGGAAACGTACAATCTCTGTAAAGCTCAGGTCTTTGCCATTAATCATGTCGCTATCCCACACGCGGTGTAAGTTAGAGGGTTGGTAAAACCACTGTACCTTCACAGCGTTACCTCCCTGGTCGTCGCCAGTACCTACGTGCAATGGCTGATGGATATCACCCACAAGGTGTATCAGGTACTTGAGGTACTCTTGTTCCTGCTCATTGCTTAGGTTACCGGCTTTCAAGGCTTTGGATATTTCCTCAATTTTGCCGATGATGTCACCATTCGGGTTTTTTTCAGACTGCTCGTAGGTTGAGCCATCCTGAATCGTTACCCAATGCCAGTCGTGTGTATGGTCGTAGGCATCATCGCTTTTGATGTCATCCATCCAAACTGAAACTTCTGCCAAAGTATTATCCTGCAGGAGTTTCATGATTTTCTTCTTTGCTTTTTTGCTCAGGTGCTTTTCAGCCACCAGGCCCACTGCGCGGTGCCCATTCTGCCCCCAGGCAAAGGCCTGGCTGGTCAGCAGCAGGCACAGGAAGAAAATGCTCGCTAACTTTTTCATTGATTTTTTAGATATGAAGTATTGAGACTGCAAAACAACAAAAATTATGCTTAACGCAGGAGGAGTATGCTTTAATAAAAGTTGATTTCTTTAAAAAGACCAAATTGTACCTCCTTTTAACCTGTAGGAAACCAGAAGAGAGTCTTGGGTTTAATTTGGCCAAAGGTTTTTGTAGCTTTGGAAAAACTAAAAACAATGAACAATATATATGAAGGTAAGGTGATGTGGTCGCACCTGGATGCGAACATGCACATGCGCCACTCTGCCTATGCTGATTTTGCTGCGCAAGCCCGTATTGTAGTGCTCGATAGGCTAGGCTTGGACCTGAAAGCGTTTCAGCACCTGAAGATAGGCCCCATACTGTTCCGTGAAGAATTGATTTACCTGCGCGAGGTAGGTATAAACGAGCACCTGAAGGTAACGGTGGAGTTAACAAAAAGCCGATCCGATGCATCCCGCTGGTCTATCCGCCATGAAGTATTCAGGGAGGATGGCGTAAAGGCTGCAGTGATCAACGTAGACGGGGCCTGGCTGGACCTGGTGAAGCGCAAGCTGACCACGCTGCCAACAGAGCTTGTAGAGCAGTTTGACCGCCTGCAGCGAAGCGAAGACTTTCAGGAGGAAGTATAGGGGCTAAAACTAGTCCCTATTTTTCTTGCGCTTCTCCTTCCGCTCCTTGCGTCTTTTTTTCAGGTTTTCTTTCCACTGCTCGTACGTTTGTGTGGCTTTATCGCCGATCTTATCCAGTACACGCTCCAAGAAGTTTTCCTGTGGCGGTTCTGCGCGGTAAGATGGACAGTTTAAGCTAGCTTGCAGGTGTGGCGGCAGCGGCTCAAAGCGGCTGTTGTAGTATCCTTTGTAATCCGGATCTATAGCGATCCGGCGGATATACTCTCCCCAAATAGGTAGGGCTGTGCGCGAACCCTGGCCTAGCTCTAAAGTGCGGAAGCGCACCTGAGGGCTTTCGCCACCAACCCACACACCTGTTACCAATTGCGGAGTTATACCTATAAACCAACCATCGGCATGATCCTGGGTAGTACCGGTTTTTCCGGCGATATCCATTTTCAGGCCGTACTGTGAGCGTAGTTTGGCGGCACTTCCCTCTTCTACCACACCTTGCATCAGGTGCAGCATGATAGCCGCTGTTTCTTCCGAGATAACCTTCTTGGCGCCTTCGCCCTCGCGGTGTTCCCGCAGCACGCGCCCTTCCCGGTCTTCGATTTTAGTAATATATACCGGCTCCACCTGGTAGCCACGGTTTGCGAAAGTGGCATAGGCCGTCACCATCTCCTGTAGCGACAGGTCTGCTGTACCCAGGGCTAACGATGGCACCTCCGGCAATTTAGAGTCGATACCTAGGCGGTGAGCCATGGCTACGGTTCTGTTCACGCCAGCCTTCATGATCATCTGTGCCGAGATGGTATTAACTGAATTAGCCAGTGCTCCACGCATCGTATACTCTCCGCCATACTGGTCTGTAGCGTTACGTGGCGACCAGTTATCATACTCCGGGTAGGTCATGCGCTCGTTCGGGAAATAGTCGCAGGGGCTAATGCCTCTATCCAGTGCAGCGGCATATACGATTGGCTTGAACGTAGAACCTACCTGTCGCTTCGACTTTACGTGATCATACTTAAAAACATGGTGGTTGATGCCACCTACCCACGCACGTACATAACCCGAATGTGGCTCTAGAGAGAACAGGCCGGTGTTCAGGAAGCGGGAGTAGTATGCCAGCGAGTCCATCGGGCTCATTTCTTTTTTGTTGGTGCCTCCCCAGGCGTAAACCTGCATCGGCACCGGCTCCCGGAAAGCCTCCACAATTTCAGCCTCAGACTTGCCGGCGTCTTTTAGTTTTCTGTAACGGTCGGACCGCTGCATGGCAACCTGTATCACATCAGAGTTACGACCCCACGGGTTTCTGCCTCTCCAATGGGCATCGAACTGTTTCTGCAGTTGTGCCATGTGCTTCCGCACCGATGCTTCTGCATGGCGCTGCATGCCGGCATCAATGGTCGTGTATATCTTAAGGCCATCAGTATAGAGGTTGTAAGGCTCACCATTTTTCTTCTTTTTACCGGCGGCCCAATTTACCAGTTCCTGTCGCAGGTGCTCCCGAAAGTATGGTGCAATCCCATCGTTATGCGTGGTGTAGTTGTACTTTAGCTCTAGGGGGAGCTTTTGCAGTGAGTCAGCTTCGGCTGCGCTCAGGTACTCATACTTCGCCATCTGCCCCAGTACAATATTACGACGCTTGGTAGAGCGCTCTAGGTCCAGGCGAGGGTTGTAAGTGGTGGTGGCCTTCAGCATACCAATCAGCACGGCAGCCTCTTCTACTTTAAGCGAATCGGCAGAGGTGCTGAAGAAGCGGCGTGAAGCACGCTCTATACCATACAGGTTACCACCCATGGGCACCGTGTTCAGGTACAGTTCCAGTATCTCATCTTTAGAGTAGATGGTCTCCAGTTTTCGGGCGATGATCATCTCGCGCAGCTTGTTTACGGGCATATCCCAGAGCCAGTAGTTCTTGCGCGGGTACAGGTTCTTTGCCAGCTGCTGGCTGAGTGTACTGCCGCCGCCAGAGCTTTCGTTCTGCAACAACAGAGACTTGATGAACACACGGGCCAGGCTTCGGGCATCCACACCGCTGTGGTCGTAGAAGCGTGCATCTTCGGTAGCTATGAGCGCATGAACAGCGGCAGGGGAGATGTTGGCATACTTTACATTGGTGCGGTCCTGGGTGTAATAGCGCCCTAGCAGCACTCCATCAGCAGAATACACCTCAGAGGCAGTGTTGTTGTGCACTGACTTCAATTCTTTGGTGGAAGGCATGCCACCCAGAAAGCCTGAATATACTGCAAAGTAGAAGAGCACTAGGAGCAGCAGTCCAAAGAGGGACAGCTTTAACAACCCTCTGAACAAGAACCTGTAGTCAGAGCGATTGCGGCTGTTCTGCCATTCTGCCCATTTATGCTGCCAGTAGGTGCGGGTAAAGTTAGGCTTCAGGCTCTGGAAGAAGGCCGATAACTCGCCGTATACCAGCCGCGTAAACGGCGCCATTATTTTAGTGATGATAAATTTGACTATCTGTTTCAGCGTACGCCTCATGTTCTATAGGGTCCTCGGTTTGCTGCTGCGGTTTTATGTGCCACGGAGCATACAAACGAGTGGTGTTAGTATTTTGGTGCAACGGCAGTTAATTAGCAAAGATTGCGCCAGTGCGGGTATCAGTGCAAATCAAGTGCGATGAAAGTATAAATGTATACCTTTGTAGTGATGCTTCAAACAAAATCCATACGACGCCACTGGCTCCGGTACCCGCTTATGTGGGTGATGCTGCTATGGGCCCTGACCTTGCCTGGTCATGAAGTAATGGTGTATGATTACCTGGTGCAAGGCTCTGTGCAGGAGTCAGTACTTCGGTTTAAGCCTGCCAACCTGCAGGATAGTGAGCAGGCTGTTAAGCCCCAGAATGTACAAGCCTTTGTGGATGCCCAAAATGCACCGGAGCTTGTTTTGAAGCAGGTCCTACATGTGGCGCCTTCGCTCTTGTTGCCATTTGTAGCTGAATTCTTAGCCTTTTCTTTACCTCTTTATACTTCCCCGGTTTCAGTAGGGCACCTGCTGCAGCAGGTATTGCCTGTAACTGTGCTTCCAAACGCACCATAGCGCTTCCATTTCTATACCTCTTCTTATCGCTCCACAGCATTAAAAGTAATGGGAGCTCCTTTCATAATTTTTTAAAGTGCAGCGCTAGCCTGAGGCATTTTTGCGCTGGCGCTGCTATGTGTTTTCATTGAGAGAAATCGCTATGGCAGATCTTGCTGTTATAATTTCGACCTTATCCATACTTGGTCTTTTTGTGGGAATCCCTTTTCCAAAGCTTGGGCTTTTCTGGTACCACGGCAAAAGGTGCAGGTTAAATGTGCTGCGCGTTTACCTGATGATGTTAGTGCTGTCGTTTCTGGTATTTGCCGTAACCGAAAAATCCTAAAATGTAGTATTGGAATCTAGGTACTGGCTATTGCTACTAAATCACTTCGTTTTAATTCACTACTATGAGTTTCACTGTTGAAGACATCTTGTTAGGTATTTCTATACTGCTCTTCCTGAGTATACTGGTAAGTAAGAGCCTCGGCAGATTAGGAGTGCCTGCGCTGGTGCTATTTTTAGGTGTCGGCATTTTGGCTGGGTCGGAGGGTATTGGCGGTATCTACTTCGATGATGCCCAAACAGCCCAGTCGCTGGGCACGCTGGCACTAACACTCATACTATTCTCAGGCGGACTTGATACAAAGTGGCAGAGCACGCGGCCTGTGTTGTGGCGTGGCATGGCACTGTCTACGATAGGCGTTTTTATCACAGCCATACTGGTGGGTTTCTTCGTGTCTTACCTGCTGGGTTTTTCGCTACTCGAAGGATTGCTGTTGGGGGCCATTGTATCATCTACAGATGCGGCAGCCGTATTTTCCATCCTGCGTTCCCGCAACATTGGTCTGAAAAATAATCTGGGTCCTACACTGGAGCTGGAGTCAGGCAGTAACGACCCTATGGCTTACTTCCTTACCGTAAGCTTTACCTTTCTGCTAACTAATCCCACGGCCAGCATTTGGGAACTGGTACCGATGTTTTTCCTGCAGATGAGTGTAGGGGCATTGATGGGAGTAGTGATGGGCTACGTGATGGCCTGGACCATTAACCGCATTAAACTGGAACAGGATGGTCTTTACCCGGCCCTGACGCTGGCTATGGTGCTGTTTACCTTCTCTTTTACCAACCTGATCAACGGCAACGGCTTTCTGGCAGTGTATACTGCCAGCGTTATACTTGGAAATAAAAACTTTATTCATAAACGTAGCCTCACACGGTTTTATGACGGTTTGGCTTGGCTCATGCAGATTCTGATGTTCCTCACGCTCGGGCTGTTGGTGTTTCCATCGCATGTGCTGCCGGTGCTAGGCGTTGGGCTGCTAGTTTCGCTCTTCCTGATTTTTGTGGCGCGCCCGATCAGTGTGTTCATCAGTATGGCTTTCTTTAAAACCTCTTTTAAAGACAAAGTATACTTGTCGTGGGTAGGCTTGAGGGGCGCTGTGCCTATCGTGTTTGCTACATACCCCATGCTGGCTGGGTTAAACCGGTCCGACATGATCTTTAACATCGTGTTCTTTATTGTGGTGACATCGGTTATGCTGCAGGGGACAACGCTTAAGCTGATGGCTGATTGGCTGGGCCTGAGCCAGGCGGGGGACGCAACCAAGCGACTGCAGCTAGGGGAGGACCTGGGCTACAACAGCAAGAATGAGCTGGTAGAGCTGCAGTTAGGGCCTGGTAGTTCAGGTGTTGGCAAGTCTCTGGTAGAGCTGCAGCTACCCAAAACATCATTGATTGTGCTTATAGACCGGGCTGGCAGGTTTGTTACGCCCAATGGGTCTACGCTACTGGAAGCCTACGATAAGCTGATGGTAATGGTGGACAACGAGGATGACCTGAAGCGGGTGCGGGAGATTTTGATGTAGCCTTTTACTGCCAAGCTGGTAGCACGTTTTTTCACGCCAATGCGTTAAGCAAGTATGACATACTTTGTGCGAAAAGAGTCGGTGGTGCGCGAAATCTGGGGAAAGAGCGACACCATCCTGTTTATATTTGCTGGTGCCTCTGCTGAGTTTGCCCTCAACAAAGCAGTGGACTGGCTATACTATACCGGCCGCCTTCCTGCCGACCCCCTTGGCAGGTTGTTCTCTACAGTAGGCTATGCCCGAAAAATAGTTTTCTCAGAAGAATCAGCTGCCCATAAGGCTATAGACACAATGGCAGCCATACATGCCGGAGTGGAGGCTAGTCGTGGTAAAGCCATACCAGACTGGGCTTACCGCGATGTGCTCTACATGCTCATCGACTATTCCATCCGGTCTTATGAGTTACTGGAGCGAAAGCTATCTGTGGAGGAGCAGGGGGAAGTGTTTGAGGTATTCATCCGGGTTGGCAGGCGCATGGGCATTGTTGGCTTGCCGGATACGTATGAGGAGTGGCAGCTGGCACGTGCAGAGCACCTGGAGCAAAACCTGGTAGAGAGCAAGTATACTGCTGACCTTTACAAGCAATACAGGAAGCACCTGGGCAGCATACGATACTGGCTGCTGTTACAGGCGCAGGTATTAGTTGTGCCGGAGCGTGTTCGGAAGCTGCTAGGGTTATGGCGTTTGCCTGTTTTAAAGCCGGTATTAAGGGGCTATAAGCTTAGCCGTAAGCTTCGTGCCGAGTGGCTGCTGAAAGCAATCATACTTCCTCCAGCTTATAAATCAGAGATACGGGAACTGGATGCATCGCCTGCTTAACATACCGCAATATTAGCTATCCCTTTGATGTAACTCCTGATTATTTTCATAAAAGCTGAAGTTTGGTTGTTAGTGTGATTATTATGTTAACCATACTACGAGCCTCACACCTTTCGGTATTGCAGAGCAATCTGCTAGAAGGGGGCGAGGCCTTTTCTTTTACAAGCTCAATTTTGCCGCTGAATTTGCCTCCCATGCCACTAGTACCCAAAGTTAGAGATTGACACAAACTATTTTCTGTGGTTAAAGTATAACCGTTGTACTAATTGCAGATGCTGGTACATGTTGCTTGTGAGGACAGTGGTTTCAACCACCAGATGTTCTCATGACACCTGCCGGCCGGTTATACTTTAATCTCAGAATATCATGACAATAGAAAGTTATCCAGGGCATCCTTACCCTCTCGGAGCCACTTGGGATGGTGAAGGAGTTAACTTTGCACTTTTTTCAGAGAATGCCACCGCAGTGGAGCTTTGTCTCTTCAACTCTTCTGATGACGATGAAGAGTTTGCTAAAATCAAGATGACAGAGCGTACCCACCAGATTTGGCACGCTTACCTGCCAGGCATCAAGCCGGGGCAGCTTTACGGATACCGGGTACACGGCCCTTACGAACCACAGAATGGCCAGCGCTTCAACCCAAACAAGCTACTTCTAGACCCTTACGCCAAAGCCATTAGCCGTACAATTGAATGGCACGATTCGCTATTCGGCTATGAGCTAGGGCACCCGGATGAAGACCTGAGTTTTAGCGAGACAGACAGCGCCCGCTACATTCCAAAGTCAGTAGTGGTAGACCCTAGGTTTAACTGGGAGAATGATAAAAGGCCAGACATTCCTTACCACCGCACCATCATCTACGAGACACATGTAAAAGGCTTTACTAAGTTGCATCCTGATATTCCGGAGGAAATCAGAGGTACCTATGCGGCCATAGGACATCCTGTTACCATCAATTACCTGAAGGAGTTAGGTATAACCGCTATCGAGCTGATGCCGGTGCACCACTTTATTAACGACCGCCACCTGGTGGAAAAAGGACTTTCCAACTACTGGGGCTATAACACCATCGGTTACTTTGCACCAGATGTGCGCTACTCGAGCAGCGGTACGCATGGTGAGCAGGTGGTAGAGTTTAAGGAAATGGTGAAGGCACTGCATAAGGCAGGCATAGAGGTGATTCTGGATGTGGTGTACAACCACACGGCAGAAGGCAACCATATGGGGCCTACCCTTTCTTTCAGAGGTATAGACAACGCAGCCTATTACAGGCTAACAGAGGATAAGCGCTTTTACATGGACTACACCGGCACGGGTAACACGCTCAATGCCAACCTGCCAAACGTGCTGCGCCTTATCATGGACAGCCTGCGCTACTGGATTCTGGAAATGCACGTGGACGGCTTCCGTTTTGACCTGGCCTCTACACTAGCCCGTGAACTGCATGAGGTAGACCGCCTGAGTGCCTTCTTCGACATCATACACCAGGACCCGGTTATCTCGCAGGTGAAGCTGATTGCAGAGCCTTGGGATGTGGGCGAGGGTGGTTACCAGGTAGGGGAGTTCCCTGCAGGCTGGGCCGAGTGGAACGGCAAGTACCGCGACTGTATCCGCGATTACTGGCGTGGAGCTGACAGTATGTTGGCCGAGTTCGCAGAACGCTTTACAGGTAGTTCCGACCTGTATAAAGACGACTACCGTAGCCCAACGGCCAGTATCAACTTTATTACCGCTCACGATGGCTTTACACTGAACGACTTGGTTTCTTACAACGAGAAACACAACATGGCCAACGGAGAGGATAACAACGATGGTGATAGCCATAACCGCTCCTGGAACTGCGGCGAGGAAGGTCCGACAGATAAAAAGGAAGTACTCGAGCTTCGGGCAAAACAGAAGCGTAATTTCCTGACCACCTTGTTCCTGTCGCAGGGCGTGCCGATGTTAGTGGCAGGAGATGAGCTAAGCCGCACGCAGCAGGGCAATAACAACGCCTACTGCCAGGACAACGAGATCTCGTGGCTCAACTGGCAAGAGGCGGATCAGGACCTGCTTAAGTTTACCAAGCGGCTTATCAAGTTTGCCAAATCTCACCCGGTGTTTAACCGCCGTGGCTGGTTTAAGGGCAAGCCTATCAAAGGTATCACTATAAAGGACATTGCCTGGTTCTTGCCAGAAGGGCGTGAGATGTCGGAGGAAAACTGGAACCATGACTTTGCCAAATCGCTGGCTGTATACCTGAACGGTAGAGGCCTCCATGCCAAAGGGCCGAAGGGCGAGCAGGTAATCGATGACAACTTCTACGTTATCTTTAATGCACATTATGAGCCGCTCAAGTACAAGCTTCCGCCGAAGAAGTATGGCGACTCGTGGACTAAAGTGATCGATACTGCCGAGAATATTATTGACAATAAAGGTGAAGAATTCAAGTCTGGAACCACAGTTGAGGTAGCTGCCCGCTCTGTGGTGGTATTATTACAGCCTAAGGATACCCAGTCCTAAGAACGTCTTGCTTATAAAGTATGAAGGCCTGCAAAATTTGCAGGCCTTCATACTTTATATTAGGATGTATGCTGGTTAAACAGCTCCAGTGCCTCTTCGTTACCCTGCTGTATGGCCAGGTCATAAGCGGTTAATCCGCGCATATCCTGCAAGGTTGTGTCGGCACCACTCTCCAGCAGCAGTTTAACAAGTTTGTTTCTGCCAAACAGGGAAGCATACATGAGTGCTGTGCCTCCGTTGCCTGTTTGCAGGTTAAGGTCTGCCCCTTTAGAGATCAGTAGTCGGGCAATGTCTTCGTATCCTTTGAAACAAACTCCCATCAACGCTGTGTTACCCCCTGCATCCTGAGCATTTACATCGGCTTTAGCCTCCAGTAGTACACGTACTGCCTCCAGGTGCTCATTATATGCTGCTAAAATTAAAGGTGTAAAACCTCTGCCATCTTGCGTATCAATATCTACACCGGTTGCTATTATTTGCTTCAGGTATTCTACATCTCCTTTGCGGGCGGCGTCTAATAGCAGATCTTCTGGGCGGGTTGAGTGAAATGTCATGTTTGTGTTGGTTAGTTGATGGAACACCTGAGTAGTACGGTATAGGACTTGAAAAAGGTAAAGTACAAGCTTCTGAAACCTCTGAGGCAATACTAATACTCCCTGTGCAGCAAAATCCTAAAATGTGGAGCTATTCACGCCGTAGTGGCCAGCCAACACGCTGTAAAAGTACCCTTCGTTATGCAGCCAGGGAAAATGACTGCTGTTTGGGATGGTGATAAAATGGGCGTAAGGGTACCTTTCTTTCACATACTTCGTGCTGTCGCCATAAATATCATCGTCACTGTAGGTAACTGTTATTCTGAACCCCTGGTCTGGCAGCATCTCAAGTTCTGAGTGGCGAAGTATGGCGAAGTTTGTACGGTTAATCGGCTTAGCACTGATACGGTCTATCATGAGAGGGACGGGGTTTTCTACCTGATAGCCTTTGTTGCAGTTAAGGCAGAACTGGGTATAAAATCTTTCATAGCCTGCGTCGCTACCTAATAAGCCAAGTGCCGCATTTTTAAGCATTGCAAACCATTCCCCCTGTGTGGTTTTCCTCTTGTTAAACCGCGTGACCTCCATCGTCATTTCTCGCCACTGCTTGCCAGTGCCAGAGGCAGGACTACAGAGGAACATGCTCAGCAGCCTGTGCGGGTTTTGGTAAGCGTAGATTTGTGCGTACAGGCCACCCCAGGAGTGTCCCAGCAGGTGGAACTTCTCCAGGTCGAACCTTTCAGCTATGCTGTCTATATCAGAGAGGTAACGATCCATGGAGTACTCGTTAGAGTAGCAGGGGGAGTTAAGCGTACCGCGCTGGTGAAAGGTAATTACCTGAAAGTAACGGCTCAAGTATTCTGCCACCGGATCCAAACCGTCTGGCACACCGGGCCCACCGTGGAGCAGGATAACTGTTTCCTTGCCTTTGTTTGGGTAAGTGACGGTATATAAACGAGTGGCCTGGTTTGCGACTAAGATCTCCATACTTCTGACTTACCGGTACTGCCTGTCACAGAGCCTTACAATCTAAAAATAGCTCACAGCAAGCATATTATGTTGCATTTGTAAGCAAGTACGGTAAATCTAGGTTATTAGATGTTTCGAGGCTACCAGGCTAATACAGGAACCTGAAAAGCATGAAGTACGGGTGCTTTTAAACCGGGAACAGAAAGCTAAAGCAGGTGCCTTTGCCAACCTCAGAGCTTACCGAAAGCTGGATCTTATGGAACCTGGCTACTGTTTCCACAATAGGCAAACCAAGGCCATGGCTCTCGCCGTCTGGGGCATGCAGGCGCTTAAACCTGTTAAAGATGTTTGGTAACTGCTCTTCCGGAATGCCTACACCCGTATCCTTTACATCCAGCTTAAAGCCATTTGATGTGTTGCGGCCCTCTATAGTGATGGCTCCTCCTGGCCGGTTATACTTTATGGCATTGTTGACCACGTTAAACAGCATTGTAAACAGCAGTGAGTAAGTACCTTTCCAGGTGATGTCGTCGGTGAGGCTCTTGTCCAGCGTTAAACGCTTTATCTCCAGGCGCTCCTCGATTTCTTCAGCCACATCACTTACCAGCGATTTGACGCTTACCTCCTCGTTTCTGAGGTACTGTTCGTTCTCGATGCGCGAGATCAGGAGCAATGCGTGTACAATACTTTTAAGCCGGTGGAGGGTTCGCTGGCTTTCCACCAGCTTCTCCAGCATTTCCTCCGGGAGTGCCGGATCATTTAACAGGTTCTCCAGCCTTGTCTGAAGTATAGATACAGGTGTGAGCAGCTCATGCGATACATTTCCGATAAACTCCTTCTCTTTCAGAAACGCCTCCTGTATCTGCATCATCATATTGTTGATGGTGTTGTTCAGGTAAACGAAATCGCTGGTGGTGGTAGGCAGCGGGTTTGGCCTGAACGAGTCAGGGTGGCCAATACGTTGCAGGCGCCGCAAAATAAGCCTGAGCGGGCGCAGTAAAATTCTGACGAATGCCAGGTCTATGAAAACTGTGATCAGCACCACAGCTACCAGAAAATAGGAGGCGTAGCGCTGCATGGTATCGCTCGTTTCCCGGATGGTGGCAAGGCTGCGGCCAATCTCCAGCAGGTAGGTGCCTCCCTCCACCTCAAAGGCAAGGCTAAGCACCCTATACTCTAAAATCTCACCTTCTACATCGCGGTAGCTGTTCTCTATCCGGTTGTCAATCTGCGAGGTATCGATAGGCTCTATAGAGATAAACTCTTCCTTCAGCAGGTTATAGCTGCCGTACATCTCATCAGAGCCAGTGCCTACAAACGAGTCTATTCCCTGCCGCTGTATAATGTCAAACACCTGCTCCTTTTTTGTGAGCAGGCGTTTGTCAGTATTATGGAGTGCCACCCTACTTATGAGAAATGGCAGCAGAAAGATCAGTAGCAGTAAGATAAGGACTTTGGAGACTGCACTAAAGAGGGTGAGTTTTGTCTGGAGTCTCATGTTATGCTGTTAGCCTGTAGCCTACGCCCCGTACTGTTTCCAGCCAGTCGCTCGGGATATAGGCACCTAACTTTTTACGCAGGTTCTTTATATGTACATCAATGTAGTTGGAGTCGTAATCATCCTCCAGGATATTTCCCCATATATGCTCTGTTAGTTGCAAGCGGGTGAGGATCCTGTTTTTGTGCAGCAACAGGTAGTGCAGCAGGTCAAACTCCTTCTTGGTTAATGATACTTCGGTGTCTTTGAAATTAACGCGTCTGGCGCTGCTGTCAATCTCCAGCCCATGTAAGTTCAGGACAGAAGATTTGACATTGAACTTGCGGCGCATGATAGCCTGCATGCGCACTTGCAGCTCCAGTAGCGAGAATGGCTTTGGAAGGTAATCATCTGCACCCAGGCTAAGGCCTTCGATGCGGTCTTCCACGGCGCCACGGGCCGTAAGTATGATAATAGCTGGCTGGTGCTCCAGTTCCTTTGCCTCCCTTAGCAGGTCAAGGCCATTGTAGTCTGGCAGGCCCAGGTCCAACAGTATAAAGTCGTACCGGTTTACCGCTATTTTCTCAGAGGCTTCGTTGCCCGTGGAGGCAACGTCGCAGCGGTAGTGTTCCTTGGTTAAAAAGTGTTCCAGTTCTGATGCTAAGCTTTTCTCGTCCTCTACAATCAATACGTGCATAGGTGCTGGCTTTAGTTGAAAATTAAAACGTATAGTTTATGTTAAATGAGTAAAAGGACTGTGCCTTCGCCTCATCTCCCTCAATCTTATTTACCGGTATCGAGTACTTATAGGCAGGCTCTAGCTCAAACTTGCCCCAGTAGATAACCACCGGCAGTTTTAATTCATAGTTTAGTATATTGACCTTGCTCACTTCCTTTGTAGTGGTGGTGGTAGTGGTGGTGCCGTCATTATCATCCGTACCGCTGCCTGAGTTGCTGGAGCCACCGCCCACTAAGCCTCCTACAGGCGTACCTTCAAATGGACCACCCGAATTACCACCTGTAAGCAAGCCACCATTTTTGTTTCTGGTGGTAGTGGTATGTGTTTCATAGAAACGCTGTGTACCCGCTGTTATTGTAACCTTCGGATCCAGGCCTACCACCCGCTTGCCATTCCATAGCGGGTTGAGCGGAACAAACCTGGAGTTCTCCAGAACAGCAAACACATCGTGGTTCTCACCGAAAACGTAGCTGGTGGTTAACCCGGTATAAAGTATACCCCAGTCCAGGGCAGCCTTAGCCGATAGGGCATTGGTAGTTACAGCCTTAACCAAAGGTGTATTTTCCCCAAAGATAAAGTGAGAATAGCTAATATTCGTCTCTACCAGGTCTTTAATCTTAAAGCTGTAACCTACCGACAGGTCTGTTTCGTCAACATATCCTTTGGTGTCGAATAATTTATAAGATGTTGCCGACGCCCACATGCCTGTGCGGTGCACATAAGTAAGCGTTGCTGCTGCATAAGGGTAGCGTTTTGCTGTGTTTCTGCCGAAGAACGAGGAGTTACTCGACACCTCGGCACCAATGGTCCACCAGCCTTTTTTAGCCTTGGCATTACCTGTTTCTGTTACTGTGTCAGGCAAGGCCTCTACGTTAGGCTTGGCAGCGCTCAGGGCAGGAGCCAGAAGCATCCACCCAAACATCATCAAGTATGCGTTTAACTTTTTCATTTGTGGAAAGCCATCAGCCGGTGCAGAAGCACCAGGCTGATGGCGGGGTATAAAGGGTGAAATAGAATTCTTAGTTACCTACTTTTATGGCAGTGCCTACCTTAACGGCTCCGCCAACCTGTACAGGGCGAGCGTTGGCTCCGTTGGTTACACTTTTGGCAGAGTTAACTGCTCCGTTTACAGCGCCATTTACAGTTGTGGCAGCGTTTGCACCAGTGCTATTTACAGCGCCGGCTGCGCGGGCAGCACCTGCGGCACGCGATGCACCACCTCTGCGTACAGCTTTCACTTTTACTTCAGAGTTGGCTTTGCCTTCTGCCTCTACTTTAGAGGGAGCTTCGCTGGCTTTGGTAGTGGCTGCTTCTTTTGTTGCCTGGCCTTTGGCCTTGCCTTGCTGTGCTACAGTGGCTGTTGTGTTCTGCGCTACATCTGCCACGGCTGCACCGTGTGTTTCAGCACTTCTAAGCTGGCCGCTTACTTCAGCCTCAGCATGCTGCTTTGCCTGTAGAGCAATCTGGTTTCCGCTCTCTACTGTGGCATTTGCGTTGGCGGCAACCTGTGCCTCTGTTTGCTGTGCTGCAGTAAGCGTAGCTTTTCCGTTTCTTTCAGCTCTTTTACCTTCTGCCTTCAGGTTAGCTTCTGTGCTTTGCGCTACTTCAGCAGTCAGGTCGGCACCGTCAGAGCTGGTTTGCTTAACTTTTGCGGCCACGTCTGCACTTGTGTTTTTCGCTACCTCGGCTACAGCCTGGCCATGGTTTTCTGCTTTCTTACCCTCTGCAGTAGCTGTAGCCTCAAGCTGCTGCGCTACTTCTGCTACTACCTGGCCTTTGTTCTCTTCAGGTGCTTTGGTTTCTTTATCTTGTTTTGGGGCTCTTTCCTTTTTAGGTGCCTTCTTCTGCTTTTCTGCCTTCACTGAAGCATCGCTGCTGGCGCTACCTGCTGCATTAGCTGAGCCCTCGTTTGCACTTGATGTGAAAGAGGTAGTAGTAGATGATGAGGCTGATACCTTCGCAGCTTCCTGGTTTTGCTCTGCTGAAACCTCAGAGGCTCCTTTGGCTTTTGCATTTGCTGTAGTAGGGTTGGACTGTGCGAATGCTGTTGATACTGTTAAAAAAGCTGCGGCTAAGAATGTAAGTTTTTTCATTTCTCTCAAGTGTTATAGTTGATTTATGTCCCAAAACTATATAGGCAAGATGAAGAGAAAATGAAGACGAAATATTTTTAAGAAAAATTTCATGAATTTACTTTAAAACCTGCCTAACCTCATAATCCAGCACTTTTAAGAAGAAAATCAAAGAGTACACAAGATAAAGGGAGCTGGTAAAATGATGCAAAGATGAAGAATCCTTCACAATCTTAGTGTTGCCCTTGCCCTATAAATTATATAACACATACCTGATATTCTGTAACAGCTTGGCCACACGCAGCCTATACTTTTGCCATACTTAACGCTACAAAATAAAACTATGAAATGCGGCTGTGCCTTACAGCTATGGCTGGAGGCACGGCCTAAAAAAGCATAAGACTATGGCGCATACTTGCGGACACCATCACCACCATGCTACCGGCAATATAAAGTTTGCCTTTTTCCTGAACCTGGGCTTTGCTGTGCTGGAGCTTATCGGAGGCTTTTTTGTGAACAGTGTGGCTATCATGTCAGATGCCCTGCATGATTTCGGCGATGCTTTTACCTTGGGGGTATCGTACTTCTTGCAGCGCAAATCGGAGCAGGGGGCAGATGAGAACTATACGTATGGCTACAAACGTTACTCTGTTGCCGGTGCCTTGCTTACTGCACTTATACTTATTGGTGGCTCTGGTTTTGTGTTAGCTGAAGCAACAGAACGTTTGCTGAACCCGACTATGCTAAACCCTTACGGTATGTTGCTCTTTGCATTATTAGGCGTGGCTGTTAACGGGGCTGCATTTTTCAGGCTTCGGGGTGGGCACCACTTAAACCAGAGAGCGGTATCGTTGCATATGCTGGAGGATTTATTGGGCTGGGTGGCCGTTTTGGTAGTAAGTGTGGTGCTGATGTTCTTCCCGCTACCCTGGCTAGACCCGCTCTTATCTATAGGCATCTCCTTGTTCATGTTGTTTAATGCGTTAAAAAATGCCTGGGCAAGTATAAAAGTACTGCTGCAGGTTAACCCGCTGGCACCAAAGCTGGATAAGGTGAAGGAGCAGCTGCTGAACCTGGAAAGTGTGGCAGATGTACATGCACTCCGGGTGTGGTCGCTGGATGGGGAGCATCATGTATTAACGGCGCATGTGGTAAGCAAGGGATGCTACATGCCCGAAGCAGGGGCAGGACTAAAACAGCAGATCAGGTCCATTTTACAGGGTTTCGGAATTTCGGATGCAACCTTAGAGCTGGAGCGGCAGGAGGAGTTATGCAGCTACAAGTAGTTTTTGACATTCCCACTGCTAAAGCAGGTTGGATTCTTGGGCTACCTGGCTACTGCGACCGTATATCTTCCAAGCTGAAACGGTCTGCCCGACCGCCTTATTTCTTATATTACTAGTTGCGTTCACATCCCGGTGCAGGGCATGTTTGCTGCAGCAAAGGTAACAGCCGGCAAGTGCAGGCGGTAGAACATAGGGTAAGATCGAACCCAGCAAAAGTGAAGGAATGCTGCACCACATCCAGAGCGTCTTTGCCCACATCGACGCCCAGGTTCTGACAGAGTAAATTTTTCATAGCTGAAAGGGACTAAAGTGGACAAAAAACATTCATCTTCCGGGCCTACACTCACTCATGCCTGCGGATGGGGTACTGTCCAGGCTTTTAAGATGAAGAGAAAGGGAAGGGCTTGCTTGGGGGCGACATCATCAAAGTGTCTAGTGCAAGGGCTTTCTCCTTCCCTTTCTGTTAGCTTACGTTTAAGAGCCTGATAAAATTGCACATCCGCTTATACTGCCAAAGATATGAGTGCCAGGGCTTTCTTTGGCATTTACTCGTAAATTTTTCGTTTCTTTTCGAAAGTCAGATAATTGTTGGTAGATGGTACAACCGTAACCCAAAGCAGGTAGTAAAAGAGAGGTATGCTATCTACCAAAAGCCCAACCAAAGAAGAATTAGATGCCGCAACCGGAAAAACAGTGTCCGATATACTTGTTCCGGACCTTAAGGTGCTTTTCTGCGGCATCAATCCTGGTCTCTATACTGCTGTAAAAGGCCATCATTTTGCCCGGCCAGGAAACCGTTTCTGGCCCACACTGCATGCTGCCGGCTTTACCCCGGAACTATACCAGCCCCACCAGGAGCGGGATCTGGTACAGCTTGGCTACGGTATCACCAATATCGTGAGCCGGGCAACGGCCAACGCTGCAGAGTTAAGTAAAGCAGAACTCATAGAAGGCGGCATAACATTGGTGGAAAAGGTAATCTTATACCAGCCCAGGGTGCTGGCGCTGCTCGGCCTAAGCGCTTACCGGATTGCCTTTGGTAAAGCTACCGCAGATATTGGCCTGCAGGAGCAAACCATAGGGCAGACCAGACTGTGGGTGCTGCCAAACCCCAGTGGACTAAACGCTCATTTCCCTCCCAAAAAGCTGGCGACAGTATACTCGGAGCTTCGGGACTTTGTCGATCAGCTGGAGGAGTAAACAGCGTTTTGCCATACCTTACCCAACCTCTAAGCTCGTAAACCTGTATCAACTTATACTAAAGTATAAAGTGGAAGTGCACCGCCTACCCAGGCGGTACCGCTACAAAATGTTACAGTAATTTATACAACGAGCTATGGCAAAACAAATGAGAGCGGCTATTTACACCGAATTTGGTGGCCCTGAAAAGGTACGTATAAAAACAGTAGATATTCCTGAAGTAGGGGAGGGCGAAGTGCTCGTCAGAATAAGGGCTGCAGGTGTAAACCCCGTAGACTATGCAGTGCGCGAAGGATACCTAAAAGATAATCTGCCGACAGAGTTTCCGGTGATACCTGGTTGGGATATGGCTGGCGAGGTAGTGGAGTGTGGCTTTAGTGCCAGAAGGTTTAGCCCTGGAGACGAAGTATATGCCTATGCCCGCAGGCCTGTGGTGCAGCACGGAACATTTGCAGAGTATGTGGTAATTCCGGAGAGTTACCTGGCAGCAAGGCCTACCAATATCTCCTGGGAGGAGGCAGCTGGCATACCACTGGTAGGGCTCACAGCATACCAGTCTATGTTTGATGCCGGTAAGCTACAGCAAGGGCAGACGGTGCTTATACTTGGTGCCTCTGGTGGTGTAGGCAGTTTGGGTATACAGCTGGCTAAGGCTACAGGCACCACCGTTATAGGAGTGGCCAGTGAGAAAAACCACCAGTTCATGCGCGACCTTGGAGCCGACCATACCGTGGACTACAAAGGCAACCATGTAGGCGAGGCTGTGAAGCAGCAGGTGCCGGAGGGCGTGGACATGATCTTTGACTGTGCGAGCGGTGAAACACTGCAGCAAAGCCTGCAGGCTCTAAAGCCATCCGGCAAGCTGGTCTCTATCCTGAACCATGGCACAGACCTGGACACTGCTATCGACTTTTCCTATGTGTTTGTGGAGCCGAACTCGCGGCAGCTGGATCACCTTCGGGCACTTGCAGAATCGGGTAAGCTGCGGGTACACGTAAGCCAAACCTACACGCTGGATGAAACAGTGGAGGCTATGAAGCAGATACAAACCTCACATACCACAGGTAAAATTGTAATCATGCCTTAATCTGAAATGGCCAGGGTAAGCATCAGTAAAAACAGTGTTTACCCTGGCCATTGTATACTTTTTGTGTTAAAGGGATACACATCAACTTAAACAAGGCAGACTTCTTTTAATCTTTATACGGCTTGATTTTCCCATCATCAATCAGAAAAGCCCTGTCCGCTCTATCCAAAATAGCTTCTTTGCTGTCGGAGTAGGCTTCGATGACACGTATTTTCTTGCCGTTAAAATGCTTTTGCATCCTGCGTAGCTTTTCCTCCTCTTTACAGGCCTGGCCTATTACTTTATAGGTGCCATTCTCATACTTTACAGTGGTACCGGCAAAGCCATCTACCGGGTAAAGGTCAAACAGGGGCTTTACGTATAACTCTAGTCCCCCGGTGGCACAGTAAAGCTGCACGCCTTCCTTGCGCTGCTTGTTAAAGTGCTGCATCAGTTCCTTGTTAAAGTGCTCGGGGTATTCTGTTTCCCAGAACTCTTTGGCATAGGCCTCCACACGGTCTGGCGTTAGCTTATCCAGGTAGTTAAAAAAGTTCTCCTTAAACTCCGTCTGCCGTATCTGGTGCATCTTGTGCAGTAGCTTATAGTAGACCATCTCAAAGTAATACATCAGCCTCTTGGGCTGCTTGGCAACTATAAAATTGTAGAACTCATCCTTAGAGCTCTTGTTATAGAAAGTGCCGTTCAGGTCAAACACAATTACCCTAACTTCTTCGTTGTTGCCAGCCATTGTACTTTAAAGTTGGTGTGGAGTGTATTATACGCGCAGCACAAAGAGCAGAATAGGCCATGCTCCTGAATTAAGAGTATAAAACAGAGAAGAGCCCTGCTGAACAGATGCAACTAGCACGCAGGAAGTGCCGCCCCGCCAGAGATGACGTATATAAGGGATATTCACCTCTTGTTATATTGCCTGCTGTGCGTCTTCCAGCGTAGGCACTATCTTTAACTTATCTGTACTTCCTGATAGCTCTAGCACGTCTTGTACTTTGGGTTGTAACTGGCAAAGTATAACTTGTACACCCCTGGCTTGACAGGAGGAGGCAAGGGAAAGAAGGGTGTTGATGCCGTCGCAGGAGATGTAGCACATATGTTTGCAGTCCAGCACCAATAAGTCGTGCTCAGATAGCTGCCTTAGATCAGAAATGACTTTTTTCAGGTGCTGACGTGTCTCCATGTCTAGTTCGCCATGCAGGCTAAGCACCACACTGCGATCTGTTATACTGGTTTCAATGTAGAAGTAGTTCATGTAGTTCCGAGCTTGGTAGAGCCGCTCTTGTCGCTTCTTGCTTTGCAGAGTAAGTAGGCATCTTTAAAGTTGTCTTTGATGTGCAGTACAAGGTCCAGGCCGGAGCTCCTGATAAGGGCGGTGTGTTCAGGCTTCAGGTGGTAGAGCACCAGGGTTATACCTGCCTCATCGGCTTCGGTGCTTTTTCTGAGCATGCACCTTAGTGCAGATGAGTTTAGGGTGGTAACATGTTCGCAGTCGAGTAGAATATGCTTGGCTCTGCGTACTATTTCCTCGTGGCACCTTTTTTCTAGTTTCTCCACAACCGCGCTGTTACACTCGCCATGCAGGCTAATGACGGCAACGTCTCCCATTCGCTGTACCACTACTTCCTCTCTCATTACACCTCCTGAAAATTTCCTGAATCTTATTTTAAAAGTACAGAGTATAATAAACACAACTCCAGCGTGAACTACGTAAATTTTAGTGTGGTTTTTACTTAAAGATTTTCGTAAGGAGTTGACAATGTGTAATAAGTGAGTTAAATGACTGCTTCGTGCATCAGTTTATATATGTTTAAAGCTATACAAATCAGCGCGATTTTTTAACTATATTTATAGCTGCAGTGCAAAAGGATTTGCGCTCCATCTGAGCCTTTGTGCCTGACTTATATTTACGACAAGCTATCATGACTGAAACAAATACCATCAGGGTTATTGTTACTGATGACCACAAAATAATCCGGGAAGGGTTGCGATCTCTTTTAGAAAGAGACAGTGAGTTAGCAGTAGTGGGGGAGGCGGCAAACGGAACAGAGCTCCTGTACCTGCTGGAGAACACTACAGTTGATGTGGTGCTGCTGGATGTGCATATGCCAGTGATGGATGGCTTTGAAACACTACAGCAGTTAACAGAGCATTACCCTGAGGTAAAGGTGGTTGTGCTTACCATGCTGGACAATGTTGCTACCCTGCACCGCCTTCTGGAAATCGGTGCTATGGGGTATGTGCTGAAGGATACAGGAAGAGAAGAGCTGTGTTCTGCTATAAAACTGGCGGCTAGCGGTACTCCCTTTATCAGCTCCGGCATGTCTATTAAAATGCTGCAGCGTGTGGTGCACCCTGCCGCAGAACATGGAACCGTTATAACAGAGGGCAAGGAGCTGTCGAAGCGGGAACTGGAGGTACTGGCTCTGATCTCTGAAGGCTATACAAATGCGGAAATAGCTGAGAAGCTTTTTACCAGCAAGCGTACCGTCGAAACCCACCGCCAGAACATTCTGGAAAAGACACAGGCTAAAAATACGGCTAATCTTATAAAGTATGCTATTCAGCATAACCTGATCGATTAGCCCCCGGACACTACAAGGGCTAATACACCAGGTGCTGTTGTTGTACCAAATGCACCTGGTAACACAACCAGCCTGGCTTTTACAGTTTTCAGGCTCAGGACTTTCTCTTGATCTTAGCCTATCTTACCATTCTTCGCTGCTGATGTAAAAAATGTTGCTTGATAAGTGTTTTACCATAAGTGGGTTATATTAACTTGCCTTTCTGTGCTATCAGCAGCTGTAATGTTAAGCTTGCTTAAGCTGCTTGTGGAATATTTTGTACAATTTTGCTTTTGCGGTAAATACTTACTGTTTGCGGAAAAATGGTATATTAGTCATGCTTAATGGTATTGATTTCATGAAATATGACTTAAAGACTGTAGCATGCGTAAAATATGATACAGCCAGGTTGATGGTGTAACAATAGTTTGAATCCATTAACCAGGTAGTGAAAAGCGGGAGTGGCCATACCTGTTTGGGTGCTGAGGATGGTCCTCCTTTTTCACTCACATTGACTGTAACAGAGTCATCAACAATTTTAAGATATGACAGTAATAAGATTTCCTAGAAAAGTATACGTGCACGAAAGCAAACTCGAAGACAGCAAGGGGAAGCTATACTTCAGCAGCAAGGAAGTTGATGCTGATGATCATACGGTTAAGAGTGGCTGTATGCGCGGAAACGATAGTTATGGAAAGAATGGAAGCGCCTCTGTTGGTATGAGTCCCGTTTATAATGAGCCGGAACACAAGCCGATGTCTTATAATGACTTTATCCACTTTAACTATGGGCAACCGGCACAGCGCCAATATGACAATCCAGATGGTAACGACTAAGGGCTAAGCAGTAGCACTGGCAAGCGCAAGAAGTTAAACCACATATTCTAAAGGCAATTAACTCCTGAATTGACCTGATTAGCTGACTTTTGTTTATGGGATAAGAAGGTACAGCGCCAGTAATAATTACTGGCGCTTTGTAATATGGGCGTACCCTGTTGTAAGTCTCTGCAACAGATTTTATGCCTGCCAAGTAAAAGCACAGCAAAAGCCTCTGAATACTGATTTATGTCGATAAAGGCGATTTTTAGCAGACAAGGATTAAGGAGTTTGTCCACGTTACTCCATAGGGAGTAGTATATAAAAAGGAGGTAAAATGGCAAAGCAAAAAGAATCAGATAAAAAACAGGTAGACAACTATAAAAAAGATAGTGAAGCCCCATTACCTAAAGGCCGCTTACTTGCCATTGGTGGCAAGGAAGACAAGGGCGAAGAAGACGGCAGAAAGAAAGAGCAAACCACCAATAAAGAGTTTGAGAGCGAAGAAATACTTAAGTTTTTCGTCTCACAGTTGAAGGGGGATAAGCCTACTATAGCTGTTATACCTACGGCTTCCAATATTCCCGATGAGATGGGTAAGGACTATGTAAAGTTATTTAAGGACCTGGGCATAGAAAATGTGGAGGTGCTTGACATCCGCGACCGCGCTGATGCAGCAGATCCGAGAAACTGTGATATAGTAGAGAAGGCAACAGCTATTTACTTTACAGGCGGAGATCAACTACGGCTAACGTCCATATTGGGTGGTACGCGGGTGCTGCAACTCATGAAGAAACGCTACACCTATGATGATATTCTGATAGCGGGCACTAGTGCAGGAGCTACAGCTCTGTCAACACCTATGATCTATGAGGTGGATACCAAAGGGGGCTACCTAAAGGGTGATGTACGTGTTACCACCGGTCTAGAGTTTCTGAAGAACGTGGCTGTGGATACTCACTTTATACAGCGGGGCCGCCTGGTGCGTATGGCACAATGTATCACTACTAACCCTGGCTGTATCGGTGTTGGGCTTGAGGAAGATACAGCAGCCTTTATAACAGAAGGGCACAATCTGGAGGTAATCGGCAGTGGTCTTATTACTATAGTAGATGGTATGGGGTTAACCAAAACCAATATCTACGACATATCGACCGGAGAGGTTTTCTCTGCACACGACTTACGGGTGCACCTGCTGGCAAAAGGTGAGAGGTATATCTTTCCAACTTTTGAACAGCTACACGCGTAACCGGCGTTATGCCTGCCCCAATTACAAAACCTGGAGCAATTTTACTAGCAGTTGTACAGGGTGCTTTTTGGCTTCTAACGGGTTTATGGCCTTTTGTGCACCTGCCGAGCTTTCTTTGGGTAACAGGCCCTAAAAAAGATATCTGGCTGCTCTACACGGTTAGTGTTCTGATTACTGCCATAGGCGGAACGCTGTTGGCCGCAGGAATCCGCAAGCAGGTTACCTCAGAGATAAAAGGATTGGCCATAGCCGGAGCAGCCGGCCTTACAGGTATTGATGTTTATTACGCCCTAAACGATGTGATCTGGGACGTTTACCTGCTGGATGCTGTAGCTGAAACAGTGTTGCTAACACTTTGGCTCTGGGCAGGCACGAAAGATTTGGGGCGGTAAACTGCTTCTAAGCTTGATTCCAGGTTAGTATAAACTACAGGGGCTAAAAAATACTCTTTCTAATACCACCAAGTGGCTGCTATTCCAAGTATAAGGAGCAGCAGCCATTTTCTGTTATATTGATCAAATCTGTTACTTTCCTGTTGTTTTACCTTTTTATTGATACCCGGAAGCTAATATCCTGACTTTTGAGCATGCTTATGCTTGTTTCCAGTATTAGTCCCAAAGAAGCTTTTTTGATATGGAGTAACAGCACCTGCATCATTCGGCCTGAAGGTAAGGTAGAAGGATGCAGGTGCGCCTGTGCTTTACTTTTTGTTTGTGGATAATGTTCTTTTGAAGGAGTGAAAATGAAAAGGAGCTCGACGACAGGATATGTGTTTTAACTACTGAAGCTAAAGAGATGTCGGCTCCTTTTCATAGTGAGCGTATGGGAGCAGTTTAAGCTTGATGCTCTGTTACGGCGAACAAATGAGAACAAGTACTAACAGGTTGAGAACCTATGGAAGTTTGAGCTTATATAGGTTTATACGTCTGCTGTTAAGATTCGGGAATGTGCTGTGCCGTTTATGGTGCTTAGTTACTGATAAATACGTTTTAAATACACCTGCTTGTGGGTTTATACATTAGCCTGTTGGAGTTTTCGCAGGTATATGTGTTTAATACGTAAGGGCTTGCGGCAACAAGGTATAATGTACCGGTATAGACGTAAAAGAAGAGCAAAGCACATCAGTCGGCTGCCAGGTGCCGTAAAATAAACCAAAGTACTGATATGTGGCGTGAAGCGGCTTTGTTTCTTTCACGTTCTCTGTTTCAGGGTTTAAATAAGGGAAATGCCATGCCTGTTTGGGTGCTGAGGGTGGCTTTCCCTTATTTTTTTGCCTGATGATTTAGCACAGTTAATCAACTGAACATCCAGGAAAGTGAGAGTTAAAACCGCGTGGTCAACTTCAACCCCATCTTTCCGAGGTTAATATAACTGCTTATACTTTACTGCTTCTGGACGAGTCAAACTCCTTTGCCACGCAGCGGCGCGTTACTTGTGCAACAAATTGTGTATAGCGCCTGTAAGCTAAACACCGGACTTGATAAGACAAAATACTAAGCTATGGAAGATAAAATAGAACTAACCCCAATGGTGAGGGTACTGGCACGCCTACGGGATGAAGGTTATAATGTGGATTTTAAAGTAACTGAAAACGGCCTGCTCAGCACCATGGATGACAAACAGCAGTTCAGGCCAGAGGAAGTACAAATCGTAAACTTTTATCGCTTCGAAGGGGAAAGCTACCCTGGGGACATGGCCATTCTCTACGTGCTGGAAACCAGTTCCGGACTTAAAGGAAGCATTTCTGATGCCTACGGTCTTTATGCCGACGAAACAGTAGAAAACTTTATGAAACTGGCAAAGGACCTTGGAAAGAACCTGGACAAGCACGTCTGACAACATTCTCATGCTCTTGCACGGGAGATAAAAGCAGTAGGAGCATTGGCCACTTCTGAAACAGTTCCTCATGTACTGTGCCTTATTTTGTGAGCATGGGGCTGTATTGCTATTTACTCTGAGGCAGAGTTAATAGCAACCTCATAACCAAACCACCAACTAGCTACAGAAAGCAAGCCTATGCAGCAACCGGACCAGATGCCAGCAAAAGTAAGGCACTACCCCATCATAAATGAGTTGGAGTGGGAGGGGGAACAGGTGCTAAGCGATATTGCCATGCAACGGCGCTGCATCGCGCTCAGTTTAATGCAGGAGTATACGGCACTGCCCTCGCAACCCAGCCTGGTGCCTACAGCAGACGGAGCACTGGAAGCTATCGTATTTACCATACCTGCCTATGCCGTAAGGGGGGAGAACAATCCCCTCTGGAAGGTATACAAGGACCTCATCCTAAAGTTGCCGGAGTATACTCACCTGTACATCCTGACGCACCAATCAGTAGAAGGGATGCTGAAGCAGTGGCTGGAACAGCAAAACCTGCAGCCGCGCGTACAACTGGGTGTGGTGTCAGATGCCATAGAGATGACGGTATGGGCTGAGGATGACTTTGAACTGGTATATGATCAGGATGGCTCGCTTTACCTGCTGCAACCGCACTCCAGCCGCCGCTCGGGCGACGAGCTTGCCAGCTACTATGCCTGCGAACGCTTCGGCTGGAACAGGGCTAAAGTGCCGGTATACTTTGAGGGCGGCAACCTCTTGGTAGGAGACGATTTCTTCTTTCTTGGAGCAAATTATGCTGTAGATACATTTTATGATTTTGCTAAGTTGCTGGTGCAGGACAAGGACCTCCACCTGAAAAAGGCTATGACCCAGGTGTACCAGCAGTACCTGGACAAGGGGCGAATCCTATACTTTATCAGCACCAACATTCAGCTGCCAGTAGAGCAGGTTCGTTCCTTTAACCGCAATGGAGAGGAGTGGAAAGAGGTGCTGCACCTGAAGAACGGTGCCGGTACTGTACAGCCTATCTTTCATATCGACATGTTTATAACGCTGGCGGGCAGAAATGAAGACGGAAAGTATCAGGTGCTGGTAGGCGACCCCAAGATGGCCTCAGAGCTGCTAGGCGACAACCATGCAATCTGGACTATACCGGAGGCCTTCGACGATATTGCAGCTCTGCTGACGCGGCTCCGCTTCGAGGTAATCCGAAACCCCTTGCCGCTTACCTATGTGGATGATGAACAGGAGAAAGTACGGAAGTGGTACTTTGCCACCTATAATAATGCGCTGGTAGAGATAAAAGGAGAAGCTGACAAAACTGTTTGGCTGCCCACTTATGGCTATGGCTGCTGGCAGGAGCTAAAGCACACCGACGAGGAAAACAAAACCATCTGGCAGCACCTCGGGTTTAAGGTGGTGATGCTGGAAGACTTTCACCCCTTTGCAGAGTATTCAGGAGCTGTGCATTGCATTAAAAAGTACATGCGGAGAGGAGATGGTCAGCCCACCGGTTGATCGTGTGGTGACACTTATCTTGCCTGTAGCCGCTTCTAACTCCTTTATATTTTCAGCTCAGTCAGCCACTGTTCTGCAGGCAACAGCGAATTTATCCCAACTATATTACAATTCAGACGCTCTCTGTCAACCGAGTTCAGAATAGCCTTATCAGCATCACTTATAACGGCAAAGGCGTGCTTCCTGATCATGCAGGTTTTGTTTTCTGGCGGTTCCTGGTTCAAGAGGCTGTGCAGGCACCTGAGAAGCCTCAGGTTAACCTGCAAGTCTGCTTTGCCATAGCTGCGTATGGAGCTCAGGTAGCGGTGCAGCAGCTCTTCCAGTAAAATAATTTTATCGATCACCAGCACTTGTTCTTGTTCGTCGAGCAAGCAATTGCGCTCATCGCACTTCATACGTCTTATGAACAAGAGCGTCAGGAAGTCAATTGCTTTCAGGGCTGTGCCGGGGTCGTTGATACCTGGGCTAAGTGCTTTAACTGCTATTTCAGAAATTTGCTTCACCCCCTGCTCATAATCTTTCATTACCACTTCTTCCTGTCGCAGTACAAAGCATTGCTGTAGCTTTTCCATCAGCCCATCTTCAGAGTCTATCGCTTTGGTCAGCTTCATCAAGGGAGTGCCTTCCACTGTAAAAGAGCCTACCTCTACTAGTATTTCCAGCTGCATTTTGTATTGCCTTGCCAGCTGTTGTCGCTCGCTCAGGTTTACTTGCTCCAGGTAGCCGTTTCCATCATTCTTTAAAATGTACTTGAAAGCATCACCGTTCGTGTTGAAGGGAGCATGTGTATTTCCTACTACCCTTTCTTCCAGCTCCAGAGCTGCAGCTGCTTTATGAAACACGCTGTTCATGATAAAATCTACTTGTATGGCCTTGGATATGGTATGAATAAAGTATACAAAAAGAATCAGGCAGATGAGGCCAAAAACCAGTCCCAGCAGTATGGCGATTGCCGGTGTATGGCTGTTGTTACCACTGGACGTTTTATAGCTCAGCAGCAGGAGTAGTGGTAAGGAGTTATGATGGTTAGGGTAGGTGGGTGCCGTGTTTTGTACGGCTATAGGAGGATGTGTTTGGCTGCGTTTTTGGCGGCTAATATTTTTTGTGCAATTTAATTACCTGTTCTGCTTCATTTTCAGCTGTGTTTACAGCAATGAAATGTCTCAGTACTTTACTATAAATGAAGTTTTGTTAAGCTCTGCCAAAGCAGGAGCTGCCCCATTTATTTGCATGTTTGGTTACATCGTGCAAATAAGGGTAGTTCGGGATAGTATGACAAAAGAAGCACCTAGCCTCCATCAGGAAGCCAGGTGCCTTTTAAAGTAAAGCAGCAATAAGTGGCAGGCTAGAAATCTTCTTTGTAGAGTATGGACATCGAGCACATCTCCAGCACACACTCTTGCAGTAACAATTGGCTGGTAGACTTCTCTGCCACTACCATAAAAGCTATTTCAGCAATTCGAGGAATACCCAGGGCTAATCCCAACTGCTCTGCCACAGCAAAGGCGCCCATAGAATTGTGGTTGGACAAGTACAACTGGTGCAGATCCTGCCACGGGCCCTTGGTTCCACCAGCCACGGCTATAAAATCGCCTAATGCCTGGCGCGCCTTCCCGGCCACCTCGCCCAGCAGATGCCGCACATCCGATGGCTCTCTATCAATCAGGGAGAACAGTTCCCGTGTCCGCTCTTCGTGCTTTATTTCCTGTCCGGCCATTTCTGCCAAGTACATTTTTATATGTGGTTCCTCTATCTTGTCAACTGTGTCTTCCAGCAGTTTTCTGTAAGATGTCTGTGTCAGGAGTACGTTATCGAACCATGATTTTGCCCGGTCCAGCTGCTTGTTTCTGGTCTCCTGGTCCAGCTCTATCAAAACAGTTTGCGTTGTATTATCCATTGTTATCCTCCTTTCTTGTTATTTTCCAAAGTACACCTGTGTGGGCAAGAGCCATCATGTTGCCGGGGGTAACGGTTGCCACCCCAAAATCCAACACGTACAGGCTTTTGCCGTCAGGGCTGAACTTGCAGGATACAGGACGCTCTATGCCGCCGCTGCCATAGGTAGAGGCGGGACCCATCTTTCTGTTATGCATAAAAGGCTCTGCCGTGCCTTTTTCTACGTCTACCCGAATTACCCTAAAGCCATGGGTCAGGTCTTCTGGGTGTGGTGAGTTAAGGGGTGCCAGTGATCCCCATTCAGCAACAAAGAGCTCTCCTTTAAAGCCAAAGGCATCGGAGCGGGAAAAATCCATGCGGCACATGCAGGAGTGCGGCTGCTCCAGGAATACAGCCGGGCCTGCCCACTTCGGAGGATTTTCGATTAACAACTCTGCGGCCTTTCCGCGGCTAGGCAGGTGCTTCTCGTGGTTAACTGGCAAACCGTCGCCGCAAATATCCGGAAACCCGTACCAGTCAGGTTCTTTAACAGAGCCAAAAGGTTCACGTGCTTTCCTGATGTGCCAGATGCGGTCCGGGTCGTTGGCAATAGCGCGCTCGCCTTTTTCTTCAAAATCATTGTCAGCTACGTACAGTTCGCCTGCTTCATTCAGGGCCATGCCAAAAGGATTTCGTATACCCCAGGCCAGCAGCTCTACATCAGTACCATCGGGGCGTGAGCGCCAAACGGCGGAGTTACAGAAGAGTTCTCCTTTTATCACTTCGCCTTTCTTTGCCGGTATGCCGAACGGTTTAAACGCCCCTGTTTCGATCATGAAAGGATAAGGCAGTCTTGGGTCGCGGCTTCGGACGTTATTGCCAGTTAGTGTTACATCCTGCCCCGGCACGTCGTACGCGAACGGGTGCTTGGCCAGGTCTACGGTAAAGCCTGCAGGCAGGGCAACACCTTGTTGTGTAACAGAACCATTGCCAAAGTACATCAAGCCGTCAGGGCCAAAAATAGGGCCTCCCGGTTCGTGCCAGCCACCGCTTGGCAGCTGGTCTATCAGCACCTTCAGCTCTCCGGTACTCAGGTTGTACTTAACCACCTGCATATGATAACCGCCTTTCAGAGCCATGTAGAGCTCACCATCCCGCCAGGTGATGCCTCTTGGGCCAGCCTGTATATTCATCGCGATGGACTCTGTTTCGCCGGAAGGATGCCGTACGATAACACGAGCTGGCATATAAGGTCGTGTGGGCCAGGAACTGCCCCCTTCGCTCACGAAAATGGTGCCATCGTCGGAGAAGGTAACATCAGTAGGGAAGGAGAGACCTACCATAACGGGCTCTACCACATAACCTTCTGGTACTACTACGTCGGCGGCATCTACCTTGGGTCGGGCGGGTATGGGCAGGTTGTGGAGGGCTTGCCTTGTGGCGTTTTCTGTTTTAAGAGCGGTTTTCGAAATGGAGAAGCCAGTGTTCTTGCGCAAAGTTTTGTAGTCTGTTGCCATAGTTTTTGTTTAGTTTTCAAAGCAAAAGGATACCACTACCCCTGGCCTCGATAGCCTAAGGGGAAGCAGTGGAGTGCAGCGGGCAGGGTGGGGAAAAGCTGCAAGTAAGAGTTGTGGAGCCAGGTTGAGCAAGAAAGTAGCCTGAAAAAATGCTACTATTGCTGCCAGGTAAAGAAAACGAGGTACAGCGCTTAAGGTTTGACAAGCAGTACAGGTACCTGCCTGTAGCTTCCGGGAAAAGCACTAATCTGCTTCTGGTGTAGCTGAAAAAGGCACTCTCCTGCACGGGACTTTCACAGGAAAAGAGCATAAATAACATTGCCTCCAACCAGCAAGATACTTCTGATCGGAGGCAATGCTTAAACGAAAAGGATGTCAGGCAGGTGCTTACCTGGGCATTTTATGGTTCTTTTGACGCTTCTTGCCGATCAGTGCTACAGCAGCAGCGCCGGCGGCAGCTACCACTGCACCTGTAACAACCGGGTGCATGGAGGCACGAGTATAAAGGCTGGTCCTCATTACGTGGCCCTCATAGTTACCGTCTACGCGGCCATCTTCACCTGCTTTGTGCAGCGATCCTTCTTTATGGAGTGCGGGCTCCTTGCGCTTCTGCATGTCTGTCATAAAGGTCTTGTTCACCCAATCTACCAGGCTAGGTGCATACTTGTTCAGGCTGCTCATCATCTTAGAGCCGCTACCAACATATATGTCACGCTCAGGGTGCTCGGCAGCGTGCAGAATGGCATTAGCTACTTCCTCCGGAGCATACACAGGTGGTGGCAAGGTTAGCTCTCTGTCGGTGTAATTTTTTGCGTGCTGCGGGTATGGTGTGTTTATGCCAGCTGGTTTTATCAATGTAACCGATACAGGAGCCCCGGCTTCTTCCAGCTCCATGCGCAGTGATTCTGTGAAACCTTTAACAGCATGCTTGCTTGCCGCATACATACCCTGCAGTGTGATGGCCACATCTGATAGCTCACTACCAATATTGATGATAGCACCGCCCCGGTTGCGCAGGTGATCTGCAGCTAAAAGCGAGCCGGATACTACGCCCCAGAAGTTAGTGTCGAACAGGCGGCGGTTGTCTTCTTCGCTAACTTCGGCTAGCTTACCGTAAATAGATACACCAGCATTGTTTACCCATGTGTCAAAGCCCCCGAAACGTTTCATGGCTGCCTCGGCTACGCGTTGCAGGTCCTCACGTTTGCCTACGTCGGCTACCACATGTATTACTTCGCCTCCTTCAGAGCTTATCTGTTGCTCTATTTCAGCCAGTGCCTCACCGTTTCTGGATGCAAGCACCAGTTTTGCACCTTTTTTTGCTGCAGCGCGGGCAGTTGCCAGTCCGATTCCGCTCGATGCGCCGGTAATTACTATTACCTGCTCGCGGAGGGGTTTAAGTGAAATTGCCATAGTTTTTAAGTTTGTTCTCTATTTGTTCTTAAATCTTGTACCATGATTTAATACGTTGATTTTAAAAGATTAAGTTATTGCGTGCACAAATAAAGCCTGGGAGAATAGTAGCTTATAATGGGTGGGAGCTGGTGAATACATTGCGCGCGAGTAGTAGCAGGCAGTTTAGAAAAAAGAAAAATTAGCGGTCGTTACACACTCATTTTAGTTGGGTAGGGGAGCTCTTTCAGAAATTTTAAGTAGATTCAACCTATAACAGAATTGCCATCGAGATGAATGCAACAGACTGAATCTGCCTTCGCTCAGGCAGCTTTCCTGTTGGATACCTGCTTAGTATAACCCTTACTTCATAAAACATGCAACCTACTGCTACATCAGTTTTATCTATGCTTCGTGAGAAGGATGCTTCCTTTTCCTGGCAGCAGCTTCTTGCTGACGTAATTACAGCTTTTGACTGCACTACCGGCACCATCCATACTTTAGATAAAAGCTCTGGACTGCTCACCCTGCAGGCGCACCAGGGTATACCGCCTTTCCTGTTGCCTAAAATGGAGGCTATTCCCATCGGAAAGGGAATGGCAGGCATTGCTGCTGAACGCAGACAGCCTGTGGAGATGTGCAACCTGCAAACTGATGGATCCGGAGTGGCCAGACCCGCTGCCAAAGAAACAAAGGTAGAGGGTTCTATAGCTGTTCCGATGCTGCTGGACGGGGAGCTATACGGTACCCTGGGCATAGCCAAACCTGTTCCTTATGACTTTACAGAGGAGGAAAAAACAGACCTGCTGAAAATAGGCGAAGAAGTAAGCCGCCACCTCAATGGCAGAGGAGTAAATCTGTCTTAGTCTGCTGCATCTGTTTTACTTATGCGGGCGTTGTTGGCAGAACTTTTTCCCAGCCTCGCCGCCAGCCACTGCACTGCTATAACTGTTTTAGCGTCCTGCAGTGGCTGGTAAAACAGCTCCTCCTCGGTAAACTCCTTTATATTAATCTGCTCGTGTTCCTCATCTTTGCCACCGCTTTCTGCCTTTTTCTGGCTCACCTCGGCATAAAATAAGTAAACTACTTCGGTGCAGGCTCCCGGCGAAGAATAGAAGTCCCAGATGTGCTCCAGGTGATCTACTTTGTAGCCTATTTCTTCCTCAATTTCCTTTCGAACTGCTTTCTCCGGATCATTACCCTCCAACACACCCGCTACTAGCTCCAGTAGTTCCTGCTCAGCACTGTAGCGAAACTGCTTTACCAGAATGTAACGCTGTTTTTCTGTGTCATACACCAAAGCGGCTGCTGCGCCACCGCTATCGAACTGCTCCCGCTCTATGGTTTCTCCCTTATCCTCCAGGTATACTTTGCGGAATGTGTAAAAGCCATTATATATGGTTTCCTTCTTCTTGATCTTCATACTTCGTCTTTAGGTAGAGCCTTATCTACGGCTTCCTGCACCTGATTTGTTTTGAAGATGGAAGTTTGAGATTACCATGTGAGGAGATCCCTCTGGTGCAAGCTTATGGCTCTATAGTAGCCTTAAATAAAACGAGGCAGGATGGTGGTCCTGCCTCGTCTGAAGTTGTTTGTAAGTTATACTATAGCTGCTGGTTTTTGCGCAGCACCTTTCCTTCTCTGTCGCTGGTGAAGTTTTCGCCTTCCTTCACTATTTTTCCGTTCATGAGCACATACCGGAAGCCGCTTGCCAATTGGTGGGGCTTTTCGTAGGTGGCGTTCTCTTTCACTTCGGATGGGTTGAAGATGAGCAGGTCAGCTTTATAACCTGACGCAATGCGGCCTCTGTGTTTCAGGCCTATAGTCTCTGCAGGCAGACTGGTCATTTTACGAACAGCCTCCTCTAAGCTTAGCAACTTCTTGTTCACTACATAAGTCTCCAGCACTTTGGCAAAAGCGCCATAGCCTCGTGGGTGGTGCATACTTGGGCTGCCGTCGGTGCAGATCATCACGTGCGGGTCCAGCATCAGTTCTTCCTGCAACTCCTCGTTCATGATAAAGTAAGCGCCGCTTGCGCCGTAAGGATCAATGTTGTCCATTAGTACCTCTTCAAATGGTTTGTTCAGCTCCTGAGCAATCTGTTTCAGGTTTTTGCCTGTGTACTTGCCTGAGCCAATTAAGGTAGCCTCCGGACCGTTGCGCTGCATGATCCTGTTTTTTAGGTAAGCTTTCAGCTCCGCACGACGGGTCTTGAGTACCTGCTGGTAGTCGTGTGGTGCCTTAGCCCAGTCAGGGAAAAGTATGGCAATGCCCGTGTAGCTGGCGGTGTAAGGGTAGAAGTCTGCCGTCACTTTGGTGCCACTCTGCCGGGCACTATCCATCATTTGCAAAATCTCCTGTGCCCGCTCTTTACTTTTGCCATAAACCACCTTTATGTGCGATATCTGCACAGGGCAATACTGCCCCTGTGCCAAAAGCTCTTTTATTGCCTGCTCTACATACTGATCATCCTCATTGCGCATATGGCTCATGACGATGCCGTTTTTAGAACCCACCACCTTTGCCAGGCGGTTCAGCTCGTTACTGGTTGCATAATAGCCAGGGTTATACTCCAGGCCCGTGGTAAGGCCGTAACAGCCGGCATCCATGGCGCTGGCAACTAACTGCTCCATCGCCTTCATGTTTTCTTCGGAGGGAATAGAGTCGTACATGGCACCTGACAGCACCCGAAGTGCGTTATGGCCGGCAAACATAGCTATATTAACTCCCGGTTTGGCTGTATCTACAGAGTCCATCCATACGCTCAGGTCTTCATGATTCGGGCTAAAACCATCTTGCCCTAAAGCTATTGTTGTTACACCCATGGCCAGGAAGTTCTTGAACTCCGGCTCTTTGATGGGATCGCCGTGGGCGTGGGTATCAATAAAGCCAGGGGTAACCACCATGCCCTTGGCCTGTATGGTTTTTCTGGAGTTATGAGTAACTGTGGTGTCTCTGTTGATAAGGGCGATGGTGTCGCCTCCTATCAGCACGTTAGCTACGTAAGGAGCGGCACCTGTTCCGTCCACTACTGATACTTGCTTCAGGAGCAGGTCATAAGTTACGTCATCTTGTTCTTGCTGCGCAGGGCTTTGGCAGGAGGCAGCAAGAGCGCCAATGGCAAGTGTAGCAAAGAGGTTTCGCCAGGTGTTGTACTTGGTCATAGTTTGCGTTTATACTTTGGATGATAGCTAGGCCTACAATTTAGTAGATTCTACTGCATACTTTTCTTCACATATTTCCTATCCAGCAAGTATAAGTTAACTATAAGTTTGAAGATAGAAAATAGGTGAAAGCTATAGTGCCATCGTTACAGTGCTACAAAGTTTGGGTTCAGAAGGTCTTCTTTGTTGTACTTCAGCTCTGTTTGAAGACCCTGCTGGTATATGCCTCTGTTCAGGGCGTTCAGGATGGCATGTGCTGCACCGGTATCCCATTCCATGGTAGGGGCGAAGCGAGGGTATACATCTGCCTTGCCTTCTGCCAGTAACATAAACTTAAGAGAGCTACCCATGTTGAACATCTGCGTGTTTGGGAAGCGCTGAATAAACTCCTCCGTCTGTGGGCTCAGATGTGTGCGGGACGCAATTACGGCTACCTGCCGCTGTTGCATTAAAGTTTGCAAGGTATACCTCGCTTGTAGCGGTTTCAGTTGAACTTTGAGTCCCTGCTCTTCTCTATATACACCCGTCTGCACAGAGCCAAGATAAAGGCTATCCAGAACAGGCGCATATATCACTCCACCCACTGGCTTGCTTTCATGCATCAGCGCAATGTTTACGGTAAATTCCCCGTTGCGCTTTACAAACTCTTTTGTGCCATCCAGTGGGTCCACCAGCCAATACCATGTCCAGTTCTTCCGCTGCTCATAATCCTGATGTTTTCCCTCTTCCGAAAGTATGGGTAAAGCAGTGCCAGCTAAATGTCTACTGATAATTTCATGTGCAGCGCGGTCTGCCTTCGTTAGGGGAGAGTTGTCGGCCTTCAGATCAACCTCAATTTCACCCGAAGTATAAACCTGCATGATCGCTTCTCCCGCTTCCATTGCGGCTGTTTTAGCTATTTGTAGTAGGTGAGATATGTCTGGAGTTTCTTGCGTAATCATATTTGGGTAAAGGAGTTGTTAATGTGTTTATTCGTTAACCAGAGCTATCATTTCTAGCTGCTGTTCCTCCACGGCTTTACCACCTGCTCGTTTCACCTCCGGCTTTGGGGCGCTCAAGCCCGCGAGGGCTCGTCCTTAGGCATCGCGCTGTGTTCCCTCCTGCGCCGGGGCGCTGCCGCATGCGCGGCACCGGATCTCACAAGGCGCTCAACCCAAGGGCTGGGAACAAGTTCGATAGCCGGAGCTGACGAATCTTGAACCGAATATTTCTTTCAAATCACAGCTTAGTTTTGATCTACAAATTTAACGTGTTACACCCCTGCAGCTACTTTCATCTGAGGCTGCAGGCTTAGCTGTGGCTCGGCGTAAGTTAAGAGTTTTTGCAGTGATTCTTCTATCGACTCCTGATCGGTGTGGAGGGTAATATTCGGCTGTTTGGGCGCTTGGTAGGGGGCGCTGATGCCGGTAAAGTTTGGAATGATGCCTTGCCTGGCCTTTGCATAAAGACCTTTGGTGTCACGCTTTTCGCATACCTCCAGAGAGCAGCTAACAAACACTTCAGAAAACCTGTCACTACCTACAATTTGCCTTACCAATTCCCGTTCTGCAGCATATGGCGAGATAAAGGCACAGATAACCACCAAACCTGCATCCAACAGCAAGTTAGCTACTTGGCCTACACGGCGGACGTTCTCCTTACGGTCTTTTTCAGTGAAGCTCAAGTCTTGGCACAGGCCATTGCGGATATTGTCACCATCCAGCAAGTATACTTTATAACCCTGGTGAAACAGGTAATGCTCCAGGCGCAAAGCTAGAGTGCTTTTTCCGGAGCCGGAGAGGCCAGTAAGCCAGAACAAACGAGGTTCCTGTTGCATGAGCTGCCTACGTTGCTCATTGCAGACCTTGGACTTAAAAGGGTATATGTTTTTCATCGTTTCGGCAGGTTTAATACGCGCTAAGTATAAAAAGCTACACTTCTTGCTGACCTTGTACGGCAACAATGTTCTTAGAGACGTATAGCAACCAGGCTATGTTGAACCAAACACCCTTACACCTATGAAAATACTGCAGGGAGGTGCTCCTAAGTGCGGCAATTTTTGGCTTTACCAGATCCTACAGCAAATCCTTCAACGCAGCGGGCAACCGATCTCCAGCTTTATTCAGCGGCAGCCAATCTATGAGCTTGCCAAAACCTGGGACCTGAACTACCCTAGCCAGGCAAGTATAGATGTTCTGGATATCACTGACCTGCAGTACAGCTACCGCATCAGCAGTATTTTCCGGATGCCGGTGGAAGACATAGAGGACTATGTTTCCCAAACAGACCATGTCTGGACACACTCGCCAATCTGTAAGCGCAGCGGAGAGTTACTGAACCTGTTCGACAAGAAGGTGTACATTGTACGAGACCCTCGCGACCGTGCCATATCTGCCTCGAAATACTACACTTCTGAATATATGCTCAAGTATTATCCGCAGGAGGAACGAGACGCGCAGCGGTACCTGGAGAAGCATTTTGAGGAGCTGATGCTGGAATGGGTGTGGCATGTGTATGATCATCTGCGCCTGAGCCGGCAGCACAACATTCATATTGCTTTTTATGAAGGTTTCTTGCTCGATTTTCAGCAGGAGTTGGGGCGCCTGCTGGCTTACCTGGGTTTAGAGATGGATGAGGCACAGCGGGAGGAACTGCAGGAGGCAATGAGTTTTGCCACTTTAAAAAGTAATAACCCGAAGCACCTGAAAAAGGGGCAGTCGGGTTATTGGATGGACCAGCTAACGGATGAGCAGGCTGAGAAAGCTGATACTATAGCAGGGCCGCTGATTCGCTACCTGAACTACCCTCAGTTTAAAGGGCAAGCCATGAGCTATGCTACAGAGCCGCTGCATCAGGATTTTGATGAACTCAAGCAGGAGATCATAGCTTCTCAGCAGCCGCTGTACCAAAGCTAGCACTTTACCAGACTCCTACCTGTCGGCCTACCGTTTTTAGCTGGCCGATATGGTAGCCGGTATGGTGAAGTGTCGTCATGGCGGCCCAGGATAAGGTTTTTCCGTTACCATGTACTTCAAACAGATTTGTATTAGGATCTTTTACTAGTGCGATCATTTCATCTAGCTCGCGCTCATAGGCATCAATAGCCCGGTTCCACTCCTGTTCGCTTTCGGGAACATGGTTCTCTGGCCAATGTGCGTCAGGCCACACATCTATATTCTGCTCCGGGCTTTTCATAAAGCTGAGCAGTGTCTGTTGCCTTGCCCTGATGTGGCCAAGAAGTACCCATGCGGAAAAGTGGAGCCCATCGAGCATAATACCTGCTTTGCGATAGTCAAACTCCCTGAGCAGGATTACGTTGGGTGCAAAGCCACCCTGGAGTAGCTCCACTAGTTGCTCCCTTACCAGGCTGTCGATTTGCTTTGCCGTTTGTGGTGTTGTGCTTATTCTTTCCAAATGTGTTTCTTTTGATGGTTTATACTTTCAGACCATCAGAAACGAGGAGGAGAGTGGTTAGGTTTGTAGTTTGAGGAATGAGAGTGGCTGTAGCTATACATATGAGTTTTTGGCTATACTTTCTAGCAGCTATCTATCCTTGGCTTTACTTCTCACCCGTTTCATAGTGAGCTTTGGTGCCCTCCAAGCCTTGGGTTGAGCGCCTTGTGAAATCCAAGGCCTGGAATCAGGTTCGATAGCCCCAACCTTTGCTAAACCCCCTTTGAAGGTGGCATAGGGGGATGTTTATTGTTTCCTAAAATTCCCCTCCGAGGAGGGGTTAGGGGTGTTGGTTAACCCGAATGGCTAAAGCTACAGCTACAGCGCAAATACTTTAAGGCAGGACAGCCACAGCCAAACAAAAAATAGGAGCTAAGGAGAGGTTTTCGTTCTACAGTGTTTTCTCTCCCGTCTTTACGCGTTTCAGGTACCAGCCATTCTCATCTATCACTGGCGTTGATGTGGACGTAACTTCCATTGGTTTGTTGGATAGTCCCAGGCGCTGTGTGCCGGTATTGGTTTTTACATCCATCGGTAAGGTAAAATTGATGTTGGGTATGCGGATAGTGTAGGTGTTTGAAGAAGTTTGCTCTACCACCACTTCCGGCACCTCAGTAGTGCGCAGGTACAAGTCAAAGAATGGCTTAATGTCATGGCCTGTCTGTTTTGTAAAATATGCTTGCAGGTCTTCAGTCTTTACCTGCTTTGCATAGGTATAGGCTGGGTCGAGAATAAAATTTTTGAGTGTTCGGAAGAAGACTTCGTCGCCGAGCAGATAACGGAGCGAGTGCATGACGTGTGCTCCCTTGCTATAAATCTCACCATGGTAGGCCTCGTCTGAGTCTACGTTCTCCTCTTTCATGATGATAGGGTTGCGGTTGGGGATGCTTCTGCCTATTTGCTGCACATGTTTCAGGTAGGCTACGTGGCCAGCGTGCTCTTCTACAAAAAGCCAGTCACCGTAAGTGCAGAGGCCTTCCTGCACCCAGAAATCTGCCCAATCCTTTACACTTACTTTGTTGCCCCACCACTCATGGCCTAACTCATGGTGCAGCAGGTGGTCATAGGGCGTGTTGCCGATGGTCGTGAACCTAAACTTGTTGCCATAAGCATTGATGGTTTGGTGTTCCATGCCCAGGTAAGGCGTTTCCACAATGCCCACCTTCTCTTTCCTGAACGGGTATTCTCCAAAGTATTTCTCCTGTGTCTTCAGGCTTATCTCCAGTATGTTCATCAGCTCCGGAGCCTTGGCAGCGTTCTGGCGTAGCAGGTACATCACCATGGGTACTATGTTGCCTTCAACGGTGGTGAAGTCGCGGCGGGTCACTTCAAAATCGCCGACTGTAAAGTTTATGCCGTAGTTGTTAATGGTGTAGTCGGTTTTCCAGTGATAGATGATTTGGTCGCCTTTCTTCTTCTCCGAAACCAGCAAGCCATTAGCCGCTACCTGGTAGGGAGCAGGCACGGAAATAAACTGCTCCACACCCTCATCCGGCTCGTCTGATGGGTGATCTTTGCAGGGCATAAAGATTTTGGCTCCTTCATTCTGAGAAGAAAGGCCCACCCAATGTTTTCCGTTTGCGTCTCTGGCAAAGGTGAAGCCTCCCTGCCATGGCGGGTTTACAGCTTCTGGCGGCGTGCCAGCGTAATCGACTGTTATAGTTACCCGTTGTCCCGGCTGGTATGTTTTCTTCAACTGCACATCCAACGCATTATTACCCCTGGTATAGTTAGCTTTCTTACCATCTACCTTCACGCCACTCACCGTGTAGGCATTTATCAGGTTCAGCCGGATTTTATCTGTGGGAGAGACTAACTCAACTGTGGCATCTGCAGAGCCCCCAATTTTGCGTTCATCAGGGGATACATTCAGGCGCAGTGTGTAGTGCTTTACATCAAAGGTAGCCTGTGCAGGATCTAAAGGACCACCCCAGGTCCAGTTGTTGTCCTGTGCCTGGGTGGTCAGGCACAGGACGGTGAATAGCGAAAGAAGGAGTTGCTTTTTCATCGTTTATCCTGCTTAACAATAATTGCTTGAGATGATTTACTGATCAATAAAGGAGGTATTTCTGTCGTACCTTCCGGAAGTGGGCCAGGTCTGCATCCCACTGTTTTACGATTTCCTCAGGAGTTTGTCCTGCCTGTAGTTGCTCTCTTACTTTCGGAGTACCCCATAGTTTATCCATACGGCCTTGGCGCCACTCCAATTGCTTTGGGTACAGTGTCTTCAGGGCATGCAGCACATAAACTCCTGCCTTTGCCGACTCAAAGACTTTTCGGTCGGTTACTACCATTTCGGTGCCGTAGCATTGTTCACCCATAAACTTTGGAGGGTATATTTTGATGCCGTCCACGATGCTGTCTGGTACAAAAGAAGCTGGTTTAAAAGTAACTCCTTTCAACTTATAGCTATTTAGTTGGGCAGAAAGCTTTTCTCCATCTATCCATGGTGCAGCAATGTGCTCGAAGGGGTGTAGGGTACCACGTGCCTCGGAGATGTTGGTGCCCTCCAGTAAACAGGTGGCGGGGTATACAGTGGCCGTGGTAAGCGTGAGCATGTTAGGGGATGGTTTGACCCAGGGAAGGTTGGTTTCGTCGTACCACAGCTCCCGGGTATAGTGCTGCATGGGGACAACGGTAAGTTTGGCTTTGGGTAGTTTTCTGGCGGCACGCTCTTCGTTAAACATGGTAGCCAGTTCGCCTACAGTCATGCCATGGGTTACAGGCAACTGCGCTACCCCACTTACCGGCTCTCCCGGTTTTCCTCCTATAGGGCCGTCTACATACGTACCTCCGATGGCGTTTGGCCTGTCTAAAACCAGGTAAGGAATATTCTGCTCGGCTGCGGCTTCTAACACATGGTTCATAGTGGCGATGTATGTATAGAAGCGAGCGCCAATATCCTGTATGTCAAAAATCAGCACATCCACATTCTGCAGCATTTCAGGGGTAGGTTTGCGCACTTTCCCATAAAGCGAGATCACGGGCAGACCTGTTTTGCTATCAGTTCCGCTTGCCACATGATTATCCTGGTCTCCTCTGATGCCATGCTCCGGGCCAAACAGGGTAGTCAGTTTTACATCCTTTCTGGCATACAGTACATCCACCAGGTGCTGCCCGTCTGGCAAAAGACCGGTATGGTTGGTAACCAACCCGATACGCTTGCCTTTAATTAGGGGGAGATATGCTGGGCTAAATAAACGTTCAGCGCCAATGACAACACGAGGTGAAGGACTAAGGGCCAAAGTATAAAGCGGCAGGCATAGGGCAAGCCAAAGCAGGAGAAGTGAAGCAGCTTTTTTCATACTAGTAAGATAGGTTATTTTGTATACTTCAACCAAAAACACAGCAGCTTATACTTTGGCTCTTTGCCAGGAAGTGAAATCTATTTCCGGGGGAGCTACAAAAACCGAAAAGAGATAGGGTATAAAAAAGCCTGCTTCTAAACAGTAGAAGCAGGCTTTTCAAGTATAATAATATTGCAAGTTAGTGGCTATAGAGGCCCATCAGTTGCCCTGTACCAATAATATGATTCTCCATTTGCAGGTACACTTGCTCTTTGTTGCTGCCAGAGCTTAAGTTAAGATCTATGTCCAGAGCATATACCCTAAAGAAATATCGATGGGTGCCAAGAGAGGGGCAGGGACCAGCATAATTTATGTAGCCAAAGTCATTCATGCCCACAGTACCCGGCGAACTGTTCTCCTGAATAAAGTGAATTGGCGGTACATCCCAAACCAACCAATGCACCCAATTGCCGTTTGGTGCATCCGGATCGTTTACAATCAGCACAAGGCTTTTGGTTTCTTCCGGCAGATCACCGATCTCCAAGGCTGGATTTATGTCCTCCCCGTCGCAAGTATGCTTTTTAGGAATATTATCTCCAGCACTAAAAGAAGGGCTACTGATCTGCAGGGTTTCACATACATTGGTTCCCATAGATTAACGAGGCTAAGTGGCTACAATCTAGAGTATACGATTGCTTCCTGGATTAATCTATGGCCCTGACTGCAAAAGCTGGTGTAGATCTAAACTTTCTGCTCCTTCTTACACATCTCCGATAGTATCTCATAAGAACGCAACCTTGCCTGGTGATCATAGATATGAGAGGCAAACATTAGCTCATTTACCTGGGTGTCATTCAGGAAGGCCTGTAAATCTTCTTTAACTGTGGCGGGTGAGCCTATAAATGTGTAGCGCAGCATCTGGTGCACCGCGTACTTTTCAGAAGAATCCCATAAACCCTCCATACTCTCCACCGGCGCTGCCTGTGGTTTTGCTGTGCCCCTGATCACGTTCAGGAACGACTGGTAAAGTGTAGTTGCCAAGTGCTCTGCTTCTGCGTCGGTATCTGCTGCTACTGCGTTTATACATGCAATGGCATATGGCTCCTGCAGGTACTCAGAAGGTCTGAAGCTTTCGCGGTATACTTTTAGGGCAACGTGTAAGGCAGCCGGTGCAAAGTGGCTGGCAAAAGCAAAAGGCAAACCAAGTATACCCGCAAGCTGTGCGCTGTAGGTACTAGAGCCAAGTAGCCAAATCGGAACCTCCAACCCCTGACCAGGTACGGCACGCACTTTCGCGTTATAATCCTCTGGAGAAAAATATTGCAGAAGCTCCTGCACATGCTCCGGAAAATCTTCAGCACTGCCACGCAGGTCCCGGCGCAAGGCCATTGCTGTTACCTGATCTGTGCCAGGTGCACGACCAAGTCCCAAGTCTATTCTGCCCGGGTACAACGACTCAAGCGTACCAAACTGCTCTGCTACTACCAATGGCGCGTGGTTGGGAAGCATAATGCCGCCAGACCCTACTCTGATACTTTCTGTACCGCCAGCAATGTGGCCGATTAAGACAGAGGTAGCCGAGCTGGCTATGCCTGGCATGTTGTGGTGCTCTGCCATCCAGAAACGCTTAAACCCCCACTTCTCAACGTGTTGGGCTAAATCAAGGCTGGTTTTAAAAGAATCGCTTGCTGTCTTGCCCTCCAGAATTGGCACAAGGTCTAAGACAGAGAAAGGTATATCAGCTAACTTTTTCGTGTTGCTGCTCATTTGTTTCTATTTTGATATGGAACGGAACGATAAATATGATGTACCTCTGCAAGTATTGCATGAGGTGACATTATTGTATGACATATATCCTCCGTTTTTGTTTTCATAAACTGCAATTTCCTTTACAAGCCATTCCTACTTATAGCTTATACAGGTTAGGCCGGCAATGAAGAAAAGGCGCAGTTTAGATTCAGGAGTGCTGGAACAGTAAAACCTCGCTCCACAGTAAAGAGCGGAGCAAGGCAACTTAAAGTATACACGTTAGATTATTTTTTCTCTGGAATGGTCCAAAGGAAAATCTTGGTACCATCGACTTCTACAGTCTGTTCAGGCTCCCAGTCACCCATGTCAAAAGCGTGCGACACAATGCGGGTACCTGGTTTTAGCTGCTTCATCAGGATGGGGCGTAGTTTCTGGTTTACAGCTGGCAGCAGGTATAAGGTAACCACAGACGCCTGGCTGAAATCCTCCTCAAACAGGTCGCCCTCTATAAAGCGTACTTTGTCTGTAACGTTGGCTTCGCGAGCGTTTGCATTGGCTTCCTGTATACGCTCAGGATTTATGTCTACGCCTGTTCCTCTTGCGCCATACTCTTTTGCTGCTGTTATTACGATGCGTCCGTCGCCGCAGCCCAAATCATAAAGAACATCATCCTTTTTAACATCGGCAAGTTTCAGCATCGCATCTACCACCACCTGTCGGGTAGGTACATACGGTACATCGGGGGTCCGTTTCATTGTTTCTTGGGCAGAAACAAATACTGTTGCAAAAAGTATGAGCAACATTGTGCAGAATGACTGTTTCAAGATTCTCATTTTCTTAGCTTTAGGTATAAAATATGGATATAGGATATAGTGAGCAACGATGTGGTGCTGGATAGGACTGGTTCCCGAAGGGTGACGAACCGGGATGTCAGCAGGGTAGCCTCCGTGCGCTTGTTGATGAAGTGTTACTTCTACGTAGCTGCCTGTACTACAGTTATATCGTTGCTTGATTGAATAGGATTATAAGAGGCAATTAAATTTACTCGACTTAGGCTGGCACACCATCTAAATACCCTTGGGTGTACCTTTGTTTTGCTGCAACCGGCTCAGCATAGGTAAAGAAAAAAGTATAAGCACGCCAAGCAGCAGTACTGCCACACCTACCAGTGCACCAAGCCCGGTGTATACTAAACTGGAGTAGAACAGGTAAGCGCTGGTGATGCAAAAAATAAGCGGCGTTACAGGGTAGAGGGGCACCCTGAAAGGACGGTACAGGTCTGGTTCTTTCCGGCGCAGGACAAACAAGGCTATACCTACCAAAAACAGGAAGAACCAAAAGACTGGTGCTGTATACTCTACAATGGTTTCAAAGCCGTTGCGGGTAATAAACCCAAGGCCAATCAAGGCTAGTGAGATACCGCCCTGCACCAGGAAAGCATTTACCGGCGACGATGTCTGCTCATTCCACTTGCCAAGCAAACCAAAAACCGGAAAGTCACGGCCAAGAGCGTAATTGGTACGGGCACCTGTAAAGATAGTAGCGTTAACGGAGGTTAAAGCGGCAACAGCTACTAAAAGCCCGATCAGTACAAGACCTCCTTCCCCAAAGGTAGCTTGCATCAGGTCGCCTGCTACGGCACTAGACTGCGACATGCCATCCAGCCCAAGCACATGGAGGTAGGATAGGTTTATAAGCAGGTAAATAGCTGTGATAATGCAAATGCTCAGGATCATTACAGTGGCCATGCCCTTTCGCCCCGACTTCAGTTCGGCAGAGATATAAGCTGCTTCGTTCCAGCCGCCAAAGGTCAGCAACACGAAAACCATTGCCAGGCCTAAGGAATTATTATTCTCAGCTACAGCTGCCGTTGTACTTATGGCTTCTGTTTCGGGGGGAGCGAAGAATAAGCCTGCTACTATTACCAGCAAAACCCCAAGTATCTCTAATGCCGTGAGCAACTTTTGCGTGCCTGTCCCTACACTAATCCCGATGATGTTGATACCAGTTAAGACAATAACTACCAAGGCAGCATAAATGACGGAGGCAAAGGAGCCTATACTGTAAATCTGTGCCAGATAATCACCTATGATAAAGGCCAGCAAGGCGATAGAACCTGTCTGGATCACGCTCATGCGTGCCCAGGCAAACAGGAAAGCAGGCTTTTTACCGAAAGCGCGTGTCAGGAAGTGGTAGTCCCCCCCTGCGTTGGGAAAAGTAGTCGTAAGTTCTGCGTAGCAGAGTGCACCAATCAGGGAGACAAGCCCACCTAGTAGCCAGGTTGCCATAAACATAGTGCCGCTGTCTGAGTTGGCAGCTACCAATGATGGAGTGCGGAATATACCGGCTCCCACTACAATTCCTACTATTACAGCTATGGCATCTGTGATACCCAAGGCAGGCTTCGGTGCAGATACTGTGCCCGCACCTGTGGCTGCAGCAGGTACTGCTTCACCTTGTTGGGACACTTGAATGTCAGTGGTGCCTTCTGCATCTTTGTAATCCTCCATTTTCCTCTCATTAAGAAGTTACGAACAGGCGTTGCCTGAAGAGTGTAGCTGCTAATTCTTAAAAAGTCTTTTTACGTTAAAAGCCAGATAGTTATAGGATGGAGGTGGTGTTTTTTAGAAAGAATTTCTGATCGAACTTGGCTAGCAAGCGAGTTCAGCCCTTAGAGGCAGCGTTCCTTGTTGTTAGGCTGGTAGTATCATTCTTTCTTGTCACCGCCGGTGAAAGGAACGAAGAGCACTGGCATCAGCTTCGTGGTTAGAGCTTTGCCTTTCTTCTTTTCTATTAGGGTCAGGGTCTGTGTTTGAGAGGTAGAGCCAATCGGAATTACCATTCTGCCACCGTCTTTTAACTGAGCCAGCAAAGGAGGTGGCACAGCCTCGGCAGCAGCGGTTACAACAATGGCATCGAAGGGGGCATGTTCTGGCCAGCCGTGGTACCCGTTTCCTACTTTCACCTGCACATTATCATAGCCCAGTGTCTTAAGGCGTTTAGCAGCCGATTGGCCTAGTTCAGGTATGATCTCTATAGTATAAACCTCTTTTACAATTTCTGCTAACACCGCTGCCTGATAACCGTTGCCTGTACCTATTTCCAAAACTTTCATTTGTGGGTTTGGCCTGATTACCTCAGTCATGAAAGCGACCATGTATGGCTGTGATATAGTCTGTCCCGCACCAATTGGTAATGGATGGTCTTCATAGGCTGCTTCCACTTGGCTGGAAGGAACAAAGAGGTGCCGCTTAACAGTGCGCATGGCTTTAAGTACGGCTTTATCATCAACACCTCTGCGCTCAATAGATTTCCTGACCATCTCTTCCCTTCTTTCCTTATAGATATCCTTCTCCTGGATGGGAATGAGCAGCAGTAACAGAAGTAAAGCAACAACTGGTTGTATCATATGGCCTGAGCATCTCTGAATGTAATGCAAAAGAAGGAGCAGTATAATCCGCTGGAAGCGTAGCAGGTGTATTAATTTATACTTGCTGTGGGGCGATAGGTTCTCCTTTAGGCCGATCTACCTGATAAGAAAAAGATGTCGGAAAGATTGTTAAAAGGTGTAGCAGCCAGAAATGGCTATCTGGAAAGTATAAAAACAAAACAGCCGCTTTCCCTGAGGGAAAGCGGCTGTTTTGTTTTTATATGCATTAGATTAGTTACCTGGCCAAGCCATCCACGGAATGCGGCTAAGGATCAGCGCCAGCGCAATACCATAAAGGATAGCAATGCTTTTGAAGCCTTTGCCTGTGCCAATCTGGCGTTTTGCACGAGAGTAGCCGATGGTAATCAATACAACGGCAATGATCATGGTAAGCGGGTGCTCCAGAATGTAAAGTCTGGAAACAGAGTCACCCATCGCTTCGCCTGAGAAGTTACTCAGACCGCGAGGAGAAACAAAGTATAAGATCACACCGAATACCCACTGCAGGTGTGTTGGAATAAGGCCAAGCAGACCCAGTTTGCGGTCTTTATCAGTAAACGGCCTGTTGCCGAATAAGCCAGCCAGGGCAGCGCCAAAGCTGATGAGCACACCCAGAAGCACCAGGTAGGTCATGTAAGAGTGTAAATGCAGTAATCCTGTATACATGCTGTTGTTTGTTTGGTATCTGCGGTAAATATAGGAATAAAAGCCTAATTAGGACTCTTTAGAAATACTAGTCGCTCTTCAGAGCGCTAGGTGCATTACGGTTGTTTGGTAAGTACTCTGAGCTTGCTATCAGACTGATATACCTGCCATGCAAAAGTTATTTCTTCACCATACTTTGCAGAAAGTCCTGTACTTCTTTAGTGTCATAGTCAGCCATGCCTTCCTGTTTGGCTACAATCTTCCCTTCTGGCGAGATGATAAAAGTAGTCGGGATGGCATTAGAGTAAAACTCTTTGGGAAACTGGCTAGCCGGCATGTAAACAGGGAAGGTAAAGCCTTTCTTCTCCACAAACTTTCTAACCTTCTCCAGGCCTCCCTCATCTACTGATAGCATTACAAAGGCAATATCATCGGAGTTAACCTTCTTGTAGAGACTGTGGATATTAGGCATCTCAGCTACACAGGGAGGGCACCAGGTGGCCCAAATATTTAGAAAAATCACTTTACCTTTCAGGCCCTCAAAGCTTACGGCTTTCCCATCCAAGTCTACCATTTTAAAGCCAGCTCCAGCCATTTTTGCAGGTATGGCTGTGGATTCCTTTACCGCTTCGGCTGCACTGGCAGAGCCAGGAAGAGTATCGGGTACATCTGCGTTTCGGATGCCTGTAGCTAACAGCAGCCGCTGTACCTGCCCAATTGCTTCGGTATGCAAACCTGTTAAGTACAGAATGCCAAACACAGCCAGTACGATAGTCCAGCCGGGAATATTCTTAAATGAGAATTTCTTTTTTGCCATGAGGATGTAAGGTGATGGGTTTTGTTCTGTTTCTGTACAAGGGTTTTGTACAGCTATATATTTTATAAAATTGCTGACAGTTTTAGTGTGGTAGCTTCTCCCGGATAAGGCCATAGAAGTATGTTCCTGCCAGTGCTCCGCCTACAGCTACCAGAAAAGCCCAGTAGCCATGGCCAATGTTCACAAAGAGAGGTCCAGGACATGCTCCGGTAAGGGCCCAGCCTAAACCAAAAATAGTGCCGCCAATCAGGTAGCGTGGCACCGACTTCTCCTTTGGAGTGAAAACGATAGGATTGCCCTGGTAGTCTCGTAATTTATACTTCTTGATGATGTAGGTAACCAATGTACCAAGTATAACAGCTGTGCCAATAATGCCATACATATGGAACGACTGAAAGCGGAACATCTCCTGTATGCGAAACCATGAAATGGCCTCTGACTTACTCATGACGATGCCGAACAGAATACCAGCTAATATGTATTTTAGTCCCTTCATGATGTTGTTTCAGTTTACTTTGGTTAAAAAATCAGCGGTAACAGGACCCATGTGGTGATCAGGCCGCCAATAAAAAAGCCTATAACAGCGATGAGAGAAGGCAGCTGCAGGTTCGAAAGTCCGCTGATGGCATGACCTGAGGTACACCCCCCTGCATAACGTGACCCAAAGCCAATCATAAAGCCTCCAATCAAGAGAATCAGAAATCCTCTCACTGTAAAGAGCGCGTCCAGACTAAAAATCTCCTCCGGCTGCAGGTCGTCAGGTGCTGAGATGCCTAGCACGCTTAGGTCCTGTATGGTGGCCTGTGAAATCTGTACGGCATCGTCGCCTGCTAAGAACTCGGAGGAAATGAGGCCGCCTATAATGGCACCAAGCAGGAAGAGCAGGTTCCATAGCTGGCTGCGCCAGTCAAAGTCGAAGAACTTCACGTGTTTGCCAGCACCACATGCAGCGCAGATAACACGCAGGTTTGAAGAGAAGCCGAACGACTTCCCAAAAAATAACAGCAACACCATTACCAAGGCAATTACGGCACCTGAAGTATACCAAGGCCAGGGCTGGCTTAAAAACTCTACTATCATACTTAAAACTCAGATTAAATAAGCTGTATATCTGTCAGATAAATATTAACCCCTGTACCCATAAGGGTTTCTTAGGGATTAATATTTCACCTGCCAACACATCACAATTGTAGCACAAAAAACGGGGGCAGGCCGTGCCCGTTCAGTAACATTTGTCACTTAAGAACTACTTATAAAAATAACTCTTTCGCGATAATATAAATCCCCATCACCAGCACAAACCAACCAAAAGATGACTTGAGTTTATCAGCAGGAATTCTTGTAGAAAGGAAGGAGCCAACAAAGATGCCTGCAATGGAAATAAGCGAGAAAACAGACAGGAATAACCAGTTAATGTCGTAGTTGAAGATGTCTCCGACAAAGCCAAACAGCGATTTTACAGCAATGATCAGGAGCGAAGTGCCAACTGCCATTTTCATGTCCAGCTTACTGAAAAGTACCAGGGCCGGGATGATCAGAAAGCCCCCGCCAGCGCCTACAAGACCGGTCAACGTGCCTACCACAAGCCCTTCGGCCAGTATACCGCCATAGTTGAACTTCTGTTCCTGGGCTAAGGAGCCTTGCTCAGGCGTTGCTGCTGTAAGCTTTTTCTTTTTGATCATGCTGATGGAAGCAAATACCATCAGCGCTGCGAACAGAAGCATCAGCAGCATACCTTTCGTTACTATAGTATCACCCAGCGTAAAGATATTCTCAGGTATGGCTGGTACAAGGTAGCGGCGGGTAATATAAACAGCCACTATGGAGGGCAGGCCAAATACCACAGCTGTTTTAAGGCTTACCAATCCTTTTTTATAGAACTTATAACTGCCCACAAGGCTCGTAAGGCCAACAATAAACAGGGAATACGCCGTGGAAATGACTGGGTTCAGGCCGATCAGGTATACTAGTACAGGCACAGTAAGAATGGAGCCGCCACCACCGATAAGGCCCAGCGAAAGTCCGATGACCAGGGCGGCGATGTATCCAAATATTTCCATTGTTGTAAAAATTACTTTATCCTGTACAAAGGTACCTGCTTCAGCAAAGGTGCTCTGTGACTGTAGTCACTTAAGAGCCTGAAGCATTCTAAAGGAGGTAAGTTACTAGGTTAAATTTTAATGGCTAAAATTGCAGTGAATAAATTCCTTCTTAGTGAAAAGCCTAGCCATGTGTAATTAGGAACTTGGTGCTTATACCAACATCCGACGCGAAGGTTTTGCAGTACTTCTTCACACACTAGACAAGTGCCAGGTCATGCACTTCTATATAGCTGCGATGCAGCGTTAGCGCACCTGTTTGCTCTAGTTTCTTGAGCAGCCTAGAAATCACTTCTCGCGAACTGTTTAGCTCGTCGGCTATCTGCTGGTGGGAGAGCTTTATGGTTGTGCCTCTCACTTTTACATGGCGTTCCAGGTAAAAAAGGAGGCGCTCATCAAGTGCTTTGAAGGCAATACTATCCAGCGTCTGCAGCAGCTCCTCAAAGCGCTGACGGTAAGACGCTATGACAAAGCTTTGCCAGGTTTTATACTTGCCCAACCACGTTTCCGAGAGCTGTGCCGGGATGAGGACAACCTCAGAAGGCTCTACGGCTTTGGCCATAATCTGGCTCTTCTCGGTTCGGGCACTGCACATAATGGAGAGGGCACAGGCATTACCTGGCTCCAGGTAATACATCAAAAACTCATTACCCTCATCATCCTCCCTGTAAACTTTGAGCAGACCATTTAAGAGAAGTATGGTAGAGCGGATGTACTGGCCTGATCGTAGCACTTCGTCACCTTCCTCCACCTGCCTTAGTACACTCTGTTGCAGTATTTCCTGTAAAAGTGGTTGCTCAAGCTGCGGAAACTGCTTCTGTAGTATGTTCTGCTGTAGGGTGTCCATGGTTAGTTGAAGTATGAGTGATGGTGGATGTCTGATTATGCTGTTGCCTTTAGGTAAGGCGTAGCAGATTTTAGAGTAAAGCGTACTACAGGTATACTATAAGTTAGAGCCGTCCTTAAAATCTTTTACGGCTTCGCTTAAATCCAGCACTTGTAAATTAGATAGCTCAGCCTCCAGAATACTGCTTCCGGCTGCAGAGCGGTAGCCGCCCGCACAATGTACTACTACTGGCTTATCTGTTGGTACCTCTTTTGTGCGCTCACGTAGCTCAGGCAGCGGTATGTTGATAGCATTGGAGAAGAACTTACCTGCTTTCACTTCTGAGGCATTACGAACATCCACAATAGTATACTTCTCTGTATGCTGTCTGAGATCCTCTAGGTCAATAGTAGGGGAGGAGGCTTCTGCTTTTCCGTTTTGAATGAAAGCTCCTGCTATCAATTGCTCATAGCCAATTTTAGCTGCTTTGCTGATCAGCTCGTTTAGCTCCTGCTCGTTCTCGGCAACTAAATAAAACTGCTCTTTTGGGGAGACGATACTTCCTAACCAGGTTTCGAACTTGCCCCCATTCTGTATGTTGATAGCACCTTTCATATGTCCCTTCTTGAAAGCCTTTTCGTTTCTGCCATCTACTATAACAGTGCTTTCTTCAGGTGTAAAGCTGTTTTCCAGCCTTTTTACTTCTGCTATACTTGCAGCATATGTAGGTGCACCCTTTTTGTTGAGGCTTACATCGTAGCCGAAGTATTTAGGTATAAATGGTTGGTCCTCGGTCAGCAGTTTCACAAACTCTTCCTCTGCCATTGGCTGCAGGGCATAGTTGCTTCCTTTCTCAGCCCCAATGGTACTGCTGTTTGCTTCGCTCAGTGCTTTACCGCAAAGCGTACCGGCGCCGTGGGCAGGATACACAGTAACGTCATCATCAAGCTTCATGAGTTTTTCGCGGGTGCTGTGGTACATCTGGCGGGCGAGTTCTTCTCTTTTAGCCGTTATGTTACCGGTGTTTTCCCGAAGGTCCGGACGGCCTACATCACCAATAAAAAGGGTATCGCCAGTAAACACGGCTTTATCTTTCCCTTCATGCTCCAGCACAATGCTGATACTGTCTGGGGAGTGGCCGGGGGTGTGCAGCGACTTCAGCCTGATATCACCTAAGTGCAACACTGCGCCTTCATCGAAAGGTTGATAAGGATAATCTGCGCCCACCAGGCTATGCGCGTAGATAGTGGCTCCGGTTTTTTGATGTATCTCCAGGTGTGAGCTCACAAAGTCAGCGTGCGGGTGTGTTTCAATTACACCAACTATGCTGGCATTGTTCGCTTCGGCAAATTCGTAGTATGGTTGCGGGCTTCGCGCAGGATCGATAAGTATAATTTCCTTGCTTTGCTTGCTAAGTACAGCGTAAGCATAGTGTGCTAATCCTTTATCTTCGAACTGTTGTATTTTCATGGCTATGTGTATACAATGGTATAACGATGTCAAATCCTTTCAGTATTACCTGCCTAGGTTATTTGTTATGATAATATAAAGGTATAGCTCTACAAGGCTGAGTACAGTGACCAAAGTCACATAGTCTATACTCCAGCCTAAAGCAGCCATACTATGTTCTAACGAATAGCAAAGAGTACAGTGCATGCAAAAAGGCCGCCTTAAATGAATCTGCAGTAATTGGGATTCACTTAAGGCGGCCTTAAGGAAAAAGAAAATATATTTGCTCACTTACAGGTTAAGAGCCCGCTTCTTTAAGAGCATAAATTCTTCTTCTGTGATAGATCCTTTTTCCCGTAGTAGTTCCAGTCTTTCAATAGTGGCAATAGACTCTTCAACGGATTTTGATTTTATGTCCTCCTGGTGCAGGTCTGTAGCTGCTGTTGTACGATCTGTTCTGTCGCGATCGGAAGAGCTGTGTAAAATATCCCTATGGGCTTGCTGGTCGGAAGTATAGAACCTGTTCTCGTCGAACGTGCTGTTGTCATAAAAATCATTTGTAACACGTCTTGGCTCGGCATGCTGATGATCTGTATGCAGACGGTCTGAATGCTGGTGCCGCAATGCTTCATCAAACTCAGCCTTGTGGTCATCTGCGGTTCCGTGCAAGGCCTCTCGCTGCGACTGGTGAATAGTGTCCCGCACAGCATGCTCATAATCTTCTGTAATCGGCCCGCCAGGGTAAATAGGGTAGTTGACTATTGTTCTGGAGTCGATGGAGGTAACAAATACTTTTTTGCTACTCTTGTCTAGTGCCGCCAGACCAATAGGTACCAACATGTGCTGGTCGGCATCCGTGTTGAAGAATCTGCGGTCTGCTACTACAGAAAGGTAGCGCACCTTCATCACCCTTGGGTCAACGATTAGGTCCCTTACTACACCCAGGGTATCACCGTCGGCACCTACCACTCGCCAGCCAACAACATCCGGATTGTCTTTGGCAACTTTATAGTCATCCATGGCGCTTAATGGCACCAGGCGTTCATTTCTTAAATCATCATGTTTCATAGCTTCTATAAGTTAATTCCTGTTGTACTAAGCAACTGCAGTGTAAACAAGTGGGGGCAATTCCTCCGCTGGTAAAACCATGCCGGTTGTTGGAGCCTCATCTACTTCCACCTCGTTATCGTCATCTGTAAGCTCATATAAAGCCCAAGCCACTAAGGCTATAACTACCAGTAGTAGAATAATCCATATCCAGGTGGGCTTTTTTTTGCGTTCAATATTGATCTCTGCCATTTTCTAAATTCTTGATTTCATAGTTTTATTTTGGCACGGCCACCTGCTAGATGTGTGGCAGGCAACATGTGTGATGGTGTTCGTAATACGCTGATAAACAAATTTATGTTGAATGGTGGAAGGTGGTGTAAAAGTGTGAGAAACAGCTGTGTTTAAAGGCTATTGTTCTCGCTCCCATACTTCATTGATATCTTTTCCGGTGCTGCTTTTGCCGCTGTGCTGCCATTTGCCGTCTTGTACCTTGAAGTTAAAGCTTAAGCTGGCGCCAACTCTGCTGGAGTCGCGGGAAAAGAACTCTATGTTCTCCGTGTACTTTCCGTTAGTAGCAGTGTAGGTACCGCCTCCAGTGCCAAAGAACTCTTTAGTAGCTGTATTAAAAGCAATCCATTGGAAGCGGTTTGCAGATAAAATCTTGAGTGTCTTACGAGGCCCACGTTGCATGGTGCTCATCGTGCCATCTTCACCTGCCCGGCCTGTAATGCGCCAGGTACCTTCCAGAGGCGATGCACTGGCCTTGTCTTCTGTTCTGGTCCAGGTTTGTTGTAGCTTATTGTTTTGCCCCGCGCTACTTAGCTGTAATTGGTTATTTTGTAAGGTGTAGGTAAAGGTTTCGGTGCTGCCAACCGTGGAGGGGTCAAGGGTATTATACTCAAGGGTCTGTTCCAGCTTACCATCCGAAAGGGAGAGAGTGCCTCCAAACGAGCCCAGAAATTTCTTATCAGCCTTGTTGAAATAAGCTACTGTAAAATAGCCGTCTTCCATCATGGCTATAGCTGTTGCTCCCTCTGGTAGGTTTGTGAATTGTGCAGTACCGGAAGATAGTTTCCAGGCCCCCTTAAGCGCTGCCTGCTGTTTAACAGCGGCTATATTAGAGTCAGGTTGTGGTGCCTTAGTTTGCTGTGCAAAGCTAGTAAGCATGTACAGCATTAGGCTGGCGATAGTAGTAACTAAAAAGCTCATAACTTTATAAAGTTTTTTATACAAAGAGTTTAACGTTGTTCCTTCTTTGGTGTTCGATCTCTGTTGAGGATGGGTGCCTTTATTTCCTTTAAAAGTTTAAACACCTGTGTGTAGAGCCTTCAGCAGCCGAAATAATTTTATCGGGTATGCTTTGGCTATGTTATTTTTTAATGATTGTTCCGAATATTACTTTATTTAGTAGAGGGCGTGCAAGTAAGTTGGGTGATTATGATCGGCTTTACAACAAGAACATATAGTGTCAGACCATAACTTAAAATTCAAGGAAATCAAGCAAAATAAATTCCTGACCATGAGCTTTGCTAAGCAGCAGAAACTCCTGTGGAACGAATGGCGCGGCTCAATCCTGAGTGAGCAGCTACGGGAGAATATATTCTTTGCCTGCGAGTTTATATTAGCCAATGATGTAGAGTGTATGCTGGCAGACTATGTCAAAATGCATGCCCCTTCACTCAGCGACCAGGTGTGGATTGCCACCCACAGTGCCGAACTGCTGCAGCACAGGAAACTGGTGCGAGTAGCCAATCTTTTAGCCCAAGATGTGTTCCAGCAGAAAGCGATTGAGACAATTCATGAAAAAGCTTCTACGGTGCCTCTGCCTTGTGAGACAAGGGAATTTTTGTCTATGCAAGAAGCAATGGAGTGGCTGCTGAAAGAGAAATGATCTATAACTGGAAGAGGAGTGATCTATAATTTTGATAGCGAAGTTTACCTAAACAAGGTAAATGGTAAAGCTGGTTCTATTTTTGTGACGGCTAGCTAGTAGATTGCTGCCGATGTCTCACTAATTGCCTTGCTATGATAAAAAGTACAGTGTCTGTTTTCTCTGTGTTGTTGTTGACTGGTACCATCACTGGCTGCTCTACCTCCCGTTACCCGGGTAGTGGCTATCCCTTTCCTCGTACAGAGCGGGGGGAGGAGCAGCGAAAAGGAGGGGACCGGGATTATCCGCTTAGCTCACTTGGTGTGCCGAAAGGCCATTTGCCACCTCCAGGCGAGTGTAAGGTTTGGTTTCCGGGTAAGCCGCCCGGGCAACAGCCGCCGCCGCAATCCTGTGCTTCTGCGCTGAGAAGTGCTCCTCTTGGCGCTTGGGTTATTACTCACGAGGGAGGCCGATACAAAGTGAATATCTTTAGTCGCACACGGCAGAATGTGGTTGACGAGGTGCGTTACTACTCAGCTCAAGAATAAGCATCTCAGGACAAAAGACCGAAAGCCGCTCCATTATAAATTGAAGTGGCTTTCGATTTTAAAGAACAGCCTGTGCGGGGGAAATCGGAGGGTTACTCTACTGGTACTGTACCTTCTATCACCGAAACAGCAGAGGCCCCGAAGAAACCGATGGCGCCGTTGCTGATGTTGGTGGGAGCATTGGCTGGCGTAGATTCAAATGGGCCGCCGGAGGAGTTTTGCTGGTTAACCAGTGCAATCCAGAACTTATAAGCAGGCTTATTTATGGCATATAGCTCTACTTTTATCTGGTCTCCCTGCTTCAGTGCAAAGCCCATGTCAGCATGACCATAGTTGCCATCGTAAATATCATCATTCAGCACAGCTAACTCGTCTGGCACTAGAACGCCATTTACATATACATTCCAGCGGTAATTGTCGCCTTTGCCCAGTGGGTCCTGGAAATGGATGAAAGGGTGATATCCTTCATCGTCTTCATCCATAGCTGTCTGGTACTCGAAGGTAATGGAGTCGATAGGAGAAACGGCTGGCATGTAGCTTTGTGCAGTATATTCCTGCCCATTTACAACTGCTTTGAAATAGTAAGTATAGCCAGGAGTGCCCTTTAGTTTAGTGGTTTGGTAAAGGCCATCGCTAATCTGTCTTAGGGTATCGGCCGTGCCGTGGTTGTCTGATACAATGACCAGCGCTCCGTTTATACCAGGAGTCAGTCCCTGGTCCAGGTATCCTATTGTGCTGGAAAGGCGCACATTGTAAGGACCAGGCTGATCTGTGATCAATCCTTCCACCACCAGCTTGGTTTCGGCGGTATCCAGTTCATAATCTATCACTTCTTCGCAGCTGTTCAGGGCTAGCGTTACCATTGCTATCAGGTATAAGAATATCTTTTTCATAGTTTGTAGGTGCATTAGAAGTTAAAGTTATAGGTAAGAGAAGGCACCAGGCCGAACAAGTATGTTTTCACAGCTTCTGTTCTCGTTCTGTCATCCTCGTTCTCTCTAAAGAAAATTGAGAAGGCATTTTTGCGGGCGTAGGCATTGTAGATGCTCAAGGTCCAGGAGCTGGTGTACTTCTTAAATTCGTTTCGTGGCTTCTCATAGGTGGCCGACAGGTCCATGCGGTGATAATCCGGCAGGCGGTATCCGTTGCGCTCAGAGTAAACAGGATAGGTTTTGCCGTTGTACTCGTAGCGCCCAACCGGCATGGTGATGGCACCGCCGGTAGCGTAGGTCCAGTTAGCGCCAAAGTTTATACTTGGGCTAAACTGGTAGGCTAGTACCAGGTTTCCAGAGTGGCGTCGGTCATAGCGTAGCGGGTAAGCGTTGCCATCGTTAATGCCCGGCACAGTACGCTCCGTTTTAGACAAAGTATAGCTGAGCCAGCCGGTTAACAAGCCTTTCTGCTTGCGCACGTAAAACTCTGCCCCGTAAGCTTCGCCAGTGCCACGCAACAGTTCTGTCTCAAGGCGCTCGTTCAGAAAAATCTCAGCGTAGTCTTTGTAGTCGATCTGGTTGTCCATCCACTTATAGTACACCTCCACAGAGGCCTCAAACATGTTGCCGTGGAAGTTGCGGAAGTAGCCTGCCGCTACCTGGTCTGCTACCTGTGGTTTTATATAGGTGCTGCTCGGTACCCACACATCAAAAGGCATGGCTGAGGTGGAGTTTGACACCAGGTGCACGTACTGCAACGTGCGGTTATAGGAGGCTTTAATGGAGCTTACCTCGTTCAGCTCATACTTGGCAGCAATGCGTGGCTCTAAGCCTCCGTAACTCTTGATCTTCTCGAAGCGATCATACTCCACCGTGTCGATAGGAGTCTCAAAGCTTTCGTCATACTTGTAAACCTTACCCGGACCCATGTTAGTAAAGCTGGAGAGGCGTAAGCCATAATCCAGGGTCAGCTTATCCGTAATCTGGTGCTCGTTGCTCAGGTACACTGCTGCCTCCAGGGCAGTGGTGGAGTTTAGCTTCAGGTTATTTACATAAGAAAACTTGCCTGGTTTTACCTCCGCCGGCATAAAGTTGTGGTAAGTTACGTGCAAACCAAAACGAAGCTGGTTCTTCGGGTTAAGGAAATAAGTATAGTCGTTTTTAATTCCGTAGTCTTTTATGTGGGATTTCCAGGTAAACTCCGACTCCTCCTCCTTGGAACCAAGGGCATAGTCGAAATCAGAAAAGATAAAAGTAGTGTTGGAGAAGAGCCTGTCTGAGAAGAGGTGGTTCCAGCGTACTGTTGCCGTGGCATTACCCCAGTTCATCATAAAGCTTTTGCTTCCGGCCACATCACGGCCAAAGTAACCGGATACAAACAGCCGGTTCTTATCATCCAAAGTATAGTTTAGCTTGGCGTTCAGGTCGTAGAAGTATAGCTGGTTGTTTTTGATGTTTTCATCACCGCTCAAGCCAAAGAAGATATCGGCATAGGTACGGCGGCCAGAAAGTATAAAGGAGCTTTTGTCCTTAACGATGGGAGCCTCTACCGTTAAACGGCTGGAGATGGTGCCAATGCCGCCAGACACACCCAGCTTCTTATTGTTTCCTTCTTTCATGCGGATGTCAAGCAGTGAGGAAAGCCTGCCACCATGTTGCGCCGGAATGCCGCCTTTGTACAACTGCACATCTTTGATGGCGTCAGCATTGAAAACAGAAAAGAAGCCCATCAGGTGAGAGGCGTTGTAGACCGGTGCCTCATCCAGTAGGATCAGGTTCTGATCCACACCGCCACCACGCACATAAAAGCCAGAAGTTCCTTCACCAGCTGTCTGCACCCCAGGCATCATCTGCACTGCCTTCACTATGTCTACTTCACCTAGCAGTGCCGGCATGTTTTTAATTTCTGCTACCTGCATCTTCAGGGTACTCATTTCCATGGAGCGTACATTGTTGTCTTCCTTGCGGGTAGTAATTTCCACTTCCTTCAAGGTGGTGCTGTTCTGCCCCAACTCTACGTCCAGCTTCTGGCTGGCAGCGAGCTGAACGGTTTTGCTTGCCGTAACATAGCCCAAGTAGTTAAAGAGTAGCGTGTAATTACCTTTTGGCAGCGTGAGGGAGTAGAATCCATACTCGTTGGTGCCTACACCGACACCGGGTAGTTCCTGTACGCTTACCGAGGCACCGATTAGCCCCTCGCCTGAGGCCTGGTCTTTCACATACCCGCTAAGCGTTACTTTCTCCTGAGCCTGTGCTGCAGTGGCCAGCATGCAAAGCAAAAGAACAAGTGATGTGATCAATCTTTTCATGGTAGTTTTATTTTGTAGTGATGGTGATGTTGTAGCATTAGTAGCGGTATGTCCTGATGAACATGTCGCAAAGGTAGTTTGCGTCTGTTACCTGGATTTTATAAAATTTTGCCTATTTATTATATAATTATAAAGACAAGCCTGCGCCTTAGTGGCAAGTGAAAACACACAGCAGAGAATCAGGGTATTAGCTTGGGTGTAGCTGCGCTCTGATGAGCAGAGAGGGAGCGTTTTTCGGAAGCACTGCCCTGGTAAGAAGTTAACAGGCAGTAAAGTGTTAGCCCCTGCTGGGCTACTGTTCTTTTTTTCATGGTTCTATATGTAGGTAATCAGGTGCTGATAGCTTTGATAGGAGATATACAAACCTCCTTTTCGAAACCGGCCGCAAAATTATGGTTTCTTTCTTGATGAGAAAGGGGATCGTGTTATCTTTTCCGGATATTATACAAACACCAGATTTTTATGGATAAGGTAGAAATAACAAAGGATGTAGTGCCTCTGGAGGGAAATGAGTCTGCTTTACTTATTGAATGAAGTAAGAAAGCTATAGAATAAGCAGAAGGCCATGTAACAGATATTACACGGCCTTCTGCAGAAAAGAGTATAAGGCGCCTCTCGTTTGAAGTTCTGGACTAGCTAGGATATATTAATTTAATCTACCTCCACATACTTTTTATCCTCGTTCATCCGCACTATTTTGGGGTAAAAAGTGCCTACTACTTCTACCAGGTCTCGTTGGTATGCCATTACCTGGTGTATGTCTTTATAAGCCATCGGTGCTTCGTCCAGAGCTGCACCTACTAAGTCCACGCCAGCTTTTTGCAGGTTCTTTCGCATTTGCGCTTCCGATAGTGTTTTAAAAGCCTGTGTTCTGGACATCACCCGACCCGCTCCATGAGAAGCTGAATTGATGGCAGCAGCCTCTCCTTTGCCACGCACTATAAAACCTGGAGTAGCCATAGTGCCCGGTATGATACCCATCACGCCTTTTCCCGCCGGGGTAGCACCTTTCCTGTGCACGATCACTTCTTTGCCAGAGGCATCTTTCTCCTTCCAGGCAAAGTTGTGGTGGTTCTCTATTCTGGCCATAGGTGCTTCTCCTAAACTTGCCGCCAGGCGCTCATGTATCTGATGGTGGCAGGCGGAGGCATAGTCTCCCGCCAGGTTCATGGCTAACCAGTACTCCTGGCCAGCTTCTGTATCTAAATCAAGCCAGGCCAGGTGTTTTGCCTCCTGGGGCAGCGGACAGTAATCCATGGCCACTTTTGTGTAGTACCCGGCAATGTTAGCGCCAAGCCTTCGGGAGCCGGAGTGGGAGAGAATAGCCACGTATTTGCCTGATGGCAGGTCAAAATCATTATTAGCATCATGTATCTCTACCGTGCCAAACTCCACGAAGTGGTTACCACCACCGGAGGTGCCCAGCTGCTGAAAAGCCCTGTCTTTCAATTCACGCACAATAGGAATCTCGGAGAACTCAGGCCTCTCCATTATCTCATGATCCATTGGACGCTTGAAGGCAGTGTTGCCGAAGCGGGTGTTATCCTTCAGCATCTTGATGATCTTCTCCCGGTTCTTGTCTAGGTAGCCGGTATGAATATCAAAGATACTCATGCTCATGCGGCAGCCAATATCAACACCTACGCCATAGGGTATAACTGCATGGTGTGTAGCCAATACTCCTCCAACAGGTAAGCCATATCCTTGGTGCGCATCTGGCATCAGGGCGCCACTGTCAGTTATAGGTAGGCGCATGGCTATATCCATCTGGTTCAAGGCTCCTTCTTCTATGCCTTCTGCTCCATAAATGGCATACTGCTGCTTGTCAGGCTTCAGCGCAATGGGTTCAGCCTCCTGCTGAGCAAGTATAGCCTGCGCCAGGGGAGCCAGTGTAGCATGCATGTGGTATTGGTCAGGCGCAGCTAAAACATCCTGGAGCAGCTCTATCTGGTGGTTTTTGCCCAGCTCTGTATAGTGTGTATGTATAATGTTAAGCGCTGTGCCAAGCGGCTTGCCCGAAGGAAAGCCCAGGGCCAGTAGATCCTGAGAGCTAAGCTTGGTCGATGCTTTTTTCTTTTTCTTCTTCATTGCGCTCGTTGCTAAAGCTATTCTGTACGCAGTTGTGTGTGGAGTTGATTTAGGATAGGCATCGAGCAATTGTTTTTAGATACTAACATCTCCCATAGCTATACAACAGCCCCTCCGCATACCAACAGATATGGTGAGAAGAAAGGACTATACTCGCCCAACTGGCTCTACCTGCAAAAATATTTATAGCATATTTCTAAGTCCAAAGAATAAAACCAGGCTCTGGTAGTATATCTGATAAAATATTTTATTTAAAAGTAGGTTTTGTTATATCCTAATTGATTAAGAGTCGTACTAATCTATTAGGATTGATACTAATGAATTAGTAGTATTGTAGAAACAATTACGGTCATGCAGAAATTAGCGAAACGAGAAGAACAAATCATGCAGGTGGTCTGGCAGCTTGAAGAGGCTTTCATCAAGGATATTATTGAGGGACTGCCTGAGCCAAAGCCCCACTACAACTCAGTTGCTACCATGGTAAAGATCCTGGTAGAAAAAGGGTTTTTACAGGCTGAAAAGTTGGGTAACACCTACCGCTACTCACCTTTGGTTACACTTGCTGAGTATAGAAAGCAGGATGTAGCAACGATCAAACGCAAATACTTCGGAAACTCCTTCACCAAGATGCTGACTCACTTTGCTAAAGAGGAAAATTTATCAGACGAAGAGCTGGATGACCTTGTGCGCCTCATAAAATCTCAAAGACCAGCTAACTCCTAAAGCTATGATAGTCTATCTCCTTAAAGCGTCTTTTATTATCGGCATTGCATACCTGTTTTACAAAACTGTATTACAGCAGGAAAGCTTTTTTGCCGCTAACCGGATCTACTTCATTGCTTGTATCTTTTTGGCATTTGTCATGCCTTTTGTTTCGTTGCCTCATTTGGTGAGTCACCAGGGGTATTTGGCTGCGGTGTTTCAGAAAGATGATACAGCGAATAGCGAGACAGCAAGTGATAAGCTAACCGCAACACCGCAACAAAGTATCGCTGTGGAGAGGTTGGATGTAGCACCCACTACGCCTCCCACTACTGCCCACCAGGTGGAGGAGAGCAGCCAGGTAAACGAAGCCGGGGCTAGCTCAAATCAGCTCGGCTGGATAGACTGGCTTAAAATTCTTTATCTGTTTGGTGTTATCATCTTTAGCCTTAACCTGCTTTTTCAGGTTGGAAGTGTGCTATACAATGCAGCCACAGCTACAGATAAAATCAAAGACGGAGAGTATGTTATCGTGAATACAACTGAAAAGCAGGCGCCTTGCTCTTTCTTCAACCACATTTTTCTTTACCCCAATGAGTATGACTATGAAACCTATGAGCAGATAATTGCTCATGAGAAAATCCACGCCCGCATGAAGCACAGCCTGGATCTTCTGCTTGCAGAACTGGCTGTTATTATCCTCTGGTTTAACCCGTTTATCTGGCAGTTCAAAAAGGAGATAGAGAAGAATAACGAGTACCAGACCGACAACACGCTTTTAGAGGAGGAAGAGGTAAGCAAAGAGCAATACCAGCTGGGCCTGGTACAGATTGCCGTTCCAAACAAGCCGCTGAGTATCACGACTAATTACAACCAATCGCTACTAAAACAGAGAATCCTTATGATGAACGCTAAAAGATCCACGCTGCATGGCTATTGGAAGTATAGCTTCCTGGCCCCATTGTTCTTCGGAACTCTCTTGTTTATCAATGAGCCTGCTGTTAGCAAAGGGCGGCAAAATACCCATCTTATTGTGAATAATTCACAGGAGAAGGCAAGTACGCACAGCACGCAAGAGGCCGTTGCCAGCCTTGATGAGCAGAAAGAGAAGCAAAAGGAAAACCTGAAATCAGTGGCTAAGGAAAAGATAAAGCCAGAGAAGGAAAAAGTAAAGCGAAATTCCCTGAACATGACTGGCCCTCAAACCGACATGTCGAAGGGTTACTGGTACAGTAGGCAGGTAGATGGCGATCACTGCATTGATTTTAAAGGTAGCCAGGGCACCTCTAACTGGAACATGTCGAGATGTTTTGATAAAGGTGCCTTTCAGAAAAAGGGAAGCGACACTTTTGTGATGACAAAGGCAGCAGGCTCACTGCAGCTAAACGGTAACTTAGAGGCAGAGGTAAGCCAGGGCAAGTATACTTTTACAGAGGATGCTTCTTTTAGGGAATACCTGGCTGACAACAACATCAGCAGCAAAAGTCTGAACCTGATGTTCCATTTGTTCTTCGGTGATGTTAACAAAGACTATGTAGCCTTCCTGAAAAAGAACTACAACGATATAGACGGCGAGAGGCTACTGGAACTAGCTGTGCATGGTATAAAGATGCAGGATTTCCAGAGCTACGTGTCCCTGTTCCAGAAGTACAGCAACAAAAAACCTTCTATACGGGAAGTGATAGAAGCTAGAATCCATGGCGTTGACCAGCAGTACGTGCAGGAAATACAGCGCCTAGGGTTCAAAGACCTAAGCCTGAAGAAGATAATGGAAGCTAAGATTCATGGCGTAAACAGTGCTTATGTAGAAAGCCTTCAAAAAGCTGGATACAAGAATTTAAGCATGGATAAAATTATTGAAGCGAAAATCCATGGCATGACGCCAGCCGCTATAAAAGAGTTACAGGCGCTGGGTTTCGGAGAAATCAGCCTTGACAAGATGATAGAGCTAAAGATCCATGACGTGAATGCCGCCTATATCAACGAGCTTCGTGCTGCAGGACTGAATAAGCTAAGCCTGGATGATTACCTTAAAGCGAAGATCCATGGCATTAGCCCTGCTTCGATTAAGGAAATCAATGCCTTGGGGTATAAAAATCTGAATTTTGAAGATTTAATGAGTGCTCAAATTCATGGAGTGGATGCAGCTTATGTGCAGGACCTGAAAAAGGCGGGCTTTGATAATCTGACTATGGATAAGACAGTTGAAGCTAAGATCCATGGCATAAACAGCGAATTTATCAGCAAGGCTCGAAAAGAGGGCTACAATCTAAATAGCATTGATAAGTACATCACGTTAAAGATCCATGGCATGGCTATGGAATCCCTAAAGGAATAGGCTCTTGTAGGCTTCGGCCGGACCTTGTCTGGCCGGAGCTTAGCGGGTACTCATCCTAACCTCTCCCTTACCCGGTTTTTACAGTTGAATACCTGTTTTGCGACTCATCCGGATTCGTGGCTGGTACATTAGCGCCTTATGCCTAGCCTAAATATATTCTAAACTTTAGCAAAGGCTGGTGCAACTATCAGGTATTGCCTGTGTCTTTATTACGCATCAGCTGATTCCACCCTTCATACCATAAACTTCTAATTTCTATACTATGAAAAAAAGATTCCTCTTTTTACTGGGACAGCTATGCCTTTACCTGGGCATATCAGTAACGGGTGGGGCACAGGACAAGCTACAAACACCTGCACAAGGTGCGCCACAGGGCGGTGGCAAAATCTATGGTGTTCTCACCGACTCAACCACGGGTAAGCCTGTAGAGTTTGCTACAGTGGCACTGTTGCAGAAAGGCTCCACGCAAGCCATAGATGGCACGCTGACAGACACAAACGGACGATTTACCTTCTCTGATGTAAGTGCAGGCGAATATGAGGTTGCCCTTAGTTTTATCGGGTACAAAACCAAAACAATCCGCCAGATCTCCATTACTGGGCAGGATCCTGAAAAATCTTTAGGCAGTATACTATTCAGTCCAACTGCCACACAGCTGAAAGAGGTAACCGTGCAGATACTGCGGCCAACTATAACACAGGAGGCAGATCGTATGGTGGTGAGTATAGAGGGTACAGCTTTGGCAGCAGGTAGAAGCGCCTACGATGTGCTATCTACTTCGCCGGGGGGTTACATAGACCAGGAAGGCAATATACAGCTTAATGGCAGAGCGGGTGTAACCGTTATGCTCGATGGCAAGCTCACTTACCTATCGGGCAGAGATTTGCGCAATTTACTGGAAGGCATGTCTGCTGAAAATATCAAAAACATCGAAATCATCACTAACCCTTCTTCCAAGTATGATGCAGAAGGATCCTCCGGTATTCTGAACATCAACCTTAAAAAGAATGATATAAGCGGCACGAACGGCAGTGTGTATGCTGGCTATACTTACAATGGCAAGCAGCATGCGTATTCTGCTGGCGCTAACATTAACCATAAGGCAGGTAAATGGAATTCCTTTATAAACCTGGATGTGGCACGCCGGGCGGGAGGGCGCGAAGCGACGTTCACACGAGTTTTTCAAACAGAGCAGGGGCCAGTATACTTTGACCAGGAGGCTACCGGAAACTACGAAGTACAAGGGCCTCCGTTTACACGTGTTGGCACCGACTACAGCCTCAGCGACAAGCACAGTATTGGCGGTATGGTTTACTATGGAACCAACTACCTGGAGGCTGATTTCCTGACCGATACTTACATGGGCAATGCCCCTGGTCAACCTATACTTTATATAGAAGCCAACAACTACAACAACAACCGATTTACGAGAAAATGCCAGAGAAAGCCCTAACACTCATATCTTTGGCAGTATAAGCGTAAGTTCAATTTTATCAGGCTCTTAAACGTAAGCTAACAGAAAGGGAAGGAGAAAGCCCTTGCACTAGACACTTTGATGATGTCGCCCCCAAGGAATCCCTTCCCTTTCTCTTCATCTTAAAAGCCTGGACAGTACCTAGCGGCTGCCCCATCCGCAGGCATGAGTGAGTGCAGGCCCGGAAGATGAATGTTTTTTGTCCACTTAAGCCCCTTTCAGCTATGAAGAATTTACTCTGTCAGAACCTGGGCGTCGATGTGAGCAAAGACGCCCTGGAGGTGGTCCTCTCCACCCTGGACATGGAGCGGCGGGTGAAGGTGAAAGCCTCCCGAAAATTCACCAACACCCCCACAGGCTTCAAGCAGCTGCAGCGCTGGCTGGAGGGCAAGCGCGCAGCGGACGTGGAGCTGCGCCTGCTCATGGAGGCCACGGGCGTGTACTACGAGCAGCTGGCCTGGTTCCTCTACCACGAGGGCTACCAGGTCTCGGTGGTGCTGCCCACCAAGGCCAAGCGCTACCTGCAGGCCCTGGGAAACAAGAGCAAGAACGACAGGATCGATGCCAGGGGCCTGGCGCAGATGGGCCTGGAGCAGCTCCTGGAGCTCTGGCAGCCCTTGTCGAAAAACATCTACCGGCTGCGCCTGCTGACCCGCCAGCTGGAGGACTTCTCCAACCAGCGCACCGTGTGCCTGAACCAGCTCCATGCCCTGCATCACGGTGCGCTGGTGGTCAAGCAGGTAGAGCGAAACCTCCAGAAGCTGGTCGGCACCCTGGACAAGAGCCTCCAGGAGCTGGAGGAGGCTATTGGGGAGCTGCTCTACCAGGATCCGCTGCTGGCTGAGCGGGTGGAGAAGATGCGCTCGGTCAAGGGGGTGGGGCTCAAGACGGTGGCCGTGCTCCTGGCCGAGACCAACGGCTTTGCCACCTTCGAGCGGCAGGGCCAGCTGGTCAGCTACGCCGGCTATGACGTGGTGGAGCACCAGTCGGGCCAGCGCTCGGGCAGAAGCAGAATATCAAAGAAAGGCAACGCCCACATCCGGCGGGCCATGCACCTGCCGGCCTTTACAGTAGTACGTTATAAAGAGCCTGTCTTTACTGCCCTCTACGAGCGGCTCGTGAAAAGGGGCAAGACCAAGATGCAGGCGTATGTGGCCGTGCAGCGCAAGCTGCTGATCCTGCTCTGGACGCTGTGGCGCAAGAATGAAGCCTATGATCCACGTTATGGGCAGCAGCCAGCGGAACCCAAAAATAACATCCAAATCCAGGAGGCCGGAGCCTCTCTTTCAGGTGTCAGCGCAGCTGACAAAGACGCAATAACGCAGGAAACGCAGCCAGAAACAGCAGAAAAAGAAATAGCCCCAGCTCAGGCCAGGGCTACGCAAGATGAACTTCCAGTACCAGTCGGCCCGGGAGCTCTCTTTCAGGTAGAGTGAAGATAAGAAAAATGCAACAAAAATCCTTGACTTTGAAGACAGTACCTTGGGTCTTTAGCCAAGGGATGAATTTGGTTTTCCTTTTTGAACCACTCGATGTGGTGAAAAAGGAAAATACGTATACTGTTGACACTCTTATACCTTTCTTCTTATATTTATATGATGAAAGAAGTCAAACCGAAACGCTGGAAAACTTCATCCACCTGGAGTCTACAACATCGGCTACCATCTGATATGGTGTCCCAAGTTCAGACGAAAGGTGCTGACAGGTGATATAGAGGTTCGCCTGAAAGAACTACTGATAGAGAAAGCTGGTGAGTTGGGTTTGGTGATAGAGAAAATGGAAGTGATGCTTTGACCACGTTCACCTGCTGGTCAAAGCATCACCAGCCGCTGCACCGCCATTCATCGTGGCGCAGCTTAAAGGCTACACTTCATTCAAGCTACGCAGCGAGTTCCCCGAAACTGCCTACGCTGTGGACACGAAGCTACTAGGTGGAGTCGGTGGGGCACATATCAGAAGCAACTGTTAAAAAGTACATGGAAGACCAGAAGAACCAGTGAACCAGATCAAGACATACCGCTTCCGACTCAAACCCACCAGGGCGCAGGCACAGGCTTTTGCGCAGTGGCTCGGCTCGTGCCGGTATGTCTACAACCTCTGCCTGGACTACAAGAGGCAACTCTGGACCAACTATCAAATCTCCGTATCGAAGAACCAGGTGCAGCAAGAGCTCTCTGCCATTGCCAGGGACGTGGAATGGATCGGGTGCGTGCACTCACAAACTTTACAGGAGGTGACAGATAGATTGTTCAGGTCCTACGATGGCTTCTTCAGGCAGGGCAAGGGCTTCCCCAGGTTCGCCAGGCGTGGCCAGTATCGCTCGTTCACCTACAAGCAGGGGGTGAAGCTGCACCAGAATACCTGTACAGTCCAGCTACCGAAAATCGGCAAGGTCAAGTACCGCAAGTCACAGGATGTGCAGGGGGTTATCAGGACAGGCAGCGTTGTCAAGGAAGCAGATGGGTGGTATGTGACGCTGTGTTGTGAGGTGGATATTGAGCGACTACCACAGATAAGCAAAGTGGTAGGCTTGGATGTTGGTATAAAATCCTTCGTTGTCACGTCTGATGGTGTTGTTGTAGACAATCCTAAACACCTATACCGCTATCAGCACCAGTTAAGGAGAGCGCAACGTGCTGTATCGAGGAAGAAGAAAGGTGGCAGCAACAGGCGCAAGGCTGCCGCAAAGCTGGCCAGGCTGCACCAGAAAGTGAGCAACACCCGCAAGGACTTCCACCATAAATTCAGCACGCAACTCATTCGCGAGAGCCAAGCGATTGTTGTTGAGAACCTGCAAGTGCAGCATATGCTCAAGAACCGTAAACTTGCCAAAAGCATCAGCGATGCTGGGTGGTATCAGTTCGTGCAGATGCTGGAATACAAGTCCTGAGTGGTATGGTCGGGAGTTTCACAGAGTAGCCCCCAACCATACCTCCCAGGACTGCTGGGTTTGTGGTTGGCGCAACACCGACCTGCAGCTATCAGACAGGTATTGGACCTGTGTTAACGGACACGTCCTGGACAGGGATGTGAACGCAGCTAGTAATATAAGAAATAAGGCGGTCGGGCAGACCGTTTCAGCTTGGGAGATATACAAGGACAATGGTTCGGTAGCCCAAGAATCCTACTGCCTTTAGGCGTGGGAGTGTCAAAAACTTTACTTCAAACCTACACTACCTGGGCAAGTTCGATACGCTGGGAACCACGCTATCAGCAGACCTGGACTATGTGCGGATTAAGAACCGGGGCGAGGCTAATTTTTATAATTACTACGATTCCCTTACAACAGACAACCCTATCCTCCAGGACTTCCTTTATACTGAGACACCAAACGGGTTCAATATTTACTCTGCTAAAATAGACTTTACCCGTGCCTTCTCTAAGAGCCGCAAACTGGAGTTAGGTGCCAAGGCTAGCCAGGTCGCCTCCGATAACGATTCACGCTTCTACTTTAACAACAGCGAAGTGCCTGTGCTGGATCAGCGGAGAACCAACCACTTTGTGTATGATGAAAATATCTTTGCAGCCTACATTAACTGGAGCAGCAAAGTAGGGGATAAATTTAGTGTGCAGGCAGGCCTTCGTGCAGAGCAGACAATATCAGAAG